>NZ_CP027669.1:652869-1305738 GCF_003008595.1 Simplicispira suum | reverse complement strand
TCGGAGCCGCAGCCGGCTTGGCCACGCGGCGTCTGCCCGTGACCAGCAACCAGGCGCCAATCAGTGCAAAAATGGCCGCCAGCAGCAGGGGAAAAGCGCGCGGCCCCACGGGCTCGTAAGAGATTTCGGCCGCGTAGCTGCGTGAGGCCCAGGCCATGGCCGCGCCCAGCAGCAGGCACACCGTGCCAAGAATGCGATCTGCCATGATTTGCTCTCAATAAAATAGCTGCCAGCGCTTATGTAATAAGCGCTAGATGCCAAAATAGCTTGAAATTTTGGACGCTGGCAGATGCGGTTGGCATCTGCCAGCGCAGGGCGCTTTTACTGCGCAACCTTCAGACCGAAGTCTTTTGCCAGAGCGCGGTAGGTGGTCATGCGTTCGGCAATGAAGGCGTCGAGCTCCTTGCCGGTCAGCGCGAACTTGAACAGGCTGCGCTCGGAGCGCAGCTTGTCGTACTCCGGCGTGGCCATCATCTTTGCAAACGTGCTCTGCCAGACCTTGTAGTCGGCGTCGCTCACCTTGGGGCCCATGTAGAAGCCGCGGATGATGGGCCACTGCACGTCGTAGCCCAGCTCTTTCATGGTGGGCGTGTTGGCCATGGTGCCTTCCAGGCGCTTGTCGGCCAGCACCGCGAGCACGCGAATCTTGGCACCCGCCTTCATTTGCTCTTCGGCCTCGGACGCGTCGCCCGAATACACCTGCACGTGGCCGCCTTGCAGCGCGGTGATGGCTTCGCCACCGCCTTCAAACGCGACGAAGCGCATGCTCTTGGGGTCCAGCCCGGCGGCGCGTGCGGTCAGGGCGGCCTTCATCCAGTCCTGGCTACCGACGCTGCCCCCCGCACCGAAGACCACCTTGCCGGGGTCGGCCTTGATGGCGGCGACCAGGTCCGCAATGGTTTTGAGCGGCGAGCTTTCGGCCACGACGACGGCGCCGTAGTCGGTGCCGATGGCGGCCAGCCAGCGCACGTCGTTCTCGTTGTAGCGGCCGAACTTGCCCTGCGCCAGGTTGAGCAGCGAGCCGCCCGAGAAAGCGACGATGGTGTTGTTCTCATCAGGGCGCTGCGCGACGATGGCGTTGTACGCCACCGCGCCAATGCCGCCCGGCATGTAGCTCACGCGCATCGGGTCGCTGATGTACTTGCCGTTCAGCAGCGCGCTTTGTGCGAGCTTGCAGGTCAGGTCAAAGCCGCCGCCGGGTTTGGCGGGTGCAATGCACTCGGTTTTGTCGAGCGGGCCGGCCTGGGCCGCAGTCACGGTCAGGACTGCGACGGCCAGGGTTGCGAGTGCTTTCGAAGGGAACCGCATGATCTGTCTCCTTGTGTTGGGTTGCCAGGGTGCGCATTCCCGCGTGCCGGGTTTGCTCTGCACCACGCAGGCCAATGTAGGAAAAGCCGGCTTTCGCCAGGCTTTCATTGCAGCGGCTGAAAACCCAGGGTTTGTACTGAGGGCGCGCCGAGCGGGTTCAGGCTGGCGCGCGCGCAGGCCAGCGCAAGGTGGCAACCAGACCCGGTTGGCTGGCATGCCCGTTGGCATCGGCGAGCTCCAGCGTGCCGCCGTGGCGCTGGACGATGGCCTTGGCGATGGCCAGACCCAGCCCACTGCCCTGGGAGGCGGCAGGCGAAGTCGAATTGGTGAGCAAGGCGCTGGGTTCAGCCGGGCGCTGCACGCGCACAACGCGCATGAAGCGCTCACCAGCCCGCGCTCGGTCGGCTGCCGACATGCCGGGGCCATCGTCCACTACGCGCAGTACCGCCGCACTGCCTTCGCAGCCTGCTTGCACGGTCACATGGCCGCCTGCCGGCACATGCACCAGGGCGTTGTGAACCAGGTTGGACAGCGCTTCGGCAATCTGGGCCTCGTTGGCGTTGGCGTTGACGCGGCTGGGCGGACCTGGAAGGGGCTCAAACCCCAGGTCGATGGCGCGCGAGCGTGCCAATGGCCACAGGCTGCGAGTGACCCGTTCAGCCAGCGCGTGCATGTCCAGCGGAGCGAGGCGAAGCGCTGCGGCATCGGCGCGCGCCAGGGCCAGCATCTGGTTGGTCTGCCGAATGGCGTCGTCCACCTGCTGCTTGATGGCCAGTAGCGCCTGGCCTCTTTTGCTCCCGTCCTGCTCGCGCAGCGCAAACCCGACCTGGGTCGCCAGCGTGGTCAGGGGCGTGCGCAACTGGTGCGAGGCATCGTCGACAAAACGCCGCTGTGCTTCCAGGGCATCGCGGTAGCGGCTGGCATGCTGATTGAGCGCGTCGACCAGCGGCCGCACATCCGCAGGGACATCCTCTGCGCTGACGGGGGTGAGGTCGTCCACTCTGCGCGCGGCCACCTCGCTCTGCAAGCGCTGCAGGGGACGCAGGGCGAACTGAACCACCAGCACCACCAGACCCAAAGCCGCAAGCAGGAACAGGAAATCGCGTGCCACCGTCTCCAGCACCAGCCGGCGTGTGAAATCCTGGCGGCTTTCCAGGGTTTCGGCCACCTGGATCATCACGCGCTTGGACTGCGAGCCCTGGGAAAGCGCGCGATCGAGTTCGCGTGCGTAGGAGCCGACGCGAATGGGCGTGCCAAAGTAGCTGCCGTCGTGAAACTGTGGCTGTCCGTCCACCAGCGGTTGGGGTGGTGGCGGCAGCCCGTCGTTGCCAATTTCCACCAGGTTGTCGCCGCTGGCGACGCGGTAGAAAACCTGGCCGCTGGCGGTGAGCTCAAAGAATTCGAGCATGCGGTAGGGCAGTTCCACCGACAAGCCGCCGCTGGCCGTGGAAATGTTGGCGTCCATCGCCTTGATGGCGCCCAGCAGCGAGCGGTCAAAAGCGGCGTTGGCGGCGGCCAGGGTGTTGCGCCAGCTCACCGCGATGTCCAGGCCGGTCACGGCCAGCAGACCGGGGACCAGCACCGCCAGCAAGCTGCGGCGCAGGCTCCAGTGGGACCAGCGGGGCATGCTCAAAGGCCGGACGAATCGGGCACGCTGGTTCGGGCGGGCGTCGTTGCGGCCTCCAGCACATAACCCAGACCACGCAGCGTGGTGATCTGCACACCGCTGCCCTCCAGGTGCTTGCGCAATCGGTGCACGATGACTTCCACCGCCTCGGGCTGCACCTCTGCTTCGTCGGCAAAGATGCGCTCCATCAGGTCGCGCTTGGACATGGGTTCGCCGCTGTGCTGCACCAGGGCGCGCAGCAGAGCGTGCTCGCGCGGGCGCAGTTTCAAGGGCTGGTGGTTGAGCAGCAATTGCTGGCCTACGGGTTCGTAGACCAGCGGCCCGCAGGCAAAACGCGCGTGCCCTGAGCCCCGGGCACGGCGGATCAGCGCCAGCAAGCGCACTTCCAGTTCCGCCAGTTCAAAGGGCTTGGCCAGAAAATCGTCCGCTCCGGCGCGCAGCGTATGCACGCGCTCAATGAGCGAGTCGCGTGCGGTCAGTATCAACACGGGCAAATCGTGCCCGCCGTCGCGCAGGCCATCCAGCACGTCGTGTCCGTCGCGCCCCGGCAGGCCCAGGTCCAGCACCAGGGCGTCGTAGCGCGTGGCTTTCAGGCTGCTGGCCACCAGACGCCCGTCGTTGATCCAATCGACCTGAAAGCCCGATTGCAGCAATGCCTGCACCAGCCAGTTGGCCAGTGCCGGCTCGTCTTCGGCCAGCAGGATGCGCATAGTATCGCTATTAAAATTAGAGCTGCATGCGCTGTGTAAATAAGCGCTAGAGGCGAAAATGATGTTTGTATTTTATTGCGCCCTCGCTAGACCTGCGCTGCATGACATCGCCGCAGCCTAGGCCAGCAGCCACCGTGCAAGGGCCTGAGCTGGCCGCGCCGCCCCGCCGCACCGGTGGCGTCACCCTGCCCGCAGCGCGCAGCGCGGCGAGAGCGGGGGGAAGGCGCCTTCGGCGCCTCAGGAGGGTGCCCCTTTTCACGGCATGCTGGCAATCACCTGCGCCACGGCTGCGGTGAGCTTCTTGGCGTAGGGGACGTGCAGGAATTCGTTGGGACCGTGGGCGTTGCTTTTGGGACCAAGCACGCCGCAGACCATCATTTGCGCCTTGGGAAAGCCCTTGCTCAGCATGCCCATCAGCGGAATCGTGCCGCCCTGGCCGATGTGGCCGCAGGAGGCGCCAAAGTGCGCCTGGCTGGCGGCGTTGAGCGCATCCTCAAACCAGGGCGCGGTGGCCGGGGCGTTCCAGCCGTTGGCGCCGCTGGCGCTCTGCCAGGTGACTCTGGCCTGGTAGGGAGCGTTGTCTTCCAGCAGGGCTTTCATTTCCTGCACGCACTGCGCTGCGTCCACCAGCGGCGGCAGGCGCAGGCTGAGTTTGAAGGCAGTGTAGGGGCGCAGCACGTTGCCGGCGTCCTGCAGGGCAGGGAAGCCTTCGGCGCCGGTCACGCTCAGCGTGGGCTCCCAGGTGCGCTTGAGCAGGGCCTGCACCGGGTCTTGCGTGGTTGGCAGGGCAAAGGCGGTGCTGCCGCCGCAGTCGTAGTGCGCCCAGGGGAAGCGCTGCGTGATCTCCTGGCCCAGAATGGCCGCCGTGGCGCGCGCCTGCGCCAGCCGCTCTGCGGGTACTTCGCAGTGGAAGCTCGCCGGCAGCAGCCGCCCGGTGGCGCTGTCTTCGAGCCGGTCGAGCACCTGGCGCATGATGCGAAACGACGAGGGCACCAGGCCCGAAGCGTCGCCCGAGTGCACGCCTTCGGTGAGGATTTCGACCTTGAGCGTGCCGGCGACCATGCCGCGCAGGCTGGTGGTGAGCCAGAGCTGGTCGTAGTTTCCGGCGCCCGAATCCAGGCACACCACCAGGGCGATGTCGCCCAGCCGGGTTTTCAGGGCATCGATGGTGGGCAGCAGGTCGCGCGAGCCGCTTTCTTCGCTGGTCTCGATCAGGCCAACGATGCGCGGGTGCGCCACGCCCTGGCGTTTGAGTTCCTGCACCGCAGCGATGCTGGCATACACCGCGTAGCCGTCGTCGGCGCCGCCCCGCCCATAGAGCTTGCCGTCCTCGTATTTGGGCGTCCAGGGGCCGAGGTCGGCGCGCCAGCCTGAAAACTCGGGTTGTTTGTCCAGGTGGCCGTACATCAGCACCGTCTGGCTGGACGCAGCCTGCGTGGCTGCGATCTCGAAAAACAGCACGGGTGTGCGGCCCGGCAGACGCACCACCTCCAGGCTCAGACCCTCTAGCTTCTGCGCCTGTACCCAATCGGCCGCGCTGCGTACCACAGCGTCGAGCAGGCCCTGTTGTTCCCAATCGGGTGCAAACATCGGTGATTTCGCGGGGATGCGAATGTAGTCGGTCAGCTGTGGGACGATGCGGTCGTCCCAGACTTGGCTGACACGTGCGAGGGCCACTTCGGGCTGCAACTGGGCGGGTGCAATGCGCGCGTTCATTTCGGACTCCTTGGTCAGAGATCGAGGCAATGGTCAGGCTGCGATTGCACCACAGGCAGGGCGGTGATGCTGCCAGGCGCTGGCTCCCTGGCTTCTAAGACAGCGACGCCGGAAAGGTTTCTGGATGCGTGCCGTCCCGGCTCGCACGCGGCAGTATCGGGGTTTCTTCGACACGGTTGCGCCCTGCGTGCTTGGCATCATAAAGCGCACTGTCGGCGGCATGGATCAATACGTCCCAGCTGTCGCCAGGCTCCAGCAGACCGCCGAAAACACCAATGCTGACCGTTAGCGCGATCTGCCGGCCCTCATAGACAAATGTGTGCGCCGCCACAGCTTTGCAAAGCTCGGCGGCGAGGCGCCGTGCCCCAAGAAGGGTAGTCTCGGGCAGCACGATGAGAAATTCTTCCCCGCCATAGCGGCCCACGATGTCCTGGGAACGGATGCGCTGGCCCAGCACTTCCACCAGGCTGCGCAGCACGGCGTCGCCAGCCAGGTGACCATGGTTGTCATTGACGCGTTTGAAATGATCCAGATCGATCATCATCAGCGCCAGCGGCGTTCGGGTTCGTATCGCGCGGCCCACGTCCCGGTCCAGGGCGGCAATGATGGAGCGCCGGTTGGCCACGCCCGTGAGAGCGTCGAACGCCGCGAGCAGGCGGTTGGCTTCGTCTGCACGCTCTTTGGTCATGAAGATGAACCCAAGCGAGGTCACCAGAAGCATCACAAACGTGCCCAGGAACGTAGCCGTTTGAATGGCTCCGGCCTGCAGCAGCTGTTCCGATGCCCGCGTGTTCATGGCGCCGCCTGCGGCGCGCAGCGCCATGATGCAGACTTCAATGCCCATGCCCACCATCACCAGACGCGCTCCGCGCCCTACGGTTTCGCCCCGCCGGAGAAACAAGGCCATCACAATGGCGGCGGCTTGCGCAGCGTACATGGCGCCGCTGATGGCTACGCGCGCTCCGTAGTTGTCCAATTGCATGGCCAGGGCGGCGAACAGCAAGACCGGCGGTGCCAACAACACCACCCAGCGCGCAGATGTTTCATAGAAGCGCAGTACCGCTGCGAGCAGCAGCGACAGGGCCAGCGAGAGGAGGGCATTGCCCGCAAGAATCGACAGCGACTCGTCGATCTGGCCGCGCAGGGCCAGCAGCAGGTATCCGGCTGCATGCACGGCCAGGGCGCCCGCCCACAGCTGCAATCCCTCGCGCCGCATGCCCCAGCCCACCACCACCATCACGCCCGCCATCGTCAATGAGGCCAGCAGGTTGGTGGCCATCAGGGTGGAGACGTCGGCTTGCATGTGAAAAGCTTTGTGCGGCGGGCTTTCAGTATGGGGTCAAACGGGCCAGCGTGTCATGCAGGTCATGCCCGAGAGGCATCGTCCTCTTGCGCGTCTGGTGCCGACAAAACAGGGTGGCGGCCGGGAGCTTGCAAGGCCGGGCCGCTCGCCTGCGTATCGGCCAGCTTGAACACCTGCACGGCGCCCGCCAGGCGCTCGGCCTGGTCGCGCAGGCTTTGCGCGGCCGCAGCGGATTGCTCGACCAGCGCAGCGTTTTGCTGCGTCATCTGGTCAAGCTGGCTGACGGCGATGTTGACCTGGCCAATGCCGTCCGACTGTTCGGAGGCCGCCGCCGTGATTTCGCCAATGATGTCGCCCACGCGTTGCACCGAACCGACGATCTCCTCCATGGTGGCGCCCGCGTTTTGCACCTGGCGGGCGCCGGCTTCTGCCTTTTCCACCGAGGCGCCAATCAGCGCCTTGATTTCCTTGGCGGCGTCGGCGCTGCGCCCCGCGAGGCTGCGCACTTCGGTGGCCACAACGGCAAAGCCGCGCCCTTGCTCCCCGGCGCGTGCCGCTTCTACTGCGGCGTTCAATGCGAGGATATTGGTCTGGAAGGCAATGCCATCGATCACGCCAATGATGTCGGAAATACGGCGTGAACTCTGGTTGATCTCTCCCATTGTGGCGACCACCTCGCCCACGGCCCGGCCGCCCCGTGCGGCCACTTCGCCCGCCGAGCCCGCGAGCTGGTTTGCCTGTCGCGCCGCGTCGGCCGACTGGCGCACGGTGGCGGTGAGTTGCTCCATGCTTTGCGCCGTGGTTTGCAGGCTGCTGGCAGCTTGTTCGGTGCGGGTCGACAGGTCCTGGTTGCCGGTGGCAATTTCCATGCTGGCGTTGGTGATGCTGTCGACGGCCGTGCGCACTTCTTGCAGCATGGCCTGGTAGCGCAGGCGCATGCGCTCGACCTCTTGCACCAGCGTGCCGATTTCGTCGCGCCGCGTGGTTTGGAAGGCTTGCGTCAAATCGCCCTGAGAGACCCGTGTGATGGCGTCCGTCAGTTCGCGCAGTGGCTGCGCAACGCCGCGCCGCAGCATGATCAGCAAGCCGGCGGCCAGCAGGGCGACCGCCAGCGCCATCAAGCCCCACACCGCGATGAGGACCGGGCGCTGGCCGGCCATGGCCTCGGCGTCGGGCACTTCGGCCACCACCCAGAGGCCGCTGCCCTCCGTCTTGCGCATCAAGGCCCAGGGATCGCGTTCCTCGTTGCCCAGCACGCTGGTGGCGCTGCGCACAAAACCGTCCGGTGCTGCTGCGAGCGCCTCGAAGAATGGCTTGGCTTGCGGAAAGGCGTCAAGCACCTTCTTGCCTGCGGCGCTGGGGTGGGCCAGAAACACGGCCTGGTCCAGACTGCCGCGTGGATCGATCACATAGGCTGCGCCATGCTCAAAGAAATGGGTTTGCGCTACCTGCTTCTGCTGCATCTGTTCCATCACACCGATGTCATTGCCAATGAAGAGCAGGGCGAAGGCCTTCTTGTCGGCGTTCAGAACCGGCAGGTAGTAGCCCATATAGGGTTTGCCGGCCACGATGCTGCGGCCGACCCAAGGCTTGCCTGCCAGCACGGCCGTCAAAGCAGGTCCGGCAGGCAGCATCTCGGCAGGCTCACGTGCGCCGTTTGCGTCCTTGACGGAGCTGGTAATGCTTTGGTAGCCGTCTGCCTTGCGCACATACACCCGGGCCACCCCACCGGTCTCGTTGGCGAAGCGATCGACCGAACCGTGGTCGTCGTTGACCAGAGCACCATAGCTGCGCAACTCGCCGCTGGCTTCATCCAGCGTCATGTTGGCGTCGAAGTAGCGCTGAAAGCCTTTCATGGTGCGCTGCACCAACTCGCGGTTGGTGGCATCGGCTGCGGCCAGCGCATTGGCGACGCTTTGCGTCGTGTCGCCGACGCTTTGGACCACTTGCGCGCGTGTGCTGCGTTCGGTCAGCAGGGAAATGGCAATGCCGACGAGCACCAGGACCAGAGCCACCAAGGCAATGGACAGGCCGGTGATGCGGCGCGCGACGGAACGGTTGTTGGAGGGGGAAGCATTCATGAGCGTCTCCTGCGCGAGGATGACCAAAGAGCTTGCAACTGTAAGCCCGCAGCTCGTTACATTGCTTAACGAATTCCCTTACGCAGTCTTGCGTAGCACCTGTAACAGGCACTCTCCGACGGCATTTGTTGCGCGGCCCCGACGCTGCTGGCGGTAGCTCAGTCCGTGAGCACCGGCACGCGCTGGGCCAGTGCGCACATCAGCTCGTAGCCCACGGTGCCTGCCGCTTGCGCCACCTCGTCGATGGGCAGCACGGTTCCGCTGCCGGACCGGCCCCACAGCGTCACCTCGGTGCCAAAGCCGGGTTCCACCCCAGCGCTGAAAACGGGCTCCAGATCTACCGTGACCATGTCCATGCTGACACGGCCGACGAGCCGGGTGCGCACGCCGCCCACCAGCACCGGAGTGCCGGTATCGGCGTGGCGGGGGTAGCCATCGGCGTAGCCGCAAGCGGCGACGCCAATGCGCATGGGGGCCTCGGCGACAAAGCGCGAGCCGTAGCCGACACTGTCGCCCGCCTGCAGCTGCTGCACCGCCAGCAGCTGGGTGGACAGTGTCATGGTAGGGGCAAGCTCCCAGGTGGCGGCGCTGTGCTCGGGGAAATCCGGTGCGCTTCCGTAAAGCGCAATGCCAGCGCGCACCCAGTCGCCGCGCACCTGTGCATCGCCTGCGTGGCGCAGGATGGCGGCGCTGTTGCAGACGCTGCGCTCGCCGGGCAGGTCGCGCGTGGCGGTGCAAAACGCCTGCCACTGGTGGGCAATGCCGCGCGGGCCGTCGGCGTCGGAGAAATGCGTCATGTGCGAGATTTCGTCCACCTGCGTGAGCGCGTTGAGCCGCGCCCAGGCACTGCGGTAGCGCGGGGGCGCAAACCCCAGGCGATTCATTCCCGAGTTGAGTTTGAGGAACACGCGTTGCGGTTGCTGCGTCTTGTGCGCCGCCAGCATGTCGATCTGCTCGTCGCAGTGGACCGTGTGCCAGAGCGAGAGGCGCGAGCACAGTTCCAGGTCGCGCGCTTCGAATACGCCCTCGAGCAGCAGGATGGGGCCGCGCCAGCCCAGTGCGCGCACGCGCTCGGCCTCTTGCAGGTCCAGCAACGCAAAACCATCAGCGGAGCGAAAGGCGCCCCAGACGCGCTCGATGCCGTGGCCGTAGGCGTTGGCTTTGACGACGGCCCACACCCTCGCGTCGGCTGCACAGCGGCGCGCGCGCTCCAAATTGGCGGCGAGGGCAGCGGTGTGGATGTGGGCGCAAATGGGGCGGGGCATGGTGGACAGGCGCACAGGTCTGGTAGAGAGGAGGATTTTGGCACTGCTCCTGCTCCTGGCCGAGCCTTCATCACAAAAGGCTGCGTGCTATAACCGCCGCTTCTTTGCCCGGCGACCCGTTCACCATTTGGTCATCCGACTCTCAGATGACCCTTTCAGCTATTCGATGAAGCGCGGTTTTTACACCATCATGTCGGCGCAGTTTTTCAGCTCGCTGGCCGACAACGCACTCTTCGTCGCCGCCGTCGAACTGCTGCGCACCGGAGGCTCGCCCGAATGGCAGCGTGCCGCGTTGGTGCCGATGTTTGCGTTGTTTTACGTGGTTTTGGCGCCATTTGTGGGTGCTTTCGCCGACGCTCTGCCCAAAGGGCGGGTGATGTTCATCAGCAATGCCATCAAGATTGTCGGCTGTTTCATGATGCTGTTCGGCTCCCATCCGCTGATCGCCTATGCGGTGGTGGGCCTGGGCGCCGCAGCCTATTCGCCTGCCAAATACGGCATCCTGACCGAGTTGCTGCCGGCCTCGCAATTGGTCAAGGCCAATGGCTGGATCGAGGGGCTCACCATCGCGTCGATCATTCTGGGCGTGCTGCTGGGCGGGCAATTGGTGGGTCGCAAACTCTCGACCTGGCTGCTCGGTTTTGATTTTCCGATCATCGACACGGGGGTGGTGACGCCAGCCGAAGCGGCCATTGCCGCTCTAATTGCGGTGTACGCCATCGCTGCATGGTTCAACCTGCGCATTCCCCACACCGGCGTCGAGATGCGGCCACTGCGCCGCACGCCGCAGTCGAGCGTGCTGGGCAGCGCGCTCACGCTGCTGCCCGACTTCTGGGCCTGCAACGCGCGGCTGTGGCGCGATCGCTTGGGCCAGATATCGTTGTCCACCACCACGCTGTTCTGGGGTGCGGGCGGCAACCTCAAATTCATCGTCCTGGCCTGGGCCGCCGTGGCGCTGGGCTACGACACCACGCAGGCGTCGGCACTGACTGGCGTCGTGGCCATTGGTACGGCGGCTGGCGCCGTGTTGGCGTCGATGCGGATGCGCCTGGAGATGGCTACCAAGGTGATCCCACTGGGTATTGCGATGGGCTTGCTGCTGATCTTGATGGTGTTCATCAGCAGTCTCTGGGTGGCGATTCCCTTCCTGATCTTGCTGGGTGGACTGGGCGGTTTTTTGGTCGTGCCCATGAATGCGCTGCTGCAGCACCGGGGCCACAACCTCATGGGGTCTGGCCGCTCGATTGCGGTGCAGAACTTCAACGAGCAGGCGGCCATTCTCGGCATGGGGGCGTTTTACAGCCTTTCGCTCAAGCTGGGCCTGTCGGTGTTTGGTGCGATCTCGGTGTTTGGCGTGGTGGTGGCGGGCACCATGTGGCTGATCCAGCGCTGGCACCGCTACAACTGCCGCCGCCATACGGAAGAGGTCGAGCACCTGTTGCGAATAGCGCGGCAGGATACACACCACTGACACTCGCGGCGCTTGCCGTGCTTGCTGTGGCTACTGTGCCTGCGCGTACAGCATGAAACACTATGAATTTCATAGCTTATAACGCTTGCCTGATAAGCGCTAAAAGCCATTTTTATCAATATTTATGTCTTCCACTCTGCCGGTATTGGCACTGTTGTTCAATGCCTTCGTCTGGGGTGTTTCCTGGTGGCCCCTGCGCACTTTGCAGGCGGCCGGCCTGCATCCGCTGTGGGCTACGGCGCTCGTCTATCTGGCAGCGCTGGCTTGCCTCGCGTTGCTCATGCCCGCCAGCGTACGGAGCTTTTTGCGCAACCCGAAGCTGTGGCTGCTGGCCGTCGCAGCCGGGCTGACCAACATCTGTTTCAACTGGGCGGTAACACTGGGCGACGTGGTGCGGGTGGTGCTGCTTTTTTATCTGATGCCGGCGTGGTCGGTGCTGCTCGCCTGGTGGCTGCTCGAGGAGCGCCCGACGCCGCTGGCGCTTGCGCGCCTGCTGCTGGCCTTTGCTGGCGTGGTGCTGGTCGTGCTGCCGCCGGGCGCGCCGCTGGCCCACCTGACCCGAGGCCTGTCGTGGATCGACCTGCTGGCAGTGGCGGGGGGCTTTTGCTTTGCGCTGACCAACGTGTTTCTGCGCCGCTTCAACCAGACGCCGGAGCGCGACCGCATGCTGGCCATGTTTTGCGGGGGCTTCGTGATGGCAACGGCAGGCGCGCTCGCCGCCACCGCCTGGGGCCTGGCCAATGCCCCGCCCGCACCGCAGGCCGGCTGGCTGCTGGTGGCGGCGGCCCTGGCGCTGGCTTTTGTGGCGGGCAACCTGGGCTTGCAGTACGGCGCAGCGCGCCTGGCCGCCGGGACGACGGCGCTGGTGATGCTGAGCGAGGTGCTGTTTGCCAGCGTGTCTTCCGTACTGCTCGATGCGGCGCACCTGGCGCCGCGGCTGCTGCTCGGTGGGGCGCTGATCGTGCTGGCCGCTCTGCTGGCCTTGCTTCCCCGGCGCAGCCTGCGCAAATAGCGCCCAGCGCGGCTACCATGGCCGTCCATTTCCAAAAAAGCACACCATGCCCCAAACCCTCTACGACTTCGAAGCCCTGCAGACGGACGGCCGCAGCGTGCCGCTGTCGAACTACCGTGGCCAGGTTCTGCTGATCGTCAATACGGCCAGCGCCTGCGGCTTCACGCCGCAGTTTGCCGGGCTGGAGGCGCTGCACGAGGAGTACGGCGCGCGCGGCCTGGTGGTTCTGGGCTTTCCCTGCAACCAGTTTGGCAGCCAGGACCCAGGCAGCAACGAGGAGATCGTCAGTTTTTGCCAGCTCAACTACGGCGTGAGTTTCCCCGTCATGGCCAAGATTGATGTCAACGGTGCCGACGCGAGCCCGCTGTACCGCTGGCTGGCCGCCGAGGCACCGGGCTTGCTGGGGAGCAAGGCGATCAAGTGGAACTTCACCAAGTTTCTGGTGGGCCGCGATGGCCAGGTGATCCGCCGCTACGCTCCCCAGGAGGCGCCGGCCAACCTGGCCGGCGATATTGAAGCGGCGCTGGCCGCCGCCTGAGTCTGCCGATAACAGCCCCATGATCCTCAACTGCGTTGCCTACGAACACGGCCACAAGCTGGCCGACATTGGCACGGGCGACATCGCCCATTGGCTGGCGCGCCCTGACGCCTTTGTCTGGGTGGCGCTGCTGGACCCCAGCGCCGAGGAACTGGCGCAAATGCAGCGCGAATTCGGCCTGCACGAGCTGGCCGTGGAAGATGCGCTCAAAGGCCACCAGCGCCCGAAAATTGAAGAGTACGGCGATATGGTGTTCGTCGTCATGCATTTGGTGGAGCCCCACGACGACGAGTTGCTGGTGGGCGAAGTGGCGGTGTTTGTCGGCAAGAACTTCGTGCTCTCGGCACGCCGCCGCAGCGAGCGCGGGTTTCTGGGCGTGCGCGAGCGCTGCGAGCGCGAACCCCTGCTGCTTGAGCGCGGCGCAGGTTTTGTGCTCTACGCGCTGATGGACGCGGTGGTCGACCGCTATTTCCCGATCATCGAGTTGTTCGAGGCCGAGCTCGAAGGCATTGAAGAGAAAATCTTCCTGCCCGGCTCGGCGCGCGGCAACATCGAGCGGCTCTACGACCTCAAGCACAGCACGTCGGTGCTGCGCCACGCAGCGGCGCCGCTGCTGGAAATGCTGGGCAAACTGCACGGTGGGCGCGTACCAGCAGCCTTCGTGAGCACGCAGGAGTATTTCCGCGACGTGCACGACCACCTGGCGCGCATCAACGGCTCCATCGACACCATCCGCGACACGATCGGCACCGCCATCCAGGTGAATCTGTCGATGGTGGCGATTGAAGAATCTGAGACCACCAAGCGCCTCGCGGCCTGGGCGGCGATCTTCGCCGTCTCAACGGCCATGGCGGGCATTTGGGGCATGAACTTTGAAGTCATGCCCGAGCTCAAGTGGCGCTACGGCTACCCGGCTGCACTGGGTGCCATCGTCTTCGCAGCGCTGCTGCTGTACCGGCGCTTTCGCAAGGTGGGCTGGCTATGAAAGCGAAAAAAATGTGATCAAATTAGCCTCTAGCGCTTATCTAATAAGCGCTGGTAGCTACTTAGTTTGTAGCAATCGCGCCGCGTCCCGCGCAAAGTACGTCAGTACGCCGTCGGCCCCTGCGCGCTTGAAAGCCAGCAGGCTTTCCATCATCACGGCGTCGTGGTCCAGCCAGCCGTTTTGCGCAGCCGCCTTGAGCATGGCGTATTCACCTGACACCTGATAGGCGAAGGTGGGGACCTTGAACTCGTCCTTCACGCGGCGCACCACGTCCAGGTAGGGCATCCCAGGCTTGACCATCACCATGTCGGCGCCTTCGGCGATGTCGAGCGCCACTTCGCGCAGCGCCTCGTCGGTATTGCCAGGGTCCATCTGGTAGCAATTTTTGTCGGCCTTGCCGAGCGCTCCGCGCGTGCCCACCGCGTCGCGAAACGGGCCGTAGAAGGCGCTGGCGTACTTGGCGCTGTAGGCCATGATGCGGGTGTGGATGGCGCCGCTCGATTCGAGCGCCGCTCGAATCGCTCCAATTCTGCCGTCCATCATGTCGCTGGGCGCGACGATGTCCACGCCTGCCTCGGCGTGGGTGAGCGCCTGCCCGGTCAGGACTTCCACCGTCACGTCGTTGAGAATGTAGCCGGTGTCGTCCAGCAGGCCGTCCTGGCCGTGGCTGGTGTAGGGGTCGAGCGCCACGTCGGTCATCACGCCCAGGTCGGGGAATTCTTTTTTCAGTGCCCGCACCACGCGCGGGATCAGGCCATCGGGGTTGAGCGCCTCCTTGCCGTCCGGCGTCTTGAGCGCCGCGTCAATCGAGGGGAACAGCGCCATCACCGGGATACCGAGCCGGGCGCAGTCTTCGGCCACCGGCAGCAGCAGGTCCAGGCTGAGGCGGTCCACGCCAGGCATGGAGGGCACGGCCTGGCGCAGGTTTGTGCCTTCGTGCACAAACACCGGATAGATCAGGTCGTGGGCGCTTAGCCGGTGCTCGCGCACGAGATTGCGGGTGAAGGCGTCGCGGCGCAGGCGCCGTGGCCGCGCGGCGGGAAAAGGGGTTGGGCTGGAGAGATGCATTGGAAAATTGTGCCCCAGTCTCGAAACACGCACCGGCCGGCCTAAACTGGCGCCATGCTTTGGGTCAAATCTCTTCACATCGTCTTCGTCACCAGCTGGTTCGCGGGGCTGTTTTATTTGCCTCGCATTTTTGTCAATCTGGCCATGGTGCCGCCCGGTTCCGTGGCCGAGCGCGAGCGCCTGATGTTGATGGCGAGAAAGCTGATGCGCTTTACCACGCTGCTGGCGGTGCCGGCCGTTGGCTTGGGTTTTTGGCTGTGGCTGGGCTACGGGATTGGCAAAGGTCCGGGCAATGGCTGGCTGCATGCCAAACTGGCCTTGGTGCTGCTGGTGCTGGGCTACCACCACGCCTGCGGGGTGTTGCTGCGCAAGTTGGGCGCTGAGCAGAGCACGCGCAGCCACCGCTGGTACCGCTGGTTCAATGAAATCCCTGTGCTGCTGCTGCTGGCCATTGTTGTGCTGGTGGTGGTCAAGCCCTTTTAAGGTCCGGCCAGCGGCCGCTGCGGCGCATGGAAAAGACCACCGCCTGGCCCTTTGCGCTGATCTACGCCGCGCTGATCGTCTTTGCCAGCCTGTTCCCTTTTGAAGGTTGGCGTGCGCAGGGCATTGCTCCCTGGGTGTTCCTCACCGGTCCCCTGCCGCCGCATTATTGGACCGGTTTTGACGTCGGCATCAATATCCTTGGCTACCTGCCCTTGGGTTTCCTGCTGGCGCTGGCGCTCATGCGCAGTGGTTGGCCCCGATCGGCCGTGCCGCTGGCGCTGCTGGCCGGCACGGCGCTGTCGCTGCTGATGGAGTTTCTGCAGATTTACCTGCCCAAGCGCGTTCCTTCCAATCTTGACTTGCTGCTCAACGCCGCTGGAGCCTTGCTTGGTGGGCTGATTGCAGGATTGCTGGAGCGCCTGGGCGCCCTGGAGCGCTGGAGCCGCTTTCGATCACGCTGGTTTGCGCGCGACGCGCGCGGGGCGCTGGTGCTGCTGGCCTTGTGGCCTTGGGCTTTGCTGTTTCCCGCAGCCGAACCGTTTGGCTTGGGGCAGGTGCTGGAGCGCCTGGAGGCCATGCTGGCCGATCTGTTTGATGGAACGCCTTTTTTCGATTGGCTGCCGGTGCGCGAGGCGCAGCTGGAGGCGCTCTCGCCTGCGGCAGAAATGGTCTGTGTCGGGCTGGGTCTGCTGGTGCCCTGTCTTCTCGCTTTCAGCATCACGCGCCAACCTTGGCGCCGTGCGGTGCTGCTGTTTTCGGCAGCAGCCATCGGGGTGGGCGCGACCGCGCTCTCGGCAGCGCTTAGTTGGGGGCCGTCGCATGCCTGGGCCTGGCTGAGCCGTCCGGCGCAGGCCGGTCTGGTGCTCGGCTTGCTGTTGGGCTCCTTGGTGATCGGGCTGCGCCAACGTGCCTGCGCCGTGCTGCTGCTGGTGGTGCAAAGCATGCACCTGGCGCTGCTCAACGACGCCCCGACGAGCGCCTATTTTGCGCAGACGCTGATCGATTGGGAGCAGGGGCGCTTCATCCGGTTCTATGGGCTCGGCCAGTGGCTGGGCTGGCTGTGGCCATACGTGACGCTGATCTATGTGCTGCAGCGCGCCTCGCGCCGAGCCCTGCCGGAACGGGGGTGAAGTCTCGCTGGGGATCGAGCGGCTTCTAAAATGTCTGCATGAGCGAACCCACCGCCGCCGCGCCCGGCTACTTTGCGCGCCATATCTTTTTCTGCCTGAACGAGCGAACCAATGGCCAGGCCTGCTGCGCGCAGCATGGTGCGCAGGCGGCGTTTGATCACTGCAAGTCGCGCGTCAAGGCGGCGGGGTTGGCAGGGCCGGGCAAGGTCCGGGTCAACAAGTCAGGCTGCCTCGACCGGTGCGCTGCAGGGCCCGTGGCGGTGGTGTATCCCGAGGGCGTGTGGTACAGCTACGTGGACCTGGCCGACATCGACGAAATTGTCGATTCGCACCTGGTGCGCGGCGTGGTCGTCGAGCGTTTGCTCACGCCGCCGGAACTTGGGCGCTAGCCGGTACTCCATTGCATGGACGCACGCCTCGCACATACCAAAAATAGTAGTCAAATTAGGCTCTAGCGCTTATTGAATAAGCGCATGCAGCTATGAATAGAATAGTACCTTGAACGCACAGACCGAGTCCCTCTACTTCGACGGTGCGGCGGGAGCCATTGAAGCCCTGCGCGATGTGGCCGCCGAGCCGCGCGGCGTCGCGGTCATCGCCCATCCGCACCCGCTGTTCGGCGGGACCATGAACAACAAGGTGGTGCAAACGTTGGCGCGCGCCTTTGCACAAAGTGGTTTCACGGCGCTGCGGTTCAATTTCCGTGGCGTGGGTACCAGCGCCGGCGTGTACGACGAAGGCCGTGGCGAATTGGACGACCTGCTGGCACTGGTGCGCCAGGCAGCGCCCGAAGGGCCGATTGCATTGGCCGGGTTTTCTTTTGGCGCCTTTGTCACCAGCAACGCGCTGGCGCAGTTATGGGGCGAGCGCGAGGTCTCGCACGCCGTACTGGTGGGCACCGCTGCCAGCCGCTTCGCTGTGGCGCCGGTTCCGTCCGAGGCGCATGCTCGCACGCTGGTGCTCCATGGCGAGAGCGACGATACCGTGCCGCTGGCCAGCGTGCTTGACTGGGCGCGGCCGCAGTCACTTCCTGTAACCGTGATCCCCGGAGTGGGCCATTTCTTTCACGGACAATTGACGCTGCTCAAGCGCTTGGTGGTCCGCCATCTGCAGACCACGGGCTAAGCCTTTTCTCGCTGGCACGCCGCCATGCGCGGTGGCGCACTGCCTTTTCGCATTTTCTCCTCCTCTACCGATCCACCCATACCGATACATGAACCGAATTCTTCGCGCCCTTCGCTCCCTCATCGTTCCCGCACTTGCCCTCGTTGCCACCAGCGGCGCCGTGGCCCAGGTGCCCCAGCCGCCCGAGATTGCGGCGCGCAACTACCTGCTGATGGATTACACCTCGGGGCAGATTCTCGCGGCCAAGGACATCGACTCGCCGGTGGAGCAGGCGTCACTGACCAAGCTGATGGCGGCCTACGTGGTGTTTGACGCGTTGCGCGCGAAGAAAATTACGCTGGAGCAAAAGCTGCCGGTGAGCGAGCGCGCCTGGAAGATGCCCGGCTCACGCATGTTCATCGACCCCAAGATGCAGGTGTCGGTCGACGATTTGCTCAGCGGGATGATCATCCAGTCGGGCAACGACGCCACCATGGCATTGGCCGAAGGCGTGGGTGGCACGGCCGAGCAGTTCGTCAAGATGATGAACGATCAGGCGGGGGCGATGGGCCTCAAGGGCTCGGCGTACAAGAACCCCGAGGGACTGACGGAGCCGGGCCACACGACGACGGCGCGCGATTTGGCGGTGATCACCGCGCGACTGCAGCACGATTTTCCCGAGTACATGCACTACTACTCGACCAAGCAGTACCGCTACCCCGGCACGCCCGCATCCAACAGCAACAACCGCAACCTGCTGCTGTACCGTGACCCTTCGGTTGACGGCATGAAAACCGGTCACACGGCAGCGGCCGGCTATTGCCTGGTCTCTACCGCCAAGCGGGAGTTTCCCAATGTCGGCAGCCGGCGCCTGATCTCCATCGTGCTGGGTGCCGCGAGCGAGAACGCGCGTGCCAACGAAAGCCAGAAGCTTCTGAACTGGGGCTACACGGCGTTTGACGCCGTCAAGCTATTCGATGCAGGCCAGGCCGTGGACACGCCGGCCGTCTGGAAGGGCACGCAGAACAGCCTCAAGATCGGCAGTGCCGACGCGATCGTCATCACGGTCGCCGCCGGTAGCGCCGGCAAAGTGAGCACCCAGGTGGTGCGTCAGGATCCGCTGGTGGCGCCCTTCACCAAGGGCCAGGACGTGGGCAAACTCAAGGTGATGGTGGGCGACCAGACGGTGCGAGAAGTGCAGCTGGTGGCTTTGGAAGACGTGCCGCAGGCAGGCATCTTTGGCCGCGCCTGGGACGCCATGCGTTTGTGGATCAAGTAAAAGATGTAACCCCTGCGCGGCTGCGTCGCTTCGAACAGCCGCCAGAGGCGGCAGCTCTTCGGAGTCGTCCAAGCCTGCGCAGGCAGGCTTGGAGCCGCGGCCCTCGGCCCCTTCTCTTGGCTTTGCCGGGAAGGGGACGCGCCGCCAGTGTGGCGGGGCGGCCCTTGCACGGCGGCCGCTGGCCTGGGGCGTGCCAGTGTTGGGGGAAGTAGCCTCGTCTTGAACCCTGGGTCAGCTTGCCCATTGGAGACTTTGCTGCTACATTTGAAGGCTTTTCGGAATTTCCGAAGGGAAACACGTTTTCGCTTTTCACGCTAGTTCACGCTAGATTTCACGTTTAGGGACGTCAGTATTCATGCCAACCATTAACCAGCTCGTGCGTCACGGGCGCGAGGTCGAAAAGACCAAGTCCAAAAGCCCGGCGATGGAAAACTCGCCGCAGCGCCGTGGTGTCTGCACCCGTGTGTACACCACCACTCCCAAGAAGCCTAACTCTGCTCTGCGCAAAGTTGCCAAAGTTCGTCTGACGAACGGTTTCGAAGTCATTTCCTACATCGGCGGTGAAGGCCACAACCTGCAAGAGCACAGCGTTGTGCTGGTGCGCGGTGGCCGTGTCAAGGACTTGCCTGGTGTGCGTTACCACATCGTGCGCGGGTCGCTCGACTTGCAAGGCGTGAAAGACCGCAAGCAGTCGCGCTCCAAGTACGGCGCCAAGAAGCCCAAGGCCAAGTAAGCCCGGTTCCTGTTTGATATATCGGTGTTTGCCATGCCTTGGCGGGCTGCGCAAACGGAGTGACCCCAAACGCAAATCTTTTGCGCGGGTCGAGTAAGTGAGAGTTTTTATGGCTCTCGCGGTGTCTGAAAAGGCGCCAACTGAAGCAAATTTTGAGGTGAAAAATGCCACGTCGTCGCGAAGTCCCCAAACGTGAAATCCTGCCGGATCCAAAATTCGGCAATGTAGAGCTGTCGAAATTCATGAACGTGATCATGGAAGGCGGCAAAAAAGCTGTGGCCGAGCGCATCATTTACGGCGCGCTGGACCTCATCGAGAAGAAGCACCCTGACAAAGACCCGCTGGAAGCCTTCGTTGTTGCCATCAACAACGTCAAGCCGATGGTTGAAGTGAAGTCGCGTCGCGTCGGTGGCGCGAACTACCAGGTGCCAGTTGAAGTGCGTCCCGTGCGCCGCCTGGCGCTGTCGATGCGCTGGATCAAGGAAGCTGCTCGCAAGCGCGGTGAGAAGTCCATGGCGCAGCGCCTGGCCAACGAGTTGCTGGAAGCCACGGAAGGTCGTGGCGGCGCCATGAAGCGCCGTGATGAAGTGCACCGCATGGCCGAAGCGAACAAGGCGTTCAGCCACTTCCGCTTCTAAGTTTCGTCCTCATATTGCGATTGTTGGAAGCCCGAGCCGCTCTATGGTGAGCGGGCGGGCTTTCAGCCGTTAACGAAAGAAAATCATGGCTCGCAAGACCCCCATTGCCCGTTACCGCAACATCGGTATCTCGGCCCACATCGACGCTGGCAAAACCACCACGTCTGAGCGTATTCTTTTCTACACTGGCGTGACCCATAAGCTGGGCGAAGTGCACGACGGTGCTGCCACCACCGACTGGATGGAGCAGGAGCAGGAGCGCGGCATCACGATTACCTCGTCTGCAGTGACCTGTTTCTGGAAGGGCATGGATCTGTCCCGTCCCGAGCACCGTATCAACATCATCGACACCCCTGGTCACGTGGACTTCACGATTGAAGTTGAGCGCTCCATGCGCGTGCTCGACGGTGCGGTCATGGTGTATTGCGCCGTCGGTGGCGTGCAGCCGCAGTCGGAGACGGTCTGGCGCCAGGCCAACAAGCACCACGTGCCGCGTCTTGCCTTCGTGAACAAGATGGACCGGACCGGAGCCAACTTCTTCAAGGTCGTCGAAGGCATGAAGCTGCGCCTGAAGGCCAGCCCGGTGCCGATCGTGGTGCCCATTGGTGCGGAAGACAAATTTGAAGGCGTGGTCGACCTCATCAAGATGAAGGCCATTTACTGGGACGAGGCCTCGCAAGGCATGAAGTTCGAGTACCGCGAGATTCCTGCCGAATTGGCCGATGTCTGCAAGGAGTGGCACGACAAGATGGTCGAGTCGGCTGCGGAAGCGAACGAAGAGTTGATGAACAAGTACCTGGAAGAGGGTTCGCTCTCGGAAGAGGAAATCATCGCCGGTATCCGCGCGCGCACCATCGCCTGCGAAATCCAGCCTATGTTGTGCGGCACTGCGTTCAAGAACAAGGGTGTGCAGCGCATGCTGGACGCCGTGCTGGACTTTTTGCCGGCGCCTACCGACATCCCTGATGTCAAGGGCACCGACGAAGACGAGAACCCGATCACCCGCAAGGCGGATGACAATGAGAAGTTCTCTGCATTGGCGTTCAAGTTGATGACCGACCCCTTCGTCGGCCAGCTCACGTTTGTGCGCGTGTATTCGGGTGTGTTGAGCAAGGGCGATACCGTCTACAACTCCGTCAAGGGAAAGAAGGAGCGCATTGGCCGGATCGTGCAGATGCATGCCAATGAGCGCCAGGAGGTCGATGAAATCCGCGCTGGTGATATCGCCGCATGCGTGGGCCTCAAGGACGTCACTACCGGTGAAACTTTGAGTGACGTCGGTTCCCCGATCATTTTGGAGCGGATGGTGTTCCCCGAGCCTGTGATCTCACAAGCAGTGGAGCCCAAGACCAAGGCAGACCAGGAAAAAATGGGTATTGCCCTGCAGCGCCTTGCTGCAGAAGACCCTTCGTTCCGTGTCCGCACCGACGAAGAATCGGGCCAGACCATCATTTCCGGCATGGGCGAGTTGCATCTGGAAATTCTGGTCGACCGCATGAAGCGCGAATTTGGTGTGGAAGCCAACGTCGGCAAGCCCCAGGTGGCGTACCGCGAAACCATCCGCAAGACCATCGAAGATGCCGAAGGCAAATTCGTGCGTCAGTCGGGCGGCAAGGGCCAGTACGGTCACGTGGTGCTCAAGATCGAGCCGAACGAGCCAGGCAAGGGCATCGAGTTCGTCGACGCCATCAAGGGCGGCGTGGTGCCACGCGAATACATTCCTGCCGTCGAGAAGGGCATCAACGAAGCCGTCACGCAAGGCGTGTTGGCGGGCTACCCGGTGGTGGACGTGAAAGTCACTCTGCACTTCGGTTCGTACCACGATGTGGACTCGAACGAACTGGCGTTCAAGATGGCTGCCATTTTTGGCTTCAAGGAAGGCTGCCGCAAGGCCAATCCCGTCATCCTCGAGCCGATGATGGCCGTGGAAGTCGAGACACCTGAAGACTACGCCGGCAACGTGATGGGCGACTTGTCCAGCCGCCGCGGCATGGTCCAGGGCATGGACGACATGGTCGGTGGTGGCAAGGCGATCAAGGCGGAAGTGCCGCTGTCGGAAATGTTTGGCTACTCCACCACGCTGCGTTCGGCCACGCAAGGCCGCGCGACCTATACGATGGAATTCAAGCACTACTCGGAAGCTCCGCGCAACGTGTCTGAAGCCATCATGGCGGCAAGGACCAAATAAGTCCTTGGGGACAGACCAGCTCTGCTGCGCTGTCCCCTCTGGCTGGGTAGGAGTCCAATCAGCGCTGCTGTTCGGCTCCCCCTGGCCAGATGAATTCATGGCCAAAATGGCCTCTAGCGCTTATTTAGAAAGCGCTAGCAGCTATCGATTGGATAGCAAATAGTTTTTGCAATCTGCGATTCGGTGCCGTCCCGTTGTCCTGTGCGGGGCGATCAAGCAACCGGGTGCAGACGTTAAACCCACACACAGGCATTGCTCTTTGGAGAATTGAAAATGGCAAAAGGAAAATTCGAACGTACCAAGCCGCACGTCAACGTGGGCACCATTGGTCACGTGGACCACGGCAAGACGACGCTGACGGCGGCGATTGCCACCGTGCTGTCGCAGAAATTCGGCGGTGAAGCCAAGGACTACTCGCAGATCGACAACGCGCCTGAAGAAAAGGCGCGCGGCATCACCATTAACACCTCGCACGTCGAGTACGAAACGGCTGGCCGCCACTACGCCCACGTCGATTGCCCCGGCCACGCTGACTATGTGAAGAACATGATCACCGGCGCTGCGCAGATGGACGGCGCTATTCTTGTCTGCTCCGCCGCTGACGGCCCCATGCCCCAGACCCGCGAGCACATCCTGCTCGCCCGCCAGGTGGGCGTTCCCTACATCATCGTGTTCCTGAACAAGTGCGACATGGTGGACGACGAGGAACTGCTCGAACTCGTCGAAATGGAAGTGCGCGAACTCCTCGACAAATACGACTTCCCGGGCGATGACACCCCCATCATTCGCGGCTCCGCCAAACTCGCCCTCGAAGGCGACAAGGGAGCGCTGGGTGAAGAAGCCATCATGAAGCTGGCCGAAGCCCTGGACACCTACATCCCCACGCCCGAGCGTGCGGTCGACGGCGCCTTCCTGATGCCTGTGGAAGACGTGTTCTCCATCTCGGGGCGCGGCACCGTGGTGACCGGTCGTATCGAGCGCGGCATCGTCAAGGTCGGCGAAGAAATCGAAATCGTCGGTATCAAGGACACCGTCAAGACCACCTGCACCGGCGTGGAAATGTTCCGCAAGTTGCTCGACCAGGGTCAAGCTGGCGACAACGTCGGTCTGCTCTTGCGCGGCACCAAGCGCGAAGACGTCGAGCGCGGCCAGGTGCTGTGCAAGCCCGGCTCCATCAAGCCGCACACGCACTTCACCGCCGAAGTCTACGTTTTGTCCAAGGACGAAGGAGGCCGTCACACGCCGTTCTTCAACAACTACCGTCCCCAGTTCTACTTCCGCACGACGGACGTGACGGGTGCGATTGAGCTGCCCGCCGACAAGGAAATGGTCATGCCTGGCGACAACGTGTCGATCACGGTCAAGCTGATCAACCCCATCGCCATGGAAGAAGGCCTGCGCTTTGCTATCCGCGAAGGTGGTCGTACCGTGGGCGCGGGTGTCGTGGCCAAGATCATTGCTTAAGTTTTAAGCGCACACAGGAACTTGCCATGTCCAAGCAAAAAATTCGCATCCGCCTCAAGGCGTTCGATTACAAATTGATCGACCAGTCCGCAGCCGAAATTGTCGACACCGCCAAGCGCACAGGCGCCATCGTCAAGGGTCCTGTGCCCCTGCCGACGCGCATGAAGCGTTTTGACATCCTGCGCTCGCCGCACGTCAACAAAACCAGCCGCGACCAGCTCGAAATCCGCACGCACCAGCGTCTGATGGACATCGTCGACCCCACCGACAAGACGGTGGACGCGCTGATGAAACTCGATCTGCCCGCAGGCGTGGACGTCGAAATCAAGCTGCAGTAAGACTGCGCTGTCGGCCCCGCACCACGGGGGCTTGCACAAAATACGCGAACTTGCCTTAAGGGTGAGTTCGCGTTATACTTTGTGGCTTCGCCTTTTTTGCGCGCTTTTTATGCGCGCAGTGTATTTTCAGGGGTGGAGTTTTATCAACCGTCTTTCATGCGCGTTCATGCGCAACGCCGGGGCCAATTGCAGTCGCGGCGGTGAGAGTTTTGGAGAAACAAATGAGTCTGAGCAACTCCCTCGGGTTGCTGGGCCGCAAGGTTGGCATGATGCGCTTGTTCACCGATGAAGGGGACGCAGTTCCCGTCACGGTGGTCGACGTATCCAACAACCGCGTCACCCAGGTCAAAACCCAAGAGAACGATGGCTACGTGGCCTTGCAAGTCACGTTCGGTGCGCGCCGGGCCTCCCGCGTCACCAAGCCCGCTGCGGGGCACCTTGCCAAGGCGGGTGTTGAAGCTGGCGAAATCATCCAGGAATTCCGCGTTACCGCTGACGTCGCCGGCAAGTATGCCGCAGGCAGCACGGTTCCTGTGGCCGACCTGTTCACCGTCGGTCAGAAGGTCGACGTGCAAGGTACTTCGATTGGTAAAGGCTTTGCCGGCACCATCAAGCGCCACAACATGAGCTCGCAGCGCGCGTCGCACGGTAACAGCCGTTCGCACAACGTGCCCGGCTCCATTGGTATGGCGCAAGACCCGGGCCGCGTGTTTCCAGGCAAGCGCATGACCGGCCACATGGGCGACGAAACCGTCACCACCCAAAATCTCGACGTGGTTCGTATCGACGAAGCACGCCAACTGCTCTTGATCAAGGGCGCTGTTCCGGGCTCCAAAGGTGGGTTCGTCACGGTGCGTCCCGCCATCAAGGCCACCGCTGCCAAAGGAGCGAACTGATGCAGCTCGAACTCCTCAATGATCAAGGCCAGGGCTCAGCGAAGCTCGACGTCCCCGAGACCGTGTTTGGTCGCGCATACAACGAAGATCTGGTGCACCAGATCGTGGTCGCTTACCGCGCCAATGGCCGCCAGGGCACCCGTGCCCAGAAGGACCGTGAGCAGGTTCGCCACTCGACCAAGAAGCCTTTCAAGCAAAAGGGTACGGGTCGCGCCCGCGCCGGTATGACGTCCTCGCCGCTGTGGCGCGGAGGTGGTCGGATTTTTCCGAACATGCCCGACGAAAACTTCACGCAAAAAATCAACAAGAAGATGTACCGCGCTGGTATGGCGGCCATCTTCTCGCAACTGGCGCGCGAAGGCCGCCTGGCCGTGGTTGATTCGATGAAGCTCGATTCGCCCAAGACCAAGGTGCTGGCCGACAAGTTCAAGGCCATGAACCTGGAGTCCGTGATGGTGATCGCCGACGAAGTCGACGAAAACCTGTACTTGGCCTCGCGCAATCTGGTCAACGTGTACGTGGTGGAACCCCGTTACGCCGATCCGGTGTCGCTGGTGCACTACAAGAAGGTCATCGTCACCAAGGCCGCAATCGACCAACTCAAGGAGATGTTCGCATGAGCACGCTCAAGTTTGACGAAGGCCGTCTGATGCAAGTTCTCGTGGCTCCCATCGTGTCCGAAAAGGCCACCATGGTTGCTGAGAAGTCCAATGCTGTGACGTTCAAGGTGCTGCAGAGCGCCACCAAGCACGAGATCAAGGCCGCTGTAGAACTGATGTTCAAGGTGGAAGTCAAGGGTGTCTCGGTACTCAACACCAAAGGCAAGACCAAGCGTTTTGGCAAGACCATGGGCCGTCGCGACAACGTGCGCAAGGCCTATGTGACGCTCAAGCCAGGTCAAGAGCTGAACCTGTCCGGGGAGGCCGCGTAAATCATGGCTGTCATCAAGATGAAACCCACCTCGCCCGGCCAACGTGCCGTGGTGAAGGTCACGCGCGATCACCTGTACAAGGGTGATGGCTATGCGCCCCTGCTGGAGCCCCAGTTCCAGAAGGCCGGCCGCAACAACAACGGTCACATCACGACGCGCCACAAGGGCGGGGGTCACAAGCACCACTATCGCCTGGTGGATTTCAAGCGCAACAAAGACGGTATCGCTGCCAAAGTTGAGCGCATTGAATACGACCCGAACCGCACGGCCCACATCGCTCTGGTGTGCTACGCCGACGGCGAGCGCCGCTACATCATCGCCCCGCGCGGTCTGGAAGTTGGCAGTACGCTGATGTCCGGATCCGAGGCGCCGATCCGCGCTGGCAATACATTGCCAATCCGCAACATCCCCGTGGGCTCCACGATCCACTGCATCGAGCTCAAGCCCGGTGCTGGTGCGCAGATCGCCCGTTCGGCCGGCGCTTCGGCAACGCTGCTGGCACGCGAATCCATGTACGCCCAGGTGCGCATGCGCTCGGGTGAAGTGCGCCGCATCAGCATTGAATGCCGCGCAACCATTGGTGAAGTGGCCAACGAAGAGCACAGCCTGCGCCAACTGGGCAAGGCCGGTGTCAAGCGCTGGATGGGTATTCGTCCGACGGTGCGTGGCGTTGCCATGAACCCGGTCGATCACCCGCACGGTGGTGGTGAAGGCCGCACCGGCGAAGGCCGCCATGCGGTCGATCCGTGGGGCAACCTGACCAAGGGTTATCGCACCCGCAACAACAAGCGCACGCAGAACATGATTGTTTCGCGTCGCAAAAAATAAGGGATAGCCAATGACTCGCTCTCTCAAAAAAGGTCCGTTCGTTGACCACCATTTGTTGGCCAAGGTTGAAAAAGCCATTGCCACCAAGGACAAGAAGCCCGTCAAGACCTGGTCGCGCCGCTCCATGGTTCTTCCCGACTTCATCGGCCTGACGATTGCTGTGCACAACGGCAAGCAGCACGTGCCGGTCTATATCACCGACCAGATGGTGGGCCACAAGCTGGGCGAATTCGCCCTGACGCGCACCTTCAAAGGTCACCCCGCTGACAAAAAAGTCAAGAAATAAGGAACGACCATGTCTGAAACACGTGCAGTCCTTCGGGGCGTCCGTCTGTCGGTCGACAAAGGCCGTCTGGTCGCGGACTTGATCCGTGGCAAAAAGGTGGATCAGGCCCTGAACATCCTGAACTTCACGCAGAAAAAAGCTGCGGGAATCGTTCGCAAGGTTCTGGAGTCCGCCATCGCCAACGCTGAGCACAACGACGGCGCCGACATCGACGAGTTGAAGGTGAAAACCATCTATGTCGAGCAAGGCACCACGCTCAAGCGTTTCACCGCGCGCGCCAAAGGCCGCGGCAACCGCATCAGCAAGCCCACGTGCCATGTGTACGTGACGGTTGGCAACTAAAGGCCTGGAAAGACTATGGGACAAAAAATCCATCCTACCGGCTTCCGTCTTGCGGTTACCCGCAACTGGTCAAGCCGTTGGTACGCAAGCAACCGCGATTTCGCCGGCATGCTGGCCGAAGACATCAAGGTGCGTGAGTACCTCAAGGCCAAGCTGAAGAACGCCGCCGTCTCGCGCATCCTGATCGAGCGCCCCGCCAAGAACGCCCGCATCACCATTTACTCGGCGCGCCCGGGCGTGGTGATCGGCAAGAAGGGCGAGGACATCGAGAACCTCAAGCGCGAACTCGCTACGCGTTTGGGCGTGCCGGTCGCAGTGAACATCGAAGAAGTGCGCAAGCCCGAAATCGATGCCAAGCTGATTGCCGACTCGATCACCCAGCAGCTCGAGAAGCGCATCATGTTCCGCCGCGCCATGAAGCGCGCCATGCAAAACGCCATGCGTCTGGGTGCCCTGGGCATCAAGATCATGTCGTCGGGTCGCCTCAATGGTATTGAAATCGCCCGCTGCGAGTGGTACCGCGAAGGTCGCGTGCCACTTCACACGCTGCGCGCCGATATCGACTATGGCACCTCGGAAGCCAAGACCACCTACGGCGTCATCGGCGTCAAGGTCTGGGTCTACAAGGGCGATACGCTGGGTCGGGGCGACCTGCCCGCCGTCGAGACCCCGCGTCCCGACGACGAGCGCCGTCCCCGTGGCCCGCGCCGTGATGGCCGCCCTGGTGGCGATCGCGGTCCAGGTGCGGGTCCAGGCCGTGGCGCGCCGCGCCGCCCAGCCGCTACCAACGTGGCGCCTGCCGATGGCAGCGACAAGCCCGCTGGCGCCGGTGGCGCCGAACCAACCCCCGTTAAGCGCGTTCGCAAAGTTGACGCGCCCGCTACAGCAGCGGACGGAAAAGGAGAATAAAACATGCTGCAACCCGCTCGCCGCAAATACCGCAAGGAGCAGAAGGGCCGCAACACTGGCATCGCAACCCGGGGTAACTCGGTCGCGTTCGGTGATTTCGGTCTCAAGTGCACCGATCGCGGCCGTCTGACGGCCCGCCAGATCGAGGCTGCTCGCCGCGCCATCTCCCGCCACGTCAAGCGTGGTGGCCGCATCTGGATCCGTGTGTTCCCGGACAAGCCTATTTCCGCCAAACCTGCAGAAGTGCGTATGGGTAACGGCAAGGGCAACCCCGAGTTCTACGTCGCCGAAATCCAGCCCGGCAAGATTGTGTTCGAGATTATCGGCGTGCCCGAAGAACTCGCCCGCGAAGCCTTTCGCCTGGCGGCTGCCAAGCTTCCCCTGCGCACCACATTTGTGGCACGCATGGTGGGCCAGTGAATTCAGGAGAAACTGATATGAATACTGCTGAACTCCGCCAAAAAGACGTCGCCGGCCTCAAGGACGAAATCAAGGCCCTGCAAAAGGCCCATTTCGGACTGCGCATGCAAAAAGCCACGCAACAACTGGGCAATACCGGCACGCTGCGCACCACGCGCCGTGACATTGCCCGCGCCAAAACCATCCTTGCCCAAAAGCAAGCCGCCAAGTAAGGAGCACACATGACGGAAGCTAAAAAATCCCTCAAGCGCACCTTGGTTGGCAAGGTGGTCAGCGACAAGCGTGAAAAAACCGTGACGGTGCTGATCGAGCGCCGTGTGAAGCACGAGCTGTACGGCAAGATCGTCGGCAAGTCGAGCAAGTACCACGCGCACGATGAAAACAACGAGTACAAGACCGGCGACGTGATTGAAATCACCGAAAGCCGTCCGCTGTCCAAGACCAAGAACTGGGTTGCCACCAAGCTGGTGACAAAGGCCGCTTTGGTCTGATACTGCAGACATCCTGCGCCTTTCGGCGCAGCGCAAGACGGCCCACGTTGTTGGGCCGTTTTTTTTGAGCTACAGAATGTCTGCCTTGAGGTAGTGCGCGCCCGCAATCGGGTTGTGGTAATAAGGTGGAATCTCTACGAAACCGAGTTCGTTGTAGAGTGCGCGCGCCGATTCCATTTCGTCCAGCGTATCGAGCAGCACGCTGGTGTAGCCAGCCTGGCGCGCGGCATCAAGAATGCCCTCGCTCAATTGGCGCCCCAGGCCAAAGCCGCGAAAGGCTTTGCGCACGAACAGGCGCTTCATCTCAGACGCATTGGGATAGTCCGTGCTGTCTATGGGACGCAGCGCGCAGCAACCGGCCGGCACGCCATCGACGAGTGCCAGCAGCAGGGCGCCTCTTGGGGGCGCGTACTCGCCAGGCAGTTCATCAAGCTCTTCGCGAAAATTCTGGAAACACAGATCGACAGTGAGGCTGGCAGCATATTCCTCAAACAGCGCGCGGACGATGACCAGTGCCTCTGGGCCGACAGGGTTGGGAACGATCACAGAAGGGGTCTGCACAAGCCTAAGGGCCTCTAAACAATGGGGAATGCAGTGTAAAACAAGCGGCGAAGCCCCTTCAAGCCAACCACTTCACTGTTGCCGCAACACCGCTCGCACACACTGTCCAGAGTGCCAACGCCAACAGCCTGCTGCGCCCATCGTCGCGCGAAGGCGGGACATCGCCGTTCAGCACCTTGTCGCCCAGAACCATGGGACGCACCAGCTTCTTGCGCCGCACCAAGGTGTAATAAGTGATCGCAAGAACGTGCAGCAGCACCAGCCCAATGACGATCCACTTGCCGACTTCGGTGTGAAACCAGGTGGCCTGCCCGACATGCTGTGATGAGACCAGCGCGGTGAACGGCCCGGAAAAGGCGATCTCGTCGTCGCTGAACAAACCGGCGCTGGCCTGCAGGCCGAGCGCGATCAGCAGTCCCAGCACCGACAGTGCCCCAGTGGGCTGTGCCCGGCCGGATCGACAACCCGCCCACGTGCGTATTGCCAGACCATTCTTGGGGAAACCACGAAGGAGCGAAAGCGAGACCAGTGCCCGCCTACCAGGCCCCACAACAGACGAAACAGCAAGAGTGAAAGAATGGCCAAGCCGCTGCGCATATGCCATACCATGGCATTGCCGCCGACGTTGGCGGTCACGATACTTGCCACGACCAGCGCGGCCAACGCCCAATGAAAGAGCCGGGTGGGGAGATCCCAAATGCGAACAGCTTGTCCCATGGCGAAGGAGCTGCGCCCATGCTGCGCCGGGCGGGTAGCGCGGGGCGTGGCACGCAAATGCAAGAGTGAAAGACTCTGGCATTGTGGCGCGAATCTACCGATCTCCCAGCGCACGCGATACTTGTCCCCTCGTTGACTCCATTTCACCAAGGACGCCCATGAAAACGTTTGCCGCCCTGGCCCTGTCTATTGCAACGCTGAGCTTTGCCGCACCGGCTGCAGCGCAGTTTGAAAAACCTGAAGACGCGATCAAATACCGCCAGAGCGCCTTATTCGTCATGGGCCAGCACTTCGGTCGCATTGGCGCCATGGCCAACGGCAAGATTCCGTTCGACGCCAAAGTGGCCCAGGAGAACGCCGATATCGTTGTCATCATGGCGAAATTGCCCTGGGCAGGTTTTGGGCCCGGCACCGACAAGGGGCGAGACACCAAGGCCAAGCCCGAGATCTGGACCGAGCAAGCGAAGTTTCGTGAGCATGCCGACAAAATGGGCGCCGAGACCGTCAAGCTCGCGACCGCAGCCCAAACGGGTGACCTGGACAAGCTCAAATCTGCCTTTGGCGAGACCGCCAAAAGCTGCAAGGCCTGCCACGACAACTACCGAAACAAGTGATCGCTATGAAAAAAAGAGCTGCTGACGCTTGTGCAATAAGCGCCAGAAGCTCTTTTTGGCTGAAATTGAGCCGCGATCAGGTTTCGGCCAGAAGCGACTCGATCAGCCGGTGCAGCTCATCAAACTTCGGCGCACCGACATAGGTTTTGACGATCTCGCCGCGCTTGTTGACCAGATAAGTGGTGGGCGTGAGCTGCACATCGCCCCAGGCCTTGGCAATCGCGCCGGTGTTGTCGAGTGCTACTTGAAACGGGAGCTTGCGCGTTTCCACGAAATTCACGACGTAGCTGGGCGGGTCGTAGCTCATCGCCACGGCGAGCGTGTCAAAGCCTTGTGCGTGGTATTTCTCGTGCGTAGCGACCAACTCAGGCATTTCGGCCACACAGGTGGTGCAGCTGGTGGCCCAGAAATTCACCAGCGTTACCTTGCCGCGCAAATCCGCTGTAGTACGCGTGCTGGCATCGAGCAAAACGAAGGTCGATTGCGGCGCGGGGGCAGGACCAGTGCCCAGGAAAAGCCATGCACCCAACGCAGCAAACGCTGCAATGGCAGCCATGGCCCACACCTTTTTCGTACCCATAACGGTTCCCGCAACAACAAAACAAAGAGTGATTGTGCGACATGCATCGCTCTCAAGTGATCAGAGCGTCCCTTGGCCCCAATGGTTCCCGGGTTGCCTCAGGTGCCCGCCATGCGCGATGGCGCCCTGCAGCGTGCTCATAATCGTGCCATGCGTGTCGCCATTTTCATCGCCCAAAGCCTGTTGCTGGCGCTTCTGATGGCTTGCAGCCCAGCGTTGGAATGGCGCACGGTGCCCCTGCCGGAACTTGCGCTGGAAGTGAGCCTGCCCTGCAAGCCCGAGCGTGCGCAGCGCAATGTGGAATTGGCGGGCCAGACCGTTGAAATCACCATGCAAAGCTGCGAAGCTGGGGGAAACACCTTCGCCGTGGCGTGCGCCGCGCTGGCTCAGCCGTCCAGCGCCGGAGCCGCGCTGGCGCACTGGCGGGCCGCAGTGTTGGCGGCCGCGCAGGCCAAGAATGCGAAGGACAAACCGTTTCAACCGGACGGTGCGCTCGGCCTGCCCCAATCGGTGCGTACCCAAGCGACTGGCGTCCTGCCCAGTGGCGGCGCCATGCACCTGGAAGCCGCCTGGTTCGCACGCGTCGACCAAAGTACGGTGACCGTCTGCCACGCCATGGTCTACGGGAGCGAGCTGCCGCGCGCTTCAGCCGATGTATTTTTCGAGGCACTGGTGCTGCGGTGAGCGTCCTGGGGCGGCGCGCGGCGGTATGGGTGTTTTTGCCGTTTGCTGCGGCCTATTTCCTCGCCGCGCTGTTGCGCGCTGTGACGGCTACGCTGGCCCCCACGCTGGCAGAAGCTTTCACACTCGGTGCAGCCGATCTGGGTTTGCTCTCGGGTGGCTACTTCCTTGGATTTGCTTTCACACAGCTGCCATTGGGCCGCTGGCTGGATCGCTACGGCCCGCGCCAAGTGCTGTTGGCCTTTTTAGGCGTGGCCGTGCTGGGTTGCGGGGTGTTTGCGCTCGCCACCGGCTTCAGCAGTTTGCTGGTTGGGCGCATGCTGTTTGGCGCAGGCGTCAGCGCCTGCCTGATGGCACCACTGACGGGCTACCGCCGCTGGTACAGCCCGGCGGCGCAGCTGCGGGCCAATGCATGGATGCTGATGACGGGGTCGCTCGGCATGGTGGCATCTACGCTGCCCGTTCAGTGGCTGCTTCCCGTACTGGGTTGGCGTGCGCTGTTCTGGGGCATTGCGGCACTGGTGCTTTTGTCTGGCGCATGGATCGCGCTGGCCGTGCCGAGCTGGAATCGTCCCAGGCAAGAAGCCACGGTGCTGCTGGAAGCGAACGACACGGCTGGCTATTCCGTCGTCTGGCGCCATCCCTACTTTCGCCGCCTGGCGCCATTGGGTTTTTTCACCTACGGTGGCATGGTCGCGATGCAAACCCTTTGGGCTGGACCCTGGATGCAGCGGGTGGCGCACTACAGCGAGTTGGAGGCCGCCACAGGGCTGTTCTGGATCAACGTGTCCATGCTGTGCACCTTCTGGGCCTGGGGGCTGCTCGGGCCGTGGATGGCGCGGCACGCCATTGACGTCAACCGGGTCATCGCCCGTGGCCTGCCATTCTCGCTGTGCGTGATGCTAGGCCTCTTGCTGCTGGGGCCGCAGGCAGGCAGTGCAGTCTGGGCGCTGTACTGCGTCTCGTGCACGGTGATGGCGCTGTCCCTGCCAGCGGTGGCCGCCGCTTTCGACGCCAACGCGGCGGGGCGGGCATTGTCGGCCTACAACCTCGTGGTGTTTGGAGGCGTTTTTGTGCTGCAGTGGGGCATCGGGCTGGCGGTCGATGGGTTCATTGCTGCGGGGCTGGACGTGCTCGGGGCGTTCCGCGCTGCGCTGGGGATGTATCTGGCGTGCAATCTCCTCGCCTGGCTGTGGTTTCTGCGCAAGCCGGCGCGGCCATAATGTTTGCGCTGCACGCGCGGCTTCCTCTGCATGAATACGCTAATTTTTCTCATCGCCCACGCACCGCTTGCGCATGCCTTGCGCGAATGTGCTCTGCATGTTTTTTCTGATTGCGCCGACGATGTGCGCGCGCTCGATGTGCATGCTGACGCCGCGCCGGAGCAAACGCTCGAGCGCGCGCGTGCCTTGCTGGAAGATTGTGCAGAGCGCCCGGTGCTGGTGCTGACCGACCTGTTTGGCGCCACACCGTGCAATATGGCCCAGCGTCTGGTGGAAGGTCGCGCAGCCACGCGGCTGGTTACCGGAGTGAACCTCCCCATGCTGCTGCGCGCCGTAAGCTACCGAACCGAGTCGCTAGATCTCCTGGTCCAGCGCGCCGTCGTTGGCGGTACGCAAGGTGTCATGCAGGTGGCCGTGCGCGCGCCCCAGAATCAAGTACGTCCCATTCATGATCAAGACCCGCAAGACCATCAGCAATAGGCTCGGCCTGCATGCCCGTGCCTCCGCCAAACTCAGCAAGGTCGCCACGAGTTTTCCCTGCGATGTTTGGATGAGCCGGGGCGAGCGACGCATCAATGCCAAGAGCATCATGGGAGTGATGATGCTTGCGGCTGGCATGGGCGCCGAGATCGAGATTGAAACCGATGGCGAACACGAGCAGGAGGCCATGGACGCCCTGGTGGCGCTGATTGACGACAAATTCGGAGAGGGCCAGTAATGACCCCCAACCGCTACCCATCGCAAGCAGGCGAACAGAGGCGCCGGGGATGACGTTCTCGGTTCCCGGTCTGGCCGTTGCCCGAGGCATTGCCATTGGCCGTGCGGTGCTGGTGGGTTCGAGCCGCGTGGACGTGGCGCATTACTTCGTCGAACCGCACCAGATTGAGGACGAAATCGAACGCGTGCGCAGCGCGCGCAACGCCGTAATGCAGGAGCTGACCCGCCTGCAGACCGAAATGCCGTCCGACGCTCCGCCCGAGCTGGGGGCGTTGCTGGACGTGCACCTCATGCTCCTGCAGGACGAAATGCTGGTCTCGGGCGTCAAGCACTGGATCACCGAGCGTCTGTACAACGCAGAGTGGGCGCTCACCACCCAGCTCGAATTGATCGCACGGCAATTCGACGAAATGGAGGACGAATACCTGCGGGAGCGCAAAACCGATCTGGAGCAGGTGGTTGATCGCATCCTGCGCCATATGAAGGGCGCGCCCAATCCGGTAGCGCCGCCGGCCGCCAGTCCGCGCCGCAAGACGCAGCAAGATCTGCTGCTCGACGACACCGTGGACGTGCCCCTGGTACTTGTCGCGCACGATCTCTCGCCAGCTGACATGCTGCAGTTCAAGAAAAGTGTGTTTGCCGGGTTTGTCACCGATGTAGGTGGCAAGACCTCGCACACCGCCATCGTCGCGCGCAGCATGGACATCCCCGCCGTGGTGGGCGCACGCGCAGCGAGCCAACTGGTGCGTCAGGACGACTGGGTCATCATCGATGGCGACGCTGGCGTGATGATCGTCGACCCCTCGGCCATCATCCTGGCCGAATACGGCTTCCGCCAACGCCAGATCGAGCTTGAGCGTGAGCGCCTGGGCCGCCTGCGCCATACGCCGTGTGTGACGCTCGATGGCCAGAGGGTGGAGTTGCTTGCCAACATTGAACTGCCCGCCGATGGCGTTGCCGCCATTGCTGCAGGCGCCGTAGGCGTGGGGCTGTTTCGCACCGAATTCCTGTTCATGGGGCGCAGCGGCAAGCTGCCCGACGAAGAGGAGCAGTACCTCGCCTACCGCGAGGCGGTTGACGCCATGCAGGGTCTGCCGGTCACCATTCGCACGCTCGACATTGGCGCCGACAAGCCGCTGGAGCGTGCGCGCAAGGACGATTCGCTCAACCCGGCGCTGGGCTTGCGCGCCATCCGCTGGAGCCTGGCCGACCCAGCCATGTTCCGTACGCAGATACGCGCAGTGTTGCGCGCTGCTGCCCATGGCCGGGTGAACATGATGTTTCCCATGATCGTGAATGCCGAAGAAATTCGTCAGACGCTGGCCCATGTGGGCCTTGCCCAGGCCGAACTGGATGACCGCGGGGCGGTATACGGAGCGGTGCGTCTGGGTGCCATGATCGAGGTTCCTGCCGCTGCGCTCACGGTGCGCATGTTCTTGCGCCATTTCGATTTTTTGTCGATTGGCACCAACGACCTGATCCAGTACACCCTGGCCATTGATCGCGCCGACGAAGCGGTGGCCGACCTGTATGACCCCTGCACCCGGCGGTGCTAGCGCTGGTGGCGGGTGTCATTGCCGAATGCCGGGCGCAGGGCAAGAGCGTCTCGGTGTGCGGTGAAATGGCAGGAGACTTGACGCTCACCAAGCTGCTGCTGGGACTGGGACTGCGAAGTTTCTCCATGCATCCGGCGCAAATCCTCGCCATCAAGCAAGAAGTGCTGCGGGCCGACACCCGCAAGTTGGCGCTGTGGGCCCAGGAGGTGCTGGAGAGCGGTGACTCGGCGCGATTGTGCGGGCCATGAAAAGCTATAATAATAATAGCTGTAAATACATACCCAATAAGCGCGAGAGCCTAAAAACACCAAAAATACTGGATGTTTTAGAGTTTGGAGATTCCCGCTGCTGGGCGCTGGCCCTCGGTGGCGGCGCGCTGTTCAGCCAGCCAGCGCGACGGTGGCTGTCCCATGCGGCGGGAAAACGCCCGCGTCAGTGCGCTGGCGCTGGCGTAGCCGGCCTCTTGGGCCACCTGCTTGACCGGCATGCCCCGCACCAGCAGCGAACGCGCCACGCCCATACGCCAGCGTCCCAGGTATTCGCCCGGCGCCTCGCCGAGCACCTGGGAGAAGTGCGCGGCGAAACGCGCCCGAGACATGTACGCCACGCCTGCCATGCGCGGCAACGTCCACGGCGCGGCCGGGTCGGCGTGCACCGCCGCCAGCACGCGCATCAAACGTGCGTCCGCCAGTCCGCAGAGCAAACCGGTGTCCATCAAACGGTGGGCGATGGCATAGCGCAGGAGCTGGATCATGAGAACTTCGCAGGCGCGCTCCAGCAACAGTGCATGCGCGCAGCGGCTGGCATCGGCCTCGTCCCAGAGCAGTCTGCAGCTGGTTTCCAGCTCGGGGCTGTCGCAGAGCGCCACCAGAACCAACGGCGGCAGGGCGCGCACCAGCGGGTTGTTCTCGGGCGCGCCCATATCCACCGAGGCGCTCAACAGCGCCGCGCTGCGGGCGCCATGTGCGCAAAGCCGATGCGGGACGGTGCGCGGGAGAAACAGCACACAGGGTCCATTGATCTCCGCCAGCATATCCGCGCCCTGCATCAGTACGCCGGCGCCGCCCACCAGATGCAGCACACCGCCAGTGGGCGGTGTCAGGAAAGACGTTCCGGCCGGGTCGAATGCCCCCTGGAAAAGTGGCCGGACTTTCATGGGAAACCGCTGCAGCAAGGCCGAGAGGCGGTCTACTTTGGGATCATCGGTCATGAATCTGATACCAAGGGGTACTCTGCGTCTCAAATTGTGGCCTAAAGTACATCCCGAGGCCATGACTTCTGGAGACCTTCATGCTCGTTCCCCGCCAAGCTGTGCCTGCCCTTGAGTTGCCTACCCTGGATCACGGACCCTATGCCTTGTCAGCGCAAAAGCCCATGCGCGCCACCTTGGTGGTGTTTTATCGGGGGCTGCACTGCCCCATTTGCTTCAAGTACCTGCTCGAATTGGGGCGCCTGCGCGAAGACTTTGAAAAACGGGGTGTCGAGGTGATCGCCATCTCCAGCGACACCCAGGAGCGCGCCCGCGCTATGGCCGACAAGTTGGGCGCGCCGCAGCTGCGCGTGGGCTACGATCTGCCGCTGGATGTGGCGCGCGCCTGGGGTCTGTATGTGAGCACTTCACGCGGCATGACGTCCATCGGCATCGAAGAGCCGGCCCTGTTCTCCGAACCCGGCGTGTTCATCGTGCAGGCCGACGGCAGCCTGTACTACGGCGCCGTCCAGACCATGCCGTTTGCGCGCCCGCATTTCGACGAGTTGCTGGGCGCAATGGATTTCGCCATTGCAAAGGACTACCCGGCGCGCGGCGAATACACCGGCAGGGCGTAGCCGCACACTGCTTGCGTAGCTACAGGCCGGCGGCGTGCGCCTGCTGATCCGCGTGGTAACTCGATCGCACCATGGCGCCTACGGCAGCGTGCGAGAAACCCATGGCGTAGGCGGCTTCCTCAATTTGCTTGAATTGGTCTGGGTGCACGTAGCGGCGCACGGGCAGATGGCTGCTGCTGGGCGCCAGGTACTGGCCGACGGTCAGCATGCTCACGCCATGCGCGCGCAGATCGCGCATCACGTCCAGAATTTCCTCGTCGGTTTCGCCCAGGCCCACCATGATGCCGCTCTTGGTAGGCACGTCCGGGTACCGTTCCTTGAACTTCTTGAGCAGGTTCAAGGAAAACTGGTAGTCGCTTCCTGGGCGCGCTTCCTTGTACAACCGGGGTGCGGTTTCCAAGTTGTGGTTCATTACATCAGGCAATCCAGTTTTGAGAATCTCCAGTGCGCGCTCGTCGCGTCCGCGAAAATCCGGGGTGAGGATTTCGATCTGCGTGCTGGGGGAGAGCGCGCGAATGTTCTGAATGCACTCCACGAAATGCCCGGCGCCGCCGTCGCGCAGATCGTCGCGGTCCACGCTGGTGATCACCGCGTACTTCAGGCGCAGCGCAGCAATGGTGCGCGCGAGGTTCAAGGGCTCGTCCTTGTCGAGTGCGTCGGGTCGGCCATGCCCCACATCGCAGAACGGGCAGCGGCGCGTGCACTTGTCGCCCATGATCATGAACGTGGCGGTGCCGTTGCCAAAGCATTCGCCAATGTTCGGGCAGCTGGCCTCTTCGCATACGGTGTGCAGCTTGTGCTCGCGCAGGATGCTCTTGATCTCATAGAAGCGTGTGCTGGGCGAACCCGCCTTGACCCGAATCCATTCGGGCTTCTTCAGCACCGGGCCTGGCTCCACCTTGACCGGAATGCGCGAGAGCTTGGCGGCTGCTTTTTGCTTGATAAGCGGGTTGTATTCGGCGCTCGATTGCGCTTCGCGGACGACGTCGGAGGTGCTCATGGCTGGCTTCGGATTCAGGGCGTCAGCCGCGCGATCAGATGCTTGCTGAGCACATCCGCAGCCTCATCCCAAGTGGTGTGGACCCCGATTGTAGAAAGGTCCACCGTGCGCAAACCCATGTAGCCGCATGGGTTGATGCGAGCGAACGGCTCCAAGTCCATTGCCACGTTGAGAGCCACGCCATGCAGACTGCAGTGGCGCGTCACCTTGATGCCGAGCGCTGAAATCTTGCCCAGGCCCGCAAAGTCGGGTCCGGGAAGCGGTGCGCCGGGCTCTCTGTGACGCGGCCGCTGAGCCAGCACTTGGTGGCTGGTCGGATCATCGAGCCGCACATAGATGCCTGGCGCACCAGCTACCCGGTGGCCGGTGATGCCGAAATGCGCCAGAGTGCGAATCACGGCCTCCTCCACGCGGTAGACATATTCTTTGACGTAATAGCCTGCACGACGCAAGTCGATCAGCGGGTAGGCCACGACCTGGCCCGGCCCGTGAAAGGTGACCTTGCCGCCCCGATTGGTGGTTGTTACGGGGATGTCACCGGTATCCAGCAGATGCTCTGGGCGGGCGGAGATGCCTTGGGTGAACACCGGTGGGTGTTCACAAATCCAGAGCTGATCAGGCGCATCTGCGCATCGCTGCGCGGTGAATTCCTGCATCGCGGCGTAGGTCGGCGCATAAGCCACCCGGCCAAGGCGATGAAGTTCGATGGACACGCTCTCTGCCTCGGTCAGAGAACCACCTTGACCAGCGCATGCGAAGTGAAAGCAAGATAGAGCGCGTCGAGCTGTTCCCGGCTGGTTGCAGTCACGGTCAACGTCACTCCGAGGTACTTGCCCGTTCGGCTTGGCCGCAATTCGATGCCTGCGGCATCAAAACTTGGATCCAGACGCCTGGCAATCTCTGTCAGTGCGCGCACCAGACCGTCCTCGTTGGCTCCCATCACTTTGATTGGGAAGCGCGAGGGATACTCGATCAACGAGTTCTTGCGCGTGTCGGAAGCGATGGCTGCGTCGGCCGGCTTGGGCGGAATGGGTGGCGTCTCCATACGGGTAGCTTACTCACGTTTGGACAGCGATGCAGGCATGCGCTTGGGTCCGGGAATGGGCAGATTGACCACGCTGCGCGCCGTCAAAAACCGACAGTGTGCAAAAATTGGCGCTGGCCACGGGTTTTTACTTATAATGAGAGGCTTTCGATAAAATTTCGACGTGCCAATGCGGGGAGGCCCATGTGAATCCAGTCGCCCCCAGACACGAAGCTGAGGACGAAGAACCCGAGTTCAAGCCGCTGACGCCCGATCAGGCTCGCGAATGGCGCAAACGCCATCCCGCATTGTCTGTGTGGCGTCTTGTGTTTGGGCAGTTGCTGGTGGGCTCCTTGGTCACTTTGCTGACCTGGCTCATCACCCAAGACCGCGCGGTGGCGGGGTCTGCTGCCTGGGGTGCCTTGTGTGTCGTAGTTCCTGCCGCGCTTTTTGCGCGCGGCATGGCGCGCGCAAGACAGACAGTCGGCGAGGTGTTGGTAGGGTTGTTCGTGTGGGAGATGGCGAAAATTGCGCTAACCGTTGCCATGCTGTGGATGGCGACGCGCTGGCTCCAGTCGCCAAGTTGGCCGGCTTTGCTGGTTGCAATGGTGGTGACGATGAAAACGTACTGGTTCGTGCTTTTGGTGCGGCCCGGTGTCCGAAAAACCGATTGATTGAGAGAAGAGTTGTCCGATGGCCGCAGAAGCGCACGCTCCGACTGCAAGTGAATACATCGTTCACCACCTGCAGCATCTTCAAAACATCAAGCAAAAAGCCGTTATTGACATGTCGGTCGTGAACTACGACTCCATCATCGTCGGCTTGTTGGTGGGTGGTTTGGGTCTCTTTTTCTTCTGGCTGGCTGCGCGAAAGGCTACGTCCGGTGTGCCGGGTCGCTGGCAGGCGGCGGTGGAAATCATGATCGAGATGGTCGACACCCAGGCCAAGGCCACGATCCACAATGCTCAAAGCCGCAAACTGATTGCTCCTTTGGCGCTCACCGTATTCGTCTGGATTTTCCTGATGAATGCCATGGATCTTTTGCCGGTGGACCTGCTGCCCGTCATCTGGGCGCAGATATGGGGTGCCGCAGGCAACGATCCGCACCATGCCTACCTGCGCATTGTTCCCACTGCCGACCTTTCGACCACGATGGGCCTCTCGGTCTCCGTGCTGGTTTTGTGTCTGATTTACAGCGTCAAGATCAAAGGTCTTGGCGGCTGGATGCACGAACTCGTCACGGCGCCTTTTGGCACCAGCAAGAACCCGATCTTTGCCCTGATTCTGGGTGTGATCAATCTGTTCATGCAGATCATTGAATACGTTGCCAAGACGGTCTCGCACGGTATGCGACTGTTTGGCAACATGTACGCTGGCGAGTTGGTGTTCATGCTGATCGCCGTGATGGGCGGTGCAGCAGCCTTGTCGCTTTCCGGCGTGTTGCTCCCCGTGGGGCACATCATTGCGGGCACGATTTGGGCGATTTTTCACATCCTGATCATCACCTTGCAAGCCTTTATTTTCATGATGCTGACGCTGATTTATCTCGGCCAGGCGCATGAATCTCACTGACCATTTCCCTTTCTTTCTCAACTTTTCTTTTTTCAATCAGGAGTCATCATGGAAAACATTCTCGGTCTCGTCGCTCTGGGTTGCGGTCTTATCGTGGGCCTGGGCGCTATTGGTGCTTCCATTGGCATTGGCCTGATGGGTGGCAAGTTCCTGGAAGCCTCGGCTCGCCAGCCTGAATTGATGAACGAACTGCAAACCAAGATGTTCGTTCTGGCTGGTTTGATCGACGCCGCATTCCTGATTGGCGTCGCTATCGCCCTGCTGTTCGCTTTCGCCAACCCCTTCGTCCTGGCCTAAGCTCCCTTCAACGCCCACTTAGAAAGGTGTTGCCGTGAGTATCAATGCGACCCTGTTCGTTCAGGCCATCGTCTTCCTGATCCTGGTGCTGTTCACGATGAAATTCGTGTGGCCCCCGGTTGCGAAGGCGCTGGATGAGCGAGCCCAGAAAATCGCCGATGGCCTCGCTGCTGCCGACCGTGCCAAATCCGAGCTGAGCGCTGCCAATCAGCGTGTCGAGCAGGAGTTGTCGCAGGCACGCAATGAGACGGCGACACGTCTTGCCGACGCGGACCGCCGCGCCCAAGCCATCATTGAAGAAGCCAAGGTTCGCGCCAGCGAAGAAGCCGGCAAGATCGTGGCTGCCGCCCGTTCGGAAGCCGAACAGCAGGCCGTTCAGGCCCGCGAAACGCTGCGCGAGCAGGTTGCGGTGCTGGCCGTCAAAGGTGCCGAGCAGATCCTGCGCAAGGAGGTCGATTCCGGCGTCCATGCCGACCTGCTCACGCGTTTGAAGACCGAACTGTAGGGGGCACACGTATGGCCGAAATCGCGACCATTGCCCGCCCTTACGCGGAAGCCTTGTTCAAGGCCTGCGCTGACAAAGGCGAAGGCGCTTCGCGCGCTGCGCTGGATTGGGCCGACCGGCTTGGCGCCATTGCCGCCAGCCCCGCGCTGCAGCAAGTTGTCGGCAACCCCAAGGTCACGTCAGAACAACTGTTCGACTTGGTGACTGGGGTGGCAGGCGAGGCCTTGCCGACACTGGCGCAGAACTTTCTGCGCACGGTGATCGATAACGACCGCGTCGAGGCGCTGCCCGAAATCGCCGCCCAGTTTCGTGCACTGGTGAATCGCCAGCGTGGTTCGTCTGATGCGGTGGTTTACAGCGCTTTCGCCATGGACGATTCTGCTTTGGCCGAGCTCGGCGCCACGCTTGAAAAACGTTTCTCGCGCAAGCTGAACCTGAGCGTGCAGCGCGACGAGTCGCTGATCGGTGGCATTCGCGTGGTGGTGGGCGATGAAGTGCTCGACACCTCGGTGAAAGCCCGACTTGAACAAATGAAAGCCGCCCTCACCGCCTGAGTGCGCGCTGGGCCCCTAGGCAAACCAAAGAAAGAAGGAAAGAGTCATGCAACTCAATCCCGCAGAAATTTCTGAACTGATCAAGAGCCGCATTGAAGGTCTCGAAGTTGGTTCTGACATCCGAAATCAAGGCACCGTGGTGTCCGTGTCGGACGGCATCGTGCGCATCCATGGCCTGTCGGACGCGATGCAGGGCGAAATGCTCGAGTTCCCGGCCACCGCCGATGGCACGCCTTCGTACGGTTTGGCGCTGAACCTCGAGCGTGACTCGGTCGGCTCGGTGATTCTGGGCGAGTACGAGCACATCTCAGAAGGCGATACCGTCAAGTGCACGGGCCGCATTCTGGAAGTGCCCGTCGGCCCCGAGCTGATTGGCCGCGTGGTCAACGCGCTCGGTCAGCCGATTGATGGCAAAGGCCCGATCAACGCCAAGATGACTGACGTGATCGAAAAGGTTGCTCCAGGTGTGATCGCGCGCAAGTCCGTGGATCAGCCGCTGCAGACCGGTTTGAAGTCCATTGACTCGATGGTGCCAATTGGCCGTGGCCAGCGCGAGCTGATCATTGGCGACCGCCAGACCGGCAAGACGGCCGTGGCCATCGACGCCATCATCAACCAGAAGGGTCAGGGCGTTACCTGCGTCTACGTCGCCATCGGCCAGAAGGCATCGTCCATCAAGAACGTGGTGCGCTCGCTGGAGCAAGCCGGTGCCATGGACTACACCATCGTCGTGGCCGCATCGGCTTCTGAGTCCGCCGCCATGCAATACGTATCGGCCTACTCCGGCTGCACCATGGGCGAGTATTTCCGCGACCGCGGCCAGGACTCCCTCATCGTGTACGACGACCTGTCCAAGCAAGCTGTTGCCTACCGCCAGGTGTCCCTGCTGCTGCGCCGCCCACCAGGCCGTGAAGCCTACCCCGGCGACGTGTTCTATCTTCACAGCCGTCTGCTGGAGCGCGCAGCCCGCGTGAACGAAAAGTACGTGGAAGACTTCACCAAGGGCGAAGTCAAGGGCAAGACGGGTTCGCTGACCGCATTGCCCATCATTGAAACGCAGGCTGGCGACGTGTCCGCCTTCGTGCCTACCAACGTGATCTCGATCACCGACGGCCAGATTTTCCTGGAAACCAGCCTGTTCAACGCCGGTATCCGCCCAGCCATCAACGCCGGTATTTCGGTCTCGCGCGTCGGTGGAGCGGCGCAGACCAAGCTGATCAAGTCGCTGTCCGGCGGTATTCGTACCGATCTGGCCCAGTACCGCGAGCTGGCTGCATTCGCGCAGTTTGCTTCCGATCTGGACGACGCCACCCGCAAGCAGCTCGACCGCGGTGCCCGCGTGACGGAATTGCTCAAGCAGGCCCAGTACAGTCCCCTGCCCATTTCGCTGATGGCGGCCACCTTGTTCGCAGTGAACAAGGGCTTCCTCGACGACATCGACGTCAAGAACGTGCTTGCTTTCGAGCATGGGCTGCACCAGTTCCTCAAGACCAGCCACGCAGCATTGCTTGACAAGCTCGAAGCCGCCAAGGCAATGGACAAAGACGCTGAAGCGGCTTTGTCCGACGCTGTGGCTGCGTTCAAGAAGTCTTTCGCTTAATTGAGCCGCTGAGGAGGTCCCATGGCAGCAGGCAAGGAAATACGCGGCAAGATCAAATCGGTGGAAAACACCAAGAAGATCACCAAGGCCATGGAGATGGTGGCTGCATCCAAAATGCGCAAGGCGCAAGACCGGATGCGTGCAGCCCGTCCTTACAGCGAGAAGGTGCGCAACATTGCGGTCCATCTTGGCCAGGCGAATCCCGAGTACATCCATCCGTTCATGAAGATCAACGACGCCAAGGCGGCGGGCGTGATCGTCGTGACCACAGACAAGGGGCTGTGCGGTGGCATGAACACCAACGTGCTGCGCGCAGTTACCGGGAAACTGCGCGAGTTGCAGAGTGCCGGTGTCGCCATTGAGGCAGTGGCCATTGGCAACAAAGGTCTGGGCTTTCTCAACCGTGTCGGAGCCAAGGTCGTCGCGCATGCCACAGGTTTGGGCGACACACCGCATCTGGACAAACTGATTGGCCCGGTCAAGGTGCTGCTCGATGCCTACGCAAAGGGCGAGGTCAATGCGGTCTATCTGAGCTACACCCGCTTCATCAACACGATGCGGCAGGAGTCCGTGGTAGAGCAGTTGCTGCCGCTTTCCTCGAAGGATATGCATTCGTCCAGTGGCTCGACGACCGGCTGGGACTACATCTACGAGCCTGATGCCCAGAGCGTCATCGACGAACTGCTTGTGCGCTACGTCGAGTCGCTTATCTACCAGGCCGTGGCCGAGAACATGGCTTCCGAGCAATCGGCGCGTATGGTGGCCATGAAGGCTGCCACCGACAACGCCGGTACGGTGATCGGTGAACTCAAGCTGGTCTACAACAAGACTCGCCAAGCGGCCATCACCAAAGAGCTGTCCGAGATCGTCGCCGGCGCCGCCGCCGTTTAAGCGGCCAACAGAATCATTTATTGGAGCAATCAACCATGGCTCAAGCAATTTCCCCGGTCAGCGAACTGACCCAAGGCAAGATCGTTCAGTGCATCGGCGCCGTGGTCGACGTGGAGTTTCCGCGCGACCGCATGCCGAAGATTTACGACGCACTCAAGCTCGAAGGCACGGCCTTGACGCTTGAAGTGCAGCAGCAGCTTGGCGACGGCATCGTGCGCACCATTGCGCTCGGTTCGTCTGACGGCCTGCGTCGCGGCCTGATGGTGTCCAATACGGGCAATCCCATCACCGTGCCTGTGGGCAAAGCGACGCTGGGCCGCATCATGGACGTGCTCGGCACGCCCATCGACGAACGCGGTCCCGTGAGCGACGAACTGACCGCATCCATCCACCGCAAAGCGCCCGCGTACGACGAACTCTCGCCCTCGCAAGAGTTGCTGGAAACCGGTATCAAGGTGATCGACTTGGTGTGCCCCTTCGCCAAGGGCGGCAAGGTGGGCCTGTTCGGCGGCGCCGGCGTGGGCAAGACCGTGAACATGATGGAACTCATCAACAACATCGCCAAGGCCCACTCGGGTCTGTCGGTGTTCGCCGGTGTGGGCGAGCGTACCCGCGAAGGCAACGACTTCTACCACGAGATGGCCGATTCCGGCGTCGTGAATCTGGAGAATCTGGGCGAATCCAAGGTTGCCATGGTGTACGGTCAGATGAACGAACCGCCGGGCAACCGCCTGCGCGTGGCGCTGACGGGTCTGACCATCGCCGAGTCCTTTCGCGACGAAGGCCGGGACGTGCTGTTCTTCGTGGACAACATCTACCGCTACACGCTGGCCGGTACCGAAGTGTCGGCACTGTTGGGCCGCATGCCTTCCGCCGTGGGTTACCAGCCTACGCTGGCAGAGGAAATGGGCCGCCTGCAAGAGCGCATTACCTCCACCAAAGTGGGCTCGATCACCTCCATCCAGGCCGTGTACGTGCCCGCAGATGACTTGACCGACCCCTCGCCTGCCACGACTTTTGCCCACTTGGACTCTACGGTGGTGTTGTCGCGTGACATCGCTTCGCTCGGCATCTACCCCGCTGTGGACCCGCTCGACTCGACCAGCCGCCAGTTGTCACCCGATGTGGTGGGTGAAGAGCACTACAACGTCGCTCGCGACGTGCAGAACACACTGCAGCGCTACAAGGAACTGCGCGACATCATCGCCATTCTGGGGATGGACGAACTGGCTCCGGAAGACAAACTGATCGTGGCCCGCGCGCGCAAGATTCAGCGCTTCCTGTCGCAGCCCTTCCACGTCGCCGAAGTGTTCACGGGCGCCCCTGGCAAGTACGTCACGCTGGCAGAAACCATTCGTGGCTTCAAGATGATTGTGGCCGGCGAATGCGACCACCTGCCCGAGCAGGCTTTCTACATGGTTGGTACCATTGATGAAGCCTTCGAAAAAGCCAAGAAGATGGCCTGAACCACACGCCGGTAGAGCAGTCCTGCTCCGCCGGCACTGGGTTCAACGGTCTGCACTGCCTCAAAGGAATCCTGAATGGCCAACACCATCCACGTGGACGTCGTAAGCGCCGAAGAATTGATCTTCTCGGGCGAAGCGAATTTCGTCACCCTGCCCGGCGAGGCTGGCGAACTGGGCGTGTACCCGCGCCACACCCCGCTGATCACCCGGATCCGGCCGGGTTCGGTGCGCATCGAGATGGCCGACGGTAGCGAAGAGTTTGTCTTCGTCGCCGGAGGCATTCTTGAGATCCAGCCCGATTGCGTCACCGTCTTGTCAGACACCGCCGTGCGCGGCAAGGACCTGGACGACGAAAAGGCCGCGTCTGCCAAGGCAGCTGCGGAAGAAGCGCTCAAGAACGCGAAGGGCGAACTCGATCTTGCACGTGCCCAGGCTGAACTGGCCGTCATGGCAGCGCAGATCGCTGCCTTGCGCAAGTACCGGCAAAAACGCTGAGAATCTCACCGTCGAAGCCCCACCGCCTTCGGGCGGTTTTTATTCGTCTGCTGCCAGGAAAATCGATTCAAATCGCGATTCGGCGCTTGTCGAGTAAGCGTCTCTCGCTATAAATTCAGGAGTAGTCTGGGCCGATTGCTGGCGCATCGGACAGCTCGTTGACCAGAGCATCTCTCGTGCTCGCATCCGCTGGAAAGTGCAGCTCTAGCAGCGCTGAAACTTTGTCAATGGCGCGGTTCAATGCCTCCTCGAAATGCCCGTTTTGGAGGCCCTCTGCCATGCTGGCGACCAACTGCTCCCACTGCTGCGGTGTGACGCCCCGCGCCAGGCCACGGTCTGCCACGATTTCCACAGCGCGATCTGCCAACAGCAGGTAGATCAGCACGCCGTTGTTTTGCTCGGTGTCCCAGACGCGCAGTTTCCCAAATAGAGTGATCGCGCGTTCCCGCGCGGATGCCCCTCTCCAGAGGTAGCTGACTGGCAGTCCGCCTTCAAGGCACAGGCGGATCTGTCCGCTGTGTCGTCGTTCACTTTGTCTCACCTTCTGCGTCAGCCGCTTCAGGGCAGCGCCGCGAAGCGCAGCGGGCAGGGAACCACTGCGCCAGCGATGGCGCAGGAGGCGGATCAATCGATCAAACGGCCGTACCATCCTTACCAGTCTCCCGACGCGCCGCCGCCGCCAAAATCGCCGCCCCGCCCGAAGAGAATCCTCCGCCGTCGCTTGAAGATTCCCACCCGCCTGCGCTCCCGCCAGACCATCCACCGCCGCCGCCGCTGCTCCAGGTTGCACCGCGCCCTCCGGATGAAAATAGTACGAACAACAGCGCGCCGACAGCCGCCAGCACCGCCAACCACCAACTGGTGGTGAAGACGAAGACCAACGCCCCGGCCACGGCGCCGAGCATGCCGGCTCCCAGGCGTTTGCCAAAGATTGCACGCGCTACGGAGCCCAAAGCAGCCAAGCCGAACAACAAAAAGACAGCCAGCGCCATCCAATCGCTCGCCTGGCCGGCTTCTTCGCTTGCGCCTGCAGGCTCAGGGAGCGGTTCACCGGCGATACGTGCAGCGAGCTGCTCAATCGCGGCATTTAACCCCCCGGCGAAGTCGCCAGAGCGAAAACGAGGCTTCATGATCTCGTCAATGATGCGCGCCGCAGCAAGATCCGGAATCGCCCCTTCCAGGGTCTTCGCCACCTCGATGCGCATCTTGCGATCGTCCTTTGCCACCACGATCAGAACGCCGTCACCCGCCTCGCGCCGTCCGATCTTCCAGACGTTACCTACGCGATTCGCAAAGGCGGCGATGTCTTCGGGCGCCGTGCTGGAAACCATGAGCACCACCAGCTGCGCCCCCATTTTCTGTTCGATCTCGACCAGGCGCCGCTCCATCGCACTGCGTTGCGACGCGTCGAGCGTGCCGGTCTGATCGATCACATGGCCCGACAGTGCAGGGACTGCTGGCAGCGTTTCGGAATGGGCTTGTACGCCCAAAAACGCTATCAAATAAATAGCTATAAATCCCTGCCAAATAAGCGATAAAGGCATATTTGACCTGAATTTCAGTGCGCTGGACTACTTCTTCGGTGCAGAGAAATCGACGGTCGGGGGCGACGATATCTGTGCCTCGTTCTGCACGGTAAAAGTGGGCTTGGTGTCATAGCTGAACACCCTGGCGGTCAGATTCGTGGGAAAGCTGCGGGCGAGGACGTTGTATTCCTGGACGGCTTGGATGTATCGGTTGCGAGCCACCGTGATGCGGTTTTCGGTGCCTTCAAGCGTAACTCGCAGATCCCGAAAAGCCTGATTGGCCTGCAGCGTCGGATAGCGCTCGGACACCGCCATCAGGCGTGAGAGAGCCCCTGAAAGTTCGCCCTGCGCCTGCTGGAACTTTGCAAACACCTCGGGGTTGTTCAGCGTCTCTGGTGTCACCTGGATCGCCGTCGCCTTGGCACGTGCCTCAATGACCTTGGTCAGGGTGTCCTGCTCGAAGCTGGCCTCTCCCTTGACGGTTGCGACAATGTTGGGCACCAGATCGGCGCGGCGCTGGTATTGGTTGAGCACTTCGCTCCATGCGGCCTTGGACTGCTCATCCAGGCGCTGAAAATCGTTGTAGCCGCAGCCGCTCAACGCGAATACGGTAAGCAGAAAAACAAGAAAACGCTTCATGAGATTGCGCGCCGGGCACCATAAGGCGGAACTGCCACAGCCATGGCGCCGGCAAATTGTGCCGCAACTTCCTGCGAAGTAAAGCTGTCAATGAACTGGAGTCAAGGACAAATCTGACCAATTTTGTGTCTGCGCATCGCCCGCCACACGCAAGCGTCGTGCGCCATGCAGAATGGCGCATGGACGACATCGTGCTTCAAGCTATGGTGAAGTGGCCCAAGGTTCCCGCCTGTTATGGCTGGCTGGGCCTGGATGCCCGCGGCCGCTGGTATTTGCGCGACGAGACCGTGCAATCAGTTGGTGATTTTGCGCATAGCAAGGGAGACTGGCTCCAGCACGACAAGCTCCTTGCTTTCATCGCGCGCAATTATGGTGCAGACGACCAAGGTCAATGGTTCTTCCAGAACGGCCCGCAGCGTGTCTACGTCGAACTTGAAAATACACCCTGGATCTGGCGCATCGGCCCGGGCCTCACGGTGCAATCGCATACAGGACAAACCGCTACGGTGAGCGCCTGCCTTGTCGATGAGACAGGCCACGTTTACCTCGCAACTTCCCTGGGGTTGGGTCTGGTGCACAGCCAGGACGTTGCATTGGCTTCGGACGCCATCGAGCAGGGAGATTGGAGTGTGCAAAACGTGAGCGCCCAAGCGCTTCCCGAAGCCTTCGGATTCGTGCGCAGCCCGGCGCAGCGGCAAGAGGGCTTCTCACGCTGACCCCCGTCATCGCGATGCGAAGGGCGTAAAAAAGCCGGCCTGCAATAGCCGGCCGGCTGCGGGCGAGGCCTGCTTGCCTTACTGTGCGGCGGCCGCCATGAACTCCACCGCAGCGTGCAGATCTGCATCGGAGGCACTGCTGCCTCCCTTGGGTGGCATGGCTCCCTTGCCCTTCAGTGCGCTCTGATACAGGGCGTCGATACCCGTCTGCAACCGTGGCGCCCAAGCCGTCTTGTCGCCCAACTTGGGTGCTCCGGCCACGCCTGCAGCATGGCAAACTTGGCAGGCCTGCTTGTAAAGTGCTTCGCCCGCACCAGCAGCAGCGACTGCTACCGCAGGGGCATCAGCTGCGGGCGCTGCAGCTTCCTGAGCGGGGGCCGCAGCGGTTTCCTGGACCGCTGCAGATGCTGTCGTCGGAGCGGCTGCTGGCTCGGCAGGCGCTGCAGCCGACGCATCGGCGGATGGCGCTGCAGCGGGTACGGCAGGTTCGGAAAACTTGGCGCCAGCGGCATTGGCCATGTACACCACCGCGCGGCCAATCTCCACGTCGCTGAAATCGCCGCCGCCTTGGGCGGCCATGGCTCCCTTGCCGGCCAGTGCAGAGTGCAGCAAGGCTTCGTAACCTGTCTTGATGCGCGGCGCCCAGGCCGCAGCATCAGAGAACTTCGGCGCGCCTGCAGCACCTGTCGCATGGCAGGCCGCACACTGCGCTTTGAAGACTTCTTCGCCCGACTTCAGCGGACGATTGGCATCGCGAATTTCTACCGAACCCACTTTTTGGATGCGCAGGGCGATTGCACGCTCCGGATTGGCCGAGCCGACCGATGGCATATCGGCCGAGCTGACAAACATCACGAGGGCGATGATCGTAAAAATAGGAACGATGAACCCGAGCAAAACCGCGTTCAACAATTGCTTGGGATTCTTGATGGGCCCCGTGTGGGCTTGCGTGGTGTGTTGCTCGCTCATGTCTTCCTCGAAAATGCAAACGGGGTCTTGATCTAGATCGAGAATTATAGGTGCGCTCGCGCTAAGACAGTACAGCCTGGGCGCCCGCATGCGAAGCCTGTGTGATAATCAAAGGCTGCCTCAGCACTGGGGCAGCCAGTGCGGCTGTAGCTCAGTGGATAGAGTATCGGCCTCCGAAGCCGAGGGTCGTGGGTTCGATCCCCGCCAGCCGCACCACCTTTGAAGCCGTTCGGCTTTTGACCGCCAATTTTTCCTCGCAGGCGCCGCGCAACTGGGCGAGGCGGGTCAAAAAAACAGCTATAATTCGAGATTGCGTGGAGGAGTGCCCGAGTGGCTAAAGGGGCAGACTGTAAATCTGTTGGCTTACGCCTACGCTGGTTCGAATCCAGCCTCCTCCACCAGAGACATGATTGTGAAGTGGGTCCCCGTGAGCGGGGGCTGTCTTGCTGAGTGGCTCAGGCCGCTTTTGCGGGAGTAGTTCAATGGTAGAACCCTAGCCTTCCAAGCTAATGACGCGGGTTCGATTCCCGTCTCCCGCTCCATGGTCTTGTTGTTGCTGTGTGATTTTTAGTTGCCCATGTGGCTCAGTGGCAGAGCACTCCCTTGGTAAGGGAGAGGTCGCGGGTCCGATTCCCGCCATGGGCACCACCTGAATTCTGGATGCGGTCGCGTGCTTAAGCGCCGAAATCCCCTTGTTTTTGTTGTAGATTTTTTTCGGAGTCGGAAAAATGGCAAAAGGAAAATTCGAACGTACCAAGCCGCACGTCAACGTGGGCACCATTGGTCACGTGGACCACGGCAAGACGACGCTGACGGCGGCGATTGCCACCGTGCTGTCGCAGAAATTCGGCGGTGAAGCCAAGGACTACTCGCAGATCGACAACGCGCCTGAAGAAAAGGCGCGCGGCATCACCATCAACACCTCGCACGTCGAGTACGAAACGGCTGGCCGCCACTACGCCCACGTCGATTGCCCCGGCCACGCTGACTATGTGAAGAACATGATCACCGGCGCTGCGCAGATGGACGGCGCTATTCTTGTCTGCTCCGCCGCTGACGGCCCCATGCCCCAGACCCGCGAGCACATCCTGCTCGCCCGCCAGGTGGGCGTTCCCTACATCATCGTGTTCCTGAACAAGTGCGACATGGTGGACGACGAGGAACTGCTCGAACTCGTCGAAATGGAAGTGCGCGAACTCCTCGACAAATACGACTTCCCGGGCGATGACACCCCCATCATTCGCGGCTCCGCCAAACTCGCCCTCGAAGGCGACAAGGGAGCGCTGGGTGAAGAAGCCATCATGAAGCTGGCCGAAGCCCTGGACACCTACATCCCCACGCCCGAGCGTGCGGTCGACGGCGCCTTCCTGATGCCTGTGGAAGACGTGTTCTCCATCTCGGGGCGCGGCACCGTGGTGACCGGTCGTATCGAGCGCGGCATCGTCAAGGTCGGCGAAGAAATCGAAATCGTCGGCATCAAGGACACCGTCAAGACCACCTGCACCGGCGTGGAAATGTTCCGCAAGTTGCTCGACCAAGGTCAGGCTGGCGACAACGTCGGTCTGCTCTTGCGCGGCACCAAGCGCGAAGACGTCGAGCGCGGCCAAGTGCTGTGCAAGCCCGGCTCCATCAAACCGCACACGCACTTCACCGCCGAAGTCTACGTTTTGTCCAAGGACGAAGGAGGCCGTCACACGCCGTTCTTCAACAACTACCGTCCCCAGTTCTACTTCCGCACGACGGACGTGACGGGTGCGATTGAGCTGCCCGCCGACAAGGAAATGGTCATGCCTGGCGACAACGTGTCGATCACGGTCAAGCTGATCAACCCCATCGCCATGGAAGAAGGCCTGCGCTTTGCTATCCGCGAAGGTGGTCGTACCGTGGGCGCGGGTGTCGTGGCCAAGATCATTGCTTAAGTAGGAAATACAGGGGTATAGCTCAATTGGCAGAGCGTCGGTCTCCAAAACCGAAGGTTGTAGGTTCGATTCCTACTGCCCCTGCCACCTGAACCGTGGCATTTAGAGCCCGCCAGCCAATGGCGGGCTTCGGCGTCTTAGGAGATGCTGAATTTGATAGGAAAAAATGGCATGGCCAGTTCACAGATAGAGACAGTCAGCACCGGCGTCGACAAGGCCAAGCTGGCGTTGTCGGTTGTTTTGCTAGTGGCGGCATTGTCAGGGTTTTACCTCCTTGCCAAGCAAGGACCATTGGTCCAGTGGGGTGTTCTCGGCGCTGGGGTCGTCCTCGCGGTCGGAATGTTTCTTGTTTCCGAGGTTGGGCGGCGGTTCATTGGTTTCTGTCGCGATTCCACGCGGGAAGTGAAGAAGGTCGTGTGGCCAACCCGCAAGGAAACCACTCAAATGACGGCCTATGTCTTTGGTTTTGTGGTGCTCATGGCGCTGTTTCTTTGGATGACCGACAAGACGCTCGAATGGGTCTTCTATGACCTGATTCTGGGCTGGAGAAAGTAATGACAGTATCCGCTGATCTTGACGGTGTGAGTGCGCTGGGGACGGCCGATCCGAGCAATCCGGATCTTCGTTGGTACATCGTGCATGCCTACTCCGGCATGGAAAAAGCGGTCGAGCGAAACATCGCCGAGCGCATCGCTCGCGCCAGCATGCAATCCAAGTTTGGACGTGTTCTGGTGCCCACCGAAGAGGTGGTGGAAATGAAGGCGGGGCAAAAGAAAACCACCGAGCGACGCCTGTTCCCTGGCTACGTGTTTGTCGAAATGGTGATGGACGATGAGTCCTGGCACTTGGTAAAGCACACCAACAAGGTGACCGGTTTCGTCGGAGGCGCTAAAAACCGCCCTGCCCCGATCTCTGAGGCGGAAGTCCAGAAGATCGTCAGTCAGATGCAGGAAGGTACCGAGAAGCCAAGGCACAAGACGGAGTTCATGGTGGGCGAGTACGTACGCGTGAAGGAAGGGCCGTTCACGGATTTCAATGGATCCGTCGAAGACGTCAACTACGAAAAGAACCGTCTGCGCGTCTCGGTCATGATTTTTGGGCGTTCAACGCCAGTGGAGCTGGAGTTCGGTCAAGTCGAAAAGACCTGAGCATGTTTATCGATTGATTGCACTTTTCGACTCGGTGCAATCGCTTTTGTTTGAGTCGTTAGCCCCCGGGGAGCCATCGGCCGAGTGGTCGTGGCGCATGTACCCGCAAGGAGTAAAGCATGGCGAAAAAAATCGTCGGTTTTGTCAAGCTGCAAGTGCCAGCTGGTAAGGCCAATCCATCACCACCCATTGGCCCGGCCCTGGGTCAGCGCGGTCTCAACATCATGGAGTTCTGCAAGGCGTTCAACGCGCAGACCCAAGGTGTCGAGCCTGGTTTGCCCTTGCCGGTGGTCATCACCGCATTTGCCGACAAGAGCTTCACCTTCGTCATCAAGACGCCGCCTGCAACGGTTCTGATCAAGAAGGCGATCAAACTGGACAAGGGTTCGGCCAACGCCCTGAGTACCAAGGTAGGAAAAATTACGCGCGCTCAGTTGGAAGAGATCGCCAAGACGAAGATGAAAGACATGAACGCTGCAGATCTTGACGCGGCTGTTCGTACCATCGCCGGCTCCGCCCGCTCGATGGGTGTGACCGTGGAGGGCGTGTAAATGTCCAAACTGACCAAAAAGCAAAAGGCGTCGCAAGGCAAAGTCGACAGCAACCGTCTGTACCCCTTGGCCGAGGCCCTGGTTTTGATCAAGGAAGCAGCAACGGCCAAGTTTGATGAATCCATCGACGTGGCCGTGCAGCTGGGTGTTGATGCCAAGAAGTCTGATCAGGTGGTTCGCGGTGCTGTGGTGCTGCCCAATGGCACCGGCAAAACGACGCGAGTGGCCGTGTTTGCTCAAGGAGCCAAGGCCGAAGAGGCCAAGGCAGCTGGTGCCGACATCGTCGGTATGGATGATCTCGCGGCCATGGTCAAAGCCGGCAACATGCCGTTTGATGTGGTTATTGCAGCTCCCGACGCCATGCGTGTTGTGGGAACGCTGGGCCAGATCCTCGGTCCACGTGGACTGATGCCCAACCCCAAGGTCGGGACAGTTACCCCCGACGTGGCCACGGCCGTCAAGAATGCCAAGGCGGGTCAGGTGCAGTTTCGCGTAGACAAGGCGGGCATTGTGCACAGCACGATCGGGCGCCGTTCGTTTGACGATGCCAAGTTGCAAGGCAATCTCGCCGCTCTGATCGACGCGCTGACCAAGGCCAAGCCTGCCACCAGCAAGGGTCTGTACCTGCGCAAAGTGGCCGTTTCATCCACCATGGGCCTAGGTGTCCGGGTCGATACGCAATCCATTTCGGCATAAAGAAATGTCCGGGCGAACGCAGGTTCGTCCGAACCGGTGGGCCACGCATTTTTCGAGGTGCGCGGGCCATCCAAGACCGCTGGCGTGCGAAGGCGCACTTAAATCGACCGGAGCCAGCGCAGATGGCGATCCCACTGAATCAGATTTGCCTGAACAGTTGGTCGCTGCAACCAGAGCGTGGGGTTCGGTTTCGTACCGAGCAACACATTTTAAGGAGTAGACCTTGAGTCTTAATCGCAGTGAGAAGGAAGCGGTCATCAGTGAAGTGACCGACCTCGCCGCAAAAGCTCAGACGCTAGTGCTTGCGGAATACCGCGGCATCACGGTCGCTGACATGACTAAGTTGCGTTCCGATGCACGCAGCAAAGGTGTAAGCCTGAGTGTTCTGAAGAACACGCTGGCACGCCGAGCTGTGGCCGGAAGCAGTTTTGACGTCGTCGCAGACCAGATGACCGGTCCGCTGATCTATGGCTTCTCTGAAGACGCTGTGGCCGCCGCAAAAGTGGTGGCCGATTTCGCGAAAACCAACGACAAGTTGGTGATTCGCGCAGGCGCGTTTGGAGGCAAGGCCCTGGATGTCAACGGCGTGAAGCAACTGGCCAACATTCCTTCGCGGGAAGTGTTGTTGGCGCAGGTGTGTGGGCTGTTGATGTCGCCCATGTCGCGCACCGCAGTGGTGCTCGGCGCATTGGCGGCCAAAAAAGGCGAGAGCGAAGCTGTTGCCGCTTGAGGCGCAGTTGTCCGTGAACCAATTTGTTAGGAAATAAAAATGGCATTCGATAAAGACGCATTTCTGACCGCCCTCGACGGCATGACGGTCCTGGAACTCAATGAGCTGGTAAAGGCCATTGAAGAGAAGTTTGGCGTGAGCGCTGCAGCGATGGCCGCACCGGCCGCTGGCGGCGGCGGCGCTGCTGCAGCTGCCGAAGAGCAGACTGAATTCAACGTGATGCTGCTTGAGGCAGGCGCCAACAAAGTGTCCGTCATCAAGGCTGTGCGTGAAATCACGGGTCTGGGCCTCAAGGAAGCCAAGGACGTTGTTGACGGCGCTCCCAAGGCTGTGAAGGAAGGTCTGTCTAAGGCAGACGCCGAAGCCGCCAAGAAGAAGCTGGAAGACGCTGGCGCCAAGGCCGAGCTCAAGTAAGCGCACGCTTTTCTGGGCTGGGGTGCTCTGCAAAGAGCCCTCAGCCTTTTGGCGCTTCTGGGCGCCCTATAGAAAACACCAGAAAGCAACGAGCGCGTTGCTTTCTAGTGTCTTCTGACGAATCCGACAGCAGAAGACGCCTTGGTTCGGGCGATGTGCAAGGCATCGCTGTCCGCCATGGTTGGTAGTGGCCAACCCGCCAAGCCTGCAGTCTAGCGCTGTAGGTCCTAGTCGCAGACCCAGGACTCAAGTCTTTTCCCGGAGATCTCATGGCCCCAACATCCACGTACAGCTACACCGAACGCAAGCGGATTCGCAAAAGTTTCGGCAGCCGCGACAGCGTGCTCGAGGTTCCTTACCTGCTGCAGATGCAGAAAGACGCGTACACGGCTTTCCTTCAGGCCGGTGTGGCACCCAAGAAGCGTTCAATTGAAGGCCTACAAGCGGCGTTTAATGCAGCGTTTCCGATTGTTTCGCACAACGGTTTCGTGGAAATGAAATTCCTCGAATACAACCTCGCCAAGCCGGCGTTCGACGTGCGCGAGTGCCAGACGCGCGGGCTGACGTTTGCATCCGCCGTGCGGGCCAAGGTGCAGCTCATTATTTATGACCGCGAGTCTTCCACGCCCCAATCCAAGGTGGTGAAGGAAGTGAAGGAGCAAGAGGTCTACATGGGCGAAGTACCGCTCATGACCGACAAAGGCTCTTTCATCATCAACGGCACCGAGCGCGTGATCGTGTCCCAGTTGCACCGTTCGCCTGGCGTGTTTTTTGAACACGACAAGGGCAAGACGCACAGTTCCGGGAAGCTCCTGTTTTCGGCGCGCATCATCCCCTATCGTGGTTCCTGGCTTGACTTCGAATTCGACCCCAAGGACATTCTGTATTTCCGCGTCGACCGCCGCCGCAAGATGCCCGTCACGATTTTGCTCAAGGCCATCGGGCTGAATCCAGAATCGATCCTGGCGAACTTCTTCGTGAACGACAGCTTCCGCCTCATGGACAGTGGCGCGCAAATGGAGTTCGTCTCCGAGCGCCTGCGCGGCGAAGTCGCACGTTTCGACATCACCGACAAGTCGGGCAAGGTGGTGGTAGCCAAGGACAAGCGCGTCACGGCGCGCCATACCCGCGAACTCGAAGAGAGCAAGACCAGCCACATCAGCGTTCCAGAGGATTTCCTTATCGGACGCGTGGTGGCGCGCGCCATCGTCGAACCCGACACCGGTGAAATCCTGGCCAAGGCCAATGAAGAACTCACCGAAGCGCTCCTTAAAAAGCTGCGCTCTTCCGGCGTGCAGGAGCTGCAATGCATCTACACCAATGAACTCGACCAGGGTGCGTACATTTCGCAGACCCTGCGCACGGACGAAACCGTAGACGAGTTTGCCGCGCGCGTGGCCATCTACCGCATGATGCGACCAGGCGAGCCGCCGACCGAAGACGCGGTGCAAGCGCTGTTCCAGCGCCTGTTCTACAACCCGGACACGTACGACCTATCGCGCGTGGGCCGCATGAAGTTCAACGCCAAGATCGGTCGGGACGAGTCGACCGGCCCGATGGTGCTGACCAACGAAGACATCCTGGCCGTGGTCAAGATCTTGGTAGACCTGCGCAACGGCAACGGCGAGGTGGACGACATCGACCATCTGGGCAACCGCCGGGTGCGCTGCGTGGGTGAGTTGGCCGAAAACCAGTACCGTACGGGCTTGGCGCGCATTGAGAAGGCGGTCAAGGAGCGCCTGGGTCAGGCGGAGCAAGACCCCTTGATGCCGCACGACCTGATCAACTCCAAGCCGATTTCCGCAGCACTCAAGGAGTTCTTCGGTGCTTCGCAGTTGTCGCAGTTTATGGACCAGACCAATCCCTTGGCTGAGATCACGCACAAGCGCCGTGTTTCCGCCTTGGGCCCAGGCGGTCTGACGCGAGAACGTGCCGGCTTTGAAGTGCGGGACGTGCACGTCACGCACTACGGTCGTGTCTGCCCTATCGAGACGCCCGAGGGCCCCAATATTGGTCTGATCAATTCGCTTGCTCTGTACGCGCGCCTCAACGAATACGGATTCATCGAAACACCGTATCGCCGCGTCGCGAATGCCAAGGTAACCAACGAGATCGACTACTTGTCTGCGATCGAAGAAGGCAAGTACATCATCGCGCAGGCCAATGCGACGCTGGACGCCGAAGGGCGTCTGACGGGAGAACTGGTTTCAGCGCGTGAAAAGGGCGAATCCATTCTCGTGGGTGCAGAGCGCGTTCAGTACATGGATGTCTCGCCCGCACAGATCGTCTCCGTGGCCGCCTCTCTCGTTCCCTTCCTGGAACACGACGACGCCAACCGCGCGCTCATGGGCGCCAACATGTCGCGCCAGGCGGTGCCAGTTCTGCGCCCGGAAAAGCCCATGGTGGGTACGGGCATTGAGCGTGTCGCTGCGGTTGACTCGGGTACGGTCGTCACGGCCACCCGCGGTGGTGTCGTCGACTACGTCGACGCGACCCGTATCGTGATCCGCGTGAACGACGCAGAAGCGTTGGCGGGCGAGGTGGGTGTCGATATCTACAACCTCATCAAGTACCAGCGCTCCAACCAGAACACCAACATTCATCAGCGTCCCATCGTCAAAAAGGGCGACAAGCTGACCAAGGGTGACGTGATTGCCGACGGCGCGTCGACGGACTTTGGCGAAATCGCCATTGGCCAGAACATGCTCATTGCCTTCATGCCCTGGAATGGCTACAACTTCGAGGACTCGATCCTCATCAGCGAACGCGTCGTGGCCGAAGACCGCTACACCTCGATCCACATCGAAGAACTGGTGGTGATGGCGCGCGATACCAAGCTGGGCGCTGAAGAAATCACGCGCGACATTCCGAACCTGTCCGAGCAGCAGCTCAACCGTCTGGATGAGTCCGGAATCATCTACGTTGGCGCTGAAGTGATGCCTGGCGATACGCTGGTCGGTAAAGTCACGCCCAAGGGTGAAACCACGCTGACGCCTGAAGAAAAGCTGCTTCGTGCCATCTTTGGCGAAAAGGCTTCGGACGTAAAGGACACATCCTTGCGTGTGGACCAAGGCTCGCAAGGTGTAGTCATTGATGTGCAGGTCTTCACGCGCGAAGGCATTCAGCGTGACAAGCGTGCGCAGCAAATCATCGACGATGAGCTCAAGCGCTTCCGTCTGGACCTCAACGACCAGCTGCGCATCGTGGGCGACGACGCCTTCGCGCGACTGGAAAAACTGCTGCTCGGCCGCGTTGCCAATGGCGGGCCGCAAAAGCTCGCCAAAGGCAGCAAGATCGACAAGGCCTATCTGGACGCGCTCGACCGCTACCACTGGTTCGACATTCGTCCCGCCGAAGACGACATCGCCAACCAGCTCGAAAGCATCAAGAACTCGCTGGAACAAACGCGCCACAGTTTCGACCTTGCGTTTGAAGAAAAGCGCAAGAAGCTCACGCAGGGCGACGAGTTGCCCGCCGGCGTGCTCAAGATGGTCAAGGTGTACCTGGCCGTTAAGCGCCGCCTGCAGCCCGGCGACAAGATGGCCGGCCGCCACGGTAACAAGGGCGTGGTGTCCAAGATCGTTCCGGTCGAAGACATGCCCTACATGGCAGACGGCACCCCTGCAGACATCGTGCTCAATCCTCTGGGCGTGCCATCGCGCATGAACGTGGGGCAGGTACTCGAAGTCCATCTGGGCTGGGCCGGCAAGGGCATTGGCCAGCGCATCGGCGACATGCTGCAGCAGGAGGCCAAAGTGGCCGAGCTGCGTACGTTCATGGCCGAGATCTACAACACATCGGGCCGAAAGGAAGATTTCTCGCAGCTCTCAGACGACGTGGTGATGGAGATGGCATCCAACCTCTCGGGCGGTGTTCCGTTTGCCACTCCCGTGTTCGATGGTGCTACCGAAGACGACATTCGCCACATGCTGGCGATTGCCTATCCCGACGAGATCGCCGAACGCAAGGGGCTGACGGCAACGCGCACGCAGGCGCATTTGTATGACGGCCGCACAGGCGATCCGTTTGAGCGCCCGACCACCATTGGCTACATGCACTTCCTGAAACTTCACCACTTGGTGGACGACAAGATGCACGCGCGCTCGACCGGCCCTTACTCGCTGGTCACGCAGCAACCGCTGGGGGGCAAGGCGCAGTTCGGCGGTCAGCGCTTCGGCGAAATGGAAGTGTGGGCTCTGGAGGCCTATGGCGCCGCGTACGTGCTGCAAGAAATGCTGACAGTGAAGTCCGACGACGTGCAAGGCCGTACCAAGGTGTACGAGAGCATCGTCAAGGGCGAACACACCATCGAAGCGGGCATGCCCGAATCGTTCAACGTGCTGGTCAAGGAAATCCGCTCGTTGGGACTCGACATGGAACTGGAACGCTCCTGAGCCCATGGTTCTGTCGTACGGGCCGCAGACGCAGAGATTGCGCCGGCCCGGCCCAACTGTTTAAGGAAAGAGTTATATGAAATCGCTACTCGACCTGTTCAAGCAATTCACGCCTGATGAGCACTTTGATGCCATCCGTGTTGGCATGGCGTCGCCCGAGAAGATCCGTTCGTGGTCTTTCGGCGAAGTGAAAAAACCGGAAACCATCAATTACCGCACCTTCAAGCCTGAGCGCGACGGTCTGTTCTGTGCCAAGATTTTTGGTCCGATCAAAGACTACGAATGCCTGTGCGGCAAGTACAAGCGCCTCAAGCACCGCGGTGTCATCTGCGAGAAGTGCGGCGTCGAAGTCACGCAGACCAAGGTGCGCCGCGAACGCATGGGCCACATTGATCTGGCCGCACCCTGCGCGCACATCTGGTTCTTGAAGTCGCTGCCGTCGCGTCTGGGCCTGGTGCTCGACATGACGCTGCGCGACATCGAACGCGTGCTGTACTTTGAAGCCTATGTAGTCACTGACCCTGGCATGACGCCGCTGAAAAAATTCAGCATCATGAGCGAGGACGATTACGACGCCAAATTCAAGGAGTTCGGCGACGAGTTCGTTGCCAAGATGGGCGCCGAGGGCATTCGCGACCTGCTCGAATCGATTGAGATCGACAGCGAGATCGAGCGCCTGCGTGGCGACCTGACCGGCTCCGAGGTCAAGGTCAAGAAGAACTCCAAGCGTCTCAAGGTGCTTGAGGCCTTCAAGAAGTCGGGCATCAAGCCCGAATGGATGGTGCTGGAAGTGTTGCCTGTGCTGCCGCCGGATCTGCGTCCGCTGGTGCCGCTTGATGGCGGCCGTTTTGCCACGTCCGACCTGAACGACCTGTACCGCCGCGTCATCAATCGCAACAGCCGCCTGCGCCGTTTGCTGGAACTCAAGGCGCCCGAAATCATTGCGCGCAACGAGAAGCGCATGCTGCAGGAAGCCGTGGACAGCCTGCTGGACAACGGTCGCCGTGGCAAGGCCATGACGGGCGCCAACAAGCGCGCGCTCAAGTCGCTGGCGGACATGATCAAGGGTAAATCGGGCCGCTTCCGCCAGAACCTGCTGGGCAAGCGCGTCGACTACTCGGGCCGCTCGGTCATCGTGGTCGGCCCAACGCTCAAGCTCCACCAGTGCGGCTTGCCCAAGCTGATGGCGCTCGAACTCTTCAAACCCTTCATCTTCTCGCGCCTCGAAGCCATGGGCATCGCGACGACGATCAAGGCCGCCAAGAAGGAAGTCGAATCCGGCACGCCGGTGGTCTGGGACATCCTGGAAGAGGTGATCAAAGAGCACCCGGTGATGCTCAACCGTGCGCCTACGCTGCACCGACTGGGTATTCAGGCGTTTGAGCCCATCCTGATTGAGGGCAAAGCCATTCAGTTGCACCCTCTCGTATGCGCGGCCTTCAACGCCGACTTCGACGGCGACCAGATGGCTGTGCACATTCCGCTGTCGGTGGAAGCGCAGATGGAGGCCAGAGTGTTGATGCTGGCATCCAACAACGTGCTGTTTCCTGCCTCGGGCGAGCCGTCCATCGTTCCGTCGCAAGACGTGGTGCTGGGGCTGTACTACGCCACACGCGAGCGCATTAACGGCAAGGGCGAAGGTCTGATTTTTGCCGATACCGGTGAAGTCCAGCGTGCGCTCGATGCGGGCGAAGTCGATCTCGCAGCCAAGATCAATGTGCGCATGACCGAGTGGACCAAGAACAAGGAAACAGGTGAATTCACCTCTTCCGTTGGTCTTGTGGAAACAACGGCTGGTCGCGCTCTGCTGTCCGAGATCCTGCCCAAGGGTTTGCCGTTCTCGCACATGAACAAGGCACTCAAGAAGAAGGAGATCTCCAAGCTCATCAATGTGTCCTTCCGCAAGTGCGGACTGAAGGAAACGGTGGTCTTTGCCGACAAGCTGCTGCAAAACGGCTTCCGCCTGGCGACGAAGTCCGGCATCTCCATTGCCATCGAAGACATGCTGGTGCCGCCACAGAAGGTTGGCATCATTGAGGCTGCTGAAAAAGAGGTCAAGGAAATCGAGCAGCAGTACGTCTCGGGCCTGGTGACTTCCGGCGAACGCTACAACAAGGTGGTGGACATCTGGGGCAAGGCCGGCGACGAAGTCTCCAAGGTCATGATGCAGCAGTTGGCCAAGCAAAAGACCATCGATCGTTCGGGCAACGAAGTGGACCAGGAGTCGTTCAACTCCATCTACATGATGGCCGACTCCGGCGCCCGCGGTTCCGCAGCCCAGATTCGCCAGCTGGCCGGTATGCGCGGCCTGATGGCCAAGCCCGACGGCTCCATCATCGAGACCCCCATCACGGCAAATTTCCGTGAGGGTTTGAATGTGTTGCAGTACTTCATCTCTACGCACGGCGCCCGCAAGGGTCTGGCCGATACGGCGCTGAAGACAGCCAACTCGGGCTACCTGACCCGCCGTCTCGTGGATGTGACACAGGATCTCGTGGTGACCGAAGACGATTGCGGCACTTCGAATGGCGCGCTGATGCGGGCTATCGTCGAAGGCGGCGAAGTGATCGAATCGCTTCGCGAACGTGTGCTGGGCCGCACCGTGGCCGAAGACGTGCTGCACCCGGAAAATCGCGCCGTGCTGGCCGCTGCTGGCCAGATGCTGGAAGAAGAACTGATCGAGGAACTGGAAGCCGCTGGTGTCGATGAAGTCAAGGTTCGCACTGCGCTGACCTGCGAAACGCGCTTTGGTCTTTGCGCCAGTTGCTATGGCCGCGACCTGGGCCGTGGCGGCAAGATCAATCTGGGCGAGGCCGTGGGCGTGATTGCTGCGCAGTCGATTGGCGAGCCAGGAACCCAGCTCACCATGCGTACCTTCCACATTGGCGGCGCGGCGTCGCGCGCGGCAATTGCGTCGAGCGTGGAAGCCAAGTCCAATGGCGTGATCGGCTTCAACGCCACCATGCGCTATGTGACCAACTCCAAGGGCGATCTGGTGGTGATTGCACGTTCCGGTGAGATCGTCATTCACGACGAGCATGGCCGCGAACGTGAGCGCCACAAAGTGCCGTACGGGGCCACCCTGACGGTCAAGGCCGACCAGCAGGTCAAGGCCGGCCTGATCCTGGCCAACTGGGATCCGCTGACCCGACCCATCATCACCGAATTTGCCGGTCAGGCGAAGTTCGAGAATGTGGAAGAGGGTCTGACCGTTGCCAAGCAGGTGGACGACGTGACCGGCTTGTCGACGCTGGTGGTGATCGACCCCAAGCGCCGCGGCTCCACCAAGGTGGTCAAGCCCCAGGTCAAGCTGATCGACCCTGCGGGCAACGAAGTGAAGATCCCCGGCACCGATCACTCGGTGACCATCGGCTTCCAGATTGGTGCACTGATCCAGGTGCGCGATGGTCAGGACGTGGGCCCCGGCGAAGTGCTGGCGCGCATCCCGATCGAGGGCCAGAAGACGCGCGACATCACCGGCGGTCTGCCACGGGTGGCAGAACTGTTCGAAGCGCGCACGCCCAAGGACAAGGGAACGCTTGCGGAAACTACCGGTACCGTCTCGTTCGGCAAGGAAACCAAGGGCAAGATCCGCCTGCAGATCACTGATCCGGACGGCAAGGTCATGGAAGACCTGATCCCCAAGGAAAAGAACATTCTGGTGCACGAAGGCCAGGTGGTGAACAAGGGCGAGTCGATCGTCGACGGTCCGGCTGATCCGCAGGACATCCTGCGTCTTCTGGGCATTGAAGAGCTCTCGCGCTACATCGTCGATGAAGTGCAGGACGTCTATCGCCTGCAAGGCGTGAAGATCAACGACAAGCACATCGAGGTGATCGTTCGCCAGATGCTGCGCCGCGTCGTGGTCGACAACCCAGGCGACTCCAACTACATCGCTGGTGAACAGGTCGAGCGCTCGGAGATACTCAATACCAACGAGGCGCTGCAGCGCGACGGCAAACTCGCGTCGACCTACACCAATCTGTTGCTGGGCATTACCAAGGCTTCGTTGTCGACCGATTCGTTCATCTCGGCGGCATCCTTCCAGGAGACGACCCGGGTTCTGACCGAAGCGGCCATCATGGGCAAGCGGGATGAGTTGCGCGGCTTGAAGGAAAACGTCATCGTTGGTCGCTTGATTCCTGCGGGCACCGGCATGGCCTACCACCAGGCGCGCAAGATCAAGGACGCCATGGACGACGCCGAACGCAGAGCCATCGCTGAGGCGGAGGCCGAGGAGATGGCCGGTATCGCCGAAACCGAGACGGTCGAGAGCGCAGGCGACGACGCAGCGGCGGCCTTGGACTGAGCCCCCTGCGCGCTGCCTGGCGCAGAGCCCGGCAGCGCCTGTGCGCGTCGATCCCGATCGGCCCTTCGCGGGGACGGTCGGGATTTTTTTTGCCGCAGGCCACAATGCCTGTCTTGTCACCAGGCCGCCTAGGCGCTCACTTCTGTCACTAGCAACACACACCATGAATCGAGTCAGCGCCCCGCGCTCCCTGCCAGTGCCGATGGCCGCGCCACGGTCAAGTGCGCTGGCGACGCTTTTGCATGACGCGGCGGCCGGCCTGCGCGAGATTCGCGGCGGCCGCTCGGGCGCTGTGGCACTTCATGCGGCCGACACGCGCCAGCGACCCGGCGCGCAGGCGCTGCTCTACCACGTGCTGCGCCATCTGGGTCTGGTCGAGGCACTACGGGCCCAACTCGCGCCGCGCAAGCCAGCGCCTGCGGCGGATGCACTCCTGTGCACCGCGCTCGCGCTGGCGGCTGTGCCGCAAGAGCACCCTTACGATGCTTTCACACTGGTCAACCAGGCGGTCGAAGCCGCCAAGAGCGACGCTGCGACGCGTGGCCAAGCATCGTTTATCAATGCCTGTCTGCGGCGCTTTTTGCGCGAGCGTGAAGCCCTGATGTCAGCCGTCGCTGGAGATTTGCTTGCGCAGTGGAACCACCCGCTGTGGTGGATCCGGCGCGTGCAGAAAGAGTGGCCCGAGCACTGGCAGCAGATCCTTCGCGCCAACAACGTCCAAGCGCCCATGGTGCTCAGAGTAAATGAGCAAAAAAGCACTCCAGCGCAGTATGTACAAGCGTTGACAGCTATCAATATTGAAGCATTCGAGAAAAATGCAAACGCAGTCGTACTGATGAGCGCCGTCTCGGTGCACGGTTTGCCGGGATTCGCAGAAGGGGTGGTGTCGGTCCAGGACGCCTCCGCGCAAGCTGCAGCCCCTCTGCTGCTTGGCGGACTGGCGCTCAACGAGCCGCTGCGCGTGCTCGATGCCTGCGCCGCGCCCGGTGGCAAGACGGCGCATTTGCTTGAATTCGCGGGGGCCGATTCGCCCATGCAGCTCACAGCGCTCGACGTGGACCCACAGCGCTGCATACGTATCGAGGAGACCATGCAACGTATCGGGCTGCGCGCGCAGGTACTCGCACAGGATGCAGCCAGGCCGCAGGACTGGTGGCAGCAGTATTGCGCAGGAGAGCCCTTTGACGCGATCTTGCTCGACGCGCCGTGCACTGCGTCAGGGATCGTCAGACGCCATCCCGATGTGCGCTGGCTGCGCCGCGAATCCGACATCGCTCAGCTGGCCCAGGTTCAGGCCCGGCTGCTTGTCAAGCTTTGGCCGTTGCTGCGCCCTGGTGGGCGCATGCTGTACGCCACCTGCTCGGTGTTCAGGGCAGAAGGGCAGCAGCAGATCGAAACGTTTCTTGCCCGCAACAGCGATGCCAGCCTACTGCCGTCACCGGGCCATATCCTGCCCGCCGCCGCAGACACAGAAGGAAGCCTCCCCGACAATGGACCGGGGGGACACGATGGTTTTTTCTACGCCTTGCTACAAAAGACGAAGCGCTGACATGCGCAGCGCCTGCTCACGCCAGGTGCAGGTCGCGCTCAGCGTGCTGGTGCTCTGGATCAGCGCGCTGGTCTGCGCGCCTGTCCGTGCCCAAGGGACGCACACCGTGGCGCACATGGACATTGAACGCAATGCCGAAGGCTTGTTCCTGAACGTATCGACGGAATTTTCCTTGCCTGGTCTCGTCGAAGATGCCTTGCAAAAGGGGATTCCCATGACGTTCGTCGCTGACGCCGAAGTCGTGCGCGCGCGCTGGTATTGGTCCGATCAGATCGTTTCCTCCGTGCACCGCTACATGCGCCTGACGTACCAGCCGCTCACCCAGCGCTGGCGGCTGAATGTATCGGCAAGCCCATTTGATACCTCGGGTCTGGGCGTGTCGGTGGGCCAAACCTACGATCAGCTGCCCGACGTGCTGGGCGCCATGCAACGCATTGCATTCTGGAAAATCACCGACAGCAGCGACTTGGACGACCGGTCTTCGTACCGCGTGCATTTTCGATTTCAGCTTGATATGTCGCAATTGCCCCGTCCGCTGCAGATCGGGGCACTCGGGCGCTCAGGGTGGAACCTTTCCATCGCGCGCACCGAGCGGGTTCCTGCATTGGCTGCACCATGATATTTGGCATGGGCATTGCAGCTAAGAAGCCTGGCTCTGAGCCTTCGCGCGCGGTGCGCTGGGCCATTGGCGTGGGCATTGCCGTCACGGCGGCCATTGCTCTGGTGCTGATGTTTCTGCTCACCCTGGCTACCAACAACCGGGCCTTGTATGAGCGCAACTACGGCTGGCTTTTTGCCGCCAACGTTGTCGTCGCCCTGATCTTGCTAGGCGTGCTGGTTTGGATTGTTCTGCGGCTGGCGCTGCGCTTGCGGCGCAAGAAGTTTGGCAGCCGGCTTCTGGTCAAACTCGCAGCCATTTTTGCGCTTGTGGGCGTGATGCCTGGTGTGTTGATCTATGTCGTCTCCTACCAGTTCGTTTCGCGCTCGATCGAGAGCTGGTTTGATGTCGAGGTGGAGGGCGCGCTCAGTGCGGGTGTCAGCCTGGCGCGCGCAACGTTGGAAATGCAGGCCAGCGATTCGGCATCGCGCACGCGCACGGCCGCTGCACAGCTCAGCCAGGTACCGGACGCCGCCGCCGGACTGGTGCTCGAGAGAATTCGCGATCAGTTGGGGGCCAGCGATGCGGCGCTATGGAGCAGTTCTGGCGTGCTTCTGGCCAGCGTAGGCCAGTCGCGTTTCCGGATCGACGCCGAGCGACCCAGCGCACAGCAGCTGCGCATGCTGCGCCAGCAACGCGCATCGGCGCAGATCGAGGGTCTGGATGATCTGGATGAGCATGCCAAACCCGAAGCCATGCAGAAGGTGCATGTCACCGCCATGGCCCTTGTTCCTACCACCAGCATAGGCATGGGCCTGTTGGCCGAGCCGCGCTACATGCAGGTCACGATCCCGCTGCCCGCTGTTCTGGTTGGCAATGCGGTGGCAGTCCAGGAAGCCAATCGCGAATACCAGGAGCGCTCGCTGGCGCGCGGTGGCCTTCGGCGCATGTACATCGGCACGCTGACCCTGAGCCTGTTCCTCGCCGTTTTCGGTGCGGTGGTTCTGGCGGTATTGCTGGGTAACCAGCTCGCTCGTCCTTTGTTGGTACTGGCAGAAGGGGTGCGTGAGGTGGCGCAGGGCAACCTCAGCCCCAAGGCAGCGCTTCAAGGCAAAGACGAACTTGGAGGCCTGACCCGTTCGTTCGCCTTGATGACGCAGCAGCTCTCAGACGCACGCAGTGCCGTGGACACCAGCATGCAGGCGCTCGATACGGCACGCGAGCGCCTGCAGACCATTTTGGACAACCTCACATCTGGCGTCATTGTGATGGACGCTGCCGGCAGGGTGCAGTCTTTCAACCCCGGTGCGGAACGCATCTTGCGGGTCGCCCTGGAGCCCGTACTCGGACATTTGCTGGCCGATTTGCCCGATCTGAGCGAATTCGCCGCTGCGGTCCAGCGGCAGTTCGATGCGTTTCTTGCGCAGTGTGACCAGGGGGGGCCCGACCACTGGCAGCAAACTTTTGAACTGCATGCCTCGCCCTCTGGAGCGCAGCAACATGCGACGAGCCTGGTAGCCCGAGGCGCCGAGATGCCCGATGAGGCGCGTCTTCTCGTGTTTGAGGACATCACGGAAATCGTGTCGGCCCAGCGTGCCCAGGCCTGGGGCGAAGTAGCCCGTCGACTGGCACACGAAATCAAGAATCCGCTCACCCCCATCCAGCTTTCTGCCGAGCGATTGGAAATGAAGTTGCTGGCGAAACTGGCGGCACCGGACCAAGCGATGCTCACCAAGTCGGTGAAAACGATCGTGGACCAGGTGGAGGCCATGAAACGGCTGGTCAACGAATTCCGTGATTACGCGCGCCTTCCGGCCGCAGAACTCAAGCCGCTGGACCTCAATGCGCTGGTGCAGGAAGTGTTAAACCTCTACGAGCCTGGCCACAGCCATGTGCCTGTGCAGGCCGATTTAGATCCTTGTTGTCCCCCGATTTTGGGAGACGCACAGCAGTTGCGTCAGGTGCTGCACAATCTGGTGCAGAACGCGCAGGACGCTACGGAACAGGCGATGCAGGCGAGCGCTGCGGCAATTTCGGCACCCGTGAGTCTCACCACCCGGTTTAGCGCGGCGTCTCACCGTGTCAGCCTGACGGTGTCCGACCAGGGTCCCGGTTTTCCTCCCCACATCCTGCAGCGCGCGTTTGAACCGTACGTGACAACCAAAGATCGCGGCACAGGCCTGGGCCTGGCGGTGGTCAAGAAAATTGCCGATGAACACGGCGCACGCATCACTCTCAACAATCGCGAGCAGGATGGACATCCCGTCGGTGCACAAGTATCGCTATCATTCGCGGCAACGCACGTGACGACATAAGTTCGGCACGTCGCAGATTCAAGGCATTTCGCACATGGCAAATTTATTGGTGGTAGACGACGAATTGGGCATACGGGACCTTCTATCCGAGATCCTGAATGACGAAGGCCATAGCGTCGATCTGGCGGAAAACGCCACGCAGGCTCGCATCGCCCGCAATGCGAACGAATACGATCTGGTGTTGCTCGACATCTGGATGCCCGACACCGATGGCGTTTCTCTCCTCAAGGAGTGGGCGGCCAGCGGCTTGCTCACCATGCCGGTCATCATGATGAGTGGTCACGCAACGATCGACACAGCGGTGGACGCCACGCGCATCGGTGCGTTCGCCTTTCTGGAAAAACCCATCACGCTGCAGAAATTGCTCAAGGCCGTAGAGCAAGGCTTGGCCCGTCATGCTGCGCGAACGACCCCCCCTGCGGTTGTCGCGCCCATAGTTGCGGCCCCGGCCCCTGTCGTAAGCGCCGATGCAACCGTGCAGCAGTTTGCCGTGACCATGGAGCTTGAGCAGGGCCCCCATGCGCACCAGGGCTTCGATCTGGACCGTCCCTTGCGCGAAGCGCGCGACGGATTTGAAAAGGCCTATTTCGAATTTCACCTCGCGCGCGAGGGAGGCTCCATGACGCGCGTCGCCGAAAAAACCGGTCTGGAGCGCACCCACCTCTATCGCAAGTTGCGCCAGCTCGGCGTCGACCTGGCCCGCGGTAAGCGCAATTAGTTTCACACCAGGAAAACTCGCTCAATTTTCCTGGCTATAATTTATGGCTCAGGCCCGGTAGCTCAGTCGGTAGAGCAGAGGATTGAAAATCCTTGTGTCGGCGGTTCGATTCCGTCCCAGGCCACCAAATAATTTCCTTTGTTGATCAACAGATTGGCGAGGGTATAGAAAAAAAGCGACCCCCAAATGGTCGCTTTTTTTGTTTCTCTGACGCAGTCTCTGTCACTCGCGTCGGGAAAGCATGGTGGGCGGCCACCTCTGGCCGCTCCCGATTCCAGGATGACGTCCCTTCAGACTAAGGCATCACAAGGATGCGCGACGGGTTGATACCCATCGAACATCCTTGCCATGCGATCTGGAAGCTTGCCAGGCACTGGAATCTGGCTTGAGCAGCAGGCACATTCACGTGCGTGGTTCACCTTGCGCGTTGACGCTGATAGTGCGACCTGGCGGGGAGGCCATTTGAATGCGATGCTCTTCGCCCCTGAAGGTGTAGGTCACATCCCAATACTCGGTACGCGCCTGATGCGGCAGGTCTTCACAACGCTGCACATTTTGGGGTACGGACTGTGGACTGCCGTTTCCGCCCATTCTGGAGCCGATCACCGCCCCCGCAATCGCGCCGCCCGCAGTAGCAATGTCCTTGCCGGTGCCCCCACCAACCTGATGCCCCAGAACGCCGCCCAGCAGGGCGCCCAGGACCGCCCCGGGAGCATTCACCTGGTTTTCGTTCTGCGGCGCTTGCTCGCGTTCGATCCAGCAGCGCTTTTCGGGTGTACCCACCACGGCATGCACGGAAGTTACATCCGCCTCAAACAGACGCTCGTCCTTGCGCTGGCGGTAGTTGGGCGCAGCGATCGGTGCAGGAGCATAGCGCCGCTCATCGATCCGCGCATCGCGGCCGATCTCACGTACCGACGAAATGCTGTTGCTCAGTCCCATGGCTGCCAGCGATGGGTACTGGCCTGGCCGCAAGATCCTGCATCGACCGTTAAAGCGGGCGTCGTCGCAGACTTCCCACTGACGGTTTCCAACGACCACGGCTGAGGAAGCCCGGTCATTGAAGCCGCTCCTTCTGAGATTCTCTAAGGATTTGTCGGTGGTGAAAGCGCGGCCTGCAAAACCTTCTTGCTCGAAAAAGGCGATTTGTGCAGGTTCCGGCGCCGGCGCCTTTGTCACGCTCTTGCGAACCGAAGAGATGCGATCACTCAGATCGGTTCCCCTCAATGTTGGATATTCACCGGGGCGCAAGACAACACAGCGACCGTTGAAGCGGATATCTTCGCAAGCCTCCCACCGGTCGGGCCCGGTCACGACAAGCGATGAGACCCGGTCATTGAAGCCCTTGCGGCGGAAATCCTCGACCCGTTTGTCGGTGGTAAAGGAGCGCCCACCAAAGCGTTCGTCCTCGTAAAACGTGATTTGTGCAGGCGCCGGTGTCGGCGCATAGCGCCGCTCGTCGATGCGCTGGTCGCGTCCGATGGCGCGAGCCGATGAAATTCGATCGTTCAGCCCCAGCGCTGCCAGCGTCGGGTACTGGCCGGGACGCAGCACGACGCAACGCCCCCGATACCGTGCGTCTTCGCAAATCTCCCATCGCTCGTTCTCCACCGATACCGAGGATGCGCGGTCATTGAAGCCGAAGCGGTCCAGATTGCCGATCTGCTTTTCCGTGGTGAACGAACGGCCTTGAAAGCCCTGTTCCTGGTAAAAAGTGATTTCCGCGCTGGCCTGCGCGGTCGCCGCCGATACCACTATTGCCCATACTGCCTTGGTAATTGCTTTCATCGCGGGTTCCTATCCAAAGTTGTGACAGGACGCAAAACCTCGCCCTTCAAGCACCATAGGCCGATGAGTCCGTTCGACGAGTAGGAAATGGCGCCGCGACGCGGCCAGACGTCGGTGCCAGCAAGGAACGGACTTTTGCCCTCCTGGCCGTCCCCGCTGTGGACGTTTACGCGTTCGGAGAAACCGGTTTGGGGTTCACTCGCGGTGGCCTTGCCGCAAGCAATGGAGATGTGCATGTCGGCGATGCCATTCCCCCAACATCCGAATCTGCGGCTACAGCGTCAATGCCGAACCGTCGACAAATACCTTGAGTTCATGGCGCGCAAAGGCTTGCCAGCACTCATCGCGCGTCAGCGGCGCAGTGACAATGACGGCCACCCGGTCGGTGGCCTGGGTTTCGCGTGCAAAGTCCACCGACAGGTCTTCGTCTGATAGATGGGCTGCGGCAAAGGGGTGACGGCGCTCTATGTAATGCAAGTCTGTCGAAGCGTGCGCCCACAACGCCAAGCCATTGGACAACAGGAAATTGAAGGTCCCATGCCGAGCGATTCCCGCCGATAGCTCGCGCAGGGTCAGCGTCAGCTCCGCCACGCTGGGCAACTGCGCGTGCGACTTGGAAAGCTCCTGCATGAGCCAGCAAAAAGCACGCTCGCTGTCGGTGTCTCCTACCGGATGGAAGCTGCGGTGCAGATGCGGCTGAAAGTCTTTCAGATCCCCGTTGTGTGCAAACACCCAGTAGCGCCCCCACAGCTCACGCACAAAGGGGTGGCAGTTTTGCAAACTGACCACGCCCTGCGTGGCTTTGCGGATGTGCGCGATGACGTTGCTGCTCTTGATCGGGTAGCGCCGAATCAGCTCGGCCACCGGTGAGTCGACAGCGCGTTCGTGGTCGACAAAGTGGCGCACGCCCCTGCCTTCAAAGAAGGCGATTCCCCAGCCATCGCTGTGGTCCCCCGTGCGGCCGCCCCGCTGCGCGAAGCCGGAAAAGCTGAAGCGCACGTCGGTGGGCGTGTTGCAGTTCATTCCAAGGAGCTGGCACATGATTCTTTGGGCTCGTTGCAGGATTAGGCCTTCGGGGCAGCGGCACGCAAGCGCCAGGCCGCCAGCATGGCCACGGTGCAGAGCATCGCGAGCATCAGAAACGTGTCCCCAAATGCCGCAATGCGTGCTGGGCTCGATCCTTGCGATGCCAGAGAAGCACCATGCGCCGCAAGGCGCCACTCAAGCACGATGCCGCACAGGCTCACCCCGGCCGCACCGCCCAGCATGCGCAGAAAGCCAATGGCACTGGAGCCCTGAGCAATCAGTGCCTTGTCCAGCGGGCGCATGGCACCAAGGTTGAGCGAAGGCAGGATGAACCCGAGCCCGATGCGTCCCAAGATGGCAAAAGCGACCAGCAGCCACAGCCCCGAATCAAGCCGCACCAGCACCATCAAGGCGAATGAGAGTGCCAGCAAAAAGAGCCCCACCGAAACCAGCACATGCGTCGGTTGCCGGTCCGCGAGTCTGCCCACAACAGGAATGGTCACTGCAAGCACAATCCCAGCCGGCAGCAAGATCGTCCCCACCAGCGAGGCCGAGAGCTGCAGCCCCAGCTGCATGAAAACCGGCAACAAGTAGGTGGAGCCGAACAAGGCCGTTCCGTAGATAAAGGCGACGATGCTGCCCATGGTGAACTGCCGGTAGCCAAACAGGCGCAAATCCATCAGCGGCCGGCGCCCGGTGCGGGCCAGTCGCGCCTGCCACCAGATAAAAAGTGCGGTGCAAGCCGCCGCGCCGCCCAGCAAAGCGAGCGCCCGCTCCGGCGGGCCCTGGTGCAGTTCCACCAGGCCATTGAGCAGGCAGAGCGTGCCCACGCTTCCCAGCAGCAGCCCCCGCCAGTCCAGGGTTTCGCCTTCGCCGCCCGCTGCAACGCCGCCTGGCGCCGTGCTGGGCACGAATTTGAACGCCAGCCAGAGCGAGGCCAGGCAAAACGGCACCACCATGAAAAAAATCGAGCGCCAGCCAAACCAGTCCACCAGCAGGCCGCCGATGCTGGGCCCCAGCGCCGGCGCGAGCACTACGCCCATGCCAAAGACTCCGCTGGCGCGCCCCTGCTCGTGTGGCTGGAAGGCATAAAGGATGACGACTGCCGGAATGGGCTGGACGATGCCCGCCGCAAGACCTTCAGCAACCCGCCCCAACAAAACCATGGAGAAATTGCCAGCGGTGCCACCCGCAATTCCGCCCCCCAGCAGCAGCAGCATGGAGCCGACGTAGGTCATTCGGTAGCCAAAGCGCGCCAGCAACCAGGGGGTGGTGAGCATCGAGGCGGTCATTGCCACCATGAACCCCGAAGCCACCCACTGCGCCCGGCCCTGGTCCAGCGAGAAATGCTGACTCATGTCCGGTATGGCGACGTTGACCACCGTGGACGACATGATCGACGCCATCGTGCCGACCATGACCGACAACAAAACCAGCCAGCGGTAGCGCTCGCCGTAACGTGCGCGCAGCGCCTGCAGACTGCTCGAAGCGCCAGCCACTCACATCTCGCTCAGCTGCGATCGGACCAGAGCTTGCCGCCGGTGGCCCAGTTCTCCCGCTTCACGTCCGTGATCAGGATGTCCACCGATTCCGGCGCACCGCCGAGGATTTCGACGGAAACGCGTGTGATCTCTTCTGCCAGGCGGCGCTTTTGTTCGACGGTGCGGCCTTCCATCATTTCGACGTGGTAGGTGGGCATGGCATTCCTTTGAAAAACAATCAGATATCGGCGGCATCCGCCTGCGCGCAAGCCGCGCAAAGACAGCGCCGCTGCCGGTCTTGGCTTGCAACGCGCGCCAGAGCGAGCGGCGACACCCGCGTGCCCATGCACCAGCATTGCGCGGCGTCCTCGCAGGCTGCCATGCTGCACGCGTTGTCCTGCTCGCACAGCGGGCAACGCAGCACAGCAGCGGTGGCAAATTCGGGCAGCGGTGTTGTCATGGTGAGTGGGTCAGCGGCAGTGCAGCCGTCGGGCGGCAATTTGCGTGCCGCGTACGAGTGTAGAGCTTTGCAAAAAATGGCGTGGTACCCGGTCAGTACCACGCCAAAAATCTACAAAAATCGGCCTCTAGCGCTTATTCCGTAAGCATTGGCAGCACTCAATTTGATAGCATCTGCCGGTCGATGGTGCGGGCTGTACCGATCAGGCCGCCGCCTTCACCTTGAGCCGCCAGGCGTGCAGCAGCGGCTCGGTGTAGCCGCTGGGCTGCTCCTTGCCTTTGAAGACCAGCTCGCAGGCAGCCTGGTAGGCCATGCTGGTGTCGAAGTTGCCGGCCATGCGCTGGTACAGCGGGTCGCTGCCGTTCTGCTGGTCGACCACCGCAGCCATGCGCTGGAAGGTGGCCTGGATGCGGCCTTCGCTCACCACGCCATGCAAGAGCCAATTGGCCATGTGCTGGCTGCTGATGCGCAGCGTGGCACGGTCTTCCATCAGCCCCACGTTGTGGATGTCGGGCACCTTGGAGCAGCCCACGCCCTGGTCCACCCAGCGCACCACATAGCCCAGGATGCCCTGTGCGTTGTTGTCCAGTTCCTGCTGGATTTCTTCGTCGCTCCAGTTCGGATTGGCGCTGACGGGAATGGTCAAGAGGCCGGTGAGCAGGTTGTCGCGCTCGGCGTTGGCGTCGATCTTTTCCATCTCCTTTTGCACGTCGCTGACCAGCACCTGGTGGTAGTGCAGGGCGTGCAGCGTGGCGCCCGTGGGGCTGGGCACCCAGGCGGTGTTGGCGCCGGCCCTGGGGTGGGCGATCTTTTGCTCCAGCATGGCCGCCATCAGGTCGGGCATGGCCCACATGCCCTTGCCGATCTGCGCCTTGCCGCGCAGCCCGCACGAGAGGCCGACGAGCACGTTGTTCTTCTCGTAGGCCTGGATCCAGGCGCTGGTCTTCATGTCGCCCTTGCGGATCATGGGGCCGGCGTACATGGCGCTGTGCATCTCGTCGCCAGTGCGGTCCAGGAAGCCGGTGTTGATGAAGGCCACCCGGCTGGCGGCTGCGGCGATGCAGGCCTTGAGGTTGACGCTGGTGCGGCGCTCTTCGTCCATGATGCCCAGCTTGACGGTGTTCTCCGGCAGGCCCAGCAGTTGCTCGACGCGGCCGAACAGTTCGCTGGCAAAAGCGACTTCGGCGGGGCCGTGCATCTTGGGCTTGACGATGTAGACGCTGCCCTTGCGCGAGTTGCGAATGCCGTCCTTTCCGTGCCCCTGCAGATCGTGCAGGGCGATGGTGGTGGTGACCACAGCGTCCAAGATGCCTTCGGGAATCTCACGCACCTGGCCTTGCTTGTCGGTCCACAGGATGGCCGGATTCGTCATCAGATGACCAACATTGCGCAGGAACATCAGTGAGCGGCCGTGCAGGCGCACTTCGCCCCTGCCGGCCGGCGCCGTGTAGACGCGGTCAGGATTGAGGCCGCGCGTGAAGGTCTTTCCGCCCTTGGCGACTTCTTCGGTCAGCGTGGCTTTGAGGATGCCCAGCCAGTTGCTGTAGCCCAGTACCTTGTCGTCGGCGTCCACAGCGGCCACCGAGTCTTCCAGATCGAGAATGGTCGAAAGCGCGGCTTCGAGCACCAGGTCGCTCACGCCGGCGGCATCGGTCTTGCCGATGGGGGTGCTGCGATCGATGCGGATATCGAGATGCAGGCCGTTGTGCTGCAGCAGCACGGACGAGGGGCTGGCCGCATCGCCCTGGTAGCCCATGAACTGGGCCGGGTTTTTCAGGCCCGTGCTGGCCCCGCCTTGCAGTGCGACGACCAGCGCGCCGTTCTCGACGCGGTAGGCGCTGGCATCGGCGTGCGAACCCTGGGCCAGCGGGGCCGATTCGTCGAGCACGCGGCGGGCAAAGGCGATCACTTTGGCGCCGCGCTTCTCGTTGTAACCAGGGCCTTTCTCGCAGCCATCGGTTTCGGGGATCGCGTCGGTGCCATAGAGCGCGTCGTACAGGCTGCCCCAGCGCGCGTTGGCGGCATTGAGCGCGTAGCGGGCGTTGAGAATGGGCACCACGAGTTGCGGGCCGGCTTGCAGCGCCAGCTCGTCGTCCACGTTGGCGGTGGTGGCCTTGACCTCAGCCGGCTGGGGCACGAGGTAGCCAATTTGCTCCAGAAACGTGCGGTAGGCCAGCATGTCCATGATGGGGCCTGGGTTGGCCTTGTGCCAGGTGTCCAGCTCGGCCTGAAGGCGCTCGCGCTCGGCCAGCAAGGCAATATTGCGCGGGGCCAGGTCGGAGACGATGGCATCAAACCCTTTCCAGAAGGCGGCGCTTTCGAGGCCGGTGCCAGGAAGCACCTGTTCGTCAACGAAGCGCAGGAGCGTGGTGGCCACTTGCAGGCCGTGGAGAGAGGTGCGATCGGTCATGGGGGAGCCTCGGTAGGAATCGGGAAATGACAGGACGCCCGGGTGGTGGAAATTCCGGCCAGGGCGGCCACTGCCTCTGGCAGAGACTTTATTCGAAATCAATTGAACTATAAACAGCTTGAAAAGTTGAAAACCAGTGACTTATTTGCAAAGATCAGGTGCGTCCATCGGTCGCTACCGAGGTGAATACGGCATCATCGCAATCAAATCAATAGCTGTCTGCGCCCGCCAGATAAGCGCTGGAGGTCAATTCAATCAAAATTTTCCGTCCTGGCCTGGGTCTTGTTGACCGTATGCTCCAGGAAAACCCCTTGTCTCCATAATCGGCACCCATGGACAAACTCAAGGCTTTCGAGTCTTTCGTATCGGTCGCCACGCGCGGCAGCCTCACTGCGGCGGCGCGGGCGGAGGGCGTGGCGCCCGCCATCATGGGGCGGCGGCTCGATGCGCTGGAGGAGCACCTGGGCGTCAAGCTGCTGGTACGCACCACGCGCCGCATCAGCCTGACGCACGAAGGAAGCGCCTTTCTGGAAGACTGCCAGCGTGTGCTCTCCGATGTGGCCAATTCCGAGGCCAGCGTCTCGGCCGGCGGCATCAAGGCCAGCGGGCATTTGCGCATCACGGCGCCGGCCGGATTCGGCCGCCGCCATGTGGCGCCGCTGGTGCCGAGCTTTCGCGCGCAGCACCCCGAGGTCACGATCTCGCTCAACCTGAGCGACCGCGTGGTCGATCTGGCGGGCGAGGGCTTTGACTGCGCCGTGCGCGTGGGCGATCTGCCCGATTCTTCGCTGGTCAGCGTGCGCGTGGCCGACAACCGGCGGCTTTGCGTGGCCACGCCGCAGTACCTGGCCCAGCACGGCACGCCGGCCGAGCCGGCCGATCTGGCGCAGCATGCCTGCCTGACCTTGTCGAGCGAGGCCTCGCAAACGCGCGGCTGGGCGTTTTGCATGCCCTTGCCGGGTGGCGGCAGCGAGGTGACGCACCTGCGTCCGCGTGGGCCGCTGGATTGTTCGGACGGCCAGGTCTTGTTCGACTGGTGCCTCGCCGGCCACGGCATTGCCTGGCGCAGCACCTGGGAAGTCGAACGTGAGATCGCCTCGGGCCAGCTGGTGGCGGTGCTGGAAGACTATGCCGCGCCGCCCAACGGCATCTACGTCGTCTTTCCCCAGCGCAAGCACCTGCCACTGCGGGTGCGCTTGTGGATCGAATTTCTCAAACACCACTATGGCCAGCCGCAGTTCTGGCAAATCGGAGTGCCCGCGTGATTCTGGAATCGTTTCTGGCCTTCTTCCATTTGGTCGCCATCTTCACCATGGTGGTCTTCATGGCAAGTGAAGCGGCGATGTGCCGCACCGAATGGATGAATGCCGCAGTGGTGCACCGCCTCGTGCGCTTGGATCTGATCTACGGCATCTTCGCGCTAAGCGTGCTGCTGGCGGGCCTGGCGCGCACATTCTGGGGTGTCAAGGGCGTAGCTTGGTACTGGAGCCAGCCACTGCTTTATCTCAAGCTCGGACTGTTCATTGTCATTGTGCTGATGTCGCTCCGGTCCACCGCTTCCTTCTTGCGCTGGCGCCGCAACCTGGTCGCGACAGGCGCGCTGCCGCCGCCCGACGAGGTGCTCGCAACGCGCCGCTGGATCATGATCGAAACGCATTTGATTGGCCTGGTGCTGCTCGCTGCGGCGCTGCTTGCGCGCGGTGTGCTGACGCTCTGAAAGAGGCCCCATCCAGACAAAAAAACCCCGCGATCGCGGGGTTTTTTGCGCGGCGCATGGGCTTACTTTTTCAGGCACTCGCTCATGAATGCCTTGCGCTCAGCGCCCTTCTTGCCTGCGGCTTCGGCGTTGCAGGTCTTCATCTTGCTCTGCTGGGTGGCCTCGGCCTCAGGCTTGTTGCTCAAACAGGTCTTCATGAAAGCCTTGCGCTCGTCGCCCTTCATGCCTTTGGCGTCCGCATTGCAGGTTTTCATCTTGGACTGCTGCTTGGTGGGCGCTTTGGCGGCGGCAGGCGTGGCGGCCACAGGCGCGGGGGCGTCGGCGGCCCAGGCGGTACCGAATGCGCAGGCAAATCCAAGAGTGGTCAGGGCAAGAAACTTTTTCATTGGTGCTCCGTTGGAGGAAAAAAACGGGGCCAAAGCACCCCGCGAGCGCAATATACGCCTGAGCGAAGCGCGGCGGCGCGCCCCGTAAAATCCGCCAATGCTTACTGCCAAAAAACAACTGCTCGCGGCCCTGGCCGACGTGCTTGAGAGATTTTCCCCCGGCGCCGGCGCACGCGCTGCGTTCGAATCGCCCAAAGTGGCCGCCCATGGCGACTACGCCTGCACTGCCGCCATGCAACTGGCGAAACCGCTCAAAGCCAACCCGCGCGAACTGGCCGAACGCCTGCGCGCGTCGCTGCTGGCCACGCCCGCCTTCGAACACTGGGTGGACGGACTGGACATCGCCGGCCCCGGCTTTCTCAACGTGCGCCTGAAACCCGCTGCCAAGCAGCAGGTGGTGCATGAGGTGCTGGCGTCGGGTGCGCATTTCGGCATGCAGCTGCCCACGGGGCGCAAGGTGCTGGTGGAATTCGTCTCGGCCAACCCCACGGGGCCGCTGCATGTAGGTCACGGCCGTCAGGCGGCGTTGGGGGACGCTATCTGCAATTTGTTCAGCACCCAGGGTTGGAAGGTGCACCGCGAGTTCTATTACAACGATGCGGGTGTGCAAATTCAAACGCTGACGAACAGCACGCAGTTGCGCGCCAAGGGCTTCAAGCCGGGCGACGAATGCTGGCCAGTCGACCCTGAAAATCCGGCAAGCAAAGCGTTTTACAACGGTGATTACATCCAGGACATCGCCAACGATTTCCTGGCGAAGAAAACGGTGAAGGCCGATGACCGCGAAGTCACTGCCAGCGGCGATGTCGACGATCTGGAGTCGATTCGCCAGTTCGCCGTGGCCTACCTGCGCAATGAGCAGGACAAGGACCTGCACGCCTTCAACCTGCAGTTTGACGAGTACTACCTCGAATCGAGCCTCTATACCAGCGGCCGCGTGGAAGCCACAGTGAACCGACTCATTGCCAACGGCAAGACCTATGAGCAGGACGGAGCGCTGTGGCTCAAGAGCACCGACTACGGCGACGACAAGGACCGTGTCATGCGCAAGCAAGACGGTACCTATACCTACTTTGTGCCCGACGTGGCCTACCACATCGCCAAGTGGGAGCGCGGCTTCACCAAAGTGGTGAACGTTCAAGGCACGGACCACCACGGAACCATCGCCCGCGTGCGCGCTGGGCTGCAGGCCGCCGACGTGGGTATTCCGCCGGGGTACCCCGACTATGTGCTGCACACCATGGTGCGCGTGGTCAAGGGCGGGGAAGAAGTCAAGATCAGCAAACGCGCCGGCAGCTACGTGACGCTGCGCGACCTGATCGAATGGACCAACAAGGACGCCGTGCGCTTCTTTTTGCTCAGCCGCAAGCCCGATACCGAATACACCTTCGATGTGGACCTCGCGGTGGCGCAGAACAACGAAAATCCGGTGTACTACGTGCAGTATGCGCATGCGCGCATCTGCTCGGTGCTGGCAGCCTGGGGCGGTGAGGTTGCGGGTCTGGCGGGTGCCGATCTTTCTCCGCTGGACGGCCCGCAGGCGCAGGCCCTGATGCTGCAACTGGCCAAATACCCCGAGATGCTCATCGCTGCCACCGAGGGCGAAGCACCGCACGACGTCACCTTCTACCTGCGCGACCTGGCCGCGAGTTACCACAGCTACTACGATGCCGAGCGCATTTTGGTGGACGACGAGCGCGTCAAAACCGCGCGTCTGGCACTCGTCGCCGCCACGGCGCAGGTATTGCACAATGGGCTGGCGGTGCTGGGTGTCTCGGCGCCGCGCAGAATGTGAAACACGGCAAGCATATGAACAATAAACAAACGGGCGGGACCATCGTTGGATTCATTCTCGGCTTGCTGGTCGGGTTGGGCGTGGCACTGGGCGTCGCCGTCTACGTCACCAAACTGCCAGTACCCTTTTTGAACAAGGGCGCCACGCGCAGCAGCGACCAGGACAACGCCGAGACGCAAAAGAACAAAAATTGGGATCCCAATTCGCCGCTGTATGGCAAGAGCGGCGCGCGCCCGGCGTCTGCAGGCGCTGTCGGCCCGGCCGCAGGCGTTGCTGCAGCGCCGGCGTCGGCCGCAACGGCAGCGCCAACGCCCGCGACGGTGCCTGAAGATCCCTTGGGGGATCTGGCAAAGGCACGCAGCACCGCAGAGTCCGCAGCAGCGGCCGCGCCCGCAGCCAGTGTCGATCCCTTTGACTACTATGTGCAGGCAGGGGCATTTCGCACGAAACAAGATGCCGATGCACAGCGCGCCAAACTGGCCATGCTGGGCTGGGAGGCGCGCCTCAATGAGCGCGAGCAGGGTGGTCGCACCGTGTTTCGCGTGCGCATAGGCCCCTTCGTCAAGCGCATTGATGCCGAGCAACTCAAGGAGAAGCTCGATGGCGCCGGGGTGGAGTCCGCCCTGGTGCGTGTGCAGCGCTGAACTTTTTTGTCCCGGTCCCAGTCCCACGGCCGAACCCTCACAGGAGCCTTTTGAATGAATCGTCGAGATTTTTCCGCCACGGCAGCCACCGCAATGGTCGCGTCGAGTTTTTCGTTGCCCGCTTTTGCACAGAACGCTGCGCCCAAGGAAGGCAAGGAGTACACCCGACTGTCCAAACCCGCTCCTACCGATGCGCCGGCCGGCAAAGTCGAGGTGATCGAGTTCTTTTGGTACAACTGCCCGCACTGCAACGAATTTGAGCCCACGCTGGAAGCCTGGCTCAAAACGCCGCCCAAGAACATGGCGTTCCGACGTGTTCCCATCGCATTCAATGCCAGCTTCGCGCCGCAGCAAAAGCTGTACTACGCATTGGAGGGTTTGGGCAAGGTTGACGAACTGCACGCCAGGCTGTTTCGCGCAATCCATGTCGAGAAACAAAATCTGTCCAAGGACGATGGAATTTTTGCCTGGATCGGCAAGCAGCCGGGCATGGATTTGGCCAAGTTCAAGGAGATGTACAGCTCTTTCACCGTCTCCAACCAGGTCCGCAAAGCGGCTCAGTTGCAAGACGCCTATGGTGTCGAAGGTGTCCCGTCCATGGGCGTGGCGGGCCGCTACTACGTCGATGGAACCATGGCTGGCAGCTTGAGCGCCATGCTGAAGGTGGTGGAAGCCCTGGTCGCCAAGGGGGCATAGGCTACAGCGCAGAGCCCCACTCAGGCTGCGGCCCGCTGATGCGGGCCTTTTTTTGCTTGCGCGTGGCACAATGATTGCAAGATTCGTGCCGCCACCAGATCGCTGTGCGCGCCCTCGCCGGGCGACGGTGCGCGCCCACTTCGGACCTTCGCATGCTCCCCATCTCCTCGTTTTCCAATTCGAACCCCGTGCGGCGTGCCCGCGCTGCTGTGCTCCCCTGGGCACTGGCTGCGGCACTTTGCGCGCTGACTGCGCCGCCCGCTCTCGCGGAAAAATCCGATCGCAACCAGCCCATGAACATCGAGGCTGACCAGCTCAAGCACGACGAGCTGCAGCAGACCAGCGTGTTTACGGGCCGCGTCGTGGTGACCAAGGGCAGCATCGTGCTGCGCGGCGCGCGCCTGGAGGTGCGCCAGGACGCCGACGGCTACCAGTCGGTCGTGGTGACGGGCGGTGGTGGAAAACGCGCCTTTTTCCGCCAAAAGCGCGATACCGCTGCGGGCGCGCCCGAGGAGTTCATCGAAGGCGAAGGCGAAACCATTGAATACAGCGGCAAGGCCGACACCGTGCGCTTCATCACGCGCGCCGAATTGAGGCGCTTTCGTGCAGGTGATTTGAGCGACGAGATCACCGGCGATGTCATCGTCTACAACAACCTGACCGATGTCTTCACCGTGGATGGCCGCAATACCGGCAAGTCACCGGGCGACGCCGGCGGTTCGGGCGGACGTGTGCGCGCCATACTGGCCCCGCGCGATGCGACGCCCGCCACACCGGCTGTGCCTGCGCCTGGCCCGACTCCGGAACTCAAGCCCAGCGATCGGCTGGAAGGCGCGCGCCGGTGAACGCGCCGGAGGAAATGGTCAGCGCAATGGCCAGCGAACCGACCAGCGAGTCGATCAATGAATCGAGCTTGCTGGAAGTGCGCCACCTGGCCAAGGCCTACGGTGGGCGCAAGGTGGTCAAGGACGTTTCGCTGAACGTGCGCAAAGGCGAAGTGGTGGGCTTGCTCGGCCCCAATGGTGCCGGCAAGACCACCTCGTTCTACATGATCGTTGGCCTGGTGCGCAGCGACGCAGGCGACATCTTCATTGATGGCCGCTCGGTGGGTGACATGCCGATTCACCGGCGCTCGCGGCTTGGCATGTCTTATCTGCCGCAGGAGGCATCGATCTTCCGCAAACTCACGGTGCAGCAAAATGTGCGCGCCGTGCTGGAGCTGCAGCATGGCGAAGATGGCAAGCCCCTGTCCAAGGAAGTGATTGAGGAGCGTCTCACCTCGCTTTTGCAGGAGCTGCGTGTGGAGCACCTGCGCGACTCGTCGGCGCTCTCGCTCTCGGGGGGTGAACGGCGGCGCGTCGAGATTGCCCGGGCGCTGGCGACGCAGCCGCGTTTTATCCTGCTTGACGAGCCTTTTGCCGGCATCGACCCGATCGCCGTGATCGAGATCCAGCGCATCATCGGTTTTCTGAAGGCGCGCGGCATCGGCGTATTGATCACCGACCACAACGTGCGCGAGACGCTGGGCATCTGCGATCACGCTTTCATCATCAGCGAAGGCGAGGTGCTGGCCGAGGGCACACCGACAGAAATCGTCGACAACGCGGAAGTGCGCCGGGTGTACCTGGGCGAGCACTTCCGGATGTAGCGTGATGGGCGCATTCCTTTCTTTGCCTGCGCGCGGTGGTGGTTGGGTCGCATGAAGCCGGGTCTGTCGCTGCGCGTCTCGCAGCACCTGGCCTTGACGCCGCAGCTGCAGCAATCCATCCGTTTGCTGCAGCTCTCGACGCTGGAAATCGCCCAGGAAGTCGAGCAGATGCTGGACGAAAACCCGTTTCTGGAACGCGAAAACGAAGAGGCGCCACGGGAAGAATTTGGCCTGGCGCAGGCCGATATCCCGGCAGAGAGCACAGACACAAGCATGGAGTTTGCTACGTATTCAGGAGCTGATAACACAAGCACAGCAAGCGCTGAGAGCCAAAATGACTCAGATTCCCCGGCCGACGACCTGCTGGATTGGTCCGGTGACGGAACGCACGAGATGGCGCCGGACGACGCCGAGTGGGGCGGCGACGCCCCCGCGCGAGTGTCCAGCGATTCCGGCGAAGGCACGGGCGATGCGCTCGACCGCGCCCATGAGCACGGCTCGCTCACCGACTTCCTGCACCGCCAGGCGCTGGCGCTGCGGCTCGGGGACATCGACCGCGCGGCGCTCTCCTTCCTGATCGAGTCGCTCAGCGACAACGGCTACCTGGAAGATCCCATCGAGGCGTTGGCCGCAGGCTTGGCGCAGGGGGACGCCGAGGAAGCCGAAGAACTGGTGCACCGCTTTACCGTGGCGCTGCGTTTGTTGCAGAGCCTGGAGCCCACGGGCGTGGGCGCGCGCCATCTGGGCGAATGCCTGAGCCTGCAGCTGCGCGAACTGCAGGCGGACGGCGTGCACGATGCAGTTCTGGTGGCCACGGCGCTGTGCATCTGCCAGCAGCCACTCGACCTGTTGGCACGGCGCGATCTGCGGCGTCTGGCGCCGCTTTGCGGTGCCAGCGAAGAAGCCACGCGCGCAGCCATGGCCTTGATTGCGCAGCTCGAACCCCGGCCTGGGCGGCGCTTTTCCAATGTGGAGCGCAACGCCATCGTGCCCGACGTCCTGGTGCGCCGCGTGGGCACGGGCTCGGCACAGTTCGTCGTTCAGCTCAACCCCGATGTGATGCCGCGCCTGCGCGTGCACGACATCTACGCAGGCGCCCTGCGCGGCCACCGCGGCAGCGACGGCCACCAGGCACTGCAGCAGCGCCTGCAGGAAGCGCGCTGGTTCATCAAGAACATTCAGCAGCGCTTTGACACCATCCTGCGCGTCTCCAAGGCGATTGTCGAGCGGCAGAAAAACTTCTTTGTGCACGGCGAACTCGCCATGCGCCCGCTGGTGCTGCGCGACATTGCCGACGAGCTGGGCCTGCACGAATCGACCATCTCCCGCGTCACCACCGCCAAGTACATGGCGACACCCCAGGGTACCTACGAACTCAAGTTCTTCTTTGGCTCGGGCCTGGGGACGGACACTGGGGGCAATGCGTCGAGCACGGCGGTGCGGGCGCTCATCAAGCAGTTTGTCGCCGCCGAGAACCCGGCCAAGCCCTTGTCGGACAACCAGATCGCCGACATGCTCAAAGAGCAAGGCATTGAATGCGCGCGCCGCACCGTGGCCAAGTACCGCGAAGCGCTGAAGATACCCATCACCACGCTGCGCAAGACACTATGAATCAGCTACAACTTTTCTTGCCCTGCGCCGCCGGCGTCGAGGGTTTTCTGGCCGACGAGGTGCACCAGATCACTGGGCTCACCGGCAACGATCTGCTGGTGGGACGCGGCGGCGTGCTGCTCAAGGCTTCTTGGCGCGATGCGCTCTTGCTCAACCTGAAAAGCCGTCTGGCGCAGCGCGTGCTGGTGCAGCTGGCCCAGGGTTTGTACCGCAACGAGAACGATATTTACGCCCTGGCGTCCAGCATTGCATGGGAAATCTGGTTCACGCCGCGCCAGAGCTTCAAGGTGGAGGTCACGGCCCAGCACAGCCCGCTGACCAGCCTGAACTTTGCCGCGCTGCGCACCAAGGACGCCGTGGCGGACCGCTTTCGTGCCAAGGCTGGCGTGCGCCCCGACGTGGACACGCAGTGGCCCGACGTGCGCGTGCACCTGCACCTGACCACCGACGAAGCCACGGTCTACATCGACACCTCCGGCGAGCCGCTGTTCAAGCGCGGCTGGCGCAACGTGCGCGACGGCGGGGCCAAAGGCGACGCCCCGCTCAAAGAGACGCTCGCCGCCGCCATGATCGCCGCCACCGGCTGGGATCCGCACGGCGAGGCGCCCCTGCCGCTCTACGACCCCTGCTGCGGCAGCGGCACGGTGCTGATCGAAGCCGCCCAAATGGCCTGCCGCATCGCGCCGGGCCTGCAACGGCGCTTTGCCTTTGAAAAATTGCTGCCGTTTCAGGCGCATGTCTGGGGTGCTATCAAAGAAGAAGCTAATAGCGCAATTACTGCCTGCGCTACGGGCATATTTGGCAGTGATATTTCACACCGCATGGTCGATTTTGCCGAGCACAACGCCCAGCGCGCTGGCGTCGCGGGCGCGCTGCAACTGCGCGGCGGCGACGCCCTGCAGCGCATGCCGCCCTGCGAGGAGCCGGGGATCATGCTGCTCAACCCGCCGTATGGTGAGCGCATCGCCGCCGCAGGCAGCGCGGGCCAGAACGCGCGCGAGCGCGCCCAGCAGCGCGCGCAGGGCGCGGCGGTGGGCCGGGAAGCGGCAGAAGTACCGGGCGCGGAGGGGGCTGGGGGAGACGGCAGCGAATTCTTCCAGCAGCTTGCCAGCCACTGGAAGAAAAACTACACCGGCTGGCAGGCCTGGATGCTCACGCCCGACTTGAAGCTCCCCGGCAAGATGCGTCTGAAGGAGTCGCGCCGTGTCCCGATGTGGAACGGCCCCATCGAATGCCGGCTGTTTCGCTTTGACCTGATTCGCGGCAGCCTGCGCAGCCGGTCCGTCGATGCGCTTGCTCCCGCTCCGGCCGATGGCACATGAGATGACGGTCGGGCTGCCAGCAGCAGGCAGCCGCCGCGCGCTGGTGCTGGACACCAACATCGTGCTCGACTTGCTGGTGTTTGCCGATCCTGCAACCGCACCGCTGCCCGGCTTGTTGGCTTCGGGCGCGCTGCACTGGATAGCGACGGCCGGCATGCGCAGCGAACTGGCACGCGTGCTTGGCTATGCGCAGATTGCATCGCGCGTCGCGTTCTACGGCTTCACGCCCGAGAGTGTGCTGGCGCGATTTGACGCCGCTGTGCAGACCGTGGCACCTGGGCCGCGCGCCAGCGCGGTTTGCAAGGACACCGATGATCAGCCTTTTATCGACTTGGCCGTGGCGCGTGGCGCAATCTTGCTGAGCAAGGACCGGGCGGTGCTGCAGTTGCGCAAGCGCTTGCAGCCGCTCGGGGTCGAGCTTGGCCGCGCTATGGAAGCGCGCGCCTGAGCGCTGCGCTATTGCGTCTCAGGCGGAGCTTTGCATAAAGAGCTTTTATGGCAGGAGCTTTTGCTTGCGCATGTCATTCAAAACCAGTTCGCTGGCCCAGGTGGAAATGTGATCATCGTCCCAATAGAGTAGTTTTCCGTTGCGCAAGCCGTAGCACTGCGCATCGTCGCAGAAGAGGTCAATAGGGTCGTACACCTGGAGCCCCGGGTTGTCTGCCTGGATGTTCTCCACCAGGTTGCGGTACACCGCCTGCCTTTCATCGACTTTGGATTTGTCCTGGCTGCAGCTGGAGAGGGTTTTGTTCAAGAGAGACACGGGGCGCGTGACGATGCAACCTCTGGGCTCCTCTCCCAGTTCTGGGGAGCCGATCACAAAAACGACCTTCTTCTGTCGCAACAACAGCGCCTTCACGAACTGCGAATAACCCTGTTGAAACATTTGCGCTTGCGTGGCGGCAGATCCATCCAACGCAAAAATCGAGTAGTTGTTCGGGCCTTCTATCCCGTAGCCAGACCCGGAGAAGTACATCGGGCCTCGCGATTCAAGGACTACTGTTTGGATGGTCGGGAACCGCGCGAGCACCTTCAGCGCCTCCTCCGGCAGGGCATTGCAGCCTTTGTTCACCTTGCCATCCATCACGGAGTGGTTCATGAGTGGCGGGCAGCCGTGGTTTCCGATCAGCATGGACTGGATCGACACCTTGCCTAACACAGCAGCGCTGTTCAGGGACATGGCGTGGCTGTCTCCCACGAACAGCACTTCTGGAGCAGAGGTGTTCGCAAGGCAGACCGCGCCAGGTCCTATTGAGAAATCAAGAAATTTTTCGCAGGATCCATCGGACAGCCGCGTGTTTGATGGCTCGATGGTCTGGCTCAGCAGTGCGAGGTCCACTTTTGAATTCAGCCTGAATGCAAAGCCGTTTTGGCTGCTGGTGTACCAACCCAAAGCACCGATGGCGCCCATGAGCGCGCACAGCACCGGGACCACCAGCCGATGCTTGGCAAAGCGCACGCGCCGCTCGACAAGCCGATACGTGAGCCACGCCAGCACAATGGACAGCGCCACCGCGCCGAGGCGGATGTCTGCGCGCGGGTTCCCTCCTTCCATGATGTGCGCGTATGACAGCAGCGGCGAGTGCCATAAATACAGCGGAAAGCTGATCAAACCAAACCAGACTGCCCAGCGATTGGAGAGCACGACCCGATTGAACCAGGCCTGAGGGCCGGCCGAAATGATCAGCACGGCACCCAGAACAGGGACGATGGCCCATTTGCCGGGATAGCCGAGCGCTGGTTCGATTTTCAGAAAACCGAATGCCAGCAGCGCAGCGCCCACCAGAGCGAGGGCGTTGGCCAATGCAAGACCGTCTCCCATGGGCTCGCTGCGGTACAGCGTGCGGTGAATGCCTCGGTCGAGCTTGCTTTGGAGTCCTGCGACAGCGGGGTGCTGATGAAGGGAAGCCCAAGCCAGGAGACCGCCACATAGAAGCTCCCAAAATCGGGTCTGTGGTGAAAAGAAGGTGGTGGCGGGCTGCTTGACGCTTGCTTGCAGATTCCATGCCAGGGACGCGGTGGCAAACACCAAGGTCAGCGTCAACAGGTTGTATCTTCCTTTCCAGGCAAGTACCAGCAGCGCGGGCCACACGATATAGAACTGCTCTTCAATTCCGAGGCTCCACAAATGAAACAACGGTTTGGCTGAGGCGGGTTTGTCGAGAGGTCCTGTTTCGCTCCACAGCGCAAGGTTGGAGACGAAAAAGGCGCCTGCGCTGGTATGCATTCCAAGGTGGGCAAACTCGTCGGCGAACAAGACATACCAGCCCACCGCATAGCAGGCCGCAAGCACGATGAACAGCGCGGGAAAAATGCGTTTGACGCGGCGGGCGTAGAACTCCAGCAAGCTGAAGGATTGTGCTTTCAGGCTGTTGAAAATGATGGTCGAAATCAAGAAGCCCGAAATCACAAAAAAGATATCGACTCCGATGAATCCACCCTGCATCCAGTTCGGTGCGGCGTGAAAGACAACCACCGACAGCACAGCAATTGCCCGTAGTCCGTCAATATCCGCGCGATACTTTGGATGCGATAAAGAATAGGTGGTAGAAGAATGCATCGGTAGGGACGTCAAGGGCACAACGGCAGTAATGTCGGACTTGCGGGCGTCTAGACGGGCTGATGCCTACGCGCGGGCTGGCAGGGTAGGGTGGAGGGATGCATTTCGTTGGGCGGTTACCAGCATTTCTCAAACCCCCGCATCTGCACAACCTCGTCGAAGGGTGCGCGCTCCGCACGCATCTGGTTAATGGGCGCGTCATTGTCCGCATAGCCCAGCGCAATCCCGGCAAACAGGAGTTGCTCCGGGCTCAGGCGCAAAAACGCCTTCACCGGTTCGGAGCAAAACGCCCAGTATTCCTGTGGGCAGGTGGCGAGGCCGGCCTCCACCGCCAGCAGCAGCACGTTTTGCAGGTAGCAGCCCAGATCTGCCCATTGCGGCGGCCCCATGCGCCGGTCGATGCTCAAAAAAATACCCACGGGGGCGCCAAAGAACTGCGCGTTTTTTGCCATCTGGCGCAGGCGCGCGGCTTTGTCTTCGCGCGCAATTTCCAAGGTGCTGTAGAGCTGCTCGCCGTTCTCAAAGCGGCGCGTGCGGTAGGGTTCCCACAAGCTCGGCGGGTAAACGGCGTACTCGGGTTCGGGCTGCGGCGGACTGGCCGCAACACAGGCCAGCAACTCAGCCAGTGGCGCCCCCGTCAGTGCATGCACCTGCCAGGGCTGCAGGTTGCCGCCCGAGGGGGCCCGCGCTGCGGCTTCGAGGATGCTGCGCACCGTGGTGGCAGGCGGCACTTCCTGGGTGAAGGCGCGCACCGACATCCGCTTTGCAATGGCTTCGGAAACCTTCATGGGCAGTCCGCCGAGGTGCTGGCCCCGGGCGCCAGATGCACTGCGCGCTGCGGCGCGGTGTTCACCGCCAGCTGGAACACGTCGGGCCGTGCGTAGTGGCCCACGGGGTCAAAGTCCATCTGCGCGCGGGCGATGTCGCCGGTGTCGATCTCTGCGGTCAACAGCACATCCTCGCCGTACACCGGCCCCGCAAGCACCTGGCCCAGCGGGCCGACGATGCAGCTTCCGCCGCGCATCAGGAGTGTGTCCTGGGCTTCGGGCAGGCGGTTGTGCATGGCGTCCATGGGGAAGTCTTTTCGGCGCAGGTGCTGGCAGCTGGAGAGCACAAAGCAGCGGCCTTCCATGGCGATGTGCTGCATGCTGGCAATCCAGCTGTCGCGGTCGTCTGCCGTGGGGGCGCAGTACAGGGCCACGCGCTGCTGGTACATGGCCATGCGCATGGCCGGCATGTAGTTCTCCCAGCAAATCACTGCGCCGAGCTTGCCGTAGGGCGTCTCGATGGCATTGAGTGTCGAGCCGTCGCCATAGCCCCAGACCAGGCGCTCGAGTGCGGTCGGCATCAGCTTGCGGTGGTGGCCTAGCACCCGGCCTTCGCCCTGGCCGTCCGGACCCAGGTAGACGGCGGTGCAGTACAAGGTGCCACCATCGCGCTCGATGATGCCGATGCAGACAAAGAGCTTTTCGCGTCCGGCGGTCTTGGCGAGGCGGGCGAGCTCCGGGCCGTCCAGTGTCACGGCAGCGTCGAAGTATTTCTTGAAATCCTCGCGTCCCTGGAGCGTGCGGCCGCCGATGTAGATGTGAAAGTCTGCCCCCTTGGGGTAGCCACCCAGGAAGGCTTCGGGAAACACCAGCACCTGCGCGCCGCGCTGCGCGGCTTCGTGCATCAGGCTTTCGGCGCGCGCAACGGTGGCGGCGGTGTCGAACATGACGGTGGCGGTTTGCGCGACGGCGGCGGTCAGCTGCATGGGGTCTCCTCAGGGCAGGGTTTCACAACGCCACAGTGTGCCGCAGGCGCTCATCCTCAGGGGGCCAGCAGATCCCACGCTGTGCGTGCGCGCTGCAGGTCGCGGCCCAGGCGGCGGCTGGTAGGCAAATGGCGCAGTGCCGACAGGCGCCGGACGCTGGCTGCCAGCGCGGCCTGCATCTCGGGGCTCCCCTGTTCCACCCAGGCGGTCCAGAGCGGGCGCGCCGTTGTGAGGGCGCCGGCCTCGTGCAACGCCAGCGCGCTGGAATGGGCGAAGCACAGCGCATCGCGTGCATGGCACAAGCCCAGTGGGAGCACCGATCCGGGGTCGTCCTCGAAATCGATGAAACCCACATGGTCGTCGGCGCAGCGCACCAGGTTGCGCGCAAACGCCTGGCTCAGATAACTGCCGCCCCGGTGCACCTCGCCGATGGCAGACAGGCCCTGTTGCCACAGCGTCAGCACGGCGTGCGCGCCTGCCGGCACGGCGTCGCGCATTTCATTGGCCAGTGAGGGCGTGGGCTGGCCCGGCACGCCCAGATGGCGCAGCAGCAGCGCGTCGGTTTGTACCGCCAGCAAGGCGGGAACATGCACGCCCAGCCCGGCGAGTTCGCGCAGCCGCCGCGCCTCGGTGGCAATGGCCTGTTCGCCGCCCAGGTTGGGCACCGGCGTGAGCAGCGGCAGGCGCAGCAATCGCGCGAGCGCGCCCATGGCCCGGTAGCGCCCCATGCTGTTGCGCGCGCCGGCTTTCTTGAGCCACAACTGCTCGCCTTCAGGATGGTAGCTGGCGATGCTGCGTGTCTGGTTCGCGGCCTGGGCGCGCAGAAATTCGGGGTAGTCGGTCATGGAACGAGCGAAAAAGCCGGCGCTACACTGGCCGCCACGCCCAGCGCGCCCTCTGCCCTTGGCAGGCGCGGCAGCCGGGGATCATAGAAGCCTTTGCCCGCAGAACGGATATGCCATGACCGAAGCCACCCCCGAACCCAGCGCCCACCGGACGCCTGCGCTCGCGCCCGAAGACCTGGAGGCGCTCGACGACCTGCTGGACGAACTGCGCACGCGCCTGGACGAAACCCCGCAATGGGAGTTCTGCGATGGTTTTCTGACCGCCCTGGTCTGCAGCCGCCGCGCCATTCCCCAAGCCGAATACCTGTCCATGCTGCTGGGCGATGGAGAAAACATTGACCTGCCCGAGGGCGACGCCCTGCCGCTGCTGCCGATGTTTGCCGACGCGGAGCAGCAAGCGCGTTTCCTGGCGCTCTGGCAGCGCCGCTGGGACGAAGTGACGCTGGCGCTCGATACGCCGGTGGAAGCGCTCGACGACCCGCGCACCCTGGAGCCCGAGGTGATGGACGTGCGCGGCGCGCTGCTGGCGCTGCCCGAAGCGGATCGCCCGCCGCTGGACGACGAAGAAATCCCCTCGTTTGCGCAGGTCTGGGCGCTGGGTTTCATGTTCGCGGTGGAAAACTGGCCCGAGGACTGGGCGCCGCCGCGCGAGCGCGAGCACGCACAGTGGCTCGACGATGCACTCGACTCCATCGTCGCGTTGACCGAGGACGACACTGCGCAGGCCAGCATCAACATGTATTCCGAAGACGGCGCGCCTTCGGTCAGCGAAACCCGCGTGGAGCTGTTTGGCGAAGCCATCTGGGCGGTGTACGACCTGCGCCAGCTTTGGAAGAGCCTGGGCCCGCGTGTGGAGACGGTGCGCAAGGCGCCCGAGCCGGGGCGCAACGATCCCTGCTGGTGCGGCAGCGGCAAGAAGTTCAAAAAGTGCCACGGCGCCTGATTGCTCCTGAAACAATAGCTGCTACCGACCGATGGATAAGCGATAGAGGCCAATTTCCCCCATATTTTCACAGCAGCAGCGTCTTCAGCTGCGCTACCGCATGGGCCACCGTGGCAGCGCGCACCGCTGCGCGGTCCCCGGCAAAGCGCTGGACCTCGCTGTGCGTTCGGCCGGCCACGCACCACCCGAACCACACCATGCCCACGGGCTTGTCGGCACTGCCGCCCGTGGGGCCGGCGATGCCGGTGACCGCCAGGCTGGCCTGCGCGGCCGAATGCGCCAGCGCGCCTTCGGCCATGGCGCGCACCACGGGCTCGCTGACCGCGCCGTGCTGCGCGATCAGTGCCGGGTCCACGCCCAGAAGCTCGCTCTTGGCGGCGTTGGAATAGCTGACGAAGCCGCGCTCGAACCACTGGCTGGAGCCGGCGAGTGCGGTGCAGGCTGCAGCAATCAGCCCGCCGGTGCAGCTCTCTGCGGTAGCGAGCATTTCGCCGCGTGCGAGCAGGGCAGAAGAAATATGAGCCAAATCAGCCTCTAGCGCAGACGGGGAAAGCGCTTGCAGCTCCTGATTCATGAGTGATTCCAGACTCATCAAAATCTCCAGAGCGCAATCACCAGCAGCGTGCAAAACGCGGCGACGAAGTCATCGAACAGGATTCCAAAGGCGCCGCGCGCGCCAAAACCCTTGAACTGTTTGTCGGCCCAGCCCACGGGGCCGAGCTTGGCAGCGTCAAAGTACCGAAACAGCGCAAAGGCGAGAGCTTGGCCGAGCAGCCCCATGGGCATGGCCAACCAGAGGATGAGCCAGAAGGCCAGCACCTCGTCCCAGACGATGCAGCCAGGGTCGGCCACGCCCAGGTTGTGCGCCGCCACGGCGCAGGCCCACCAGCCCACCAGCGTGCCGGCAGCAATCAAGAGGCCCAGCTCGGCCACGCTGAACCAGTGTTGCAGCACCAGCCAGGACACCCACGCCCACAGCGTGCCCACGGTGCCGGGTGCCCAGGGCGAGAGGCCCGAGCCAAAGCCCAGCGCGATGAAGTGCGCCGGGTGCGCCAGCAGAAAACGGGCGCTGGGGCGGCGCGGGGAGGGCGGTGGTGGCGTCTGCTGCACCTCGACCACCGTTGGTAGCGGGACGGGGCTCATCGGTGTTCGCGCAGCGGCGCGTCTTTGGGGTAGCTCAGTACATGTTCGGCAGCAAAAGTTGCGCTTGCGCCGGCCGCCAGGCTTTGCTGCCACAGCACGGTGCCGGGCTTGTTGGCGAAGGCGAGGCTGGCTGGCTGCGGCGTGTAGCGCGAGCTGACCTCGATTTTCTCGTCGCGTGACACCGGCGCCGCGTGCAGCACCTGCAGCTCAATGGCGCCCGCGTGGCGGTTGTCCACGCGGTAGCGGCTTTGCACCGTGCGCTCGGTGCGCGAACCCGTGAGGCCGGCTGTGTCGCGCTTCTCCTGCACCGGATCCGTGCGCACCGTGACCTGGTCGTCGCGGCCAAAGGCGAGTTCGGTGGTGGCTGTGTCGGCCGACGCAGCGGCGAAATCTAGCCGACCGTTGCCGACAAAGCGCGTGCCCTGCAGCAGGGCGACCGGCCCCGCCGGCCACACGCCGCTGGGGCGGGCCAGCTCGGCCACCAGGTAGGCGGCTTGCTCCATGGCGGGGGCGGTGCGGGTGAGCAAGCGCACCTGGGCATCGACTGCGCCCAGCGCCAATGTCACGCGCTCGCCGCTGCTGGGCACGCTGGTGCGGCCCGGCACGGCAAATTCGGTGGCGTAGGCGCCCTCGTCGGTCTGCACCTCGAAATCGGGCAGCGGGGCCTCGGCCAGGTTGGCCTCCCTGGCTGCACTCGGGGCGGCTGCGCCCTTGGACAGGGACATCACCGGAGCGGGAGACGGCGGCGGTGCGGGCGGGACGAGATCCAGTGTCCATGGTGGCGGCAAGCGACCCTGGGTGCTGCGCGCCGGCGCGCCAGTGGAGAGGCGCAGTTGCACGCCGCTCCAGTCCTCGCCACTGGCCTGGGCCACGATGGCCTGGCGCTCCAGGCGGAGTTTGGACGTGTCAACGTCCAGCGTGGCGCGGTAGCTGCTTTGCCAGTTCGGGCCGCGCACCTGGTAGACCAGACGCAGGGTGGCTTCGCGCTCGCTCGCCAGCTGCACCTGCACGCTGACCACGCGCGAGCGCTGGCCCGCTGTGCGTTCGCGCTCTGCCAGCAGGGGCTTGAGGCGCAGCTCCAGCGCTTCCTTGTCGCGCTGCAGCTGGTGTGCGCGTTTCTGTCCATCTTCGGCGCTGCGGCGCAGGGCGTCGGCCGTGGCCTGGATTTGCGTCGCGCCAGCGGGGACGGCTTTGCTGCCCTCGGCCGCTGTGCCGCCGGCCACTGTCTGCAGGTAGCGGTCAACGAGCTTGAGCGCACTGGCGGCAGCAGCCACGTTGGCCAACTCGTCCTGCAGGCTGCGGATTTTGGCCTCCAGCGGGCTGGCGCAAGTGCTGGCCAAGGCACGCTCGGTGGTTTGCACGCGCAGCTCGCCGATGCGCAGGCCGGCGTCACCGCTCACCTGCAGGCTTTGCGCGTCGAGCGCGGCGGGCAGGCACGCGAATTGCGCCTCGCGCGCGCCGGCCGGCACACGCAGCGTGCGCTCCACGGTGGCGCTGCCCTGGTAGAGCGTGACTTTGTCGATGCGCGAGGCGGCGGGGTCCGGTGCCTGGGCCTGCACGCCCGACGCCACGCAGGCCAGCAGCATGGCCGTGCACAGCGCGGCGAAACGGGAAGTGGAATGACACGGGCGGGGCGACATGGGCAGGGCCTTTGTGTTCGGGGTAAATCTTGGCCATGCTAGCGCAGGCCTGGACTCGCTTGTGAAGGACACAGCAAGACCAAGAAATTGTTTACCTAAAGCGCCTCAGGCACCGCTTCGGCCAGAAAATCGTAGACCGCCCGGATGCGCTGGCTGCTGCGTATCTCGCGGTGCACCGTGAGCCAGATTGGCAGCTCGGGCAGCTTGAGCATGGGCAGCAGCGCCACCAGGTTCGGGTCGGTGCGCGCCATATAGTCGGCCAGGAAGCCGATGCCCAGACCGCTGCGCACCAGTTGCCAGTAGGCGATGAGGTCGTCGGTGCGCAGCGCGAATTGCTCGCGCTCCACCGCAAAGCCCATGTCGGCAAACCCGCGCGCAATGTCGACATCGAGGTCGTTGCCCAATACATCGTGCTGCAGCAGATCTGCTGGCTGGCGCGGTGTGCCGCGGCGGCGCAGGTAGTCGCGGTGGGCGTAGGTGCCCAGGCTGACCTTGCCGATGCGCTTGGCTACCAGGCTGGCCTGGTCGGGCCGCACCATGCGCAGCGCAATGTCGGCTTCGCGGCGAAGCAGATTGGTCACGGCATTGCTGGCCACCAGCTCCACCTGAATTTCGGGGAGTTCGAGCCGCATGCGGGCGAGAAGAGGCGGCAGCAGCATGCAGGCCACGGGCTGGCTGGCGCTGATGCGCACCGTACCGCTCACGCCCGCCTGCGACCCTGAGACGCTGCGCGCCAGCTGGTCTGCGCCGGCCTCCATGGCGCGCGCTGATTCGGCGAGGCGCAGAGCGGTGGACGTGGGCACCAGGCCCCGGCCGGTGCGCTCAAACAGCACCAGTCCCAACTGCGCTTCGAGTTCGGCGATGTGGCGGCCGATGGTGGGCTGGCTGGCGTGCAGCGCGCGCGCCGCTCCCAGCAGGCTGCCGTGGTCCAGCGCCGCCAGAAAAGAGGGGATGAGGCGCCAGTCAAAGCCTTGTCTCATGGGTGGGAATGGTATTCATATATGCATTGCTGCTATGGACAGATAGCCAATTGTGTAATTCCCGGCACATTTTCACAATCGCTCCATTCCTTCTTTTTTCCATACCCAGGAGCTTTATCGTGCAACCCTCGTCTGCCTCCACTGTTCTCATTCTGGGTGCCCGCGGGCGCCTGGGCCTGGCGGCCACACGGGCCTTTGCCCAAGCGGGCTGGCAGGTGCGTGCCCAGGTGCGCCCCGGCGCCACCGGCCCCGCCATGGCGGGTGTGCAGTGGATGCCTGCCCAGGTTGAGGATACGCCGGCCCTGGCCGCTCTCTCGCACGGCGCGCAGGTGGTGGTGCACGCCATGAACCCGGCCTACACGCACAGGGCCTGGCGCAGGCATGCCCCGGTACTCATGGACGCCGCCATCGACGTCAGCCGCGCTCTGGGTGCTACCTTGGTGCTGCCCGGCAATGTGTACAACTACGGCCGCTCCATGCCCCCGGTATTGCGCGAAGACACCGCGCAAACTGCGCAGGATTTCAAAGGCCGCATGCGCATCCAACTTGAGCAGCGCCTGCAAACTGCGACGCAGGAGGGTGGGATACGCGCGATCGTGCTGCGCGCGGGCGACTTCTTTGGAAGTGGTGGGGGCAGTTGGCTGGATCTCGTGATCGCCAAGAACCTGACCCAGGGCCGCATTCGCTGGCCCGGCCCCCTTGGCGTCAGCCACCCTTGGGCTTACCTGCCTGACCTCGCCCGCGCCTTGGTGCGGGCAGCCGAGGAGCGCCATCGGCTCGCGGCCTTCGACACCCTGCACTTTGCCGGCCAGCAGGTGACTGCCCAGCAGTGGATACAGGTACTCGCCACCGTCGCAGTCGAGCAGGGTTGGGTGGCAGAGGCGCCATCTTTGCGCGTGGACCCGCTGCCCTGGCCGCTGCTGCGCTTGGCGGGACTGGTGATGCCCACTTTCGCCGCCCTGGCCGACATGCGCTACCTGTGGAGCACGCCGCACCGCCTGGACAACACCCGTTTGTGCGCGCTGATCGGCGAAGAGCCGCACACGCCCTTCGAGCAAGCAGTGCGCAGCGCGCTCCACGACCTGGGCTTGCTTGCACCCGCCCATTTCCACGCTGCAACGGCATAAGGGTTCCGCCATGCAACGCCGCACCTTCATTCGCCTGGCCGGCGGTGGCACCCTTGCCGCCGCCGCGTTGAGCCCCCTCGCCGCTTGTGGTGCGGGCCCCTATTACCCAGCGCAGGCCGTAGAAGCCTGGCAGGGACCCGTGGACGAGATCGACGCGCGCCGCCGCGCTGTCGCCTATGCCATCACGGCGCCCAACCCGCACAACCTGCAGCCCTGGGTGGTGGACTTGCGCGAGGAGGGCGCCATCACCTTGCGCGTCGACCGGGACCGCCCGCTGCGCGAAACCGACCCGCTGGGCCGCCAGATTCTGATTGGGCACGGCGCCTTTCTGGAGTTGCTGGTCATGGCTTTGGCCGAGCAAGGTATTGCCAGCGAGGTTGCGCTGTGGCCCCAGGGCACGCAGACCACACAGTTGCAAGCTTGGGACGAGCGCCCCGTGGCCCAAGTGGTGCTGCGCCCTGGCGGCCAGCCCGATCCGCTTTTTGCCCAAGGTACTGCGCCGGCGCACGCCCAAAATCGACTTCGACACGACCAGGCCGGTAGAGCCCGCACGGCTGCAAACCCTGCTGGCGAGCGTCTCGCAGGGCGCCGGGCCGGCGGCGGGCGGAACGGTGGACACCGCTTCGCTTGAGGCGCTGCGCGCGTTGTGCTGGGAGTCGGCGAAGGTGGAGCTGCGCACGCCGCGCACCATGCTGGAGAGCATCCGCCTCCTGCGCGTCGGCCCGGCCGAGTTCCTGGCGCACCGCGATGGCATCGCGCTGAACACGCCCTTCGTGCGCGCCATGGACGCGCTGGGCCTGTTCGACCGCTCGTTGGGGCCCCCCGAAGGCAGCGCGGGCTACAAGGCGGCCGCTGAGCGCTTCGAAGGCCACAGTCGCACGGCCATGGGGTTCGTGTGGCTGGCCAGTGGCAACCCCGTTCCGACCAGCTCCAGGCGGCTCGCGCTTATGTGCGCCTGCAGCTCAAGGCCACCGAACTGGGCTTGGGCGTGCACCCCATGAGCCAGACGCTGCAGGAGTTTGCGGAAATGGCACCGCACTACGAGCGTGTCCATCAGCTAGGGCGGCCGGCGCCGCGCGAGGCCGCCGAGCCCACAGTGCAGATGCTGTGCCGCATCGGCTACCCGCCGGGCGACGTTCCCGCCAAGCCGCGCCGGCCAGTGGGCGCCTTGCTCCAGCTCTGAGCGGCGCGCCCGAGGCAGCGAAGCCGGTTTGCGCGCGGCGCTGCGGACTGTTACAGGCTGGCCGCGCGGGCTGCAGCAGCCTTGGCCTTGGCTTCGTCGGCCTTGCGCTGCAGTTCCTGGGCTTCCTTTTCAGCCGCCTGGGCTTCGGCGGCTTTGGCGGCCTTAGCGTCCTTCTCAGTAGGATTGGACCCTGCCAAGGCATTGCCGGCCATGGTGCCGGCCACGGCGCCCACTGCGGCTGCGCCCATGGTGCCCATCATGCCGGGGCCGCGCGCTGCGGGCGCGGTGGCGGCTGGCGCCGCAGCCGCTGTCGGGGCAGTCGGGGCAGTCGGTGCGCTCGGGGCCTTGGGAGCCGCAGGGGCTGACGGAGCCTTGCCGATGCTCGCCGGCGCAATGGAGCGCGATTTGCCGCCGCCCAGGCGCTTGGCATGGGCCAGCGTGGGGGAGGCCAGGGCGGCGATGGTCAGGGCGATGACCAGGGCGCTGGTGCGGGAAGTACTGTTCATGGTGTGTTTCATTGGGAGTCAATCGTTGCTGCCGAAGCCAAACAGGCTCAGCAGGCTGGTGAAGAGGTTGAATAGCGAGACGAACAGGCCCACGGTGGCCAGCACGTAGTTGGTTTCGCCGCCGCTCACGATGCGGCTGGTCTCGAACAGAATCAATCCGGCCGACAGCAGCGCCACCATGGCGGATACGGCCAGCCCCAGCGCCGGGATCCGGAAGAACATGGCCGCGAGCCCCGCCAAAATGGCAATCACCATGCCGGCGAACAGAAAGCCGCCCATGAAGCTGAAATCGCGCCGCGTTGCCAGCACCCAACCCGACAGGGCCAGGAAGGTGGTGCCTGTGGCGCCCAGAGCCAGGGCAATGGTCTGCCCGCCACCTGGCAAGGCCAAGTGCGCCGAGAGCACCGGGCCGAGCGTGTAGCCCATGAAGCCGGTAAGCGCGAACACCGCACCCACGGCCCAGCCGCTGTTCTGGACCTTGTGGACCAGGAACAGCAAACCGAAATAGCCTGCCAGCGTGAGGATGAGACCCGGTGCGGGCAGGCGCAGGGCCACGGCGGCAGCCGCCACTGCAGCACTGAACAACAGAGTCAGGGACAGCAGGGCGTAGGTGTTGCGCAGCACCCGGTGGGTGGCCAGGGTGCTGCCCAAGCCGCTGGGGGCTGTACCCCCTTGGTGGGTGGCGAGGTGGTTCATGAAGGGTTCCAAAATCAAAAGGAAAGCGGAAGATACGGCATGTCTAATTTCTGAAAAAGAAGATAAAAAATGAAATTCAATTCCGTAAAATCTGTCAATGAACAAGGCCTTCAACTACCGCCACCTCTACTATTTCTGGATGGTGGCGAAGGAGGGCAGCATGTCCAACGCGGCTGCGCGGCTGGATATGGCGGTACAGACCGTGAGCACCCAGGTGCGCGAGCTTGAACGCGACCTGGGTTGCCAGCTGCTGCGCCCGGCGGGCCGGGGGCTGGCGCTGACAGACGCCGGCGTGGTGGCCTTGCGGCAGGCGGAATCGATCTTCCAGCTTGGCGAAGCCTTGCCCGAGCTGGTGCGCGCGGCAGCCCAAAGCCCGTCGGTGCGGCTGGTGGTGGGTATTGCCGATGGTCTGCCCAAACTGGAGGTGCAGCGGCTGCTGCAACCGGTTCTTGGCGTCCCCGGCCTGCGTCTGGTGTGCCTGGAGGGTGAAATGCCCGACCTGTTGGCCGAATTGGCACTGCACAAGCTCGACGTGGTGCTGTCCGACCATCCGGCGCCCTTCCATCCGCGCCTCAAGGTGCACAACCATCCGCTGGGCACCTCGGCCATGGGCTGGTATGCCGCGCCGCAGTGGTGGGCGCAGGCGGTCGATGGCTTTCCTGTCTCGTTGCAGACTGTCCCCGTGTTGTTGCCGACCACGCACTCCATCGTTCGCCATCTCATTGACCATTGGCTGGCCCAGAAGGGGCTGCGCCCGCGGGTTGCCGGAGAGTTCGAGGACAACGCGCTATTGGAGGCCTTCGGCGGCACGGGCCTGGGCGTGTTTCCTGGCGCGGTGGCAGCGCAGGCCGAACTGCTGCAGCGTTGCCAGGTGCGCTTGGTGGGTGCCTGCGACGGGGTGCAGGAGAATTACTACGCCATCAGTACCGAGCGCAAGCTGGCGCACCCGCTGGTTCTGCAGTTGGTGCAGCGATCGGCTGGAGCGGACTTGGTGCAGTGATCACTTGCGCCCGGCACCGACACCCGGTCCGGCGGCGGTGCGCTCACTGCCATTGACCGTCCCGACCCGTCGTCCGATACTGCCAGCATGGGGCGCTCAGTGAGGCTCTTGGACCTCTTCGACGGCAGGCACCGACCATCCAGAAACCATGACAGAACATCAGCACTGGGCGACAGGCGTTCGCAGGCGGGAACTGACAGTCCTGGTGGCCTTGCTGGGAAGTGGCTGGCGCCTCGCAGATGCAGCCGAGGGGCCGGTGCGCATCCTTACGGAAGAATTTCCACCCTACAACTACACCGACGGCGGCAAGGTCACCGGCCTGGGCACCGAGGTGGTCGAGGCGGTGCTCCAGGAGCTGGGCCTGCAAGGGCAATTCCAGTCCATGCCCTGGGCGCGCGCCTATGAGACGGCCAGCAATGTTCCGGGCGTGCTGATCTATTCCATGGTGCGCACACCGGAGCGCGAGAAGCTCTTCAAATGGGTGGGTGTGATCGCCCCTTCGGATTACTACCTGTTTTCTCTGGCGGACAAAGCCCTGTCGATCCCTTCGCTCGAGAAAGCCCAAGGCTTGCAGATCGGCACGGTGAACCAGAGCGTGGGAGAACAGTTCTTGCTCTCCAAGGGCTTTGTCAAAGGCAAGAACCTGCAGGCAAGCGCCAAGAACGAACTCAATTTCGAAAAGCTGCAACTCGGCCGCATTGATTTGTGGATCATGAATCAGCTCACAGCCTACTATTTGGTGCGGCAAGCGGGCCAGAACCCAGAGAAGACCTTGCACAAGGCGCTGGCCATTCCCGAACTCAGTTCCCAAAACTACTACCTGGCGTTTGGGGCCCAGACGCCCGATGCCACCGTGGAGCGTTTCCGCAAGGCGCTGGAGACGCTCAAGCGCAATGGCAGCCTTGACCGGCTGCAGCGCAAATGGCAATGATCCCGCCGCCCGAGTCGGCTGCGCCTCTGGCACTGGTGCGCCAACGCTCGCTGGGCTGGCGACTGGTGTGGGCCACGCTGGTGTTTTGCGCCTTGTTCATCATGGTGTCGGTCTTGGCCTTGACCTGGTCTGCGTGGAATGAAGGTTTGACCCGGATGGATGCGGAACTGGCGCAGATCGAGCAGATATATGGCGATACCCTGTCCAAGGCGATCTGGGAGCTTGACCGAGAGGGGCTGCAGACGCATGTGCGAAGCGCCAAGGGGATTCCATCGGTGGGAAAAATCATCTTGACCGTCACACTGGCCAACCAGCCTGCGGAGATATTCGAGAGTGCACGCACAGGCTGGACCGGGCCCGGCTGGGCGCCGGTGCGCAAGCTGCAGCTGACCTATGCACCGTTTCCCGGTGCACGCGAAGAAATTGGTGAACTGGTCCTCTTCGGCGATGAGAAGGTGCTGTGGCAGCGTCTGCGCAGCCAGCTGGCCACCATCGTCGTGGCGCAGTTGCTGCAGTCGCTGATGCTGGCGGGCTTGATCATGCTGATGTTCAATCGCATGGTCACCGTGCATGTGCGGCGCATTGCGTCGCACTTGGAGGGTGTGCGCCCCGGCAATCTGGGAACGCATCTGAGCCTGGAGCGCAGCAGCCAGAGTCAGGACGAATTGACCCAGCTGGTCTCCGGTGTCAACCAGCTTCAGGGCAGCCTGGCAAGCCACCTTGAGCGCCAGCAGCGCTACGAGCAAGAGCTGGCACAGCACCGCGATCGACTGGCACAACTGGTGCAAGAGCGCACAGCAGAACTTCAAGCGGCCAACGAGCGCCTGCAGAGCCTGGCACGCACCGACCCCTTGACCGGTCTGCCCAACCGACGCCATTTCGATGAAGCCAAAGCCACCGAGATGCGGCGCGCCCGGCGCCATGGGCACAGCCTGTCGCTGTTGATCTGCGATATCGACAGCTTCAAGGACTACAACGACCACTACGGGCATGCCATGGGCGATACCTGCCTGCGCGCGGTGGCGCAGGCGCTGCGAAATCAGTTGGGACGTGCTGGCGATATGGTGGCACGGATCGGTGGCGAAGAATTTGGTGTGCTGCTGCCCGCTACCAGCGGGCCGGCAGCCCTGATGCTGGCGGAGCGCCTGCGCGAAGCTGTTGCTGCTTGCGCCATCGAGCACCTGCATTCCACCTGCGCGCAGGTCGTGACCATCAGCATCGGGCTGGCGGTGCGGGAGTCTGGCGCAACCGAGGAGTTTGGTGCGCTGTTTCAGCGCGCCGATCAGGCCCTGTACCGAGCCAAGGCAGCGGGGCGCAACCAGGTGGTGGGTCCGGAGAATCGGGACTGGCCCGCAAAAAAAGGAGAAGCAGCATGAGTCGCTTGGCAGTGTGCATTTGGGCTCTCTGTCTGGGCCCGGTCTGGTGCCAGGCGCAAACCATCCAGGCCGTGACGGAAACCACTCCCTATACCTATGTGGAAGGTACCAAGGTGGCTGGGACCGCCACCGAAGTCGTGGAGCTGACGCTGCAGCGCGCCGGGCTGACCGACTACACGCTGCGCCTGTACCCCTGGGCACGAGCTTATGACATGGCGCTCAAGGAGCCGGGCGTGCTCATCTTCCTGATCGCCCGCACGGCGGCGCGCGAAGACCAGTTTCGCTGGGTTGGGGAGATCATGAAGATCCAGTACCACCTGTACCGGCTCAAATCGAGGCCGCTTGACATCGACACCCTGGAATCGGCCAAGGCATACACCATTGGTGTCATGCGCGACGACGTGCGCCAGCAGTATCTGCGCTCCAAGGGCTTCAAGCGGCTAGTGGTTTCGGCCCAGTCGCTGGATGTTTTCAAGAAACTGTTGAGCGGTCAGGTGGATCTGGTGCCCCTGACTACCGACGACGCGGCGTCGCTGTGCCAGCAGACCCAGTTTGACTGCAAGGGTCTGGAGCGCGTGCTCACTTTGGACGAAGCCTCCACCGGCCTGTACATGGCTTACAACCTGCAGACACCGCCGGACCTGGTGCTTCGCACCCAGCAGGCGTTTGACAAGCTCAAAGCCGAAGGGCAGGTGCAGCGCATCATGGCGGGTACGCCCTCGGCACAGGCAAAAAACCCGGCTTCAGGCGAAGTGGTCAAACGATAGAAACGGTAGCGTCAGTTCGCGGCCTGTTGCGTCCACCACGCGCAGGCCGGGCGCCGATTCGATCTGGCCGATGCACCGCACGGCCGTGTTGGCCTGCAGCGCCGCCTCAGCCACCTTTGCGCGCGCAGCGGCGGGCGCCGTAAAAGCGAGCTCATAGTCGTCACCGCCCGACAGCACGCATTGAAGCAAAAAATCTTGGTCAAATAGGCTGCTAGCGCTTATCCCATAAGCATTTTCAGCTATCCATTCACTAGCATCTTTCGCCTGAATGCGCACGCCTGCACCGGAGGCGCGCAGTACATGGCCCACATCGCCCAGCAGGCCATCGCTCAGGTCGATGGCGCTGCTTGCAACACCGCGCAGCCGCTGGCCCAGGGCGACGCGCGGCGTGGGGCGTTCCAGCCGCTGGCGCGCGGCTGCCAGCAGAGCCGGAGGCAGGGCCACCCGGCCCTGAAGGGCCTCAAGCGCCAGCCGCGCATCGCCCAGCGTGCCGCTCACGTAAAGATCGTCGCCTGCCTGTGCACCGCTGCGCAGCAGGGCCTGGCCCGTAGGCACTTCACCAAAGACGGTGATACAGATATTGAGCGGCCCACGCGTCGTATCGCCCCCCACCAGTTCGCAGCCGTGGGCGTCGGCCAGGCCGTACAGGCCGCGCGCGAAGGCGGCCAGCCAGGCGTCGTCGGCACTGGGCAGGGCGAGGGCCAGCGTGAACGCCAGTGGTTCGGCGCCGCACGCGGCCAAGTCTGAGAGGTTCACGGCCAGCGCCTTGTGGCCCAGCGCATCCGGGTCTACGCCGGCGAAGAAGTGGCGCCCTTCGACCAGCATGTCCGACGAAACGGCCAGTTGCATGCCAGGACGTGGTGCCAGCAGCGCACAGTCGTCACCCACGCCCAGCGCGGCGCGGCGCACCGGGCGCTTGAAATGTCTTGCTATGAGGTCGAATTCACCCATGGTGGCTTTCGGGTTCGATCATCGAGTCAAGTATGACGGGCGCAACCTGGGAAGCTCGTCGATCGTCCTGCCGCAGAGCTTGAAAACGGGCTACCAGTGCCACCGCGGATCTGGCTTTGCCAGACCGCTGGAAGCGTCTCCCTCAGGAGGAAGACCCGAAGCGGCTCAGGGGGAATCAATCCCTGCCTCGAAACCGCTGCGCCGCCTGGCGCGTGACTTCGGCCAGCAACTGCTCTTCGCGCTGGCGTTCGCGAAACCAGCGCGCGTCATTCTGCCCTGCGGCGGCTTCGCTGCGCAGCAGATGCAGGGCGCCCGTGGCGCCGTGTGCCGCGGCATGGCCCGCAATCTGATCAATGGTGCGCATGATGTGCTCGCGCAGCGGCATGTGGCCGCCCGTGGCCGGGTCTACGTAGACCGCGTCCATCCCGAACCGGCAGGCCTGAAAGCGGTTGTAGGTGTAGACGAGGTAATCGTCTTCCTGAGGCATGAAAGGCTGATCCGCCAAAAACCAGGCGCCGAGCGACTGAACGAATCCCGACAATGCGGCGGCGCGCTCAATGGTCAGCGGGGTGTCAAAAACGCGAATTTCGATGGTGCCAAATTCGGGTTTGGGGCGAATGTCCCAGTAAAAGTCCTTCATGCTGCGGACCACACCGGTGTGCGTCATCTTGTCGAAATAGACCTCAAAATCCCGCCAGGTCAGTGCCATGGGCGCGCGGCCCGAAAGCGGAAAGGCAAATACCGAATTGAGCCGTGCCGAGTCAAAGGCCGTGTCCTGCCCCTGGATATAAGGGCTAGACGCCGAGAGCGCAATGAAGTGCGGAATGAAGCGTGACATGCGGTGCAGCATGAGCAGGGCGGAATCGGCGTCGGGGCAGCCAATGTGCACATGCTGGCCAAAGATGGTGAACTGCTTGGACAGGTAGCCGTACAGGTCAGAGAGTTCGCGAAAGCGCGGCTTGTCGTAGATGCGGCGCTCGTGCCATTGCTGGAACGGGTGCGTACCGCCGCCAACCACGGCAATATTGAGCTTGTCGGCGCATTTGACCAAGGCATCGCGAATCTGCGTCAGCTGCCCCAGCACCTCGCTGCTGGAATGACAGATACCGGTGGAAACTTCGATCATGCCGCTGGTCATCTCGGGTACCACGCTGCCCGGCAGCGGGTGTTTTTCCATCAGGCGCAGCATGTCCTCGGCGTAGGGCGCCAGGTCGTAGTCGTGGGTATTGACGAGCTGCAATTCCAGTTCCACTCCCAGGGTCAGCGGCTCCGAATGGTTGAAGGTTTCAAGACCCATGGTTTTCTCCAGCGCTTTCGCGTGTGGTGAGGGGCGCCCAGGGCTTGGAGCTCTCGCCGGCCCGGTAAATGGCCAGCGTGGCAATCACGGCCCCCGCCACCTCCATCAGCAAGATGGCGGGCAGCGCAATCTGTGCGATCAGCGGTCCGGTCTGCGGCGAGGCGACGACAAACTGCGAGGCGATCAGCAGGGCGATGGACGACATCGGCGTCATCGCGCTGGCCACCAGCAAAGCCTGCCGCCAACTGGCGCCGCTGCCCACATTGCCCAGAGCCACGCCCACTACCTTGGCCACCAATCGCACTGCGATCAAGGCCAGAACCAGGCCGGCGACGCGCCCGCTCCAGTCGGCCTGCGCAGCCACGGTGGAGACGAGAACGAACATCAGCATGGTCAGGAGGGCCGAGGCATTGCCCAGCTGCCGGGGCCAGGCCCAGGGTCTGGGGTTGAACTGCTTGAGCAGCATGGCGCCCAATAGCGCCGCCAAAGGCGCCGAGCCCCCCATGTGCGCCGCAACGGCGGTGGCCGCGGCCACCAAGGTGAGCAGCATGATGGAAGTGTTCTCACTCGTCGGGGCCATGAAGCGCAGCGCCGTGCGCAGCGCCAGCGCCAGCGCGGCGGCGACCACGATGGATACCCCCAGCACCACCATGACCGGGGACACGGTGTCACTGAAGGTGATGCTGGAGCGGTTCATCAGCTCGGCGCGGGCACTGCCCAGCGTCAGCGCGTACAGTGTGGACAGTGTGGAGAGCACGATGGCGCGCTCGGTCACCGGGCCCGCTGCGCGGTTGTCCGCCACGACGCGCGTCAAGACCGAAGGCGACGCCGCCAGCGCCACCAGAGCCAGCGGACCTGCCACCTGGCGCTCCAATCCCAGCCAGGCCAGCGTCCAGTACACCGCGAAATAAGTCAGTGCCGATTCGGCAATGCTCTGCACCAGCACCATGGGATTGTGGCGGAACCAGCGAAGCGGAATGCGGCCACCCGCTTCGAACAGCACCACAGCCAGGCCCAGTTCCAGCAAGAACAGGCTGATGCCCTGCAGCGGCCAGGGAGCACCGCTGAAACCAGCCAGTCCGGCCAGCGTGCCAACCAGCGTGTAGCCCACCACCTTGGGCAGACCCACGTGGCGCTGCAGCAAGTGCCCGGCGATGGCGGCCACCGCCAACAACAGCGACCACTGCACGGTGGGCAGGCCAGCCGAGGGACGCAACCACTGCGCCCAAAAGTTCATGAGTTCATTCATTCGTGATTCCTTTGCCCGCAGTCACGCGCTGGGGACCCATTGAGGGGCTGGGTAGAGGCCCGGCCAAATATACAGGGCGAGGCAACGCCCACTGGACTGCCGCGAGCCCCAGCGCGTGGTCGAGAGGAACCGCTCCTGAGTCAGGCGCCTGGCACAGCGGGCGGCTGAAGTGGTGCCGGTGCTTCGGACGCTGGCTTGCCCGGAACAGACTTTGCCCCGGCGCCGTTCCCGCGCTCCATGCCATTTTCGTTGAGTTTGTCGCCCGACCATCGCAGCGCACGTACCGCAATGGGGGGACCGACCGTCTCCAAAAGGGCCACTGCAGCCAGGACGATGGAACCGATCACGGCACCTTTCTCTGGAAACAGGCTCAGGGTGGTGTTCACCAGACCGATGGCCAGGCCTGCCATGGGAAGCAACAAAAGGCCGGTGCTGCCGGCCTGGCGCGGCGAGGCGCCCAGCAGCAGCGCCGCGCCGCCTACACCCAGCCACTTCGCCGCCGCACGGGCTCCCAGGAACACCAGAACGGCCGGCCAGTAATCGACGATTTCGGCAACGTGCAGGTTGGCGCCGGCATAGACGAAGAGCACGATGAAGAACAATTCGAACGCAGGACCGAAATTGATGCTGGCGACCAACTTGGCGCGCTCCATGCTGCGTACCACCATGCCCAGAACCAGCGGCGCAAACAGGGCCGAGAGTTTGAACGCCAGTGCGGCGCCCACGGTCATCATGACCGCGCCGATCACCAGCGCCAGCCGATACTGCTCGGCTACCTTGGTTTTTCGCGCCGCCAGATGCAGCAGACCGCCCATGGCCAAACCCAGCGCGCCAGAACCCAGCACCTGATAGAGCGGCGCTCCCACCATCACGGCCAGCGGCGCCTGAGCTTCCCCGTAGAGCGCGGGCAAGACAGCAGCAAAGGCGATAAAAGCAATCACGTTGTTCAGCGCCACCAGCAGCATGGCGCGTTCGGTCACGGGGCCAGAGGCGTCAAGCTCGTGCGCCACGTGAATCAGCACGGCGGGCGAAGACGAAATGGCAATGGTGCTGATCACCGCTGCCGCAAGGCCCGAAACGCCGACCAGTCCCAGTCCAAAATACACCGCCGCAAAGGTCAGTGCGCTCTCGGCCAGAGACACCAGTACCACTTGGTGGTCTTGTTTGATGCGTTTGGTGTCGATGGACAGCCCGAGCCGGTACAGGATGAGTGCGAGCGCCACATCCACCACGATGCGCGATTGCGCCAGGCCGACCTCACTGATGACGCCCAGCACATTCGGACCGGCGACGAAACCCACCACCATGAAACCGGTGATGCTGGGCAGCCAGCGCCAGCGGTGCGCAAAATAGCCCCCCAGTGCACCGGAAAAAAGCAGAAAACCAAAAAAGAACAGGGTGTTGACCGAAAACGGCCACGTGGGCAAAAAATCCATAGGTAGGCAGCGGACGTGCAGTTCGTCAGTGGAGAACGCGATGGCCGCCGCTCTGGGCAGCATGCATCACGAAGCGGGGGACGGGGACGTCGAAAGCTTCGCCCGCCTCAGTGACGAAGCGGTAGCTTCCTTCCATGCTGCCGGTGTCGCTGCGCAAGCGGCAGCCGCTGCTGTACTCAAAGCGCTCGCCCGGGCGCAGCAGAGGTTGCTGCCCGACCACCCCAAGACCGCGCACTTCGTCCTGCGGGCCGCGCTCGTCCTCGATTTTCCAGTGCCGAGCGATCAATTGGGCGGGCGCATCGCCGCAGTTGACGATGGTGATGGTGTAGCTGAAGGCGAATATCTCGCGCTCCGGTGCGGATTGGTCCGCCAGGTAGGCGGTCTGGACATGAATGTCGAAAGCGGGCGATTGCATGGCCCGGATGGTAACTGCGACAATGGATTCATGAGCCGCACTTTCCGCATTGCCCCCTCCATCCTGTCCGCCGACTTTGCCCGTTTGGGGGAGGAGGTCGCGAGTGTCATCGCAGCCGGTGCCGACTGGATTCACTTTGATGTGATGGACAACCACTATGTGCCCAACCTGACTTTTGGTCCCATGGTTTGCGAGGCGCTTAAACCCTATGCCAAGACGACCGCCGGGGAGCCGGTGTCAATTGACGTGCACCTGATGATTGAACCGGTGGATGCGCTCGCTGCGGCGTTTGCGGCAGCAGGAGCAGACACCATCAGCTTTCACCCTGATGCAGTGCAGCATGTGCACCGCAGCATTCAGGCGATCCGCGCGCAGGGCGCCCGCCCAGGCTTGGTGTTCAACCCGGCCGAGTCGCTGGATGTACTGGACTGGGTGATCGACGACATCGATGTCATCCTGATCATGAGCGTCAACCCCGGGTTTGGTGGCCAGAGCTTCATTGAGTCGTCGCTGCGCAAGATCGAAGCCGTGCGTCGCCGCATTGATGCCTGCGGCAAGGATATCCGCCTCGAAGTGGACGGCGGCATCAAGCAAGACAATATTCGCCGCGTTGCCGATGCCGGGGCCGACACCTTTGTTGCGGGGAGTGCCATTTTCGGGCAGCGCGACTACAAGGCAGTGATCGACGCCATGCGTGCGCAACTGGCCAAGTCCTGAAAGCGGCCGGCCGGCGCGATGAAGTGGTGGAATGGATGCCGTGGGCGCAGGCATTTTCGGCCTCTTGGCTGACAGCGCAAAGGGTGTTATCGGCGTAGGATGGTCTTTTGTATTGAGGTGTTCGTCGATCGTCTGTCGGCGAGCCAACAGACGAGAGGTCCTATGCCAAACACCCACACCTTTCCTCTCCCGCAGTGCAACCCTCGCGTCAACGCCGCGACCGGCGAATTCCAGAGCCTCCAGCGACACGTGCGTCAGTGCTTTCGGGCCAATGGCGCTTGGCATAGCGTTCGCTGCAAGGCGGAAACAGTCGATTCCTTTGTAGGTGGCCGCGTCGTCAGCATGGTGGTGGTGGCTGGCAGCCTGCTTGCCGTCAGCGCTTACTGGTAGCCAGCAACGCCATGCCCCGTGACAGCGCGCAATGAAAGGGGACTGGCCGGCGCCATGGGCTTCGCTAAGCTCTTGAGTGCGAGCCTGGGTGAACTCGAGCCACCGATACGCTCTGAAATTTTTGGCCATGCCCGCCTGGAGCAGCACGGGCGCAGCTTGGCGCAGGCGCATATCGAGAGTGGGACTGCCCGGTCCCCGGCCCGGCCCTTTTACCCTCGCCTGCAGCAGAATCTGCGCGTTTTGCGCCTGTCGCACGTCTACATTGCCGAGCAGGAACGCACGGGTCATCATGTCAGCCCCGCTGGCGAATGGTTGCTCGACAATTTTCAGTTGCTGATGGCGCAGACCGACGAAATCGGTCAGGCGCTGCCCAGACGATACTTTTCTGAGCTGCCAGTGCTTGGCGGGGAACACCTCGCTGGCATGCCACGCATCTACGGCGTCGCGTGGGCGTTCGTGGCACACACCGACAGCGCTATTGATAGCGCCTTGCTGGTGCGTTTTTTGAACGCCTACCAGACGGTGTGCGAACTCACCTATGGTGAAATTTCGGCACTCGCGCCCACCTTGCGTGTGTTGCTGGTGGAAAATCTGCGGCGACTGGCGGAGCAGGTGGCGACATCCATGGCCGCGCGGCAGGCAGCAGACACCTGGTGCGACGCACTGCTCGCCTCCGGGAATGCCCAAACGTCCAGTTTCGAGCAGCGTTTTGGCACGATGGCGCGGCGCGGTGTGGGCCGCGCCTTCGCGCTGCAGGTGAACGAAAGGTTGAACGCCGAGACGCCCGAAATGGCAGGCTCGCGAGAAGCCTCCACGCAGGTGGGAGTCCAGGAGGCGCGCGCAGCGTTGGGCCGGGTGTTGCCCGATCCCTCTGCAGCCCAGGTACAGCAGCACGCGGACAAGGCTGCTGACAGTCTGAGCATGCGCAATGCCATTCTGGCGCTGCGAACCCTGGAAGACGCCGACTGGCGCGAAGTGGTCAATCAGGCCAGCGTGCTGGTGCGTGCCCTTCAGATATCCCCTACTTTTTGCGCCGAACGCGAAGACACGCAGGACGCCAGCCTGTCCGCCATTCAGCGCCTGGCCAGGCGCAGCACGCACAGCGAGACGCTCATCGCAAGTCGGTTGCTGGGCTTGATGGGCATAGACGGCACGGGCCCATTGCGCGCCGACGCGGAGGCGGGCGCCGAGCAGACACCTCAGGACGACGGCGAGGATGCCGAGGCCGCCTCACACGCGCCTGGGTACTGGTTGCGTGGACCTGGCCGAAAGACGTTGTACACGGCCCTTGGCCTGCGTGCGCAGCGCCACTGGGAAACCCGACAGTTTCTGCGGCGCAGTGTGTTGCCCTTGTATGTCATGGTGCTGCTGGCCGGAAGTGTGGCCGCAGGCGCATGGCTGCTTCTGGGGCCTCACTATGCATGGCCTGCTCCGGCAGGCTTGGCGTTGTGGGGCATGGGTCTTTTGGCGCTTTTCCCGGCAGGCGAGACGGTTCTTGCAGTGGTTCACCGCCTGCTCAGCGAGTCCCTCCCGCCACGGCGCATGGCGCGCTATGCGTTGCTGGCGGGCATTCCGCCCGAGCATCGGGTGCTCGTGGTGGTGCCGACGATGCTGACATCGTCCCGAACCGTGCGCGAGGTGGTGCTGCAACTGGAGCAGCACTACCTCGCCAACAGCGAAGCCTGCGCCCAGTTTGCGCTGTTGACCGACTTTGCAGATGCCGACGCTGCCACACAGCCAGGCGACGCTGCGCTGCGTGAGCAGGCAAGCGCCGAGATGCAGGCTTTGGAGGCGCGCTATCGCCACGCCCCCCTGAACGGCGCCGCCCAGCGCTTCCTGCTGCTGCACCGAGAGCGCAGCTGGGCACCTACCGAGCGCCGCTGGATCGGCTGGGAGCGCAAACGTGGAAAGCTGGAGAACCTGATTCAATGGCTTGCCGAGGGGGGTGATTCGCCTTTTGTGAATCTGGGGACTTTGTCGCAGCCCGTGCCGGGCACGCCGTATGTGGTAACGCTCGACAGCGACACCGGTTTGCCACCGGGAGCCCTGCGTGCGCTGGTGGGTGTGGCGGCGCATCCGCTCAACCGACCGCAGGTGGATACGCGCCTTTGCCGCGTTGTGTCAGGCTTTGGTATTTTGCAGCCACGGCTCACTACGCCTTTGCCCGAGCCCGCCACGTCCACCTTGTTTCACTGGCTGTTTTCGGGCCGTTGCGGCATCGATCCTTACAGCGCAGCTACGTCCGAGATCTATCAGGACTTGTTTTCTGAAGGGAGCTTCGTCGGCAAGGGGCTGCTGAATGTGCGGGCGATGCACGCGGTGCTGGGGCGCCGATTGCCTCCGGGTCAGGTGCTTAGCCACGATCTGCTTGAGGGTTCGATCGCGCGCTGCGCTGCAGTGAGTGACATCACGTTGATGGAAGATGCGCCGCTGCATGCCGACGTGGCGGCCGCGCGCATTCATCGCTGGACGCGCGGCGACTGGCAGCTGCTGCCGCTCATGTTGCAGTGGCGCCGGTATGAACTGCCCGGAATCGCGCGCTGGAAACTCATCGACAACCTGCGCCGCTCGCTGGTGGCGCCGGCATCTGCGGCCCTGTTGGTTCTGGCGCTGGCGGGCGCACCGTTGTCACCCTGGGCCACGCTGGTGTGGGTATTGCTGGCGTTCGGCGCGGGTCCGCTGATTGGCGCGCTGGCCGGCCTGGTGCCTGCACGCGACAACGTCGCACTCGCCTATTTCTATCTGCAAGCGTTGAGAGAAGTGCTGCGTGCTTTTGGCAGCGCGCTGTGGAACCTGGCCACCCTGCTGCAGCAGTCTTTGATGCTGCTTCACGCCGTCGGGTGCGCGCTGTGGCGCAGCTTTGTAAGCCGGCGGAGGCTGCTGCAGTGGACCACCGCCGCCAGCGCGCAGGCGGCCGCCCAGACGCGCTTGCCGGGCCTCGTCGTTGCCCATGCGCCGGTCACACTGGCGGCGGCGTTGATATGGTTCGCACTGTGGCAGCAGCACACAGCCTGGCCGGTGTTCAGTGCACTGCTCTGCGCCACCTGGGCGCTCACGCCCGTCTGGATATGGTTGTTTAGTCGACCCTGGCGCTTTCAGGAAAAAAAGCAAGCCACTGTGCAAGAGCAGGCCTACCTGGCAGAAATTGCGCGCGACACCTGGCGATTTTTTGAACTTCATGTTGGCGAGTCGACGCACCACCTGCCCCCTGACAACGTGCAGACCGTGCCGAGCACGATGGTGGCCGAGCGGACCTCGCCCACCAACATCGGCCTGTACCTGCTGGCGGTTGCGTGCGCGCGCTTCTTCGGTTGGATCGATACCACACAGTTGCTGGCACGTTGCGAAGCCACGTTGGCCACCCTGACCACGCTGGCGCGCCACCGGGGGCACTTTCTCAACTGGTACGACACGCGAACACTGGAGGTGCTCAAGCCTGCTTACGTTTCCACTGTGGACAGCGGCAATTTGTGCGGTCATTTGCTGGCGCTGGCAGGCGCGTGTGATGCACTGCTGATCGATCCGCAGTCCACTGCGGACCCCTCTGTGTCCGCTCGGCTGCAGGCCCTTGTGGCGCGCTGCCGCCAGCTGGCCAGTGAGCCGCAGTTTGGTTTTTTGTACCACCCGCGCAAGCGTTTGCTGCATATCGGCTACCGGGTGGCGGACAGTGCGCTCGACAACAGTTTTTACGATCTGCTGGCCTCCGAGGCGCGTTTGGCCAGCCTGTGGGCCATTGCCAAGGGCGATGTGCCGGCAGAGCATTGGGGTGCGCTCGGCCGGCCCTTCTATGGCGTGGGCAGGCACGCAGCCCTGCGTTCCTGGTCAGGTTCCATGTTTGAGTATTTGATGCCGGCGCTGGTGCTCGACGAGCCCGTGGGCAGCGCGCTTAATGCGGCTGCACGGTCGGCCATTTACGAGCAAAAGCGCTATGGGCAACGACACGATGTTCCCTGGGGCGTTTCGGAATGCGCCTACGCAGCGGGCGACCACACGCTTGCCTACCAATACGCCCCGCAAGGCGTTCCCCGGCTCGCGCTGCGGCGAACGCCTGCCGATGATCTGGTGGTGGCTCCGTACGCCACGGGCCTCGCCGCCATGTTTGATCGGCCTGCCGCCGAGGCCAATTTTCTCAGCTTCGAATCTCTTCAGGCGCGCGCCGAATGGGGTTTTATCGAGGCACTGGATTTCAGCCCGGAACGCCAACAGGGTGGCAGCCGATTCCAGCCTGTGTCAACCTTTATGGCACACCACCAGGGAATGACGCTGGTGGCCTTGGCAAATGTGCTACTGGATGGCGCACCGCGTCGATGGACCATGGCGAGCGCGCGTCTGCGCGCGGTCTCCGGCCTGCTTCAGGAGGCGGTGCCGCGCGAGATTCCTCGCCTGGTCGAGCCGCTCATGCAGCCGCGTCGTGTGGTGCGCCCGAGTGCGGCGGATGCCAGCTCGCGCGAGCTGGTGCCTGGCGCCAGCGCGATCGAGCCAACCTTGTTGCTCTCCAATGGCAAGTACAGCGTGTCACTGCGCGCCAACGGCGCTGGCTGGAGCCGCTTTGGCAAGGTCGATGTCTCGCGTTGGCGCGACGATGCTTTGCGCGATGCCTACGGCCACTTCATCTACCTGCGCCGTGTGCCGACGTCTGAGGTGACCGAGGCGGGCGAAACTCCCTTGGTATCCATCACACAGCACCCGGCTGCTGACCCGCAGGCCGCGTACCGGTCCAGCCTGCAGGGTGACCATGCTTGTCTGCATGCGCAATGGGCCGATTTGCGCAGTTGCTGCACGATCTGGGTCAGCCCGGAAGACGATGTAGAGCTGCGGCGGATCGAGCTGTGGAATTCGACTTCCGAGCCCATCGAGCTGGAGCTGTTTTCGGCGTTTGAAGTGTCGCTGATGGAAGCGCGCGCCGACGAGGCGCATCCAGCCTTTGCCAACCTGTTTGTCACCTCCGATTGGGTGGGAGCGGATCAGGCGTTGTACTTTGCCCGGCAGCCGAACACCAATGCGCAGCAGGGCGTGCATGCGGCGCATTTTCTGGCGGAGAGTGAGCGCCAGCCGATTTCCATCCAACTGCAGACCAACCGTGCGCGCTGGCTGGGACGCAACCGTGACGCCTCTGCGCCGCTTGCACAGTGCGCCGATGCTCCTGACCGTGCAGCCACTTTGCCGACTGGCCTGGACCCCATGGCGGTCATGTCGCTGCGCATCGTTGTGCCAGCGAATTCGCACACGCAGTTCACGCTGGCCACGGCCGCAGCGGACGAGCGCGAGGCACTGGAGACGCTGGTGGACCGCTATCGCCAACCGGCCGTTGTCGAGCGCTCCATTCTCATGTCGTCCACCTTTGCCCGTGTGCGCATGCGCGAGATGGGCATCCTGCGCGAAGACCGCGCTGCGATTCAGGCGCTCTCCACCTTGATCGCGCTGCTGCATGCCCGACCCGGCTCGAGAACGCTGCCGGCTGGCGCTCAGAATCTGGGAGATCGGCGCACGCTGTGGCGCTTCGGCATATCGGGCGATCGCCCTCAGCTGTTGGTAGAAATCAGCGCGGAGCATGGAATACGTCTGGTGCGCTCGCTGGTCAAGGCTTTGCATTTATGGACCTGGGGGGGACTGGCGTGCGACCTGATTGTGTTGAACGCCGAGCCGCCGTCGTACCAGATGCCGTTGCAACGCGCTTTGCAAGAGCTCAAAGATACTTACAGCGCGCAGAGCGCAAGTGTGGATTCAGCCCGGGCATGCGGCCTACACCTGTTGCGCCTGCCCGAAATTTCGGACGAAGAGCACACCACACTGCGCATGTTGGCGCGCGTGCGTTTTGCAGCCGACGGGCGCCCGCTGTCGCAGCACCTGCGCGAGCTGACGCAATGGCACAACGCCGCGCTGGACGCGCGCATCGATCAGTCCCGCGCATCACCGACTCCGCAGTGCGCTGGCGTGCCTGAGTCCGCGCCGGAAGGTCGGTTCGACGCGAAGAGTGGAGCGTTTCGATTTGATATTTCTGCGCAGCAGCAAGTGTCGCGCCCCTGGATCAATGTGCTGGCCAACCCGCAGTTCGGCACGCAGGTGTCTGAGTATGGTGCTGGCTACAGCTGGGCCGGCAACAGCCAGCAGCACAAGCTCACCGTCTGGTCCAACGACCCGGTATCTGACCCTGGCGGAGAAATCTTTTGGCTGCAGGACCTGCACTCCAAAGCCTTGTTCGGCGTCGGCAAAGAATTCGAGGGGGTGCGCACGATTGAGCATGGTCAGGGCGTCACCGTCCTTGAGCAGCGCCACGGCGGGCTCGCGATCCGCAGCACCTGGTGCGTGGACCCGCAGCGCCCCGTCAAGCAGGTGCGCATTACGCTCACCAACCATGGGCAGGAGCCGCTGCGCCTGCGCGCCATTGGCCTGCTTGAATGGGTAATGGGCAGCCAGCGCCTGGACCGCCAAAGTGTGGCCACAGCCTGCGATGCGAGCCAGAACGACGCCATGCCGACGGGCGACGTGGCGCCCGTGCTGCTCGCCATCCAGCGCGATGCCCAGTCCGGCCATGGCGGCAGCACGGCATTCTTTGCAGTCTGCGCCCCGCAGGAGGATGCGCCTCCTCACATCGACTGGACCTGCGACCGGCGCGAGTTGTTTGACGCGCGCGGTCACCGTGTGGTGCCGGACCACCTGGCTGAGCAGGCGGGTCTCGGGCAGGACCCTTGCGCAGCGCTGTCGTGCCCGCTGGACGTTCCGGCCGGAGAGAGCCGCGACTGCATCTTTTTGCTGGGCCACGGCGCCAGCAGCGGCGAAGCGCTGGCACTGGCACGCCAATGCCTCAGCGAGCACGCTGCTCCAGAGGCCCAGCCCTGGGAAGCGGCCGCGCGCGCCCAGTGGACGCAGTTGCTCGCGCCGGTGCAGGTGCAAACGCCCGACCCTTTGTTTGACGCGCTGGTCAACCACTGGTTGCTCTACCAGACGGTGGGTTGCCGCATGTGGGCGCGAGCCGGCTTCTACCAAGCCGGCGGGGCGTTTGGTTTTCGCGATCAGTTGCAGGACGCCATGGCGCTGGCCATCGTCCGCCCGCAGGCGCTGCGTCAGCACTTGCTGCTGTCGGCGTCGCGCCAGTTTGAGGAAGGCGATGTACAGCACTGGTGGCATCCGCCGACCGGCGCCGGGGTGCGCACGCATTGCTCGGACGACCTGCTGTGGCTTCCCGAAGCGGTGGCGCGCTATGTGCAGGTCACCGGTGACGCGGCGGTGCTCGACGAATCGGTGTTCTTTCTGGACGGGCCGGCCATTCCCGAAGGCACGCATGACGCGTATTTCGTGCCCACTGTGAGCAGCGTTTCTGCGAGTCTCTACGAGCACTGCGCCCGAGCCTTGGATCGCAGCCTTCAGGTGGGCGTGCACGGGCTGCCGCTCATAGGCAACGGGGACTGGAACGACGGCATGAACATGGTGGGCGACAAGGGCCGTGGCGAATCCGTCTGGCTCGCCTGGTTTCTGTGTACCGTGACCGATGCGTTTGTCCCGCTTGCGCAGGTGCGCGGCGACGCTCGGCGCATCGATCGCTGGCGCCAGGCGGCACAAGGTTGGCGCAAGGCGCTTGCGGGACCGGCGTGGGATGGCGCATGGTTCAAGCGCGCCTTTTTCGATGATGGGACGCCGCTGGGCACCCACACTGCGGCGGAATGTCGCATCGACCTCATCGCGCAGGCCTGGAGCGTGCTCTCGGGCGCGGCAACACCTGAGCGCCAGCGCGCAGCGATGGACGCCGTGGCCAACCTGTTGGTGGACGAGGAGGCAGGCCTGAACCGACTGCTTACGCCTGCCTTGCAGAACATGGTGCCGAGCGCTGGCTATATCCAGGCCTACCCGCCAGGCGTGCGCGAGAACGGCGGCCAGTATTCGCATGCCGGTGTCTGGAAGCTGATGGCGCAGGCGCAATTGGGCGATGGCGATGGCGCCTACCGCACTTTCACCCAACTGAGCCCGGCGCACCGCAACGCCAATCCAAAGCAGAAGGCGGCTTACGCGCTGGAGCCGTATGTCATGGCGGGCGATATTTATACCGAAGCGCCGTATGTGGGTCGGGGCGGCTGGAGCTGGTACACCGGTTCGGCAGCCTGGATGCACCGGGCTGCCATCGAATCGATTCTGGGTCTGGAAGTGCGGGCGGATCGTGTCTGCCTGCGGCCTTGTCTCCCCAGCCACTGGCCCCAGGCACAGCTGACATGGGAGCGCGGCGGCGCCAGGCATCGGTTCACGATTTGTTCTGGCGACACCCCAGGCACCGGTTCGGAGGCGCATGAAGAGGGCGCGCAGCGATTGGAAGTCGGCGAGTGGGTGGCCTTGCCGACGGGTGACAAAGGCGGCAACTATGTCGTCATCCTGCCGGGGAAGCCGGCTGAAGTGTCGAAGCCGGACTGACTATGGTTTCGCCGGGATGATGATCGTCGTCGTGGTCACGCTTTCGCGCAACACGCCACCTTGCAAGGCGGAGCCGCTGGTATTGCCCGCTCCGCGAATGCGATCGATGCAGGCGGCGTGCTCGTCGGCCTTGGTAAACACCTTGCAGCGCTCGACCGCGTTCGCCGCTTTTTCATCGGCCCCGCTGGTTGTCAGGGCGCCTTTGCGCGCGGCGTCGCGTGCCGCGCCAGCTTCGCGCAGGCAGACATCGCGCGCCTGCTGGGTTTGGCCGCTCAGGCAGGCAGCGCGTTCCTTCTGGTAGCGCGCCTCGGCGCTGGCATCGTCTGCGCCATAGGCGGCAGTGCCTACCAACAGGGCAACGCTGCAGAAGGCGCGAAGGGTGGTTTGTCGAATGGTCATGGCGGAAGTCCTTGTTGCTATCTATGTATGGGTTTCGTACGGCAGCGCCAGCACGCACGTGAAGGCTAGGCGCCCATGCATCGTTTCGCTGTCGGACAGGGCCTGCATTGGTGGCGGGTGCAGTGCGCTGCCGCGTTTTGCGCAGCGTGCAGCCTGCACACGCCACCAGGAGGCTTGCCGGACCTCATAAACTCGCCAGCTTTCCTTTTGCGCTTGGTACGACGCTCATGGCCACCCTCACGCTCCCCGGCAAGACCTTCGAAGTTGATGCCGCCATCTTTGACCTTGACGGCACGCTGGTGGACACGCTGGGCGATTTCGGAGAAGCCCTCAACCGCATGCTGGCCGAACTGCGCCTGCCGCCGGTTGCGCACGAAGCCATCGCCACGATGGTGGGCAAAGGCTCGGAGCATTTGCTGGTTTCGGTGCTAAATCACGTTCTAGCGCAGGATGGGAAAGCTCCTTCAGCTATCAAATTGGAAGCGATTTATCAGCAGGCCTGGCCCAGCTACCAGCGCCACTACGCAGCCATCAACGGCCAGTTCGCCGAAATGTATCCGGGGGTGCAGCAGGGGCTGCAGACGCTGGCAGCAGCCGGCATTCCAATGGCCTGTGTGACCAACAAACCGACCGCCTTCGCCATCGAGCTGCTGCGCTCGCTCGATCTTGACTGTTTTGCTCAAGTGTTCGGAGGCGACGCCTTCGAGCGGAAAAAACCCGATCCGCTGCCGCTTCTGCGCTGCTGTGCGGCGCTCGGAACGGCCCCCGCGTGCACCTTGATGATCGGTGATTCGGCCAACGATGCCCAGGCGGCGCGTGCGGCGGACTGCCCAGTGCTGCTGGTGACCTACGGCTACAACCATGGCCAGAGCGCGCGCGCGGTTGACGCCGATGCCTGGATGGATTCGCTGGCTGAGCTGAAGGTCTGCCGCCAAAGCTAGAAAAAAGACGGGCTGGGATCGCCTTCAAGTCTGGGCAATTTGCCGCGCGGGTTCGGCCGCCGCCAGGGCAGGACGTGCTGCCTGGGGCGCGCCGCTCAGGCGGAACACAGCCACGGCATTGACCAGCTGCGCCGCCTGCGCCTTGAGCCCTTCGGCCGCAGCGGCACTTTGCTCTACCAGCGCGGCATTTTGCTGCGTCGCCTGGTCCATCTGCGTGATGGCTTCGCCCACCTGGGCCACGCCCTGGCTCTGCTCCTGGCTGGCCGCGCTGATTTCGCTCACGATGTCGGTCACCCGGCCAATGGCCTGCACCACTTCGCTCATGGTGTGGCCGGCACGATCCACGAGGGCCGAACCCGCTTCTACGCGCTCGACACTGGCGCCAATCAAGGACTTGATTTCCTTGGCGGCGTCGGCGCTGCGCCCGGCCAGGCTGCGCACTTCGCTCGCCACCACGGCAAAACCGCGCCCTTGCTCTCCGGCACGTGCCGCCTCCACGGCGGCGTTGAGCGCCAGAATGTTGGTCTGGAAGGCGATGCTGTCGATCACGCCGATGATGTCGGCGATTTTGCGGCTGCTGTCGTTGATGCCCTTCATGGTGCGAACCACTTCAGCGACGACCTCGCCGCCCTGCGTGGCCACCGTCCGGGCGTCGAGGGCAAGCTGATTGGCAGCGCGCGCGTTGTCGGCGTTCTGGCGCACGGTGGAATTGAGTTCTTCCATCGAGGCCGAGGTTTCTTCGAGTGCGCTGGCCTGCTGTTCCGTGCGGGCCGACAGATCGCTGTTGCCGTGCGCGATCTCGGCGCTGGCGCTGGCCACGCCTTCAGCGCCCCGGCGCACGTCGCTGACGATGCCCGCCAAATGCTGCTGCATGGCGCCGAGCGCTTCCAGCAATTGGCCGGGTTCATCCCTGCCCGTGGCTTCCAGTGTGTGCGCCAGGTCGCCCTGGGCGATGGCCTGCGCCAACTGGCGACTGCGCTGCACCGGCTGGACGATGGAGCGGGTGACCAGGGCGGCCAACGCCAGACCAAGTGCAATGGCAGCCAGCGCGCAGGCGCCCAGAATCCATTTGCTGGCTTGTGCCACAGAGCTGCTGCGCTGCTGGCTTGCATTCAAGAGCTGGGCCATATGTTGGCGCAAGGCGTCAAGGGCAGCGAGGGTTTTGTCAGCGAGCGGGCGCAGGTCTTTGTCGACCAGGCTGGGCACGTTGGGCTCGCCGCCACGGTGCAGCTCGCGAATTTCGGCCAGCCGCTGTGTGTAGGTGGTCTGCGCGGCGTCCACGTTGGCCAGCAAGTTTTTGCCGGTGTCTCCCGTCACCAGTGTGTGGACCCGCTGCACGGCTTGCTCAATGTCGCGCGTCGTGGCATCCGTGCTGGCATTGAGCTGGTCCATGTACTCGCGGTCAATGGCCTTGAGAAAGGCCTCGGTGCGCACCCAGTTCAGGCGCAAACCCGCTGCCCAGCGCTCAACTTGTGCCTGGCGCTCCATTTCCACGGTGGAAACGCGCTCGCTGTCGGCCGCCAAGGTCTGGATCCGCCAGATACCAATGCCGGCGGTCAGCGCCGTAATGAGCAGGATGAGGCCAAAACCCAGACCCAGACGCGGGCCGACGCGGAGCGTACGCAACATGTTTTCAACAAGACGAGAAAGAGAGAGGCAACAGCCTAAGGGCTGCCGCCCCTTGAACGATGTCTGTCGCGCGACAGGATCTGCTTACTTCACGCCCAGGAGCTGATCCTTGAGCTTCCAGTCGGCTGGCGAATTGCCGAACCAGATGGACATCAGGGCGCGGAAGAACGCGGGGTCTTTGAAAGGCTCTGCCTGCAGTTTGCCCTTGGCCCAGATACTCAAACCCGTCGCCGGGTCCCATTCAAGTGCGCAAACGTCGCCCGGTTGGAAGGCCTTGTTGGCCGCAAAAATCTCGCCCATCTTGATCATGCCTGGAATGATCTTGGAGAGCTCGCTGCGGTTGACGTTGTCCTCAATACCGCGCGTGAGCAGCTTGCCGAAATCAGCGGAATTGATTTCACGCAAAAAAGTCATTCCCAAACGCTTGGGTCCGGGCGCCGCAATCAATTCATCCAGCGATGCAACGGGCCGGGTGGTGTAGAGATCGCCCACATACACCTTGAAGGGGCCCTTGTAGCGGATACCGGCACCGTTGAGTTGAAGTTTGGTTCCTGCGACGCTGACGGAGTCTTCCACCTTCACGCCAGCCAGCTCGACCATGGCAAACGCCGCCACGCTCCAGCACAGACCGACAGCAACCAGCACAATGCGCAATGTTCTAAGCATGTCCATCCCCGTAAAAAAGAACGATCGTTCGTAATACTGCAACAAAGTGTATGGCAGTTGATGCTGGACCCCATTAGGGATTTCCCGTGCGCTCGGGCCTCTTGCCCATGCACGACGCGATGGGAGCTCGGGCACGCATTTGCTACACTTTGCGCCATGTTCATTCACCGCGCGTTCATCGCAGGTCGCACAGACCGGGGAGCCTGGCCCTGGCGTCCCTACTGCGCCTGACGTGTGGCGCTTGCTGTACGCAGCAAACGCCTATCTGGCCCCTGCGGCCTTCCCGATGAACCCGGCGCGCCAGTCTGCTGGCCCGCCTGCCGCCTTGGCAGGACACCCCCTTGATCACTGAACTTGAATTCCAGAGCCTCGCGCGCGAAGGCTACAACCGCATTCCGCTGATGGCCGAAGCCTTCGCGGATCTTGAAACCCCTCTGTCGCTGTACCTCAAATTGGCTCACAGCCAAGGCGGTGGCGCGCACAGCTTCCTGCTCGAATCCGTGGTGGGTGGCGAGCGCTTTGGTCGTTACAGCTTCATCGGCCTGCCGACGCGCACGCTCTTGCGTTCGCGCGGCTTCGGCGCCGACGCCGTGACCGAAGTGGTGACCGACGGCCAGGTGGTTGAAACCGCCTCCGGCAATCCACTCGATTTCGTCGAGGCCTACCAGAAGCGCTTCAAGGTGGCGCTGCGCCCTGGCCTGCCGCGCTTTTGCGGGGGCCTTGCAGGCTATTTTGGCTACGACGTGGTGCGCCACATCGAGAAGAAGCTGGAGAAGAGCTGTCCGCCCGACACCCTGGGCATGCCCGATATCCTGTTGCTGCAATGCGAGGAATTGGCGGTCATCGACAACCTCTCGGGCAAGCTCTACCTGATCGTCTATGCTGACCCGGCGCGTCCTGAGGCCTTCAGCAACGCCAAGAAGCGCTTGCGCAGCCTGCGCGAACAACTGCGCTATTCGGTCAGCGCCCCGCAGGTGCAAGCCAGCCTGGGTCACCCGGCGCAGCGCGACTTCGCCAAGGCGGACTACCTGGCCGCCGTGGTGCGCGCCAAGGAGCTGATTGCCGGGGGAGACTTCATGCAGGTGCAGGTGGGCCAGCGCATTCACAAGCGCTTTGATGCCAGTCCGCTCTCGCTCTACCGCGCGCTGCGCTCGCTCAACCCCAGCCCCTACATGTACTACTACCACTTTGGCGACAGCCACGTGGTGGGCGCCAGCCCGGAGATTCTGGTGCGGCAGGAAAAAACAGAGGCCGGCGAGAAGGTGACGATCCGCCCGCTGGCCGGCACCCGTCCGCGCGGCGCCACGCCCGAGCTGGACAAGCTGACCGAGCTGGAACTCATCAACGATCCCAAGGAGCGCGCAGAGCATGTCATGCTGATCGACTTGGCGCGCAACGACATTGGCCGCATTGCGCAGACCGGTACGGTCAAGGTCACCGAAGCCTTTGCGGTAGAGCGCTACAGCCACGTCATGCACATCGTGAGCAACGTCGAAGGCATCTTGAAGCCCGGCATGAGCAACATGGACGTGCTGCGCGCCACCTTCCCCGCCGGCACGCTGACTGGCGCGCCCAAGGTGCACGCCATGGAAATCATTGATCAGCTGGAGCCCACCAAACGCGGCCTCTACGGCGGTGCTTGCGGCTACCTGAGCTACGCCGGCGACATGGATGTGGCGATTGCCATTCGCACCGCCATCGTCAAGGACGGCGAGCTTTACGTGCAGGCTGCGGCCGGCGTGGTGGCCGATTCGGTGCCCGAGCTGGAATGGCGCGAAACGGAACACAAGGCGCGTGCCCTGCTGCGCGCCGCTGAACTGGTGGAAGAGGGGCTGGAATGACGCGCGCGATCGAAAAAGTGAAACCCTGCCAGGACATGCAGGATGTGCGCGGCGCCATCAACGCGCTTGATGACGTGCTGGTGCCGCTGCTGGTGGAGCGCGTGGCGTACATGACGCAGGCTGCGCGCATCAAGCAGCGCGCCAGTCAGGTGCGCGACGAAGCGCGCATCGAAGACATCGTGCGCCGGGTGCGCCAGGCCGCTTTGAGAGAGGGTGGCGACAGCGATGTCATCGAGCAGATCTACCGCAGCATGATGGAGGCTTGCATTGCCTTTGAAGAGCGCGAGTTCGTGCGGCTGCGCGAAACCTCCAATCAGGGAGAAGGCGCATGAAGCTCTTGATGATCGACAACTACGACAGCTTCACCTGGAACATCGTCCAGTACTTCGGCGAGCTGGGCGCCGAGGTCGAAGTGGTGCGCAACGACGAGGTCACGCTGGCCGATCTGGACGCGCGGCTGGCATCGGGCGCAATGGACCGGCTGGTGGTCTCGCCCGGCCCCTGCTCGCCGGCCGAGGCCGGAATCTCTGTGCCCGCCATCCAGCATTTCGCTGGCCGCCTGCCGATTTTGGGTGTGTGCCTGGGGCACCAGGCCATCGGCGCAGCCTTCGGCGGCACCATCGTGCGCGCGCAGGAGCTGATGCACGGCAAGACCAGCGTCATCACGACCACGCAGACGGGCGTGTTCGCCGGCCTGCCGCGCCAGTTCACGGTCAACCGCTACCACTCGCTCTCCATCGAGCGCGCCAGCTGCCCCGAGGTGTTGGAGATCACCGCCTGGACAGAGGACGGCGAAATCATGGGCGTGCGTCACAAGCAACTGTCCATTGAGGGCGTGCAGTTCCACCCGGAAAGCATCCTCTCGGAACATGGACACGCACTGCTGCGCAATTTCTTGCATCCGACCGCATTGGATGCTATTAAATAGATAGCTGTTAGCGCTTTATGAATAAGCGCTAGAGGCCAATTTCAATCAATTTTCTGCCGACCCCATGCCCACCCACCAGTGGATTCTGTTCGTCGCCGCCGGCGTCTTGCTCAACCTCACGCCGGGGCCGGATGTGTTCTTCATCATCGCCCATGCGGCGCGGCGCGGCGTGCGTGCGGGGGTGGTGGCGGCGCTGGGCATTTCTGCGGGCTGCTGCGTGCACGTGCTGGCCGCTGCCGTGGGCGTGAGCGCCCTGGTGGCAGCGTCGGCCACGGCGTTTGATGTGCTCAAGTGGTTGGGCGCGATCTACCTGGTATACGTGGGCGTTCGCATGCTGATCGCCGGGCTGGGTGGTTCTGGCTCGTCGGGCGCGCGGGGCGCTGCCGACACACAGGTGGCGCTGACCACGGTTTTTCGCCGGGGCTTTCTGACCAACGTGCTCAACCCCAAGGTGGCGCTGTTCTTCCTCGCCTTCGTGCCGCAGTTCATTGCGCCGGGCAGCGCGCATGCGCCCGCCATGTTTTTGGCGCTGGGCCTTTTGTTTACGTTTAACAGCACGCTGGTCAATACCGGCTGGGCCTGTGCCGCCGCCTGGGCGGCGCGCCGCGCGGGCGCCATGCAGCGCGCCATGCGCTGGCTCGATGGCGTGGCGGGATCGCTCTTCATCGGCTTCGGCGTGAAGCTGGCGCTGACCGATGCGCCCGCCAGACTTTGACACCGCTCTGTCCTCTCGTCATTCATTGGGAACCTCTGCCATGCTCATCACCCCGCAAGAAGCGCTGCAGCGCACCGTCGAACACCGCGAGATCTTTCACGACGAGATGCTGCACCTGATGCGCATGGTCATGCGGGGCGAGCTGTCCCCTGTCATGACCGCCGCCATCATCACCGGCCTGCGCGTCAAGAAGGAAACCATTGGCGAGATCACTGCGGCCGCGCAGGTGATGCGGGAGTTCTCCAACAAGGTGCCAGTGGCAGACACCACGCACCTGGTCGACATCGTGGGCACCGGGGGCGACGGTGCCGGCAGTTTCAATATCTCTACCTGTGCCATGTTTGTCGCGGCTGCTGCGGGCGCGCGTGCAGCCAAGCATGGCGGACGCAGCGTCTCCAGCAAGAGTGGCAGCGCCGACGTGATGGAGCAGCTGGGCGTGCACATCGACCTGCCGCCTGCCGCCATCGCCGAGAGCATTGCCCAGGTGGGCATTGGCTTCATGTTCGCGCCCAACCACCACCCGGCGATGAAAAACGTGGCCCCGGTGCGGCGCGAACTGGGCGTGCGTACCATCTTCAACATCCTCGGCCCGCTGACCAACCCCGCCGGGGCACCAAACATTTTGATGGGTGTGTTCCACCCCGACCTCGTCGGTATCCAGGTGCGCGCCCTGCAGCGCCTGGGCGCCGAGCATGCGCTCGTGGTCTATGGCCGCGATGGCATGGACGAAATCAGCCTGGGTGCGGCCACGCTGGTGGGCGAGCTCAAGGACGGCCAGGTGCGCGAATACGAAATTCACCCCGAGGACTTTGGCCTGCCCATGGCCAGCAACCGGGCCTTCAAGGTGGAGACGCCCGAAGCGTCGCGCGACATGCTGCTCTCGGTGCTCGACGGCGCAGCGGGGCCCGCCGCCGACATCGTGTGTCTGAACGCCGGCGCCGCGCTGTACGTGGCCGGCGTGGCCGGTTCGATTGGGGGCGGCCTGGAGCGTGCCCGCGCCGCCCTCGCCTCGGGCGCCGCCCGCGAGCGGCTGCGCCAGCTGGTCGCCTTCACGCAAGCGCAGAAGGGATAAGCCATGTCCGACATCCTCAGCCAGATCGTTGCCACCAAACAGCAAGAAGTCGCTGCGGCCAAGCACCGTACGCCGCTCGCCAGCATCCGCCAGGACGCCGAGAGCCGCGTGCTGACGCGCGATTTTGAAGCCGCGCTGCGCGCCAAAATCTTGCGCGGGCAAGCGGCGGTGATTGCCGAGATCAAGAAGGCCAGCCCCAGCAAGGGCGTGCTGCGCGCCGATTTCGAACCCGCCGACATCGCCCAGAGCTATTCCGAGGGCGACGGCGAGGTCAGCGCCGCGTGTCTTTCGGTGCTGACCGATGTGCAGTATTTCCAGGGCCGCATCGACTATTTGAAGCAGGCCCGCGCGAGCTGCATGCTGCCGGTGCTGCGCAAGGACTTCATGGTTGACGAATGGCAGATTTACGAGTCGCGCGCCATTGGCGCAGATGCCGTGCTGCTGATTGCCGCCTGCCTTGACGACGCCCAGATGCGCGATTTCGAAGCGATTGCGCGCGGCCTTGATATGGCGGTGCTGGTTGAGGTGCACGACGCCGCCGAGATGGAGCGTGCGCTGCGCTTGCAGACCCCGCTCGTCGGCGTGAACAACCGCAATTTGAAGACGTTCGAGGTCCGCTTGCAGACCACGTTGGATCTGCAAAAGCACGTGCCGCCGGAGCGCCTCTTGATCACCGAGTCCGGCGTGGCAACGCCGGCCGATGTGCAAAGGCTGCGCGCCGCCGGCGTACAGGCCTTTCTGGTGGGCGAAGCTTTTATGCGCGCCGAAGAACCGGGGCTGGCCCTGGCGGAACTGTTTGCGTGATGCGGGCAGGGGGGACGCCACCAGTGCGGCGGGGCGGCCCTTGCACGGTGGCCGCTGGCCTGGGCCGCGTCGGTTTCATATCTCCCGCGCAGCGCGACGCTAGCCAGGGCCATGGGACATCAAAATCAATAGCTGCTCATCCATTATGCGCTTGCGCTAGAAGCACTTTTTCGCCATGAGTTTGTCTGTACCGACCGCCACGCAGCTCCAGAGCGCCGACCCGTGCGACTGGCCGGTGGCGCCGGGCTGGCAGCCGCTGGTGGATGGCTTCTTTGGCTCGCCCGCAGGCGCGCAGTTGCTGGTTTTTTTGCGCGAGCGCCTGGCGGCCGGTGCCAGCATCTTCCCACCCCAGCCGCTGCGCGCGCTCGAACTCACACCGCCTGAGAAAGTGCGTGTCGTCATCCTGGGACAAGACCCCTACCACGGCCGGGGACAGGCGCACGGCCTGGCGTTTTCCGTCGCGCCAGGTGTGGCGCTGCCGCCCTCGCTGCGCAACATCTTCAAGGAAATCGAGCGCGACCTGGGGACCCCGCCTCCCGCGTTTCCGGTGCCCGGCGGCAGCCTGGTGGCGTGGGCAGAGCAGGGCGCCTTGCTGCTCAACACCACCCTCACCGTCGAAGAAGGCCAGCCCGCCAGCCACGCCCGGCGCGGCTGGGAGCTGCTGACCGACGCGCTGATCGCCCATATCGCGGGCGGGGTGCAACCGGTGGTCTTCATGCTCTGGGGCGCGCACGCGCAGTCCAAGCGCGCACTCATCACCGCCCCGCAGCACCTGGTGCTGTGCGCCAACCACCCCTCGCCCCTGTCCGCCCTGCGCCCGCCTGTGCCTTTTATCGGCTGCGGGCATTTCGGCCAGGCGCGGGCGTTTCGAAGGGCACACGGCGGATAAGATTTCCCGATTTTTTCACCACACAGAGGGACACCGCATGGCACAGCAGTTTCTGGAAATGCCCGACAGTCAGGGCTTCTTTGGCGAATACGGCGGGCAGATCCTCCCGCCCGAGCTCAAGGCCGTGATGGACGGCATCAACGACGCCTACGAACAGGTCCGCAAAACGGCGGCGTTCCAGGGTGAGCTGGCCGACCTGTACGCGCACTACGTTGGCCGGCCGAGCCCGATCTTCTATGCCCGGCGCCTGTCCGATCGCCAGGGCGGCGCGCACATCCACTTGAAGCGTGAGGACCTGAACCACACCGGCGCGCACAAGATCAACCACTGCCTGGGCGAGGCGCTGCTGGCCAAGCACATGGGCAAGACCAAGGTGCTGGCCGAAACCGGGGCGGGCCAGCATGGCGTGGCGCTGGCGTCGGCCTGCGCGCTGGTGGGCATCGAGTGCGAAATCCACATGGGCGAGGTAGACATCGCCAAGGAGCACCCCAACGTCACCAAGATGAAAATTCTGGGCGCCAGGCTGGTGCCGGTGACGCGCGGCACGCGCACCCTCAAGGACGCAGTCGACAGCGCTTTTGAGGAGTACATGTTGGACCCGGTCCATTTCTTTTATGCCATCGGCTCGGTCGTGGGCCCGCACCCGTTTCCGAAAATGGTGCGCGACTTCCAGAGCATCGTCGGGCGCGAGGCGCGGGCGCAGTTTCTGGCAGAGCACCAGCGCCTGCCCGATGTGGTGATGGCCTGTGTTGGCGGCGGCTCGAACGCCATGGGCATCTTCACGGAATTCCTGCCTGATGCTGATGTGCAGCTCGTCGGCGTGGAACCTGCCGGACGTGGCCTCGATACCCCGGACCACGCCGCCACCATGACGCTGGGCACCAAGGGCGCCATCCACGGTTTCATCTGCTACAACTTGCAGGATGAAAAAGGCGAGCCGCTGCCGGTGTACTCGATTGCCTCGGGCCTGGACTACCCCGGCGTCGGCCCGCAGCACTGCTACCTGAAGGACGTGGGCCGCGTGCAGTATGAGTCGGTGACGGACGACGAGTGCCTGGACGCCTTCATGGCGCTCTCACGCACCGAGGGCATCATCCCGGCGTTAGAGAGTGCCCACGCTCTGGCCTATGCGATGAAGCTGGCGAAAACCCTGCCGCCAGAGCAGAACATTCTGGTCAATCTCTCGGGCCGGGGCGACAAGGACGCCGATTTCGTGGCGCAGCACCTGGGCTTGTAAAAACCAGGTTAAATAGGGCGCTAGCGCTTATAGGATAAGCGTTAGATGCTCTTTTTTTAAGAGCAATATCCGCGAACAAGCCTACGCCAGGGCCATGGGGGCGCGGCGCGCCAGCAGCATCGCATCCCCATAGCTGAAGAACCGATAGCCCTGCGCAATCGCATGCCGGTACAGCGCCATGACGCGCTCATAGCCGGCAAAGGCGCTGACCAGCATCATCAAGGTGCTTTTGGGCAGATGGAAGTTGGTCAGCAGCAGGTCCACCACCTGGAAGGCAAAGCCCGGCGTGATGAAGATGCGCGTCTCGCCTTCAGTTTGGCCGCTCTGCGCCCAGGATTCAAGCGTGCGCACCGTGGTCGTGCCCACCGCCACCACGCGCCCACCGCGTTGTCGGCAGCGCTGAATGGCCGCCAGCGTTTCGGCTGGAATGGAGTACCACTCGGCGTGCATGCGGTGCTCGGCCAGGTTGTCCGTTTTGACCGGCTGGAAGGTGCCGGCGCCCACGTGCAGCGTGACGCTGGCGCGCTCGACGCCGCGTGCGGCCAGGGCGGCCAAAACCGCGTCGTCGAAATGCAGAGCGGCCGTGGGCGCCGCCACTGCGCCGGGCACGCGGGCGAATACGGTTTGGTAGCGGCGTTCGTCCTCGGCTGCATCGCCCGCGTTTTCGTGTTGCTGCTGGCGCTCGATGTAGGGCGGCAGCGGCATATGGCCGTGACGCTCCATCAGCTCGAAGGGCGTTTCGCTCGCCGGGCCGTCGAGCCGAAAACGAAACAGCGGACCTTGTGCATCCGGCCAGCGGCCGAGCAGCGTGGCGTGGAAGCCGCCAGCCATCTGCAGCATGGTGCCAATCGGCGGCTTTTTGCTGACCTTGACATGGGCGACGACCTCCTGGCCTTGCAGTACGCGCTCGATCAGCAGCTCGGCCTTGCCGCCGGTCGGCTTCTCACCAAAGAGGCGCGCCTTGAGAACGCGTGTGTCGTTGAATACCAGCAGATCGCCGGGAAGCACAAGCGACGGCAGCTCGCGGAAGATGCGGTCCACTGGCGCGCCAGCGGTTCCGTCCAGCAGGCGTGAGGCACTGCGTTCGGCGCACGGGTGCTGGGCGATCAGCGCCTCAGGAAGTTGAAAGTCGAAGTCGGCAAGGGTGAAATTGCGGGGAGAAGAACTGGTCATGCGCTTGAGGACGGGACGCGTCCGTACCAAGAAAGAAAATTGCCCTGATTGTGACCGCGTCGCCGCCTCAAGCCTGCAGACAGGGCGCGAGCACTTCACGCAGCCAGTCCATGAAAACGCGCACACGGCGCGAAATGCCGCGTCGGTGCGCCACCACCAACGAGACCTGTAGCGGCGGTGCGCGCAAGGCAGGGAGGACTTCGACCAGCTTGCCCTCCATGATGTGTTTGTGCATGCCCGCACGCGGTGCCTGAATCATGCCCAGCCCCGCGACGCACGCGGCTTCGTAGGCCTGCACATTGGTCACCTGCAGCGCGCCCGGCATCGCCAGCGTGCAGGCCCTAGCGTCTGCGTCGGTGTACTCCCATCCCAGGGGCCGTGCCCCCAAGGCTGGTACGTAGTGCACCATGCGGTGCCCGCCATGCATCAGATCGCTGAGCGTCTGTGGTGTGCCGTGCTGGAGCAGGTAGCCAGGACTTGCGTAGTTGTACTGGGTCATGGCGCCCAAGGGATACGCAACCACAACGCAGGCTTTGGTGTCTTCGCTCCATTCACCGACACCACGGAGCAGCAGTTTGAAGAGATGGTCAATGTGCATCTCAAAGGCGCGTTCTTTCTGACGCCGAAGTTGCTGCCGCTGATGGCAGACGGGGGCCGCATTCTCAATGTCTCGAGCGGTTTGACACGCTTTTCGCACCCGGGCTATGCGGCGTACGCCGTAATGAAGGGCGGCGTGGAGGTGTTGACGCGCTACCTGGCGGCCGAGCTGGGAGCACGCCGCATCGCCGTGAACACCCTGGCCCCAGGTGCCATCGAGACCGACTTTGGTGGCGGCGCAGTGCGCGACAACGCCGACCTCAACGCCAGTATTGCCAAGAGCACGCCCCTTGGAAGGGTCGGGGTGCCAGACGACATCGGGGGCGCCGCAGCCGCCTTGCTATCGGGGGGGAGCGGCTGGATCAATGGCCAGCGCATCGAGGTGGCGGGCGGCATTCACGGCTGAATTTTCCGAGCGTCCGCCACGGCCGCATTGCGGTATGCCGAGGACGCCAGACTCGGGGATGTCCGAACAGGCCCTCTTCAGAAAAATGGGGAAAACAAGGAGAAAAGGGCGCGATTGCGGCAAACCGCGCACGGCCATGTGCGCGTAAGCTTGCTTCAGTCAAGATTCTTCAAGGACTGCGCCCATGGATGCCTTTGTCTGGGACCACAATTTCATCACAGGTCTGGAAGATGTGGACAATCAGCACCACGCGCTCGTGGACCTGTTCAACGAGCTGAGTGCGACGTTTCAAAGCACCGACCTGCACAATCGCGAGACGCTGCTGAACGACACATTCGCGCGCCTGGTCGCCTACACCGAATACCATTTTCGCGATGAGGAGGCGCTGATGCGCGGGGTGGGCATCGACCCGCGCCACATCGCGCTGCAGGAGGCGCAACACTCGCAGTTCGTCCATCAGATCAACGAGATCTGGTCGGTGCGCAGTTCCATGCCGGACACGGCCGAGTCCATCATCGGGTTTCTTACATCCTGGCTGGGGCTGCACATTCTGGGCACAGACCAGGCGCTGGCGCGGCAGATTGTGGCCGTCGCCGCCGGAGCCACGCCCGAGCAAGCCTGGAACAACGAGCACAACGCCGCCGAGAGCAACAGCACGCAGGCGCTGCTCAAGCTGATCGAGCGGCTCTACCACGTGCTGGCGCAACAAAACGCCGGGCTGATCAACGCCAACCGAATGCTCGAAGAGCGCGTAGCCGATCGCACCCAGGCGCTGGCGCAAGCCAACGAAGAACTGCAGCATGCCAACCGCATGCTGGAGGCGTTTTCGCGCACCGATGGTTTGCTGGGCATCGCCAACCGAAGCTATTTCGACGAACGCCTGGCGCAGGCCTGCGCGGCGGCTTTCCGGCGCGAACAACCGATGGCTTTGCTGATGATCGATGTCGATCATTTCAAGCAGTTCAATGACTGCCACGGCCATCCCAAGGGCGACGTGTGCCTGCAGGCGGTGGCGCGTGCCGTCCAGCAAACCATGACACGCAGCACCGACCTGGTGGCCCGCTACGGCGGCGAAGAATTGGCAGTCATCCTGCCCGACACCGATGCCGAGGGCGCAGCCACCGTGGCCGCGCGGGTGGTGGCCAATGTGACCGCGCTGGGCCTGGTGCATGGGGAGTCCAAGGTTTCTCCTTATGTGAGCGTGAGTGTGGGCGTGGCCGCGCAGGTGCCGCCCCACAAGTTCGGCAGCACCAGCCTGGTGGAGGAAGCAGATGCAGCCCTGTACGAGGCCAAGGCAGGTGGACGCAACCGCTGGGTACTGGCGCCGCACTGAATGGCCGATCGGAGAGATGTGAAGGCCGATTGACGCAACCCCCTTGCGTGCACCAGCAGCAGCGCTATGCTGCGCCCCACTTCTGGGAGATTCCCTGGAGAGAGGCTGCCGATGGACACCTTTGTGTGGGATGAAAACTTCACCACCGGCCTGGTGAACGTAGACGATCAACACCAGACGCTGATCGCATCCTTCAATGCGCTCAGCGACGCACTTCAGCACAGCAATGCGACCGGTGACGAGCAAGCGCTGGGCCAGGCGTACGAGCACATGCTGTGCTACACGCTCTACCACTTTGCCGAAGAAGAGCAACTGATGCGCGAGTGCGGCCTGGACGCGCGCCATGTCCAGACCCATAGCGCCCTGCACCGTCAGTTTGTCGAGCAGGTAGCCACCATGTGGAGCGCGCGCTCGGCACTGCAGCAGCCCGCGCAGTCCTTTGTCGGGTTTCTGGCCTATTGGCTGGGCATGCACATCTTGGGCATCGACCAGGCCATGGCACGGCAGATGCAGGGCCTGGCACAGGGATTGACGGCCGAGCAGGCGTACGCACGGGAAGCCCAGTTGCATGACCAGGGAACACAGGCGCTCATCGGCATGGTGGGCAGGCTCTACCACGTCCTGACGGTGCAGAACGCCGAGCTGGCGCGCTCCAACGCCTTGTTGGAGCAGCGTGTTGTCGAGCGCACGTGCGAACTGGCCCATGCCAACGCCCGCCTGGAAGCCTACGCCAGCACCGACGCCTTGCTAAAAATCGCCAACCGGGGTTGCTTTGATGTGCGCATCGTCGACGCTTGCGCCAGTGCCCAGCGCCGTGGCCAGCCACTGGGGCTGCTGATCATCGATGTGGACCATTTCAAGCGCTACAACGACAGCTATGGACACCCGGCCGGAGACGGCTGCTTGCAGGCCGTGGCGCGCGCTGTGGCGCAGGCCTTGCCGCGCAGCACGGACCTGCTGGCACGCTATGGAGGCGAAGAATTCGTGGTGATCTTGTACGACACCGACGCTGCGGGCACCGCTGTGGTGGCCGCTCGCGTGGTGGCGCAGGTGGCGGCGCTTGCGTTGCCGCACAGGGGCTCAGACGTGGCTCCGCATGTCACAGTGAGTGTCGGCACCAGCGCGCACCAGCAGGTGGACAAGCACGCCGCAGTGCAGCTGCTTGCGCAGGCCGACGCCGCGCTCTACCAGGCCAAGGCGACTGGACGCAATCGGTGGGTGGCGGGTTGAGGGAACAGGCCCTAGACTTACAGTGCAGGCCCGGCCAGTGCCGTGACCTGCACCTGGTCGAGCAGACGCAGCACCTGGCGCGGCTCGGCCAGCGCCGTACCGGGCGCCAGCAGCGAGGCTGTTCCCGCCGCAACGCCCCAGCGCAGGGCTTGCGCAGGAGGGTCTCCGCGCACCATCGCCGCCAACAGCGCAGCCAGAAAACAGTCGCCGGCACCGGTGGTGCCCTGCGCTGCGGACACCGGGATGGCCGGTGCCTGCCACACGCCACGGGCTGTGACGAGCACCGCGCCTTCGCCGCCCAGGCTGAGCGCCACGGTTTGCGCTGCACCCCGTTGCACCAGCGCAGCTGCTGCAGCGATGGCCTCGTGGCGCTCGCTCAGGGCGGCTCCGGTGAGCGCGCGCAGTTCCCGCAAACTGGGCTTGACCAAAGCCACCCCCGCCTCCATGGCCTCGGCGAGCGCGGGTCCTGAACTGTCGAGCGCCAGTGCGATGCCGCAGCCCTGCGCCCAGCGCGCCAGCCGGGCGTAGAAATCGTCGGGCACCCCCGGCGGCAAACTGCCGCTGACCACCAGCCACTGGGGCGCAGGATCGAGACTCTGCACCGCATCCAGGCAGGCCTGCCATTCCTGCGCCTCGATCTGCGGACCGGGCATGACGAAGCGAAATTCCTGTCCGTTCGAGTCGTCCAGCACGGCAAGGTTTTCGCGCGTTTCGCCGGCAATCGCCTGGCACCGGGTGCGAACACCTTCCTGCGCCAGCAGCGCAGCCAGTTGCCCTCCGGCGACGCCTCCGGTCAGGCAGTGCGCTTGCACCTCAATGCCGAGGCGGTGCAGCATGCGCGCCACGTTGATCCCGCCGCCGCCCGGATGGCGAAGCACGCTATGGCAGCGCAGCTTGTGCGCGGCTTGCACCTGGGCAGTGCGTACCGATAGATCCAATGCCGGGTTCGGCGTGAGCGTGAGAACGGAGGGCATGCAGGGAAGGCGGCGCTACCAGGGCTGCCCGGCGACACCGGTCCACATGGCATGCAGATCTGGAAAGTTCCATTTGGCCGGGTCTTCGCGCGCCGCAATGCGATCGCTGCAGCTGGGCGCTGCCAGATCGATCTCCTCCGGGGGAATGCGCAAATTCGAGCGGGTAGAGAAAAATACTTTCACGCGCGGCGTGACCAGCGATTTTTGTCCCTGCTCGGTCACCACCCCCAGCCGCCCGGACGCCAGTCGCACCAGCGAGCCGACCGGGTAGATGCCTATGCTTTTGACAAAGGCCTGGAACACGCGGGGGTCGAAATGGCCGCCGGTCCATTCGGCCATGCGCCGCAGCGATTCGGAGGGATCCCAGCCGTGTTTGTAGGGTCGATCAGAGGTGACGGCGTCGTACACGTCGCAGACTGCGGCCATGCGCGCGATGAGGCTGATCTTTTCACCGGCCAGGCGGTCCGGGTAGCCGGTGCCGTCGATCTTTTCGTGGTGGTGCAGACAGGCGTCCAGCACCGGTGCGTTTACCTGGCCGCCTTCCTTGAGCATTTCGTGGCCGACCACCGGGTGTCTGCGCACCACGTCGAATTCTTCGTCCGTGAGTTTGCCCGGCTTGTTCAGCACTTCGAGTGGAATGGCAGCCTTGCCCAGATCGTGCAGCAGGCCAGCCAGCCCAGCGCTGCGCGTGTGGGCGTCCGATAGGCCCAATTGCCGTGCCAGCGCCACCATCAGTGCGCATACCGCCACCGAATGCATGTAGGTGTAGTCGTCTGCCGTCTTCAGCCGCGCCAGGCTGATGAGGGCACCGGGGTTGCGTGCCACCGAATCGCTGATGTCCTGCACCAGGGCCTGCGCCTGTCCGGCGTCTACGGCCCGGCCCATGCGAGCCTCGGTGAACATGGAGATGACGGCCCCCTTGGCCTGCTGGCAGATCGACGCGGCCTCGCGCAGTTCGTTCTGCATCGTGGCGCTCTCGCGGCGACGCGGCGCCGGTATTGCTGGCGGACGCACGGAGCTTGCAGCCGCCGTCTCCATGGCGTGCATGGCGGCCAGATCGCTGAAATCGGTATCGATGCGGGCTTCCACCTGCTCGCGCGTCTGCGTGACCGCACCGGCCGCGACGTCGCGCCCGCGTGCGATATCGATCCACAGTTCGGTGATGGCGGTGGCGCGGATACGCGCCAGATCGGCGGGGTCTTCCAGCAGAAACTTGCTGCGCCAGAACGGATGCTCCATCCACGAGCCACAGAACTCTTGCACGAACATGCCGAGCGCGAGGTCCTGGATCTGAATGCGTTTGAGCATGAACGTGGGAATCTGAAAGCGAGACTGCGTCGATGAATTTTAGACTTGTGGGCTGCTCGGGCACGGGTCCAGCGCCCGTCTATGCTGTGGCCCGGATCGTAGTCCCTGCTTTTCTCCACCTCGCTCTGCCCATGCCCGCGCCCCGCCCGCTGACTCCTGCCGTTCAAAAAGCCCTGCACAAGCTGGGCCTGCGGCGCGACATCGACCTGGCGCTGCACCTGCCGCTGCGTTATGAGGACGAAACCCGCATCGTGCCAATTGCCAGTGCGCGCGATGGCGAACTGGCGCAGATCGAGGCCACGGTGCGCAGCTGCGAGGTGCAACTGCGCCCGCGCCGCCAGCTTGTGGTGCAGGTGCAGGATGCCTCGGGCGAATGCACGCTGCGCTTCTTCAGCTTCTATCCCTCGCAGCAAAAGACGCTGGCGGTAGGCGCGCGCCTGCGCATTCGCGGCGAAGTGCGCGGCGGCTTCTGGGGACGGCAGATGCTGCACCCGGTGTTTCGCGTCGCCGGCGGCGAGCTGCCCACGGCGCTGACGCCGGTCTACCCGACCGTCTCCGGCCTGCCCCAAGCGCTGCTGCGCCGCATCATTGCCGGCGCGTTGGCGCGGGTGGACCTGCCCGAGACTGTGCCCGAAGCCCTGGCGCCTGTGGCGGCCAGTTTTTCAAGTCAAATTGGCCTCCAGCGCTTGATGCATCTGCGTGCGGCGCTCACTTTTTTGCACCGCCCCGCGCCGGATGTGGCGCTCTCGACGTTGCAAGACCACAGCCACCCGGCCTGGCAACGTCTCAAGGCCGAGGAGCTGCTGGCCCAGCAGCTGTCGCAGTTCCAGGCGCGGCGCGAGCGCAGCCGGCTGCGCGCCCCGGTACTGGGCGCGTTGCCGGGATCGCAATCCCTGTCGGCACGGTTTCTGGCCGTTTTGCCGTTTTCGCTGACCGCCGCCCAGCAGCGGGTGGTGCAGGAAATTGGCGCCGACCTTGCCCGCTCCCAGCCCATGCACCGCCTGCTCCAGGGCGACGTGGGTTCGGGAAAAACCGTGGTGGCGGCGCTGGCGGCCACGCGCGCCATCGACGCTGGCTGGCAATGCGCGCTGATGGCGCCCACCGAGATCCTGGCGGCCCAGCATTTCGCCAAGTTGGTGGGCTGGCTCGAACCCCTGCTTGCCGCGCAGGGCCGCAGCGTGGTCTGGCTGGTGGGCGGCCAGAAAAAAAAGATTCGCACCGAGGCGCTGGCCCGCGTGTCCAGCGGCGAGGCAGCGCTGGTGGTGGGCACGCATGCCGTCATCCAGGAGCAGGTGGCGTTCGCGCGCCTGGCGCTGGCCATCGTGGACGAACAACACCGCTTTGGCGTGCTGCAGCGCCTGGCGCTGCGGCAAAAGCTGGCCGCACATGGCATGGAGCCGCACATGCTGATGATGAGCGCCACGCCCATCCCCCGTACCCTGGCCATGAGCTACTACGCCGACCTGGACGTCTCGGTCATCGACGAGCTGCCCCCCGGTCGCACGCCGGTGGTCACCAAGCTGATTGCCGACAGCCGCAAGGACGAGGTGATCGCGCGCATTGCTGCCCAGGTGGTGGCCGGCCGACAGGTGTACTGGGTCTGCCCGCTGATTGAAGAGAGCGAGGCGCTGGACCTCTCCAACGCCACGGCGGTGCACGCCGAGCTGAGCGAGGCGCTGCCGGGCGTCGCCGTCGGCCTGTTGCATTCGCGCATGCCGGCAGCGGAGAAGAAGGCCGTGATGGCGCTGTTCACCGACGGCGTATTGGGGGTTCTGGTCAGCACCACCGTCATCGAGGTGGGGGTGGATGTGCCCAATGCCTCGCTGATGGTGGTGGAGCATGCTGAGCGTTTTGGACTCTCGCAGCTGCATCAGCTGCGCGGCCGCGTGGGGCGCGGTGCGGCAGCTTCGGCCTGCGTACTGCTCTACGCCACCAACGACAGCGGGCGTGTCGGAGAAACCGCGAAAGAGCGCCTGCGCGCCATGGCAGAGACCAGCGACGGCTTCGAGATCGCCCGGCGTGACCTGGAGATTCGCGGCCCCGGCGAGTTTCTGGGGGCACGCCAGTCGGGCGATGCGCTGTTGCGCTTTGCCGACCTTGCGACCGACACGCATCTGCTCGACTGGGCGCGCGAAACAGCGCCGTTGATGCTGGAGCACCATCCCGAACTGGCCGCGCAGCACCTGGAGCGCTGGTTGGGCGGAAAATCGGACTACCTTAAAGCTTGAATTGTGACCACCCTCTGTGCGGCTTCGCCACTCCGATCAGGCGCCAGAGGCTGTCGCCGGCGCTGCGGAGCGGCCCTGCTGGCGGGGGCCTGTGCCCAGATGATTGCTTGAACCCATGACCCTCACCGAACTCAAATACATCGTCGCCGTGGCTCGAGAGCGCCATTTTGGCCGCGCGGCCGAGTCCTGTCACGTGTCGCAGCCGACCTTGTCGGTGGCGGTGAAGAAACTCGAAGAAGAGCTTGAACTCAAGTTGTTCGAGCGCAGCGCGGGCGATGTGTCGGTGACGCCGCTGGGCGATGAAATCGTGCGCCAGGCCCAGGTGGTGCTGGAGCAGGCCGCTGCCATCAAAGAGCTGGCGCGCCGTGGCAAAGATCCTTTGGCCGGGGCGCTCACGCTGGGCGTCATCTACACCATTGGCCCGTACCTCCTTCCCGAGCTGGTGCACAGCGTGATCGAGCACACGCCGCAGATGCCTCTGGTGCTGCAAGAGAACTTCACGGTGAGGCTGCTGGAAATGCTGCGTACCGGCGAGATCGACTGCGCGATCCTCGCCGAGCCGTTTCCGGATGCGGGTCTGGCCACCGCAGCGCTCTACGACGAGCCGTTTCTCGCCGCCCTGCCGGGCAAACATGCGCTGGCCGCGCAGGCGTCGGTATCCACCGCTGAGCTAAAGAACGAGCAGGTGCTGCTGCTGGGCGCGGGCCATTGCTTTCGCGACCATGTGCTGGAGGTGTGCCCGGAGTTCGCCCGCGTCGCCAGCCAGGGCGACGGCATTGCCCGTCGATTTGAAGGCTCGTCGCTGGAGACCATCAAACACATGGTGGCGGCCGGCATGGGGGTGACCTTGGTGCCACGCCTGGCCGTGCCTGAGGCGGCGCTGAACAATGCGCCCCAGCGACGACACGCAGATGACCCCCATCTGCGCTACCTTCCCATCCAGGAGCCGGACGGCACGCCGCCGCCAACGCGGCGGGTGGTGCTGGTCTGGCGGCGCAGTTTCACGCGCTACGAAGCCATTGCAGCGCTGCGCAATGCCGTAGTGGCATGCAGTCTGCCCGGCGTCAAACGGCTGACCTGAACCCGGCCTATAGTGAAAGCGAAACTCCATCTCGCTTTTTCACTTGAAAGGAATGTTCCATGGCCAAAAAGCCTGCTTCTCTTGCTGCCGGGGCACCCCGCATCAACATCGGCATCTCGGAGAAAGACCGCGCCGCCATCGCCAAAGGGCTCTCGCACCTGTTGGCCGACACCTACACGCTTTACCTTACGACGCACAATTTCCACTGGAACGTCACGGGTCCGATGTTCAACACCTTGCACCTGATGTTCATGGGGCAGTACACCGAGCTGTGGAATGCGGTCGATCCGATTGCCGAGCGCGTGCGCTCGCTGGGCCACACGGCACCGGGCTCGTACGCGCAGTTTGGCAAGCTCACCAGCCTGCCGGACGCTCCTGCCACGCCGCCTCGGGCGTTGGACATGGTGCGCGTGCTGGTCACCGGCCACGAGGCTGTGGCCCGCACGGCGCGCGAGCTGTTCCCCATTGCCGACAAGGCGGGCGACGAACCCACGGCCGATCTGTTGACCCAGCGCCTGACGGTGCACGAGCAGACCGCCTGGATGCTGCGCTCGATGCTCGAGGAGTAAGAAACCTCCTAAGCACGGTCCCTGCGTCTCAGGGGTTCGTCCTACAGATCCCAGGGCGTTGCCCTTGAGATGATCATGAATTAACCACTCTCGGGCGTCCGGGCCGGCATTGCATGCGAATTCTGTACGTTGAAGACCACGAGGAGCTGCGCGAAACCATTGGCATGCTGATGGAAGGCGAGGGGCGCTCGGTGGTGCTTTGCGAGAGTGCAGAGCAGGGTTTGGCGCAGGACTCGAAGGATCCCTTCGATATGGTCGTGACCGACGTGAGCCTGCCCGGACTGTCGGGAACCGAATTTGCACACCAGCTATTGGCCAAGAATCCCGCACGCTGGGTGGTGCTGTGCTCCGGTTACGAGCTGGGCACGCACGCGCAGGCTTGGGGGCCGAATGTGCGCACGTTGCTCAAGCCGTTTGAAGTGGAGCAGCTCGACGCCTTGCTGCAAGAGGTGGAGCTTGCGCTCGCCTCCGGCCGCAATTCAGTCGGGTAGCTGGCGAGTATCCGGGGCTTGACGTGGGAGTGTCACGGTAAAGCGAGTGTGCCCGTCCTCGCTGTGCACTTCGATGTTGCCGCCGTGGCTGGTGACAATCTGCTGCACGATATACAAGCCCAGGCCCAGGCCCTCACGTCGCCCCCCTTTGTTTTCGCTGCCGCGAAACGGTTTGAAAAGCACCGGCAGCAGCTCGGCAGGAATGCAGCCGCCGTTGCTGATTTCCATGCGCACGGCGCTCATTTGATTGCCATCCAGATGCAGCCTTATAGGTTGATCGGCTGTGCCATGCTGCTGCGCATTGCCAATCAGGTTGGTCAGCATCTGGGTCAGGCGATCCTCGTCCCACGAACCCGAAAGATTTCCTGTGCTGCTTAGCTGCACCTCGCGGGTGCTGTGGTCTCGCAGTTCCTGGACAACGCGTGCGCACAGCTCTCCGAGATCGAGGGGGCTCGGATGCAGGTGGAGCCCTCCATGGTGGCGAATGCGTGTGAGGTCCAGCAAGTCTTCAATCATGCTGTCCATGCGCCGCGCGCTGGACAGGATGCGAGCCGCCAGCGCTTTGCTTTTGTCGTCCGTGCAGGCACGCACCAGCGCTCCCGACGCCAAGGTGACCGAGGTCAGCGGCGTGCGCAGGTCGTGGCTCAGGACGGCCATGAACATTTCGTTGACGTGCAGTGCTTCTGTGCGCTCAGCCAGTTCGCGCACCAGTGCGCGCTTCTGTCGGTGCAGCGTGAAGAACACCTCGGCCTTGCTGAGCAGCACCTGGGGATGAACGGGCTTGTAGAGAAAATCCACGGCCCCGGCGTCGTAGCCCTTGAACTGCCAGTCGATGTTGTGTGCGCCCGCAGTAATAAAAATCAGGGGAATGTGGCGCGTGCGTTCCCGTCCTCGGATTATCTCGGCAAGTTCAAAGCCGTTCATCTCGGGCATCTGCACGTCAAGCAGCGCGAGTGCAATGTCGTCGTGTGCCAGCAGCAGCTCCAGTGCTTGGGCGCCGGAGCGCGCCTGGAGTATCAGCAGATCGTCCCGTTGCAGCAAGGCTTCGAGGGCAACGAGATTTTCGGCAATGTCGTCGACGATCAGGCACTTGATCGGGGCCGCGAGGGGTGCGTCCTGACTCGAGGGTTGTTTCAAAGCAATCTCCGTGTGTGCAGATTGTTGAGGGTTTCGGCGATCGCCGCCGGATTCAGAATATGGGGCACCTGCGGAATCAGTGCCAGCGCAGCCAGTGGCATGGTGGGCGAGGACGCGCTGTCCGGCGCCTGGACCATGCACAGGCCTTTGGCTTGTTCAATCGCGGCCAGCCCCAGTGCACCATCGCTATTGGCGCCGGAAAGCAGAATTCCAATCACGCGCTCGCCGAACAGGTCAGCGGCCGATTCAAAAAGAACGTCGATGGCCGGGCGCGAAAAATGCAGGGGTACGCCTACCGAAAGGCTTAGTCGTGGCCCGGCTTCGAGCAGCAGGTGATAGTCCGGCGGTGCGAACACGATGGTCCCTGGCTGCAGCGGCTGGTTGTCGTGCGCTTCGTGCACAGGCAGTGCGCAGCGCGGTCCAAACACCTGTGCGAGCAGACTGGGCTTGTCGCGCTGGACATGCAGGGCCACGATGACGCTGGCACGCAGCGTAGCCGGCAAAGCAGGAAGAATCGTCAGCAAAGCATCAATGGCACCGGCCGAACCGCCAATCACGATGGCTTGGAAGGCGGGGGGCGGAGTATTCATGCCAATGACTTCTTGCGATCGATGCGCTGCGGCAGAGCGAAGTCCTCGAACACGCCAGCACCAGCGGCCTGCAGTGCCTTGAGGTTGATGTCGGTAGCGTAGATCAAGGTGCGCTCAAGCCGCCCGGCTTCTTGCAGCAGAACGGCTTGTGAATACACCTCTTCGCCCGTGCTGCAGCCCGCCACCCATATTTTAAGCGAGGGGTAGGTGCGCAAATGTGCCAGCACGCGCTCGCGCCGCGCGCGAAAGTACCCAGGGTCGCGGAACGTGTCTCTCACCTTCTGGGTCAGGTAGTCAAGCAGGCCGGAGCACACTTCGGTTTCGCGCTGCACACGGTCCTGCGGCGGCGAAAGGCCTTGCACTGGAATCGCGTCAGCACCGCGCTCAGGCGGCGGCGCCGCGATGCCGGGGGACACAAGCGGAAGTCGCAGTGGTAGCGCAGGTGGATGGCGTCGATCAGCCGCCGCTGCGCAATGTCCTCCGTCTTGGCCAGTTCGCGGGCGGGCATGGAGCAATCCACTTACTTCGGCATCCATACACGTACCAGCGACATCAGCTTGTCTACGTCCAGCGGTTTGGCGATGTAGTCGCTGGCGCCGGCGGCCAGGCATTTTTTCTGGTCGTCCTGCATGGCCTTGGCCGTGAGCGCAATGATGGGAATGCGCCGGCCGTCGGGGCGCTTGCGGATTTCGCGCATGGCCGTGTAGCCGTCCATCTCGGGCATCATGATGTCCATCAGGATCAGGTCGGCGCCGTCTTTGCCGACGTGGCCGTCCAGCCATTCCAGCGCTTCTCGGCCGTTGCGTGCAATCTCCACCCGGATGCCGGAGGGTTCGAGCACGCTGGCGAGCGCAAAAACATTGCGCACGTCGTCTTCCACCACCAGCACGGTGCGGCCCTCAAACGCGTCCTCGTGCTGGCGCGCCACCTGCAGCATGTGCTGGCGTTCCTCGGTCATTTCTGATTCCACCTGGTGCAGGAACAGGGTGGCCTCGTCCAGCAGGCGCTCGGGCGAGTGCGCGTCCTTGATGATGATGGAGCGCGAGAAGCGCCGCAATTGCTGCTCTTCGCCCACCGTCAGTGCGCGCCCGGTGTAGACGATGACGGGTGGGAGCGACGCCGCCTCCTGCGTGGCCATTTTCGCCAGCAGTTCGTAGCCGCTCAGGTCCGGCAGGTTGACGTCCATCACCAGGCAGTCGAAGGTGTTGTCCGCCAGTTGCTCCAGGGCTTGCGCAGCGGTCTCCACTCCCACAATTTCCACCCCGTCGCTTTGCAGCAGTGAGCGCACGCTCTCGCGCTGGCGCGCGTCGTCCTCGACCACCAGCACGCGCCGCAGGCCGGGCGTGAATTTGTCTTCCAGGCGCTCCAGCACCCGCACCAGTTCTTCGCGCTGGACCGGCTTGAGGGCGTAGCCCACGGCGCCGCGCTCCAGCGCCTCCTTGGCGTAGTCGACCACCGAGACGATGTGCACAGGAATGTGGCGGGTGGCCGGATTGCGTTTGAGTTGGTCGAGCACGCCCAAGCCTGAAAAGTCGGGCAGGTTCACGTCCAGCACGATGGCGGCGGGCTGGTGGGCCGCCGCCATTGCCAGGCCCTCGGCGGCGGTGGCGGCCAAGGCACAGTCGAAGCCCATCTCCGACGCCAGATCTTGCAGGATCTGGGCAAAGCGCGGGTCGTCTTCCACCACCAGCAGGCTGCGCGCGCCCTTGTTCCATGGTTTTGCCAGGGTGGGAACGGCAGGCGGTGGCAGCAGCCGTGGCGGCGCGGCAGGCGCTGGCGCAGGGGCGGGTGGCATGGCATGCGCCAGGTGCACCGGCAATTCCAGAGTGAAGGTGCTGCCCTCGCCAGGGGTGCTTTGCAGCAAGATGCTACCGCCCAAGTGCTGCGCCAGGCTGCGCGAGATCGACAGGCCCAGCCCGGTGCCGCCGTACTTTCGGTGCGTGCTGCCGTCGGCCTGGCGAAAAGCCTCGAACACCAGCGCCTGCTGGTGCGGCTCGATGCCAATTCCGGTGTCGCGCACAGCAAACGCCACGCGGCCGCTGGCGGCCAGGCCGACGTGCACCTGAACCCCGCCGCCTGCGGTGAACTTGATGGCGTTGGAGAGCAGGTTTTTCAGTATCTGGCCCAGGCGCCGGGGGTCGGTCTCCAGGCTGGCTGGTACGTCGGCATCGATGCTGCTGGTGAGCGTCAGGCCCTTTTGCCCGGCCATCGGGCGCAAGGGGTCGAGCAAGGCGTTCAGTGTTTTCGCCGTGGGGACGGTTTCGATGTCCACGTCGGTCTGGCCCGATTCGATCTTGGAGAGATCGAGAATGTCGTTGATCAAGACGAGCAAATCGTTGCCGGCGGCATAAATCGTCTGCGCGTACTTCACCTGCTCGGGGCTCAGGTTGCCGCTTTTGTTGTCGCCCAGCAGTTTCGCCAGGATGAGTGAGGAATTGAGCGGGGTGCGCAGTTCGTGGCTCATGTTGGCCAGGAATTCGCTCTTGTACTGGCTGGCAAGCTCCAGTTCGCTGGCCTTGGTGGTCAGCACCTCCTGGGCAATGAGCAGCTTTTCGCGCTGCTCTTGCATCTGGTTGGTTTTCTCTTGCAGTTGCGCGTTGGTCTGCGCCAGCGCGGTCTGGTGCAGCTCCATCTGGGCTTGCGAGGTCTGGAGCGTGCGGCTTTGCTGCTCCAATTCTTCGTTGGAGGCGCGAAGCTCCTCCTGCTGTGTCTGCATTTGCTCCGACTGGCGCTGCTTCTCGCGCAGCAGGCGTTCAAGTTCGCTGCGGTCGAGCGCCGCCCGAATGGCCAGCCCCAGCATTTCCGAAGCCCGCTTGAGCAGCTCCTTGTCCGCCAGCCGCACTGGGCGGAAAAACCCAAGTTCCAGCACCGCCGAAACACGTCCGCCGTAGACCGTGGGCATCAGCAGAAGTTCGCGCGGCGCGGCAGATCCGGTGGCGGATGTGACGCGCATGTAGCCCTCGGGCACTTCGCGCACATGTTGCAGTGCGCGCGAGCGCAGCGCCTCGCCCAGCAGGCCTTCGCCCAGCACCAGGGTTCCGATGGCGTGCTGCGAGTCGAGGGCATAGGCGCCGAAGAGTTCCAGCCGCTGCGCGCCGCGCACCACGTAGGCGGCGCCCACCTGCGCGCCCATGTAATTGGCAAGGTGGCGCATGGTCACCTCGCCCAGGCTTTCTAGCGCGTGATCGTCCTGCAGCTGCGCGCCCAGGCCCAGGACACCACGGTCCACCCAGGAGTGGCGCGCCTTGTTGGCCTGCTCACGCGCCGACATCGCCGCTGCCATGCCGATGAGCATGAGGAGCAGTGCCGAGCCGCCCACGGTGACCCAGGTGGACAAACTGGCCGAGGTGCGCCACTCGCTCCAGCGCTGGTCGGCGCGCAGCTGCAAGTCGGAGGCGAACACGTCGCCAGCCTGCGTCAGCATTTCCATGGTGGCCTGGCCATGGCCTTCCCGCAACAGCGCCTCGGTGTCCTCTGCCTTGCCGCTGCGATAGAGGCTGATGGTCTGCTCCAGCTCTTCCCATTTGGCGTCCACCAGCGACGCCAGTTCCTTGTGGCGTTGCACCAGTGCTTCGTGCTGATTGAGCGTGCGCTGCAACGCAGCGAGTTGTTCGGGCATTTTTGCCACGGCCAGCTCGTATCCGGCCAGGTAACGCCGCTCGCCCGTCAGCAGGAAGCCGCGTTGCCCGCTTTCCGCCTCGAATGTGGTGCGCATCACTTGTTGCAGCAGCACGATGGAATGCCGCGCTGCGCTCAAGCGTTCCAGCAAGCTGTCGCGTTCCGCCGCGCCCCAGTACGTGACGATGCCGATCAGCACCGTGGCCAGCGCCGCCAGCAGAAAGCCGAACATGACGCGTGGCGAGACCTTGGGGTTGGCATCGCCAGGGCGCAGATCGTCTGGCGGCGTGGGCGCCAGGGGCTCGGGGGAAACATCGGTAGGCGGCAGCATTGTTGGTGGAGGTTCCTGGTTTTTTGGCGCTGCCGGTCTTGCAGAGGGCCATTGTCGTCAAAAGCCCACCCGCGTTCATGCCAGAGCCCGGCTGCTACATTCCTCAGCGCCGCAGGCGTTGCCCGCCTACGGCGTTGCTGTTGATTTTTCTGCTCGCCATGTCCGCCGTACGCACACGCCTAGCTCTGTACCTTGATCTCATCCGCTGGAATCGGCCCGCCGGCTGGCTGCTGCTGCTGTGGCCCACGCTCTCCGCCTTGTGGATCGCGGCAGGCGGTTTTCCGGGTGGGCGGCTGCTCTCGGTGTTTGTCCTGGGCACCATTTTGATGCGCAGCGCGGGTTGCTGCGTCAACGATGTGGCCGATCGCGAGTTTGACCGCCACGTCAAACGCACTGCGCAGCGGCCGGTGACCACGGGGGCCATCTCGGTGCGCGAAGCGCTTGCCCTTGCTGCGGTGCTGGCCGCTGCCGCCTTTGGCCTGGTACTGCTGACCAACGCGCTGACCATTGCCTGGTCGGTGGCGGCGTTGGCGATCACCCTCATTTATCCATTTGCCAAGCGCTATGTGGCAATGCCCCAGGCGGTGCTGGGCGTGGCTTTCAGTTTTGGTATTCCCATGGCGTTTGCTGCCGTGACGAACGAGGTGCCGGTGCTGGCCGCCTGGCTTTTGCTCGGCAACTGGTGCTGGGTGCTGGCGTACGACACCGAGTACGCCATGGTGGACCGCGATGACGATCTGAAGCTTGGAATGAAGACATCCGCGATCACGCTGGGCCGATTCGACGTGGCCGCCGTGCTGGGGTTTTACCTAGCCTTGGTGCTTGTCTGGGGGCTGGCGCTGGGCGGCCAGGGCTATGGTGTGCCGCTGGGCGCGGCGCTGGCACTGGTGCTGGTCCAGGTGGCTTGGCACGCCCAGATGATCCGTGGACGCACGCGGGACGGGTGTTTTCGCGCCTTTCGGCTCAACCATTGGATCGGGCTGACCCTGTTTGCCGGCATTGTCATCGATCTCCTGCTGCGCAAATAGCTATTAAAAATATAGCTGCTTGCGCTTATGCAATAAGCGCTAGAGGCCAAAAATACCTGAAACTGGCAGCCTGGATGGGGCTCAGGTGCCAAATTCGTCGCCCAGCTCGCGCGCTCGTTGCTGCGCTGCTTCGATGGCATGGACCAGGGCATCACCGACGCCGGCATGCTCCATCGATTCGATGGCGGCGTGTGTGGTTCCGCCCTTGGAGGTGACGCGCTGGCGCAGCACGTCGGGCGCATCGTCCGATTGGCGTGCCAGCTCGGCTGCACCGGCGAAGGTGCCCACCGCCAGGCGGTGCGCCTGCGTTTCGCTCAAGCCCATCGAGGTGCCGGCGCGGGTCATGGCTTCCAGGAAGTAAAAGACATAGGCGGGTCCGGAGCCCGACAGCGCAGTCACCGCGTCAAGCAAGGGCTCTTCATGGATCCACAGCGTCTCGCCGGTGGGTGCCATGAGCTGCTCGACACGCTTGCGCTCCAGGGCATCGACGGCTTTGCGTGCAAACAGCGCGCTCATGCCTCGGCCAATCAATGCAGGAGTGTTGGGCATGGCGCGTACCACGCGCTCGGTGCCCAGCCACTGCGCAATGCTGCTGCTGCGGATGCCCGCAGCCACGCTCAGGTGCAAGGCGCCATTCGTCAGCGGCCTTGCCTGCAAGGCCGCTTCGCGAAACACCTGGGGCTTCACCGCCCAGACGACCAGATCGGCGGCGCGCAGCTCTGGGCCGGGCAGGGCCTGCGCGGTGATGCCGAACTGCGCCAACAAGCCGCTGCGGGCTGCTTCCGAGGGCTCCACAACCTCGATCTGCGCGGGTGCCATGCCTTGCGCCAGCAGGCCACCAATCAGCGCGCTGGCCATGTTGCCGCCACCGATGAAGGCAACGGTGGACGCAGGTGTGGGGGGTGCTGGGGCGGCTGTATCGGACATGGTGGAATCGCAGGGGTTGGCGCAATCAGCGGGAGCAAGATTGTCGCCCACCCAGACAGATTCAGGGAGCCAGCGTTGCCTGGCGCACGGCGTGTTCCCAGCGCTGCATCAGCTCGCTGGCGCGCGCCGGTGCCAGCGTGGGCTCGAAGCGGCGTTCCGCGCGCCACAGCCGTGACAGTTCGTCGGTGCTGGCGTAGACGCCACTGGAGAGCCCGGCCAGGTAGGCGGCCCCCAGCGCCGTGGTTTCCACCACCGCCGGGCGCACCACGGGAATGCCGAGCAGATCCGATTGGAACTGCATCAGCAAATCGTTCACGCAGGCGCCGCCGTCCACGCGCAGCTCGGTCACCGGCACGCTGCCGGCCGCCACCGCGTCGCGTGCCATCGCCTGCAGCAGCGCGGCGCTTTGGTAGGCGATGCTCTCTAGCGCGGCGCGCGCAATGTGGGCCAGCGTGCTGCCGCGCGTGAGTCCCGTGATGGTGCCGCGCGCGTCCGGTTGCCAGTAGGGCGCGCCCAGGCCGGTGAAGGCGGGAACCATCATCACGCCGCCGGCGTCGGGAACACTCTCGGCCAGGGATTGCACCTCGTTGCTGGCCGAGATGGCGCGCAGGCCGTCGCGCAACCATTGCACGACAGCGCCGCCGACGAAGACGCTGCCTTCCATGGCGAACTGTGGCGCTGCAGTGGTCTGCGCGGCGCCGGACCGCCCCAAGCCGGCCACGGCCCCCTCGGGGGGCTGCGCAGTACGCGAAACGACAAGCGGGGAGGCAATTTGCGCTGCGCTGGTGGTCAGCAGGCCGTTTTCCGAGCGCCGGAACGCGCTGCCGGTATGCATCAGCAGGAAGCAGCCGGTGCCGTAGGTGTTCTTGGCCATGCCGGGCGCAAAGCAGGCTTGGCCGAACAGGGCGCTTTGCTGGTCGCCCGCCACGCCGCCAATGGCCACCCGGTGGCCCAGCAAACTGGCTGCGGCGTCGCCGAAGTGGCTGCTGGACGGCTGAACCTTGGGCAGGAGCGATGCGGGAATGCGCAGCAGCGCGAGCAGTTCTTCGTCCCAGGCGTTGGTGTGCACATTGAACAGCATGGTGCGCGACGCGTTGGTGACGTCGGTGACGTGGACCGTGCCTTCGGTGAGCTGCCAGATCAGCCAGCTGTCGACTGTGCCAAAGGTCAGTTCGCCGCGCTCGGCCTGGGCGCGCGCGCCGGGCACGTTGTCAAGCAGCCATTGCAGTTTGGTGCCCGAAAAATAGGCGTCGATCAACAGGCCCGTCTTGTCTGCGATGGTGTCGGCATGTCCTCCCTCGCGCAGCGCGGCGCATGCGGGTTCGGCGCGGCGGTCCTGCCAGACGATGGCATTGTGTACCGGTGCGCCCGTTTTGCGGTTCCACAGCACGGTGGTCTCGCGCTGGTTCGTGATGCCCAGGGCGCGCACCTGCGACGCATCGATGCCAGCTTTGTTCAGCGCTTCGCGGACGGTGTCCAGCTGGGTGTGCCAGATTTCCTTGGCATCGTGCTCCACCCAGCCGGGACGCGGATAAATCTGCGTCAGCTCACGCTGCGCTTGCGCCACGATGTGGCCTTGCGCATCAAAGACGATGCTGCGCGAGCTGGAGGTGCCTTGGTCGAGGGCAAGCAGGTAGGTCATGGCAGGGGGAAAACGGTTTCGGGAAAAAAAGCATCAGACAGACGCAATGTCGCAGACAACGCCCGCGTCATGCAGCAGTGCAGGAAATGGCTCGGGGGGCGGCGCATCGGTGAACAGGCGATCAATTTGCGCAAGCGTGGCGAGCTGCACCATCGCCGGGCGGTTGAACTTGCTGTGATCGGCCGCTAACCAGACCTGTCGCGACTGCGCGATCACGGTTTGCGCTACCTTTACTTCGCGGTAGTCGAAGTCGCGTAGCGAGCCATCGGCCTCAATGCCCGAAATGCCGATGACGGCGATGTCGACCTTGAACTGGCGCATGAAATCCACGGCTGTCTCGCCGACGATGCCGCGGTCGCGTGGGCGCACCACGCCGCCGGCCACGATGACTTCGCAATCCGGATTGCTGCTCAGAGTCGTCGCGATATTGAGGTTGTTGGTGATGATGCGCAGTCCTTTGTGCCGCAGCAAAGCGCGTGCTACGGCCTCGGTGGTGGTCCCGATATTCAGAATCAGCGAGCAATGGTCGGGAATCTGGTTTGCCACGTGGCGTGCAATGCGGGTTTTCTCTGCTGCGTTCAGTGTCTCGCGCTGCGTGTGCGCAATGTTTTCGACTGTCGATCCGGGCACACGCACCCCACCATGAAACCGCGCGAGCAGGCCCTCGTCGGCCAGGCGCTGCACGTCGCGGCGCACGGTTTGCAGGGTGACCCCCAAGGTATCAGCGAGCTGTTCCACGGTGGTGGATTGGCGCGCGTGCACTTCCTTGAGCAAGAGGAGTTGTCGTGGGTTGGTGTTCACACGAACACTTTAAATCGAACAAAAAGGAATCGTTTAGGGGTAAACACTGGTTCAATACGAACAAAAACGAACAAAAATGAACGTATGCGAAAAATGTTGATAGCACCTTGGAAGCGGACTTGCGCCGTCTCGCGTGCGCTGGAGCAGTCATGGAGCTGACTTTGCAGGCGGTTGGTAAAAAGGTGGGGGCCCAGACTTGGCTCTACCCTATGGATCTGACGCTGCACAGCGGCGCAGTGACGGTGTTGCTGGGCGCCACGCAGGCCGGCAAAACCAGCCTCATGCGCATCATGGCTGGCCTCGATGAGCCGACCTCCGGGCGTGTAGTGGTTGACGGGGTGGATGTGACGGGCGTGCCGGTGCGCGAGCGCAATGTCGCCATGGTGTACCAGCAGTTCATCAACTACCCCTCGCTGAGCGTCGCGAAGAACATTGCATCGCCCTTGAAGCTGCGTGGCGACAAAGACATCGACAAGCGTGTGCGCGAACTGGCGGAGCGCTTGCACATCGAGATGTTTCTTGATCGTCTGCCGGCCGAGCTCTCCGGGGGGCAGCAACAGCGCGTGGCGCTGGCGCGTGCCCTGGCCAAGGGCGCGCCCTTGATGCTGCTCGATGAGCCGCTCGTGAACCTGGACTACAAGCTGCGCGAAGAGCTGCGCGACGAACTGACGCAGCTCTTTGCCTCAGGCGACTCGACCGTGGTGTACGCCACCACCGAGCCCACCGAAGCGCTGCTGCTGGGCGGCTACACCGCAGTGCTCCATGAAGGGCGGCTGCTGCAATACGGCCCGACGTCCGAGGTTTTTCATTCGCCGGCCAACTTGGCCGTAGCGCGTGCTTTTAGCGATCCGCCGATGAATCAGATTGCGGCGCAGCGCAGCGCGTCTGGCTTGGTGCTGGAAGGAACCGAACTGGTGCTGGATGGGCGGCAGGCTCTGGGTTCCGGTCAGCGCTTTGTGGTGGGTATTCGCGCCAGCTCGCTGCGTTTGCAGCCGCAGCCGGGCGACATCGTCGTGCACGGGACGGTGGAGCTGGCCGAGATATCGGGCTCCGACACCTATGTGCATGCAGCGTCCCCCATGGGGAACCTGGTGGCCCAGGTCACGGGTGTGCACTACTTTGCCTTGGGCGCGCCGGTGAACTTGCATGTGCAGCCGGGGCAGGTGTACGTCTTTGGCGAAAACGAAGCCTTGCTGATGGCGCCGCGCCGCGCTGGAGGAATCTGAGATGGCACGCATCACCTTGGATCTGGCCCACGCGTACAAGGCCAACCCGCAAAACGACAGCGACTACGCGCTCTTGCCATTGAAGATGGAGTTTGCCGATGGCGGGGCCTATGCGCTGCTGGGCCCATCTGGCTGCGGCAAAACCACCATGCTCAATATCGTCTCAGGCCTGCTGGTACCGTCGCGCGGCAGCGTGCAGTTTGACGGCCGCGACGTGACCCGCGCCAGCCCGCAGGAGCGCAACATCGCGCAGGTGTTTCAGTTCCCCGTTATCTACGACACCATGACCGTCGCGGAAAACCTGGCTTTCCCCCTGCGCAATCGCAAGATGCCGGAATCGCAGATTCGCCAGCGCGTAGGCACCATCGCCGAAATGCTGGAGTTGAGCGACCAGCTCGATCAGCGCGCCGCCGGTCTGGCGGCCGACGCCAAGCAGAAGATCTCGCTCGGACGCGGCCTGGTTCGTCCCGACGTGGCGGCAGTGTTGTTCGACGAACCGCTGACTGTGATCGACCCACACCTGAAATGGAAGCTGCGCCGCAAGCTCAAGCAGATTCACCACGAACTCAAGCTCACGCTGATTTACGTGACGCATGATCAGGTGGAGGCGCTTACCTTTGCCGACGAAGTGGTGGTGATGACGCGAGGCCGCGCAGTGCAGGTGGGTGCGGCGGACGCATTGTTCGAGCGGCCCCAGCACGTTTTCGTCGGGCATTTCATTGGTTCGCCGGGAATGAACTTCCTCGCGGCCCAGCACCAGGACGGGCGTCTGCAGCTCGCCGGTCATGCGCTGGTCGCATCGCAGCGGCTGAATTTGCCCGACGGCCCGCTTCAGCTCGGCGTGCGCCCGGAATATCTCGCACCGACTGCTCCGCAGACACCCGGAGCGCTGCCGTGCACCGTGGTGCGAGTGCAGGACATCGGTACCTATTTTCTGCTGACCGCCGAAGTCGATGGGCAGGTCTTGCGGGCCCGTCTGGGTCCCGAAGCCGCCGTGCCTTCGGTGGGTGAAACCGTCTGGTTGCGGGTTCTAGGTGAGCACACCTGCTTTTATCAAAACGAGGAGTTGCTGGCATGAGCGCTGCGCCAAGCCACCCCCATCAGACTCGCACTGCTGTACGCAGCACGGAGGTTTTCCAGTGAGCACAACCACCAAGCCGGTGAATCAGAAAGCCTGGTTTTTGATCTTGCCGGTGCTTATTTGTGTGGCCTTTTCTGCCGTCATACCGCTGATGACGGTAGTGAACTATTCGGTGCAAGACATCATTTCGCCCGAGCGCCGCGTCTTCGTGGGAACCGAATGGTTTGCCATCGTGATGCGCGACACCGAGCTTCACGAGGCACTGCTTCGGCAACTGACTTTCTCGCTCGCGGTCTTGCTGGTGGAAATTCCACTGGGCATCGCCCTGGCGCTGTCCATGCCCGCCAAAGGATGGAAGTCCTCTGCGGTGCTGGTCACTGTCTCGCTCTCGTTGCTGATTCCCTGGAACGTTGTGGGCACCATCTGGCAGATCTACGGCCGCACCGACATTGGCTTGCTGGGAGCGGGGCTTGACGCCCTGGGATTCGACTACAGCTACACCGGCAACGATACGCAGGCCTGGTTCACGGTGCTGGCCATGGATGTCTGGCACTGGACGCCCCTGGTGGCGCTGCTGTGCTTCGCCGGGCTGCGCTCGATTCCCGACGCCTACTACCAGGCAGCGCGCATTGACGGCGCCAGCAAGTTTGCAGTGTTCCGCTACATCCAGCTGCCCAAGATGCGCGGCGTGCTGATGATTGCTGTGCTGCTGCGTTTCATGGACAGCTTCATGATCTACACCGAGCCCTTCGTGCTCACAGGGGGCGGGCCCGGCAATGCCACCACCTTCCTCTCGCAGTACCTGACGCAGAAGGCCGTGGGCCAGTTCGACTTGGGACCCGCTGCAGCCTTCTCGCTGATCTATTTTTTCATCATCCTGCTGCTGTGCTTCATCCTCTACAACTGGATGCAGCGCGTGGGAACGGCGAGCGACGAAGGAGCCGGCCATGAATGACAAGCGCTTTCACAAACGCAGCATCTTTCTGGCGCTGTATCTGGTGTTTGCCGTGCTTCCCATCTACTGGATGGTGAACATGAGCTTCAAGACGAACGATGAGATTCTTTCGAGCTTTTCGTTCTTCCCGCAGCACTTTACCTGGGCGAACTACCGCACCATTTTTACGGATCCTTCCTGGTATTCAGGCTACATCAACAGCCTGATCTACGTTGGCATCAACATGGTGATCTCTCTCACCGTGGCCCTGCCCGCTGCCTATGCGTTCTCGCGCTACCAGTTCCTCGGTGACAAGCATGTATTTTTCTGGCTGTTGACCAACCGCATGACGCCGCCAGCAGTTTTTCTGCTGCCGTTTTTTCAGCTCTACACCACTGTGGGCTTGATGGATACGCACATCGCGGTAGCGTTGGCGCACCTGTTGTTCAACGTACCGCTGGCGGTGTGGATTCTCGAAGGTTTCATGAGCGGGATTCCGCGCGAGATCGACGAGACGGCCTATATCGATGGTTACAGCTTTCCGCGCTTCTTTCTGACCATCTTTTTGCCGCTCATCAAGGCAGGGGTCGGTGTGGCTGCTTTCTTCTGTTTCATGTTCAGCTGGGTGGAGTTGCTGCTGGCGCGCACGCTGACCAGCGTCAACGCCAAGCCCATTGTGGCAACGATGACGCGCACTGTCTCGGCTTCCGGCATGGATTGGGCCACGCTGGCCGCAGCGGGCGTGTTGACCATCGTTCCAGGGGCCATCGTCATCTGGTTCGTACGGCATTACATCGCCAAAGGCTTTGCGATGGGCCGGGTCTGAATGATTCGCGGATGGACCTCTGGATTCTGTCCCCAACCGATTAGGAGAGTCTGATGTTCGAGTGGATGGCCTGGACCACGCCCGTGGCTGTGTTTTTTGTCTGCATTGCCTTGATGCTCGCAGGCATGACCGTGTGGGAGATCAAGTCGCCGACGGTACTGCGAAAAGGCTTTCTGCCCATCGCCACCACACGCGGGGATCGCCTTTTCATCGGGTTGTTGGCTGCAGCCTATTTCAATCTGATCTGGGTGGGTCTTGGCGAAAAAATGATGCAGTGGTTTTCGCTGCAGGCTGAGCCCTCGGTCTGGTTCAGCTTGATGCTGTCCATGGGATTGCTCGCTCTGATCCTGCGCAAGGGCTGATGTTCGTGGATTTCGGTCGGATCCCCCATGACCGAAATCCTTTCCAAAGGGGGGGAAGAATGAGGAGACATGCAATGAAGGTGCAATTCAAGGCGGTGGCGTTTGCCGCCGCAGCGCTGGCCCTGGGCCATGCGGCCTGGGCTGGGGAGGCGGAAGCCAAGAAGTGGATCGACAGCGAATTTCAACCCTCTACGCTGAGCAAGGAACAGCAGACCGCCGAGATGAAATGGTTCATTGAGGCCGCCAAGAAGCTGGAGGCCAAGGGTGTCAAGGAAATTTCGGTGGTATCGGAAACCATCACTACGCACGAGTACGAATCCAAAACGTTGGCCAAGGCCTTCGAAGAGATCACGGGCATCAAGGTCAAGCATGATCTGATCCAGGAAGGAGACGTGGTTGAAAAACTGCAAACCTCGATGCAGTCGGGCAAGTCGATCTATGACGGCTGGATCAGCGATTCGGATTTGATCGGCACCCACTACCGCTACGGCAAGATCATGAGTCTCACTGACTACATGGTCGGAAAGGGCAAGGACTATACGAACCCTGGTCTGGACTTAAAGGATTTCATCGGCACGAGCTTCACTACGGCGCCCGACGGCAAGATGTACCAGTTGCCCGACCAGCAGTTTGCCAATCTGTACTGGTTCCGTGCCGATCTCTTTGCGCGCAAAGACCTGCAGGACAAATTCAAGGCCAAATATGGCTACGAGCTGGGCGTGCCGCAAAACTGGAGCGCCTACGAAGACATTGCAGAGTTCTTTACCGACGACGTCAAGCAGATTGACGGCAAGCCCATCTATGGTCACATGGACTACGGCAAGAAGGATCCTTCGCTCGGCTGGCGTTTCACCGACGCCTGGCTGTCGATGGCGGGGACGGCCGACATTGGCAACCCCAACGGACTGCCGATCGACGAGTGGGGCATCCGTGTGGCCGACGACAAGTGCACGCCGGTGGGGGCCTCGGTGTCCCGAGGCGGCGCCACGAACTCTCCAGCAGCGGTCTACGCGCTGACCAAGTATGTCGACTGGATGAAGAAGTACGCGCCCAAGGAAGCCACCGGCATGACCTTTGGCGAAGCCGGACCGGTGCCGGCTCAAGGACAGATCGCGCAGCAGATCTTCTGGTACACGGCGTTCACCGCCGACATGATCAAGCCCGGTCTTCCGGTAGTCAACGCGGACGGAACGCCTAAGTGGCGCATGGCCCCAGGTCCCAATGGACCGTACTGGAAGCAGGGTATGCAAAACGGCTACCAGGACGTCGGATCATGGACTTTCTTTAGGGATCACGATGCCAACAAGGTCGCTGCGGCTTGGCTGTATGCGCAGTTTGTGACGTCCAAATCTGTATCGTTGAAGAAAACCATCATGGGATTGACGCCAATTCGCGAAAGCGATATCCGCTCGCAGGCCATGACCGACATGGCCCCCAAGCTGGGCGGCCTGGTTGAGTTTTACCGCAGTCCGGCGCGAGTGGCATGGTCGCCTACCGGAACGAACGTGCCGGACTATCCGAAGCTTGCGCAGTTGTGGTGGAAGAACGTGGCCCAGGCGGTAACCGGTGAGAAGACGCCTCAGGCCGCCATGGACAATTTGGCTGAGGAAATGGACCAGGTGATGGCGCGTCTTCAGCGTGCAGGCATGGAGCATTGCCCACCCAAGCTCAATCCCAAGAGCGATCCGGCGAAATGGCTGAGCGACAAGCATGCGCCTTGGAAGAAGCTGGCTAACGAAAAGCCCAAGGGACAAACCATTGCTTACGACAAGCTGCTTCAGGCATGGAAGGATGGCAAGGTTCGGTAAAACGCCGTCCCAAGAGGTGCTTTCCCTGGGGAACTGCACCTCGCGACGCCTCTGCCATGGCGCGCATCGGTTGTCCGCTGCGCGCCATGTGCGATGCCTGAACCACGAGCGTTGCACTTTACGCCAGCGCATGGCTCGAAGTCGTCGGACAATAATCCAAGGGCAAACCCTTAAATTGCATGAGCGCGTGCACTCCATGACCCTGTCCACTACACCGTCACCCACCCTTCGAGCCGATCTGCTGGAGCGTCTGGCCAGCAGTCCATCCTATGACCTCGTGATTGTTGGCGGTGGGGCCACAGGGCTCGGCGTGGCGCTGGACGCCGCTGCGCGTGGTTTTCGCGTAGCACTGGTGGAAGCCTTTGATTTTGCAAAAGGCACTTCCTCGCGGGCCACCAAACTGGTTCACGGGGGGGTGCGCTATCTGGCGCAGGGCAATATTGCTTTGGTGAGAGAAGCGTTGCACGAGCGGACGACGCTGCTGCACAACGCGCCGCACCTGGCGCAGCCCCTGCCGTTCGTGATGCCGTCCTACCATTGCTGGGAGACGCCGTTCTATGGCATTGGCCTGAAGATGTATGACGCGCTGGCCGGCAAGGCCGGCCTGGGCGCCACCGAGTTTCTTGGGCGAGGGCGGACGCTTGAGTGCTTGCCCTCCGTGCGCCAGGAAGGGCTCAAGGGAAGTGTCAAATACTGGGACGGTCAGTTTGACGATGCACGCCTGGCCTTGGCGCTTGCCCGCACGGCGGCGCGCGCAGGCGCCATCGTTCTTAACTATATGGAGGCCACAAGCCTCATTCATGAAAATGGAAGAGTCGCAGGCGTCGTGTGTCGCGATACCGAGTCCGGCCAGTCCATGACCTTGCGTTCGCGTTGCGTGGTGAATGCCACGGGGGTCTGGGTCGACGCCTTGCGCGAGCAGGATGCGCAGGCTACGGGCCGGGCCGTATCGGCGTTGGTCGCTCCCAGCCAAGGAGTCCATCTGGTTGTCGATCGCGAGTTTCTCGCATCCGACCACGCCTTGATGGTTCCCAAGACGGCCGATGGACGCGTGCTGTTTGCCGTACCTTGGCTGGGCAAAGTTATCTTGGGAACGACGGATACCCCGCGTCATGACCTGGCGCGCGAGCCCACGCCTTTCCCAGACGAGGTGGCGTTCATTCTGAGCGAGTCGGCACGCTATTTGCGGCGCGCGCCGCTTCCCGCAGACGTGCGCAGTGTCTGGGTGGGTCTGCGCCCATTGGTTAAACCACAGGACGAAAATGGAGACAACACCAAAAGTCTGAGCCGCGAGCACACCGTGTTGGCGAGCCGCAGCGGTTTAGTCACAGTTACCGGCGGAAAATGGACGACTTACCGCGCGATGGCCGAAGACGTGTTGCAAAAATGCGTCGAATCCGGCCTCCTCGCCCGACGGCAAGGCGGTGCAACGAACGATCTGCCGCTGGTGGGTGCTCCGGCAGGACGGGTGGTTCATCGCATGTGCGATGCTCCAGGCTGGCACAGCTACGGAAGTGATGCGGCGTTCGTGCGACAACTCCCCGGCGTCGCAGCAGAGTTGGATATGGGCCTGACGGAGGCCATGGTACGCTTCGCCGTACGAAACGAGTACGCGCGCACCGTGGAAGACGTCTTGGCGCGCCGCTGGCGAGCGCTGTTCCTGGACGCACGCCGGGCGCAAGGCATGGCTGCACGCGTCGCCGAAATAGTGGCACAGGAAACCGGGCGCGATCCACAGCAGGTGGCCTTCGAACAGCTTGCACAGCAGTACGCCACACTGCCAGCATAAAAATATGTGGTGCCGTGCTTGACGGATGCGCCGATCTTTGTAAAAATAGCAGGCTTCGCTAAGAAATTCGCGAAATCTCTGCCCAGCGGAAGCGCTGCAAATGGTTTGCAGTGTGGACAGCGGGCCCAAGACTGATTGGCTGATTGGTTGCCTCTGGGATGTACTCGGGGCGCTGTTCTGCTGATGCAAGTTGGGACTATAGAAAATGATCCAGACAGAAACTCGGTTAGACGTTGCCGACAATACCGGCGCGAAGTCCGTCCTGTGCATCAAGGTGCTTGGGGGGTCTAAGCGCCGTTACGCCAGCGTGGGCGACATCATCAAGGTGAGCGTCAAGGAGGCGGCGCCTCGAGGGCGCGTCAAAAAGGGCGAAATCTACAGCGCCGTTGTAGTGCGTACTGCCAAGGGTATTCGCCGTGGCGACGGCTCGCTTGTGAAATTCGATGGCAATGCTGCGGTGTTGCTCAATGCAAAGCTGGAGCCCATTGGCACCCGCATCTTCGGCCCTGTGACGCGCGAATTGCGCACCGAGCGCTTCATGAAGATCGTGTCTCTGGCTCCTGAAGTTCTCTAAGGACGGTGCGATGAACAAGATTCGCAAGGGCGACGAAATCGTCGTACTCACTGGTCGCGACAAAGGCAAGCGCGGCACGGTTACGCTGCGCAAGGATGATTCTCATCTTGTCGTGGATGGCATCAACCTCGTCAAGAAGCATGTCAAGCCCAATCCCATGAAGGGGACCACGGGTGGCATCGTTGAGAAGGCCATGCCGATTCATCAATCCAACGTCGCCATTTTTAATGCCGCGACGGGCAAGGGTGATCGCGTTGGCATCAAGGCGCAGGCAGACGGGTCACGCGTTCGCGTGTTCAAGTCGAGCGGTGCTGAAATCAAGACGGCCTGAGGAACAAGAAATGGCACGACTCCAAGAACATTATCGCGACAAAGTGGCGCCAGAGCTGATGAAGCAGTTTGGCTACACGTCGCCCATGCAGGTTCCGCGTCTGAGCAAGATTACGCTCAACATGGGCGTGAGCGAAGCGGTTGCAGACAAGAAGGTCATGGACAACGCCGTGGCGGACCTGACCAAGATTGCCGGGCAGAGGCCTGTGGTGACCAAGGCCAAAAAGGCCATTGCCGGTTTCAAAATCCGCGAAGGCCAGGCCATCGGTTGCATGGTGACGCTTCGTGGTGTGCACATGTATGAATTCCTCGATCGTTTCGTTACTGTGGCTCTGCCGCGGATGCGTGACTTCCGCGGCATTTCTGGTCGCGCATTCGATGGGCGTGGCAATTACAACGTCGGCGTCAAAGAGCAGATCATTTTTCCTGAGATCGAGTACGACAAGGTAGATGCCTTGCGTGGTCTGAATATCAGCATCACCACCACGGCGCAGACGGATGAGGAGTGCAAGGCGCTTCTCGCCGGGTTCCGTTTCCCCTTCAAGAACTGAGGCAGCGTATGGCAAAAGTAGCTTTGATCCAGCGCGAACTCAAGCGCGAAAAACTGGTGGCCAAATACGCCGCCAAACACGCCGAGCTGAAGGCGGCGGCTTCGAATGTGAAGTTGAGTGACGAAGAGCGTGAAGCGGCTCGACTGGGCCTGCAGAAGCTCCCGCGCAATGCCAATCCGACGCGCCAGCGCAACCGCTGTGAAATCACTGGTCGTCCACGCGGCACGTTCCGTCAATTCGGTCTGGCACGCGCCAAGATCCGTGAACTGGCTTTTGCTGGTGACATTCCCGGTGTCACCAAGGCCAGCTGGTAAGCCGGCAGGAGAGATACAACATGAGCATGAGTGATCCCATTGCTGACCTGCTGACCCGCATCCGAAATGCGCAGATGGTAGCCAAGGCCAGCGTCTCCGTACCGTCTTCCAAAGTGAAGGTGGCTATTGCCCAGGTCCTGAAAGATGAGGGCTATATCGACGGTTTTGAAGTCAAGACCGAAGATGGAAAGTCGCATATCGAAATCGCCCTGAAGTACTACGCAGGTCGCCCTGTGATTGAGCGCATTGAGCGTGTCAGTCGCCCGGGCCTGCGAGTGTACAAAGGCCGCGACGCCATTCCCCAGGTCATGAATGGCCTCGGCGTTGCCATCGTTACCACGCCCAAGGGCGTGATGACGGATCGCAAAGCGCGCGCTACCGGTGTCGGTGGCGAAGTGCTTTGCTATGTGGCTTAAGCCGTGACATTGAGGAGAAACTGAATGTCCCGAGTAGGAAAAATGCCGGTCAACGTCCCCGCTGGAGTGGACGTGTCGATCACAAACGGTCAGATCAACGTCAAAGGGTCCGGCGGATCGCTGTCGCTGGCACAAAATGCGTTGGTCAATGTCGCGAGCAAAGACGGCAAGCTCAGTTTTGCGCCTGCAAACGAGAGTCGCGAAGCCAATGCAATGAGCGGCACGTTGCGCCAGCTGGTCAACAATATGGTTGTGGGCGTGAGTGCTGGCTTTGAGAAAAAGCTGAGCTTGGTGGGCGTGGGCTACAAGGCGCAAGCCACGGGCTCCAAGCTGAATCTGTCTGTCGGCTATTCGCATCCGGTCAATAAGGAGATGCCTGACGGCATCACCGTGGCTACCCCGACTCCCACAGAAGTGGTGATCAAGGGTGCCGACCGCCAACGCGTTGGTCAGATCGCTGCCGAGATCCGTGCTATTCGTCCACCTGAACCGTACAAAGGCAAGGGTATTCGCTACGTAGGCGAGCGAATCGTGATCAAAGAGACCAAGAAGAAATAAGGAGCTGCAACATGTTGAGCAAAAAAGAGCAGCGCCTTCGTCGGGCACGTCAGACACGAATTCGCATCGCCCAGCAAGGTGTGGCGCGTCTCACGGTGAACCGTACCAACCTGCATATCTATGCGGCTGTCATCTCAGAAGATGGTGGCAAGGTGATTGCCAGCGCGTCGACGGTCGAGGCCGAAATGCGCAGTGCATTGGGTGGTTCGGGCAAAGGCGGCAACGCTGCTGCAGCCCAGATCATTGGAAAGCGCATTGCTGAGCGTGCCAAGGCAGCCGGCGTCGAAAAGGTGGCATTTGATCGCGCAGGCTTTGCGTACCACGGCCGCGTCAAAGCGCTGGCCGAGGCAGCTCGCGAAGCGGGCCTGCAGTTCTAAGCGGAACGGATAAAGAAAATGGCTAAATTTCAACCCCGAGTGCAAGACGAAGGCCGCGATGACGGCATGCGCGAGAAGATGATCGCCGTGAACCGCGTCACCAAGGTGGTGAAGGGCGGACGAATTCTCGGCTTCGCCGCGCTGACCGTAGTGGGTGACGGCGATGGTCGCGTAGGCATGGGCAAGGGCAAATCCAAGGAAGTGCCTGCTGCTGTGCAAAAAGCGATGGAAGAGGCGCGCCGCAACATGGTGAAGGTCTCTCTCAAGAACGGCACCATTCATCATCAAGTCACGGGCCACCACGGCGCTGCGTTCGTCATGATGGCTCCGGCTCCAAAAGGAACCGGCATTATTGCAGGTGGCCCCATGCGCGCTGTCTTCGAAGTGATGGGCATGACCGATATCGTGGCCAAGAGCCACGGCTCTTCCAACCCTTACAACATGGTTCGCGCAACTTTTGATGCGTTGACCAATTCCACCACGCCTTCGGAAATTGCTTCCAAGCGCGGCAAGTCGGTTGAAGACCTCTTCGCCTGACAGGGAGTTCACAAATGTCTACACAACAAACCGTGAAGATCCAGCTGGTTCGCAGCCCGATCGGCACCCAGCAATCCCACCGCGACACCGTGCGCGGCCTGGGTTTGCGCAAGCTCAACAGTGTCAGCGAACTTCAGGATAGCCCTGAGGTTCGCGGCATGATCAACAAGATCAGTTACCTGGTCAAAGTCCTCTGAGAGGTTGGTGATGGAACTCAATAGCATCAAGCCGGCAGCCGGATCCAAGCACGCCAAGCGTCGCGTTGGCCGTGGCATCGGCTCTGGGCTCGGCAAGACCGCCGGCCGTGGCCACAAAGGCCAAAAATCGCGTTCCGGTGGCTACCACAAGGTCGGCTTTGAGGGCGGCCAGATGCCCTTGCAGCGTCGTTTGCCCAAGCGCGGATTCAAGTCGATGACGCTGAAGTACAACGCTGAAATCACGCTGTCGGCGCTGACATTACTGGGGTCGCCCGAAGTCGACATGCTGGCACTCAAGCAGGCGGGTCTGGTCGGTCAGATGACCAAGGTTGTCAAAGTGGTCAAGACCGGCGAGCTTTCAATTGCCGTCAAGCTGACCGGTATTGGTGCAACGGCGGGTGCGCGCGTGGCGATCGAAGCCGCTGGCGGCAGCCTGGCCTGATTCAAGGTGACAAAGGACTTTCGTGGCAACTAACGCAGCATCCATAGCGAAAACCGGCAAGTACGGCGACCTTCGCCGCAGGCTGGTGTTTCTGCTGCTCGCGTTGGTCGTTTACCGCGTGGGGGCGCATATCCCTGTGCCAGGCATTGACCCAGCGCAGCTCAAGCAGCTGTTCAACGGTCAGCAGGGCGGCATCCTGAACCTGTTCAACATGTTCTCGGGTGGCGCGCTGTCCCGCTTCACGGTGTTTGCGCTAGGGATCATGCCGTACATCTCGGCGTCGATCATCATGCAGCTGATGTCTTATGCTGTGCCAACCTTCGAGCAGATGAAGAAAGAAGGCGCAGCCGGACAGCGGAAAATCACCCAATACACGCGCTATGGAACACTTGGGCTTGCCTTGTTTCAGTCACTCGGAATTGCTGTGGCGCTGGAGAGCTCTGCCGGTCTGGTTATTTCTCCTGGCTTTGGCTTTCGTATGACCGCTGTTGTCAGTCTGACCGCTGGCACCATGTTTCTGATGTGGTTAGGTGAGCAAATTACGGAGCGCGGGTTGGGCAATGGTATTTCCATCCTGATTTTCGCTGGTATTGCGGCGGGTCTTCCAAGCGCGATTGGTGGTCTGTTGGAGTTGGTGCGTACGGGTTCCATGAGTATCCTTGCGGCTTTGTTTATTGTGTTGCTCGTCTGCTTGGTCACGTACTTTGTGGTATTTGTTGAACGTGGACAGCGTAAAATACTGGTGAATTACGCTAGGCGGCAAGTGGGCAATAAGGTGTATGGAGGCCAAGCTTCCCATCTGCCGCTCAAGCTCAATATGTCCGGTGTCATCCCACCTATCTTCGCATCTTCCATTATTTTGCTGCCAGCAACGGTGGTTAACTGGTTCAGTGCCGGCGACTCTATGCGTTGGCTGAAAGACATCTCCGGTGCATTGACACCGGGGCAGCCTATTTATGTGCTGTTGTATGCCACCGCCATCGTATTTTTCTGCTTCTTTTATACCGCGTTGGTATTCAATAGCCGGGAAACAGCAGATAACCTCAAGAAGAGCGGCGCTTTCATTCCAGGCATTCGTCCGGGGGACCAAACAGCGCGCTACATTGACAAGATCCTGGTCCGCCTGACCCTGGCTGGAGCGATCTATATCACGCTGGTGTGTTTGCTGCCGGAATTCATGATCATCAAGTACAACGTTCCGTTTTATTTTGGTGGAACTTCCTTGCTGATCATCGTGGTAGTTACCATGGACTTCATGGCGCAGGTTCAGAACTATCTCATGTCGCAGCAGTACGACTCTTTGCTTAAGAAGGCGAACTTCAAGGGCAATGCGGGAGGCTGATTGGAAATGTGTCGGCGAGCTGTGGTCGATATGGGTTAATAACAAGAAGTCTTCGGATTTCGAAAGCAACGCGGTGCGCCAGGGCGCACCCCAACAAGGTGTGAATGGCATCGCCGCGCACCACGACTGGTTTTAGGAGAATGAAATGAGAGTTTCGGCTTCGGTCAAGAAAATCTGCCGCAACTGCAAGATCATCCGCCGCAAGGGTGTGGTGCGCGTGATCTGCACGGACCTGCGTCACAAGCAGCGTCAGGGTTGAACAGGAAAGTATTAGAGGACGCACATGGCACGTATCGCTGGCATCAATATTCCGCCGCATCAACATGCAGAGATTGGCTTGACAGCCATCTTTGGTATTGGTCGCACTCGCGCACGCAAGATCTGTGAAGCTTGCGACATCGCCTATTCCAAGAAGATCAAAGATCTGACGGACGGCGATCTCGAGAAGATTCGCGATCACATCGCTCAGTTCACCATCGAAGGTGACCTGCGCCGCGAAACCACGATGAACATCAAGCGCTTGATGGACATCGGTTGCTACCGCGGTTTTCGCCACCGTCGCGGCTTGCCAATGCGCGGTCAGCGCACGCGCACCAACGCACGGACCCGCAAGGGACCGCGCAAGGGCGCCGCAGCCCTGAAGAAATAAAGAGATTGAAAGATCAATATGGCCAAGTCTCCTGCCAATAACGCCTCGCAGCGCGTCCGCAAAAAGGTTCGCAAGAACGTTTCTGACGGTATTGCTCATGTGCACGCCTCGTTCAACAACACCATCATCACGATCACCGATCGACAAGGCAATGCCTTGTCGTGGGCGTCATCGGGTGGTCAGGGTTTCAAAGGTTCGCGCAAGTCGACTCCATTCGCAGCGCAGGTCGCTTCAGAAATGGCCGGCCGCGCAGCGATTGAGCAGGGCATCAAGAATCTGGATGTCGAGATCAAGGGCCCTGGTCCTGGACGCGAGTCCTCGGTGCGGGCTCTCGGTGCACTCGGTATCCGCATCACCTCGATTTCTGATGTGACCCCGGTTCCTCACAACGGGTGCCGCCCACAAAAGCGCCGCCGTATTTAATTTACCTCCAAGCCCACCGCCGCCTGCGCCCGTATCCACGCCGCAGGCGGCTCCCGCAATGGTTTGCGGCAGAGACACCAGAAGGACATTCAAGTGGCACGTTACCTCGGCCCCAAGGCCAAACTCTCCCGCCGTGAAGGCACCGACCTGTTCCTCAAGAGCGCACGTCGCTCGATTGCGGACAAGTCGAAGTTCGATTCCAAGCCAGGCCAGCATGGCCGGACCTCGGGTCAACGTACTTCCGACTATGGCCTGCAACTGCGCGAAAAGCAGAAGGTCAAGCGCATGTACGGCATCCTGGAAAAGCAGTTCCGTCGCTATTTTGAAGCCGCAGAGCGTAAAAAAGGCAATACTGGCGCCAACTTGCTGTCGCTGCTCGAGTGCCGTCTTGACAACGTTGTGTACCGCATGGGCTTTGGCTCGACGCGCGCGGAGGCACGCCAGATGGTGTCGCACAAGGCGATCACGGTGAATGGCCAATCGGTGAACATCCCCTCGTACCTCGTGAAGGTGGGAGATGTAGTTGCCGTGCGCGAAAAATCCAAAAAGCAGAACCGTATCGTTGAAGCGTTGCAGCTTGCGGCACAAGTCGGTATGCCCGCCTGGGTCGACGTCAACGGTGACAAGGCCGAAGGCGTGTTCAAAAAGGTGCCGGATCGCGATGAGTTTGGCGCCGACATCAACGAATCGCTGATCGTCGAGTTGTACTCGCGCTAAGCGCAGCAAATCTGTTCTTGAATTTATCGTTCCTGCCCCGCGAGGCATCGTCGGGCAGGTGCTTCACCAGCCTTACCGGTGTAACGAGCTGGGGGTATTGAGAGGAAGTCTGCATGCAAACAAATTTGCTGAAGCCCAAGACCATCAACGTCGAGCAACTCGGCCACAACCGAGCCAAGGTCACGCTCGAGCCGTTCGAGCGGGGCTACGGTCATACGCTGGGCAACGCTATCCGGCGCGTCCTGCTTTCGTCCATGGTCGGCTATGCCGTCACCGAAGTCACCATTGCAGGCGTTCTGCACGAGTATTCCTCGGTCGATGGTGTCCAGGAAGACGTAGTCAACATCCTGCTGAATCTCAAAGGTGTTGTGTTCAAGTTGCATAACCGCGACGAGGTGACGTTGAGCTTGCGCAAGGACACCGAAGGCGTCGTGACTGCCCGCGACATCCAGACGCCGCACGACGTTGAAATTGTCAACCCGGATCACGTCATTGCGCACCTGTCGCAGGGCGGCAAGCTGGATATGCAGGTCAAAGTCGAAAAGGGCCGTGGCTACGTTCCGGGCAACCAGCGCCGCTACGGCGACGAGGCCACGAAGTCGATTGGCCGTATCGTGCTTGACGCGTCGTTCTCGCCCATCAAGCGCGTCAGCTACACGGTTGAAAGCGCACGCGTCGAGCAGCGTACCGATCTGGACAAACTGGTCGTTGAAATCGAAACCAACGGTGCTGTCACGGCCGAAGACGCCGTGCGAGCCTCGGCGCGCATTCTGGTGGAGCAGCTCGCGGTGTTTGCACAGCTTGACGGCGGTGAAATCGGGGAAATCACCTCGCAGTCCGGCGCCCGCAGCAATGCCAGCTTTGATCCCATCCTGCTGCGCCCGGTGGATGAGCTTGAACTCACGGTGCGTTCGGCCAACTGCCTCAAGGCGGAAAACATCTACTACATCGGTGACCTGATTCAGCGTACCGAAAACGAGCTGCTCAAGACCCCCAACCTGGGTCGCAAATCGCTCAACGAAATCAAGGAAGTGCTTGCTTCGCGCGGGCTGACCTTGGGTATGAAGCTGGAAAACTGGCCGCCAGCCGGCCTGGACAAGCGCTAAACATATAATCTCGCGCCCCTCTCGAAAGGGGACGTGCCCGGGCAGTACCTGATACGGTTGCCCGTTTTAACTACAGAAAAGGATAAGCACCATGCGTCACGGACTCGGCCTTCGCAAACTCAACCGCACCAGCTCGCACCGCCTCGCGATGCTGCGCAACATGATGAATTCGCTCATTGAGCACGAAGCCATCAAGACCACGCTACCCAAGTCGAAAGAACTGCGCCGCGTCGTCGAACCCATGATCACCTTGGCCAAGGTGGACACGCTGGCCAACCGCCGCTTGGCATTTGACCGCCTGCGTGATCGCAACAGCGTGACCAAGTTGTTCACCGTGCTCGGCCCGCGTTTTAACGCACGCCCCGGTGGTTACACCCGTATTTTGAAGATGGGTTACCGCGTGGGTGACAACGCGCCCATGGCGTTTGTGGAACTGGTGGATCGCGGTGAAGAAACTGCGGCAGCGCCCGCAGACGATAAAAAATAAGTTATAATTTCAGCTTGCCGCGCGATGGAGCAGTCTGGTAGCTCGTTGGGCTCATAACCCAAAGGTCGGAGGTTCAAATCCTTCTCGCGCAACCAGCTTTAAAACGCCCACCCTTGGTGGGCGTTTTGCATTTCGGCGGCGCGTTTGGGGGCGGAGGCAGCAAATGCTGGCTGCCGCGCCTTTGCCGTTGATGCGAATGGAGTCCATGCCGCCGTATGCCAGTCGCACCGTCACCTCGTTCTACCCCTCTTGCGGCAGGCCTGATTGCCCTGCAAGGCAACCGCATTGAGACCTTGGCAGACACGGTCTTTGCCTGGCTGGGGCGCCACCCTCTGGGCGCACTTGAGACCGAGGTCGTCTTGGTGCAAAGCAATGGCGTGGCCGAGTGGTTCAAGATGGCGCTGGCTGAGCGCAGCGGCGTTTGCGCGGCGGCGCAAGTGCAATTGCCGGCGCGTTTTCTCTGGCAAAGCTACCGCCAGGTGCTGGGCGCAGCTGCGGTGCCCACGCGTTCTCCAGTAGACAGGGCGGCGCTCACTTGGCGTTTGCTGCAGGACTTGCCAAGTCTCGCCACACAGCCAGGCTTTGAACCGGTGGCTGCCTTTTTGCAGGGCGCAGACGCCGAGCGGCTGTGGCAACTGGCCGGCCGGCTCGCTGATCTGTTCGATCAATACCAGGTCTACCGCCCCGACTGGCTGGGCGACTGGGCTGCAGGCGACGATCGCCTGCGCGCGCCTGGGCGTGGCGAGATACCGGTTCCACCAGATCAGCAATGGCAGCCGCTGCTGTGGCGTGCCGCGCTGGCGCGGCTTGGTGATGCAGAGCGTCGTTCGATCCGCCCACAGATTCACCAGCAGGCGCTCGCCAAGCTGCGCGATGGAACGACCCTTGCGGAGCCACTGGCCCGCCGGGTGGTGCTGTTTGGTGCGACGCATCTGCCCTTGCCAGTGCTTGAGATGCTCGCAGCCATCGCGCGCCATAGCCAGGTGCTTCTTGCCATTCCCAACCCTTGCCGATTTCATTGGGCCGATGCCGTCGATGGCCGCGAGTTGCTGGCCATCTCGCGCCGGCGCCAGCCGCTGCGCAACGGGGTGGATCTGGCCGCCGTACCGCTGGAGAGCCTGCATGCGCACGCCCATCCCCTTCTGGCCGCCTGGGGGCGCCAGGGCCGCGATTTTGTGCGCCAGCTCGACGCGTTTGACGAAGCTGCCCTCGCGCAGGAGCAAGCGACGCTGCCGCGACTGGACCTGTTCGTCGAGGGCGAGGCGCCCGACGCTCCTTTGCTCACGCAAGTGCAAAACCGGATACGCGACCTGGTGCCGCTGGCTGAGCATCCGCCGGTCGTGCTGGTACCGCAAGACCGATCCATCGTTTTCCATAGCGCCCACAGCGCACTGCGCGAAGTGGAGGTATTGCACGACCAGTTGCTGGAGCTGCTTGCCCGTCCGCCGGGCGGCGCCCCGCTGGCGCCGCGCGACATTGTGGTCATGGTGCCCGACATCGAGAAGTTCGCGGCCGCAGTGCGAGCGGTGTTCGGCCAGGTGCCACGCAGCGATCCGCGCTTCATCCCCTGGGGCATTGCCGACTTGAGCGCGCGGGCCAGCCACCCGTTGGTGGGCGCGCTCGACTGGCTGCTCCGACTGCCGCAGCAGCGCTGCACGCTCAGCGAGTTGCAGGGTTTGCTGGATATACCGGCCATCGCGGCGCGGCTCGGCCTGGCGAGTGGCGACGCGGAGCAATTGGCGCATTGGATGGCGGGCGCCGGCATCCGCTGGGGGCTCGACGCCGACCAGCGTTCGGTCCTGGGGTTGGCGGCCTGTGGCGCACAGAACAGTGTCGTCTTTGGGCTTGAGCGCATGCTCCTGGGCTACGCCGCAGGCACTGGCAGCTTTGACGGTATTGAAGCCTGGAACGAAATCGGTGGACTTGCCGCCGAATTGGTCGGCGCGCTCGCCGCGCTCGTTGCGCGTCTCAAGCATTGGGCGCAGCAGGCGGCAGAACCCGCTGCGCCACTGCAATGGGCAGAGCGGTTTCGCGCGCTGATGGCCGACTTCGCCGAAGCCACCGACGAAGCGGATCGCCAGACGCTGCAGGCCCTGGAGGCCGCACTGGGCGACTGGCTGCGCGACTGCGACGACGCTGAATTTTCCGACGCCATTCCCCTCGACACCGCCCGCCAGGCCTGGCAGCAGGCACTGGACGCTCCGCGCCTGGCGCAGCGCTTTCGCGCCGGGGGTGTCACGTTCTGCACGCTGCTGCCGCTGCGTGCCATCCCCTTCGAGGTGGTGTGCCTGCTAGGCATGAACGACGGCGACTACCCGCGCCGCAGCCCGCGCAGCGACTTCGACCTGATGGCGCTGCCCGGCCAGGCGCGCCCTGGGGACCGGTCCCGCCAGGGCGACGACCGGCAGTTGATGCTCGAAGCCCTGCTGTCGGCCCGCCGCGTGCTCTACGTGAGCTGGGTGGGCCGCAGCGCACGCGACAACAGCGTGCAGCCGCCGTCGGTGCTGGTGGCACAACTGCGCGACTACCTGGTTGCGGGCTGGGGCGAGGGCGCCGTGGCCGAGCGGAGTACGGAGCACCCGCTGCAAGCTTTCAGCCGGCGCTATTTTGAAAGCGACGAGCTCCAAGGGGGCGCGGGCGCAGCGTCCTGGTTTACCTATGCGCGGGAGTGGCGGGTAATGCATGAAGTGCTGCCCGGCTCCGATGCGATGCCTCTGCCGGTTTTATGGGAAGGCCAAAACGTCGAACTGGAAAGCACCACGCTTTCCCAGCTGGGTCGCTTCATTCGCCACCCGGCGCGGGCCTTTTTGCGCGAGCGGCTCGCCGTGGTGTTCGATGCTCCAGAGGAGGATGTGGGCGACGATGAGAGTTTTTCCGTCGCAGGGCTGGACAGCTACCAGATCACAAGCGAGCTGCTCGACACGCTGGATGCCGCCTGGACCGCCGATGCCAACACCCTCGCCGAACCTTTGCTGGGCGACGCCATCGCTCGCCTGGGGCGCGCCGGCCGCCTGCCGCTGGCGGGGCTGGGGCAGCGTGCACAGGTCCAGCTCATGGACGAACTGTTGCCACTGGCAGAGGTTTGGCAGGCGCAGCGCGCGGTTTGGAGCGCCCCTGCGCCGCGCTTGCGCGTGCTCTGGTCTCCCGAGAATACTCCTGATTTGATAGCTTCAAACGTTTATCCAGTAAGCGATAGAGGCCAATCTTACCTAAAAAAGCCCACGACCATTGCGCTCGACGACTGGATCGAACCCATTTGGCGCGCCGAGGACGGCCGGGACGCGCTGCTCACCCGCACGGCCTCGCGTGTGCTGGCCAAAGCCAAGGCCAAAACTGCGCCGCACCCGCGACCGGAAAAGCTCCTCGGAAGCTGGCTGCAAGCCCTCGCCGCTGCAGCCAGTGGCCAGGCGCTGCATGGCGTGCTGGTCGCTCGCGACGCTTTGCTGACCTGGCCGCCCATGGATCAGACGTCTGCCGAGAGCAACCTGGCTATTGTTCTTGCCTTGTGGCAGCAGAACCTGCGCGGCGCCGCGCCGTTGCCTCTTCCGCTGGCGACCACGCTTGCGCAGGTGGAAGGCCGCGCTGCCGACGCCGTATACGACGGCGCGGGTTCCAACCAAGGCCCTTCGCCCGAAGCGAGCGAACCCGAGTGGGAGCGCTTCTACCCCGACTTCGAAGCGCTGACAGCCGACGGCCAGTTCGAGGCGCTGGCGCCACTCCTGCATGCCTGCCTGGCGGACTGGGTGGCGAAGGAGGTGCAGGTCACTTTGCACCCCATGGCGCAGGCGGACGCCGAGGAGGAGAGCGACGCATGAGCACGTCACCCCATCCGGTTGCCGACTCGGCGGTGCTCGACCCGCTGCATTTCCCATTGCATGGCAGCCGCTTGATCGAGGCGAGCGCCGGCACCGGCAAGACCTGGACCATTGCGGCGCTCTACGTGCGGCTGGTGCTCGGCCACGGCGGCGCCGAAGGCTTGGGCCGCCCGCTCGCGCCCGCCGACATTCTGGTCATGACCTTCACCCGCGCCGCCACGCGCGAACTGTCCGACCGCATCCGCACCCGGCTGGCCGAGGCGGCGCGCGTACTGCGCGGGCAATGCACGCCACAGCCACACGACAGCTACCTGGCGGCGCTGCGCGATGCTTACCCTGCCGGCCCAGTGCGCGAGCAGGCGGCCTGGCGGCTGGCCAACGCGGCCGAAGGCATGGACGACGCGGCCGTCCAGACCATCGACGCCTGGTGCCAACGCATGCTGCGCGAGCACGCCTTTGACAGCGGATCGCTGTTTGACGAAGCGCTGGATGCCGACGAAGCGTCCCTGCGCGCCGAGGCTGCGCGCGATTACTGGCGCCAGCAGGTGTATCCGCTGGATCCACAACTTCTGGAGCGGGCGCTTGGCGTTTGGCCGACTGTTGAGGCTTTGATCGACGACGCCCGCGCGCTCGCCACCACCGAACTCCCAGTGGCTGCGGGCCAGGGCAGCCTGGCCGAATGTCTGACCTCGGCCGACGCAGGCTACGCCGCCGAAATTACCGCACTCAAACAAGGCTGGGCCGAGCGGGCCGAGGCGCTGGCGCAATGGACTGAGGTGCAAATTGCCCTGGGCAAATCGGCCTGGGATGTGGGCAAGCTGCGCAGCGTGCCCAAGTGGCTTCGGGACGGCATTGCCGCCTGGGCGAACAGCGATGAGGCGGCCGCGCTGAAACTTACTTCCCTCGCCGTGGAGCGCCTGCGTCCCGAAGCCCTGCTGGCGCTGCGCGGCGAGGGCGCAGCGGCCGCACCCCTGCCCGAAGCCTTTGCCGCCATCCCTGAGCTGCTGGCAGCGCAGCAGCAGTTGCCGGCGTCCGATGTGGCTTTGCGCGAGCATGCCGCCGCCAACATTCAGCAGCGGCTGGCTGCGCTCAAGCGCCAGCGCGGAACCTTTGGGTTTCATGACCTGCTGCTGCGCCTGGACCGCGCCCTGGCCGGAGCGCATGGCGAGCGCCTGCGCGCACGCATCCTGGCGCAGCACCCGGTGGCGCTGATCGACGAGTTTCAGGACACCTCGCCGCTGCAGTACCGAATTTTTGAGCGGCTCTACCGTCCGCAAGACAACGACCCGGCCACGGCGCTGCTGCTCATTGGTGACCCCAAGCAGTCGATTTACGCCTTTCGCGGCGCCGACATCGACAGCTACCTGGCCGCGCGCCAGGCCACGCGCGGGCGCCACGCCATGCTGGCCACCAACCACCGCTCGACGCACGCGCTGGTGGCTGCGGTCAACCATTGGTTCACGCACGCGGAAACCCGAGACGGCGCAGGCGCATTTGGCTATCGAGACGATGGCGAAGAGGTCAGCGCGGCAGAAGGCCGCGAACCCGACCCGCTGCCCTTCGTCCCGGTGCAAGCGCGCGGGCGGGCCGAGCATTTCGTCGCTGCCGACGGCGTCGTGCCCGCCATGAGCCTGGTGCACGCCCTGGAGCCGGCGCCTGCGCCAGTGCAGCGCGCCCGCTTTGCCGCGCACTGCGCAGAGCAGATCGTCGCCTGGCTCAACGACCCCGCTGCCGGCTTCGCCCAGAGCGACGGAAGCTTCACCCGTCTGTGCCCCGCAGACATTGCCGTGCTGGTGCGCAGCGGCAGCGAGGCGCAGGCCATGCAGCGCGCGCTGCGCCGGCGCGGCCTGGCGTCGGTGTACCTGTCCGACAAGGATTCGGTGCTTAAGAGCCGCGAGGCGCGCGACCTGCTGTGGTGGCTCCAGGCCGTGGCCGAACCCCTGGACGCACGCCGGCTGCGCACCGCGATGGCCACGGCCACGCTGGCCCTGCCCATCGCCGAACTCGAGCGCCTGGCTACCGACGACGCCGCGCTGGAACTGCGCAGCGAACAACTGCGCGCCCTGCATACCGTGTGGCAAACCCAGGGTGTGCTGCCCATGTTGCGCCAGACCCTGCACCAGTTGGACCTGCCGGCGCGCCTGCTGCGCGAGCCCGGAGGCGAACGGCGGCTGACCAACCTGTTGCATCTGGCCGAGCTGCTGCAGCAGGCCAGCAGCACGCTGGACGGCGAACGCGCCCTGGTGCGCTGGCTGGCCGGGCAACTGCAGCAGGAGGCCGCTGCGGCGGACGAGCAGATCGTGCGGCTCGAGAGCGACGCCGATCTGGTGCAGATCGTCACCGTGCACAAAAGCAAGGGCTTGGAATATCCCGTGGTCTGCCTGCCCTTTGCCTGCGCCGTCCGGCTGGTCAAAAAGAAGAAGCACAACCCCGCCGTGGCCCTGACCAACGCGCAGGGCGTGCGCGCCATGCACCTGCAAATGAGCGACGCAGAGTGGGAGCAGGCCGAGCAGGAGCGCATGCGCGAAGACCTGCGCCTGTTCTACGTGGCGCTGACGCGCGCGCGCCACGCCCTGTGGCTGGGATTTGCGGCCGTCAAGGACGGCAACGCCAAGCGAGCCAACACCCACCGCAGCGCCGCCGGCCAGTTGCTGGCGGGCGGCGATCCGCTGGGTCCCGAGGAATGGCTGAACGCGCTCTCGCAGTGGGCGTCAGCCCAGGCAAACATCCACCTGCAGGCATTGGCCGACGGCCCGGCTCCCTGCACCGCATTCGCCCCGCGCGGCGCCCAGCCGGCCCTGCGCGAGAGCCTGCCCTACGCCGCAGACTTTGACCGCCGCTGGGGCATCGCCAGTTTTTCGCAACTGGTGCACGGCGTGCCCACTGCCCAGGCGCTGGGCGCCTTGCAGCCCACGCAGCGCATGCCGGCCGACGACGAGGCATTGCTGCCAGAAGCCCCGGAAGCTGTCGATCGCATCCTGCGCGTGGGGGCTTTCGCCGAACCGGGACAGAGCGGAGAGCTGTTTCCTGAGGCTCCTCCCGCCTGGCACCGATTCCCCTGTGGCGCGCTGGTGGGCAATTTTCTGCACGAGCAACTGGAATGGCTGGCGGGCGAGGGTTTTGCGCTCGCGCCCGACGGCCCCTTGGCCGAGCGACTGCGAAAGCGCTGCGAGCGCGCTGGCCGCGCGACCTGGGCCGGCGACACCGTCGCCTGGCTCAGCGCGGCCGTGGCGCTGCCGCTGCCGCCGCTGGGCGTACCACTCAATCAACTCACGACGATCCTGCCCGAAATGGAGTTCTGGCTACCGGCGGCGCGTCTGCCCGCGCCCGTGGTGGACGCGCTGTGCCGCACGCATTTCCTGCCCGGCCTGGATCGGCCGGCGCTGCCGCAGCGCGAACTGCACGGCATGCTGATGGGCTTTGCCGATCTGGTGTTCGAGCAGGGCGGGCGCTACTGGGTGCTGGACTACAAATCCAACTGGCTCGGTGCTGACGCTGCCGCCTACACCGCACCGGCGCTGGCGCAAGCCGTGCTTGCGCACCGCTACGACGTTCAGGCCGCGCTGTATCTGCTGGCCCTGCACCGCCTGCTGCGCGCGCGCCTGGGCGATGCCTATGCGCCCGAACGCGATCTGGGCGGAGCGCTGTTTTTCTTTCTGCGCGGCATCGACGCGCCCAGCGCCGGCGTGCTTGCGCTGGCGCCGCCGTTGGCGCTGATCGCTGCGCTTGACGCACTGCTACAGGGCGGCGATGTGGCCGCTGCACCGGAGGCGCAAGCATGAGCACCGCGCCCAGCGCTCCGGACCCACGCAGCGCCGTGCTCAGCGGCCTGCGCGCCCTGGCCGATGCCGGTCTGCTGCGCCCGCTCGACTGGGCGTTGGCGCAGTTCATCGCCGAGCGCGACCCCGAAGCGGCGCCCGAGCTGCTGGTGGCCAGCGCGCTGCTCGCGCATTTCGAGGGCCAGGGGCACAGCTGCCTGCCGCTGGGCGGATTGCGCCATCGCTTGCTGCAGCTCTCCGGCTGGCGCATTGCGGGGCAGGAAGCTCTCACTGCGCTGGTGCAGAGCCTCTCGCCGCGCAGCGCGGACTGGCTGGCCGCGGTGCGCGCCAGCCGCTGCGTCCAGGCGGCCCACACCGCCGATACCGACGCCCCGCTGGTGCTGGGCGGCTCGCCGGCTGCGCCCTTGCTCTACCTGCGGCGCTACTGGAACTTCGAACAGCAGGTGGCGCAGGGCCTGCGCGGGCGCGCCGCGCCACCGCTTGATGTCAATGAAGCCATGGTGCGAGCCTGGTTGGACCGCTTGTTCGATCCGCTGCCGACCGGCGGCTGCGATTGGCAAAAGCTCGCCTGCGCCATTGCCCTGCGCTCGCGCCTGACCATCGTCACCGGCGGGCCGGGTACCGGGAAAACCTATACCGCCGCGCGCCTGCTGGCGGCCTTGCCGGCGGTGGACAGCGCGCCCGAGCGCCTGCGCGTAGCGCTGGCCGCGCCCACCGGCAAGGCAGCGGCGCGCTTGCGCCAGTCGCTGGAGACGGCGCTCACGGGGCTGCAGACCCGCGTTGGCGACGCCCTGGATCTGGGCGCGTTTGCCGCGCGCATCGGCCCGGCGCGCACCTTGCACGCGCTGCTCGGGGCACGCCCCGGAACACGGCGTTTGCGCCACCACGCGGCGGCGCCCCTCGATGTGGACGTGCTCATCGTTGACGAAGCCTCCATGGTGCATCTGGAAATGATGGCCTCGCTGCTGGCTGCTTTGCCCGCCCATGCCCGCCTGGTGCTGCTGGGCGACAAGGACCAGCTCGCATCGGTGGAGGCCGGTGCCGTGCTGGGCGATCTGTGTGAAGGTGCGGAGCAGGGCCATTACGACGCGGGCACGGTGCGCTATGCGCAGGCGGTAGCCGGCGTGGAGATTCCTATGGCGCTGCGCGCGCCATCCGGCGTCGCGCCGCTGCTCGCGCCGAACACGGTGATGCTGCGCGCAAGCCACCGCTTTTCCGGCTCCATTGGTGCACTGGCGCTGGCGGTCCATGGGGGGGACGGCGCGCGTGCGGCGAAGCTGTTGGCCAGCGACGACAGTGGCGCCTTGCAGTCGCTCGAAGCGGTCGATCCCCAGGCTGCTGTCGACCTGGCGCTCGCCGAGGGCCCGGCGCCGAGCTATCGCGACTACCTCTTGCGTTTGGCCATCCGGCCCGCCAGCGCAAGCGACGCCGACCACAGCGCCTGGGCCGCTGCCGTGCTGGCCGCTTTCGAGCGTTTCCGCCTGCTGTGCGCGGTGCGCGAAGGCCCCTGGGGGGCGGAAGGTTTGTCGCGCGCCATTGAGCACGCCGCGCGCAGCGCCGGGCTGCTCGCCGGGCCGGGCGCCTGGTATGCCGGACGCCCGGTGCTGGTCACGCGCAACGACGCCGAGGCCGGTGTGTTCAATGGCGACGTCGGACTGGCCCTTTCGGCTGTCGGCGGCGCTGGTCTGCGCGTGTTTTTTGCCGATGGCCCCAGGCTGCGCTCGGTCAGTGTGGCGCGGCTGGCGCATGTGGAAACCGCGTTCGCCATGACGGTGCACAAGGCGCAGGGCTCGGAGTTCGAGCACACCGCGCTGGTGCTGCCGCCGCAGGCCGGTGCGCTGCTTTCGCGTGAGCTGGTCTATACCGGCATCACGCGCGCGCGCCAGGTCTTTACGCTGGTGGCGCCGCGTGCCGGGCTGCTGGCGCAGGCGGTGCAACTGCGGACGCAGCGCGCCAGCGGCTTGCAAGACCTGCTGCGGCGCGAAGCGGTGCAGTAGCCGGGCGAGCGCGCCGCCTACAATCCCTGTCCATGCAAACCTTGCGCCGCTTTCGCGCTCTCGCCAGCTTCATGCTGGTGTGGTTTGCCATGTCCATCGGCGTGGCGACGGCGTCGCCTTTCGTCAACCCGCAATCGGTGCAACTGGTGTGTTCGACCAGCGGCGACATCAAGCTGCTGGTGCTGGGCGACGACGGCGCGCAGGCGCAGCGCGGGCATACGCTCGACTGCCCGCTGTGCGTGCACTTTGGCAGCGCGGCGCCGCCGCCTGCGCCTATCCGTCTGCCGCAGGCGCTGCCGCTGGCCCATGCCCTGCGCCCCATTCCCGCTGCGCACATTGCTGCGCGCACGGCCGCGCCGCTGCCGGCGCGCGGGCCTCCGCTTCATTCCTGAATTGATATCAAAACCATAGCTGCTAGCCCTTTCTGGGTGAGCGCTAGTGGCCTTTTTGTTTGATTTCAGGAGTTTCCATGCGTTGTAACCGCATGGCCTTGGCCATCGCCATTGCCTTTCCGTTCAGTCTGTCCGCGAATGCCCAGACGAGCGATGTCCCCGTCAAAGAACTGGGCATGGTCACCATCACTGGCGGCCAGCCGACCTCGCTGCCGACGCAGATCCCCACCACCATGGAGGGCGTCACGGGCGCGCAGATCGAGCAGAGCATCAACGCCACCGACAGCGAAGACGCGCTCAAATACTTCCCCAGCCTGCTGGTGCGCAAGCGCTACATCGGCGACTACAACCACGCCATCCTCTCCAGCCGCGCCTCGGGCACGGGCAACAGCGCGCGTTCGGCGGTGTACGCCGACGGCATCCTGCTGTCGAACTACCTGGGCAACGGCATCGGTGGCCTGTCGTTTCCGCCGCGCTGGGGCCTGGTGACGCCCGAGGAGATCGAGCGGGTCGATGTCATGTACGGGCCGTTCTCCGCCGCCTACCCCGGCAACTCGGTGGGCGCGGTGGTCGATTACGTCACACGCATGCCCACGAAATTCGAGGCGCACGCCAAGATGGGCTATGTGTCGCAGCCTTTTGAGCTCTACGGCACCGACACCACGGCCCGCAGTTGGCAGGCCAGCACCTCGGTGGGCAACAAAAGGGGCGACTGGGCCTGGTTCCTCAACTTCAGCCACACCGACAGCCAGGGCCAGCCGCTGACCTTTGCCACGCGCACGCTGGCCAGCGGTACGCCCGGCACGGCCGGCACGCCGGTCACTGGCGCGGTGCCCGGCCTGAACGGCGCCAATGCCCCCTGGTGGATTCTGGGCAGCGGCACGGCGTACACCACGCAGCAGGACCACTTCAAGGCAAAAGTAGCCTGGGACATCACGCCCAGCTTGCGCGCCGCCTACACGCTGGGGGTGTGGCAAAACCAGTCGCAGGGGCGGCCGGTGTCGTACCTGCGCGATGCCGCCGGCCAGCCGGTCACGAGCGGCGCTATCAACATCGGCGGCCGCAGTTATGCGCCTTTGAGCGGCGGCGATTTCGCCTTGACCAACGAATCGCTGCTGCACACCATGCACGGCCTGTCGGTCAAGCGCCACACACAGGGCGTGTTTGACTGGGAAGTAGCCGCCAGCCTCTACGACTACGGCAAAGACCAAAAACGCCAGAACAGCGCCGCCAATACCCTGCCCGGCGCCGCGTCTGGCGGGCCCGGCACGCTGGCAGACGGCAAGGGCACGGGCTGGAACAACCTGGCACTCAAGGGCATCTGGCGCCCGGCGGGCATGCAGGGCGCGCACATTGTTGACTTCGGCTTCCAGCAGGACCACTACCAACTGGACTACCTCAGCTCCGCCATCCCGGGCAACTGGCTGCAGGACGGCCCCGGCGCGCGGGTGAGCGAGGTGGGCGGAAAGACCCGCTTGCAAAGCCTGTACGCGCAGGATGCCTGGTCGTTTGCCCCGCGCTGGAAGACGGTGCTGGGCCTGCGCGGCGAGCGCTGGAGTGCTTACGATGGCCGCACCGCCATCCCGGGCGCCGCGCCCGCCATCGACACGCGCTGGGCCGGGCGCAGCGAAACGCACCTCTCGCCCAAGGCAGCGCTCTCCTGGCAGTGGCTGGCGGACACGGTGCTCAAGGCCTCGGCCGGCCGGGCGGTGCGCTTTCCGACGGTGAGTGAGCTGTATGGCGCCACTTCCACCGCGAACGCGCAGTACCTCAACGACCCGAACCTGCGGCCGGAAAAATCCTGGACCACCGAGCTAAGCGCGGAAAAAGACCTGGGCAATAGCCTGCTGCGCCTGACGCTCTTCACGGAGGACACGCACGACGCGCTCTACACCCAGACTACGCTCGATACCGTGGCCAACCGCAACGTCAGCCGCGTGCAGAACGTGGGCCGCATTGCCACCAAGGGGCTGGAACTGGCCTGGAGCGGCAGCGACGTGCTGCGCCGCGGCCTGGACCTGAACGCCAGCGTCACCTACGCCGATTCGGTCATCATGGACAACGCGGGTTTCGTCGCGGTGCCGGGCGACACCCTGGGCAAGCGCCAGCCCAATGTCGCCAAGTGGTGCGCCAGCGCGCTGGCGAGCTACCGCTGGAACGCGCGCTGGAGCACCTCGATCGGCGCGCGCTACAGCAGCCCGCAGTTCCGCACGCTCAACAACAGCGACGTGAACGGCTTCACCTACATGGGCGTGAGCCAATTTTTCACCGTGGACCTGCGTGCGCGCTACCAGGTCAACAAGCACTTGGCGGCGTCCTTTGGCATCGACAACGCCAACAACTACCCGTTCTGGAATTTCCACCCCTATCCGCAGCGCAGCTACGTCGCGGAACTCAAGATCGACCTCTGAAAGAACCACCATGCCTTCAAATACTCTGAAATTTGTAGCTATCAGCGCTTTACTGGTAAGCGCTAGCGGCCTTTTTAGCCCTGCAAACGCACACATCACGCTGGAATACCAGGTGGCCCATGCGGGCAGCAGCTACAAGGCCACGTTCCGCGTCGGCCACGGCTGTGGCGAGTCGCCCACGCGTGAAATTGCCGTGACCTTGCCAGCCGGTGTGGACGGCGCCAAGCCCATGCCCAAGCCGGGCTGGACGGTTGCCATCGAGCGCGAGAAGCTGGCCCAGCCGCGCAGCGACCACGGCAAGACCGTTACCGAGGAAGTGCGCCGCATCCGCTGGAGCGCCAAGACGCCGGCGGATGCACTGCCCGGCGATTTCTACGACGAGTTCGTGCTCCAGGCGCACCTGCCCAGCCAGGCCGGAACGATCTACTGGCCGGTGGAGCAGCTCTGCGAGCAGGGCCGCATGGACTGGACCGAGGTGCCCGCTGCCGGCCAGAAGCCGCACGACCTCAAATCCCCCGCCGCCGCGCTGGATCTGCTGCCCGCAGCCGGCGGCCATTCCCACTAAGTTTTTCACAGGAGCCCACGATGACTATGCAACGTTTCACCACCCCCCTGCTGCTCGCCGCGACCTTGCTGGCCGGCAATGCCTATGCCCAGGGCGCCGCTCCGGCCGCCGTCGATGGCGCCTGGGTGCGCGCCAGCGTCCAGGGCCAAAAAAGCTCGGGTGCCTTCATGCGCATCACCGCCAGCGAGCCGCTGCAACTTCTGCGCGCCGAGACGCCCGCAGCCGGCCACGCCGAAGTGCATGAGATGAAGATGGACGGCAACGTCATGAAGATGCGCGCCCTGCCGGAACTCGATCTGCCGGCCGGCAAGGCGGTGGAGCTCAAACCGGGCGGCTACCACATCATGCTGATGGACTTGAAGGCCCCGTTGGCCAAGGACACGCAGTTGCCGCTGACCCTGGTATTCAAGGACGCCAAGGGCGATGAGCGCCGCATGGAGCTGCAGTTGCCGGTGGCAACGATGGCACCTGGTGGCCCAGCGGCCCCCATGGCGATGCCCATGCACAAGCACTGAGCGTCCGGCAAACCCGTGCGCTGCAGGCAAGCCCCACAGCGGTGGCGCATTGGAGTAAGCTGTCCGCACCCCTTTTCTCCACCCACAGCGGAAGCAACCATGAGCGATTCAACCCCCTTTGGTTTAGGCAAATTCGTCCCCGGCTTTGATTTTCTGCAAGGCCTGGCCAAGGGAGCTGCGGGAGGCATTCCGCAACTGCCCCAACTGTCCAACTGGGTGGCGCCTACCATCAGCGTCGAAGAGCTGGACAAGCGCGTTGAAGAACTCAAGGCCGTGCAGTTCTGGTTGGAACAGAACTCGCGCGCCCTGGCTGCCACCATCCAGGCGCTGGAGGTGCAAAAAATGACCCTGGTCACACTCAAGGGCATGAACTTCAGCATGGGCGACGTGGCCAATGCATTCAAACTCAAGACGGCCGATACCGTGATGGGCGGCGTGCACAAGGCGGGCGAGGGCATGGCCCAGGCCGCGCACCTGGTGGGCGGTGTGGCGTCCCGCGCGGCGGACTTGGCCCGGCCTGCGGCAGAAGAGGGGGCACCTGCCGAACGCAAATCGGCGCAAGGCAAGGCACCCGAAGGCAAAGCCAAAGGCAAGGCGGCGCCTACCAGCGTCATTGACCCGATGCAGTGGTGGGGCGCACTGACGCAGCAGTTCCAGCAGATTGCCAGCTCTGCCATGAAAGACGCTGCGCGCCAGACGGCGATGGACGCCACCCGCAACCTGGCCGCCGGTCTGGCCAAGGACGCTCTGAAGACCGCCACGGGCCGCGCCAAAGCCGCCGCCAGTCCAAAGACTGCAGCGAAGAAAACCGCTGCGGCCAAGAAAACCGCTGCGGCCAAGAAAACCGCTGCCGCGAAGAACACGAGCAAGGCTGCCGCAAAGAAGGCGGCGCCGCGCAAAACCAGCCCCAAAAAACGCTGAGTTTGCCGGCGCAAACGGTCCGTACGCGCCGTGCAATCTGGGCGGCACTGTCATGAAACTGTTTCCAACCGGCCACGCCACCCATCCGCAGGCACGCATGGCGGCCTTGATGGCGCTGGCCCAGGTGCGCGCGCAAATGAGCGCGCCGGGCTATGCCTCGGCGCCCACGCTCGGCCTGCTCTACATCAGCGACCATTACGTTGACGACGCTCAGGAAGTGCTCGACCTGCTGGGCGCTGAACTGCCCGAAATCACCGATTGGAGCGGCACTGTGGGTGTCGGTGTGTGCGGCGGCAGTGCCGAGTACTTCGATCAGCCCGCGCTCGCACTCATGCTGCTGGAGTTGCCGTCCGACCAGTACCGCGTGTTCTCCGGCGTGGCGCCGCTGCCGCGCAGTGGGGCGGGCGGGTTTTCGGCCAAGACGGCTCTGGTCCATGCCGATGGCACTGCGCCCGACGTGGCCGCGCTGGTGGCAGAGCTGGCCGACCGCACGGCCAGCGGCTATCTTTTTGGGGGCCTGGCCGCCAGCCGCAGCACCAGCGTGCAGTTTGCCGTGGGAGGGGACGGCAATCTCGCTGGACAGGGGGCTGCGAGCGGGGTGTTTGCGGGCGGCCTCTCGGGCGTCGCGTTTGGCGCTGGCGTGGCACTCATCTCGCGCGTCACGCAAGGCTGCCAGCCCGTCGGACCGGTGCACCGCATCACGGAGGCTGCCGACAATGTGGTGCTGGCGCTGGACGACGAGCCGGCTCTGGAGCGCTTGCTCAACATACTGGAGGTATCGCTCACTGCGGACCCGCAGCACGCCATCGAGCGCGTGCGCGTAACGCTTGCCGGTCTGATGGACGACGAGCGCCCAGGACCTGCGACTGCTTTGCGCAGCACCGGCCATTTTGGCGCTGAAACGCGCGTGCGGCACATTGTCGGGCTCGATGGCACACGCCACGGCGTGGCGCTTGCAGAGCATGTGGAGAGTGGCATGCGCCTGGCGTTCTGCCAGCGCAACGTGCAGGCGGCACGCGCCGATCTGGTGCGCATCTGCGCCGAAATTCGTGAAGAGCTGGCGCCTGAAGGCGCGGCGCCCACCCACGCCATCGCAGGCGCGCTCTACGTGAGCTGCTCAGGCCGCGGCGGTCGGCATTTTGGAGGGGACAGCGCCGAGCTGCGCATCGTGCAGCATGCCCTGGGCGACGTACCACTGGTCGGCTTTTTTGCCGGGGGTGAGATCGCGCACGCCAACATTTATGGCTACACCGGCGTGCTGACGGTGTTTCTCGCGGAGCTGTAGCGCGAAAAAGGGCCCCAACCATGCGGTTGGAACCCTTGTCGAATCAGCATGGCGTCAAACTTAATTGCGACGTGGATTGTTCGGATGCTTGTCCTTGCGGTTGCGCACCCCGTCGCCATCGCGATCGCGGTCCCGGTCGTTGCGCAGACCATCGCCATCCATGTCGCGGTCGTATCGGTTGCGAATGCCGTCGTGGTCACTGTCTCGCATGCCTGGCCCGCGCCGATGATCCCAATTGCCACGCCTTTGATCCCAACCGCCGCGTTCAAAGCGCCAGTCGCCGTCGCGCTGCACCCAGTGCGGTTGGCGGTACATGTAGCCGGCCCGTGCCTTGGTCCAATAGCCGTCGATCCAGCGGTAGCGTGTGCCGCGCCATTCCCAATGACCCTCCACCCAGACGTGGCCGTGCCGCATTCCTGGTCGTGTCACCACGCGTGGCGGCGGTGGAGGAGGCAGGTTGCGGTATTCGATCGTGGGACCGGATTGAATGATCACGGTGCCTTGGGTCGCGGCCTGCGCGGGTGCCAGACTCGTAAAGGCAAGGGCGGCCGCAGCGGCAACGATGGCGAGTGGACGGTGCATAGATGTTCTCCTCAAGTACGGCTCACTGGAAGCCAATATCGCCATGATGTGGCCTGTTTGTCAAATGCCTGTAGGCAACGAGTGAAGTTGTGTGTAGGCGGGTGACGGGATGAAGCGGGGGCGGCAGTGCAAGTCAAACGCGCGTCAGTCCGACACGCGTTTTCGGCCCATAGGCACTACCATGAGCTTGGCGCGCATCCTGCACGTCCCAAATGTCCAAGGAGGAGACCAAGATGGCCACCAGCATCACCCAGGCAAAGCCACTGTTGACTGCCGCCGAGCTTGAACTGTTCGACAACAGCCGTGCCGACCCGATCAAGCAGTTTTCGGTCAAGCAACTGGCAGGCAAGGAAAAGCGATGCCGCACGCTGCGCGACAAATACCGCGATCTGTACCGCCGCCAGACCGTGGCCCTGCGCGGCAAGGCCAAAGGAGGCGCGCAATCGGCCCAAGACGCCAATGCACGCACCCAGCGCAAGGCCGAAATCATGCAGGAGATGCTGGAGCGCTTTGAGGCACGCAGCAGCCTGCTGATCGCGCGCGAGGCGCGTGAACAACCGGCTGCAGCCGCTCCGGTGCGCGCCAGGCCGGCGCCGGGCAAGCGCCTTGTGAAGCCGGCCGCAAAGGCGGCAGCAAAAGTGCCCGCCAAGGCGACCAAGGTCTCCGCCAAGCCAGTCAGAAAAAGTGCGGCCCGTGGGAGCTCCGCGGCGACGCCGGCCAAGCCAAGCGCAAGCAAGGCGCCTGCTACAGGCAAAGTCCGCGCCGCACCAGCGAAGAAGGGCGCGGCAGCTGGAGGCGCAAAGAGTCCGTTCCCGACATCCGCCAACCCACCCAAGGCGCGCAAGCCGAAAGCGCCGGAACAGGCACTCAGCGCCGTCGCCAACCTGCAGCAGGCCAGCGACGACGCTCCGCACATCGACCACCTGAATGGAACGGACCCGACGCCGCGCTCGAACAAGGCGCCATCCAAGCGTGCGCCCACCTACGGCGGCAAGGCCCGCGCGCCGGACGTCAATGCGCCGCTCGACATGGTGGCGTCGGCCCAGCGGGGCAATCCGGTACGTGCCATGCCCGGCAACATTGCGATCCAGGGCCACGTCAGCTCCAACGTGCGCCGCGTCCAAGGCAAGCGCGACAGCCGCTGAGGCGCAGCAGCCGCAGCACCACCCACGGGGGCGGGTGTGCCCGTGCTTCAGTGCGGCGCTTCCTCCACTGAAAACGTCAGCCCGGCGTGGGCCTGCAGCCGGTCGATGAGCGGCTGGCCCAGTGCCGGCGCAGGCGTCCAGATGCCACCCGGCGTGTGGGTCGCGTCCTGCAGCAGGCACGCGGCGGCCTCGGCAATCATTTTCGACGTCGATCCGTAGCCCGGATCGCGGTCTCCCTGGACCGCCACGCGCAGGAGCTGGCCCTGGGCATCTTCGCCCAGGAACAGCACGTCATAGGAACCCGCTTCACGCTCCTCGCGCGACGGGCCTTCGCCCGGCTGGGGACCGCCGTCGGAGCCGAGCGATTTGTCGGCGGCCACCGCGTTGGCAATTGCCTCGCCCTTCTCGCCGACACCGGTCACCAGCATCTCGTCGTACACGAAATCGGCGCCGTAGCTGTGCCCCAGCAAAAAGTTGGAGCGGTGCACGTTGCGCGTGTTGATGGCGGCCATCACGAACGGCGCCACCCACAGGCCCAGCGCCTCATCCACCATGGGCTTGCTGCCCGTTGGCTGGCGCGGCCCCTGGAAGCCCGGCGTGAGCGAGAAGGGGTTGCGCAGCAGATCCAGCACGCCAGGGTCGGCGGCGGCTGCTGCCAGGGTGGCCTTCAGGCTGGCTGCAGTGCCGCCCGAGAAGGTGCCCTTCATCTTGCGCACGCGTCCGCGCACGCGGCTGGCAGGGTGGCCAAAGCGCGAGCGCATCTCGTTTTGCAGCATCCAGACGCCCATGTCGAACGGAATGGAGTCGAACCCGCAAGAGAACACGATGCGCGCGCCGCTGGCCTTGGCCGCAGCTTCGTGCGCGTCGATCATCTGGCGCATCCAGGCCGGCTCGCCGCAGAGATCGACATAGTCCACGCCTGCCGCCGCGCAGGCGGCCACCAGTTCGCTGCCGTAGAGCTGGTAAGGCCCCACGGTGGTCAGCACCAGCCGGGTTTGTGCCATCAGCGCCTGCAGACTGGCGGGGTCCCGGCTGTCGGTGACTACCAACGGCGTATCGGCGGGCGCGCCGATGGCATCGCGCACCGACGCGAGCTTGTCTGCGCTGCGCCCGCCCATGGCCCAGCGCAGACCGCTGCCCGCCGGGTAGCGCTGCAGCAGATACTCCACCACCAGCCGGCCAGTGAAGCCGGTGGCGCCGTGAACGACAAGATCAAAAGCTTTGGGCATGGAAGAGGTCCTTGGAGTGCAATCGCAGCATTGTGAAAGCGCGACCCGAGCCTTCCTGTCGCGCATGCGAAGGACCTTCTGCGGCTGAGCGGGATGTACACCAAAGCCGAAAAAAGGAATGAAAATAGCCACTAGCGCTTGCACACGTTGCGCAAGCAGCTATAAAAAACATAGTATTTGAATCGAGGAGAACGAAATGAGCAAATCCTTGCGCCTGTCCGAAAAATGGTTTCGTCGCGGCCTCTGGCTGGTGGCGCTGGTGTTTGCCAGCTTTCTGATTGGTCTAGGCGGAACCCTGGTGGGCGACTTGCCCAAGGTCGAACAGCCGCTGGAGCTCGACGACTTTCTGGCCAACCGCGCTGCCGCCGAAAGGCTGCGTGCCGAGTTGCGCAGCGAAGAAGCCGCAGCCGAGGCCGCCAACACCGCACTGGCCCAAGCGCGCCTGCAGCTGAGCAAGGCGCGCAGCGAGACACGTACCCAGCGCGAGGGCTTTAGCAACTGGCTGGCCACCCGCAGCGTGACCGAGCGCTCCGAGCAAGACCCCGAAGTGATTGCCCGCACCCGCGCGCTCGACGCCCAGCAGCGCGCCGAACAGGCACAACAGCGCGCGGTGCAAGCGCAGCAGCAGGCCGCGCTGGACGCTCGGCAATCTGCTGCGGAAAAACAAAAGCAGCTGAGCAGCATGGAAGCCGACGCCCGCATCCGGCTGGGCGAGGAGATGCGCAAGGTGGAAATGCGCGTTTTCCTCTACCGCCTGGCGCTGACGCTGCCGCTGCTCGCCATCGCCGGCTGGCTATTCGTCAAAAAGCGCAAGGGAACCTACTGGCCTTTCGTCTGGGGTTTTATCTTCTTTGCGCTGTTCGCCTTCTTCGTCGAACTGGTTCCCTACCTGCCGAGCTACGGTGGCTACGTGCGCTACATCGTGGGCATTGCGGTCACCGCCATCGTGGGACGCTACGCCATCCTGGCCCTCAATCGCTACCTGGAACGGCAAAAACTGGCCGAAGCCTTGCCGGACCAGGAGCGCCGCAAGGAGCTGAGCTACGACGTTGCGCTGGCGCGCCTGGCCAAAAGCGTCTGCCCCGGCTGCGAGCGTCCGGTCGACCTCAAGAACGAGCAGATCGACTTCTGTCCGCACTGCGGCATCGGCCTGTTTGACCGCTGCGGCGCCTGCGGCACGCGCAAGAGTGCGTTTGCGAAGTTCTGCCATGCCTGCGGAGCCGTTGCTGGCCGTGCTGCGGCCATTGCTCCTGCGCCGGGGGTAGCGGCCCCCGTGTCCCCGGCACAACCAGCGTCGCTGACTCCTGACTGAAGCGTTCGGCTGCTCAACGCAGACCGGTGCGCCGCCACCAGCGCCGCGCGCGGCGCCGCAGCACCCGTGCCGCTCGCCAGGGCCAGGATGCGCGGGCGCGGGCCAGCAGCGCCGTCTTCAACGCAATCCAGCGAACGTAAAAGATGGCAAACCACGCCAGGCGCATCAGCGCCGGTTGCGTCAAGGTGAAGAGGCGCGCCACCACGGCCGTGCCGACGATTTTTGCCGCTATCACCACCGCTGCACCCAGCAGCACCTGACCGTTCCCGATCGCCCACAGCGCCAGCAGCTTGATCGGCAGCAGCAAGAGCGTGGGCACGCCAAACGCCGCCAGCGCCGCCCAGGGCGGCAGCGCGCGCACCCGGCCTTCCACCCAGCGCAGGCCCGGCCAGCGGCCCAGGCGCGCCAGCAGGCGTTGCAGCGGCTCCCAGCCCCATTCCTCGAACAGCACCAGCAGGGCCAGCAGCCAGACGGCCAGGGTGCGCAGGCCGGCAAGCAGCCATCGCAACGGAGGGGGTGCGCGTGTCATGCAGGCCAGTGCGTCGGCATGGCCGCGTTTTTCAGACCCCGCGCGCCCGATCGGCTTTGAACTGCGCCCGAAACTGGGCGAACTGCCCCGCATCCAGTGCGCTCCGCACTTCGCGCATCAGGTTCAGGTAGTAGTGCAGGTTGTGAATGGTGGTCAGCATGGGGCCGAGCATTTCGCCGCAGCGGTCCAGGTGGTGCAGGTAGGCGCGACTGAAACCGCCGCGACCGCCCGCGTCCCAGGCGACGCCGGAGCTGCCCGCGCACGCGTGGCAGGTGCAAGTGGTGTCGAGCGGCTGGTGGTCGGTTTTGTGCCGGGCGTTGCGGATCTTCAGATCGCCAAAGCGCGTGAACAGCGTGCCGTTGCGTGCGTTGCGGGTTGGCATGACGCAGTCGAACATGTCGACGCCGTCGGCCACGCCCTGCACCAGGTCTTCGGGCGTGCCCACGCCCATCAGGTAGCGCGGCTTGTGCGCGGGCAGGCGGTGCGGCGTGTGCGCCATGATCTGCAGCATCTGCTCCTTGGGCTCGCCCACGCTGACGCCGCCAATCGCGTAGCCGGGGAAATCCATGGCCACCAGTGCGTCGAGCGACTCCTGGCGCAGGTTTTCAAACATGCCGCCCTGCACGATGCCAAAGAGCGCATTGGGGTTTTGCAGCCGGGCAAACGCGTCCTGGCTGCGGCGTGCCCAGCGCAGGCTCATTTCCATGGACTGCCGCGCTTCGCTTTCGGTGGTGATGTGTCCCTTGGTCTCGTACGGCGTGCACTCATCGAGCTGCATGGCGATGTCGCTGTTGAGCGTGGTCTGGATCTGCATGCTCACCTCGGGCGACATGAAGAGCTTGTCGCCGTTGACGGGAGACGCAAAGTGCACGCCTTCTTCGGTGATCTTGCGCATGGCGCCCAGGCTCCAGACCTGAAAGCCGCCCGAGTCGGTCAGGATGGGCTTGTGCCACTGCTCGAACGCGTGCAAGCCACCAAAGCTTTGCATCACGTCCTGGCCCGGACGCATCCACAGGTGAAAGGTGTTGCCGAGGATGATTTGCGCGCCCATGTCGTGCAGGCTTTGCGGCATCACGCCCTTGACGGTGCCGTAGGTTCCAACAGGCATGAACACGGGTGTTTGCACTACGCCGTGGTTGAGGGTCATCGCCGCGCGGCGCGCGTGGCTGGTGGGGTCGGTGGTGAGGAGTTCAAACTTCAGCATGGCGGGGATTGTCACCCTAGAAGCGGCAGTTGGATGCACCCGCCCGTGCCGCGATGGGCGGGCCAGGCAAGGCGCGAGGACGCCGCGCACTCTTGTGCGCAAGGAGGCGCAACGCCGTGTGGTGCGGCCAGCGCGGTGCTGGTGGGTGTGTAGGGCTGTTCACCTCCTGGGTGGGCGCGCCAACGAAGCCAACAACGCCAGCCACCATGCGCTTGCCCAGACGACAACAAGCGGTCAACGGCCGTTTCCAGGGTCAGAGCGCTCGCCGCTACACTGGCTGAATCGCCCTAAGAAAGAAGCACGATATGCCCAAGATTTTGATTGCTGTGGATGGCTCAGCCCTCTCGCTCGACGCGGTGCACCATGCGCTGGCACTGGTGGATTCGGGCCTGCGCGCCGAGTTTGTGCTGGCCAATGTGCAGGAGCCGGCCTCGCTGTACGAGCTGGTGGTTTCGCGCGATCCGGACCGCATCGCCGCCGCCAGCCTGGAGGCCGGTGCCCACCTGATGGCCAGTGCGCGCGCGCTGCTGGATGCGGCGGGTCTGAGCTACGAGACAGAAATTGGCATTGGTGACCCGGCGCACACGCTGGTGGACCTGATCGAGAGCACGGGGAGCGACATGGCCATCGTTGGCGCCCGGGGGCAGGGAGCGATCCGCAGTGCACTGCTGGGCTCAGTCTCGCAGGCGCTGGTGCACGCAAGCCCGGTGCCGGTGACCATCGTGCGCCATGCACCAGACGCTGCGCAGGCGCAGGACGTGCTGGAAAGCGACAGCGGGGCGGATGTACTGGAAAACTTTCGCGGCGCTTGATCGGGATCAGCGCCGCAGAGCGCCCTAGATCGCAGAAGTTCAGGCGGCGCGGCGCGCAGCGTCGGGTGTGCGCTGCAGCTTGCCGTGGGGCAAGGTGGCCAAGCGCTTGAACATGCGGCGGCAGTAGCCGGTGATCCACAAGCACTTGTTCAGTTCGTCCACCGGCAGCGGGCCAGACACCACCACCAGATCATTGGCCACAGCCTGCGCTCCGGCAGCGCGCAGGCGCCGGCGCGTGTGGTTGGCCCAGGACTGGATGCGCACCGGACTGCCGTGCTGGTGCACTTCGCCGGTGTGGGCGTCAAAGGCAATCGCCACGGTGTCGGTCTTGAGCTTGAAGCGGCGCTCGCCAGTGACGGCGCTGGGCGCATCGCGCATGTCGTACAGGTAGTAACTGCCGGCTTTGAGCTGGTATTGCATGTCCATCGGGGGCTCCTCTTATCGACATTGTCGAGGGTGCAAGGAGCCGGCAATGGCCAAAAAACGCTGCGAAAGTTGCCTTGTTCAGGCGCCCGCCGGACGGGGCCATGCCGGTTTCGGTGCGCGTGCCATTGTGGCGGCGTCTCGGCGCGATGGCGCAGAACTTGAGGGCAATGTCGTAACGAGTTGTGATCGGACGCTGCTGACCGCCTTGCGCGTTCGTCAACAGCACACAACACTGGCGCGGCCCCAGGCGTGGGACGCCGAGCAAGGGCCGCCCCGCAGCGAGAGCGGGGGGAAGGCGCGCAGCGCCTCAGGGGGTGCCCCTGTTAGAAATCCACCAGACTCAAGCCCACCGTGAACACCGTGCGCTTGCGGTTGTAGTCAATCAGGCTGTCGCCGTAGCCCGAAAACAGCTGCGTGTGCAGGCGCAGGTTGCTCTTGCCGCCGCCCAGGCCCGTACCCAGCGCCTGCAGCCATTCCAGGCGTGCCGAGCCGCGCGCATTGCGGGCCAGCGAACTGCGCAGCGTCAGGCCCAGGGTGTTGTCCTGGTTGACGTTCCAGAAAGCCGAAATTTCGCCGCGGCCGATGTAGTCGCTGATGCCGGGGTTGTCGTCGCTGCTGGCGTCTTCGGAGATGCGCTTCCAGATTTTGGCCTGAACGCGCCAGCGGTTGTCCAATTCCATGCCGGTCATCAGGTAGGCGCGGTTCCAGCTGCGCGACAGCGGTTCGCTCTGGCCGTTGGACTGGTGGTTGAGACCAATGCCGCTGTAGCGCCAGCGCCAGCCAAAGGGTAGTTTGGCGTCCGTTGGATAGACATACATCACCTCGGGCTCGTGGTCGGTGGCGCGGAAGGGGCGCGAAATGTCGCCCGTGAACACCTGCCAATACGACTGCTGGGTGTAGCCAAACCACAGCGAGTCGCGCCGCGTCGGGTCGCCTTGGGTCAGCAGGTTCTGCGCGACCTTGGTGCGCACCGACAGCTGCAGGCGCGCTTCGGTGCGGCGGTACGGCGTGGGATCGGTGGAAGGCACGCCCGCCGCGCCGGGGTAGCGGTTGACGTTGCTGGCCGCTACCAGCGAAGCGTTGATCGGCCGGTAGCCGCGAAAGCTGAAACTGCCGCAATCGGTGCCCGATTCAAGCTCCCAGAAGCGTGAGGTCTCGCTGTACTGCGGGTCGCGGCAGCCTTCGGTGCGGGCCACTTCGATCACGCGGGTGGCGGGCAGGGTGGTGTCCACCTGGGCTTTCGGGGCGACTGCCGTCTGGCTGGGGGTTGCAGTGCCGTCAGCCGCCACCGGCGTGCCCAGCGACTGCTGCTGCGCCCAGCCGTCAAAGCAGGCCAGGCGGGCGTTGGAGTCGGCCGTCATGGCTGCGCAATCACGCCAGGCCGCGTCGGGGGCGCTGGCGCCGGGTGCAGTGGGCGAGCCATTCTGGGCCAGCGCGGGGGCACTGGCCGTCAGGGCGAGCACCAGCCAGGCGCAGGCGCGGGCGGCGGGATGGGGGGCAAAGGCGGAGAGGGTCATGGACATGCCAGAGAAAGTAAGGAGAGTGCGGGCCGCAATGGGAATGCACGAATTGTTGGCTTCGCGCGGCGTGGGGACTGTGGGAGTGGGCCGTGAGCGCCGGTTTGTCATGGCACAGAGCCTGCCCAGCCAGATCAAAATTTCAAGTGTTTTTGGCCTCTAGCGCTTATTCAGAAAGCGCGAGCAGCTATTGTTTTCGAAGTCTTTGATTGTTGTATATGTACAACGCTCTCAGGCAGTCGTTCCAGGCGCTGCCGCCACCTTGCGCGCAAATTCGGCCCGCAGCGCCTTGAGCTTCTCGCGCGGGTCTTCGCGTGCCGTAGTGGCGGAGAGCGCCATTTCGGCAATAAAGCGGCTGGGCTGCGCGGCCACCATTTCGCGGCCCTTTTTGCGCTTCTTGGTCCAGCTCACGGCCAGCGTGCGCTGGGCGCGGGTGATGCCCACGTACATCAGGCGGCGCTCTTCCTGCAGGCGGGCGGTGGTCTCGTCGCTGACCTTGAGTTGCCGCCCGCCGTCGTCGTCCAGCTTGAAAGGCAACATGCCCTCGGTGACGCCCGCCAGGAGTACGTGTGGCCACTCCAGGCCCTTGGAGGCGTGCAAGGTCGAGAGCGTGACCACGTCCTGGTCTTTTTCTCGGTCCGACAGGGTCGAGAGCAGGGCGATGGTTTGCGCCACTTCCAGCAGGCTTTTGGCCTCCTGTGTGACCACGCTGCCCGCCGTATCGTCTGCCTGACCGCCCGCGCGCTGGGCCATCCAGTCGCAGAACTCGAGCACGTTGGTCCAGCGGGCGGCAGCCACCTTCTCGCTGTCTTCGCCGTCGTAGAGGTGCTTTTCGTAGTCGATTTCTTTCAGCCAGTCGGCCAGAAATGCGCGAGCATTTTCCGCTCCCAGCGTCTGGCGGGCGCGGTATTCCAGGTCGTTCACATAGCGGCCAAACTCGTTCAGCCCGTCTTGCGCGCGCCGCGGAAGGGCGGCGGGCAGCATGGGCGAGAACAGGGCGGCAAACAGGCTGAGCTTGTGCTGCGTGGCGAAAGTGCCCAAAGCTCCCAGCGTGGTGTGGCCAATGCCGCGTTTCGGGCTGGTAATCGCCCGCACAAAGGCCGGGTCGTCGTCCTGGTTGATCCACAGCCGGAACCAGGCGCACAGGTCGCGGATTTCCGCCCGGTCAAAAAAGCTGGTGCCGCCCGAGACTTTGTAGGGAATGCTCGCGCGCCGCAGTGCCTTCTCGAACGGCTTGGCCTGGTGGTTCGCGCGGTACAGGATGGCAAAGCTCTTCCATTCTGGCGGCGGGTTGGCGGCGGCGCGCAGGCTCTGGATGCGCGCCACGGCACGCTCGGCCTCGTGTTCCTCGCTGTCGGCATCGACCACGCGCACCGGCTCGCCCTCGCCCAGTTCGCTGAACAAGGTCTTGGGATACAGCTTGGGGTTCGGGCCAATCACGTTGTTGGCGGCACGCAGTATGGCGCTGGTAGAGCGGTAGTTTTGCTCCAGCTTCACCACCTGCAGCGCGGGGTAGTCGAGCGGCAGGCGTTTGAGGTTGTCCAGCGTCGCGCCGCGCCAGCCGTAAATGCTTTGGTCGTCGTCGCCTACGGCGGTCATGTGGCCACGCTCGCCGATCAGCAGTTTGAGCAGTTCGTACTGCGTGGCGTTGGTGTCCTGGTACTCGTCCACCAGCACATGGCCGAGCTGGCGCTGCCACTTCTCGCGCACCTCGGGGAAGTCGCGCAGGAGTTTCAGCGGCAGGCCGATCAAATCGTCGAAGTCCACGCTCTGGTACGCCGTCAACCGCTCTTCGTAGCGCAGCATCAGCAGGGCCATGCTGCGCTCGTGGTCGTCCTTGGCCTGCGCCAGCGCCTGCTCGCCCGTGAGGCCCATGTTCTTCCACAGGCTGATGGTCCATTGCCACTGGCGCGCGGTGGCGGCGTCGGTGCTGCCGCCGGCCGCGTCCTTCAGGATGCTGGTGACGTCGTCGCTGTCCAGGATGCTGAATTGCGGTTTCAGGCCGAGCAACTTCCCGTCCTCGCGCACCAGGCGCACGCCGAGCGAGTGGAAGGTGCAGATCAGCACGTCTTTCGCCGGCCGCCCGATGAGGCCCCTGGCGCGCTCGCGCATTTCGGCGGCGGCCTTGTTGGTGAAGGTGATGGCGGCAATCGCCTTGGGAGCCATGCCGCCCTCGATCAGGTGCGCAATCTTGTGCGTGATGACCCGCGTCTTGCCCGAGCCCGCGCCGGCCAGCACCAGGCAGGGGCCGTCGGTGTAGTGGACTGCACGCAGTTGGGCGAGGTTGAGGCCGGAGGACATGGGGAATGTGGGACTGCGCTGCGGCACCAGGACAGGCGCGCAGGGGCAATGGAAGCCGTGTGGGAGCGGTGGATGATAACGAGCACGACCAAGCGCGCCCCCAGCGTGGTGACCGGCGGGCCGCGCCACGCGAGTCGGTTGGCCTCAACTGCCGAGGTCGCGCTTCTTCTGCTCGTACTCCTCGCGTTGAATTTCGCCAGCGGCGTAGCGTTCCTGCAAGATGTCCAGCGCCGTTTTCTGCTGCCGCCGGTCGCCTCTTCCACCGGAGCCGAGCATTCGTCCAACCAGCACGATCAGCACGACGAGGACCAGCACCCAGAAGAGCGCCATCCCGATCATGCCGAATCCCATTCCGGCCCAGCCTTGCCCGTTCATCATGTTGGTCCACATTGCCGTTCTCCTTGTGAAGACCTTGCAAATCTGTTCTGGTGGCGCCTTGCCGATTCACCCAGCGCAGCAGGAGAGCTCTTTCACGTCCTTGCTGAAGGTCTGCGCCGCGAGTTTCAGCCCCTCGACCATCGTCAGGTAGGGGAACAACTGATCGGCCAACTGCTGCACCGTCATCCGGTTGTGGATGGCAAGCGCTGCAGTCTGAATCAGCTCGCCCGCGTCTGGGGCCACCGCCTGTACACCGATGAGCCGCCCGCTGCCGGCCTCAGTCACCAGCTTGATGAAGCCGCGGGTGTCAAAGTTGGCAAGCGCACGCGGTACGTTGTCCAGCGTGAGCAGGCGGCTGTCGGTGGCGATGCCGTCGCGATGCGCTTGCGCCTCGCTGCGCCCCACGGTGGCAACCTGCGGATCGGTGAACACGACCGCCGGCATCGCGGCCAGATCGATGGCAGCGTCCCCGCCTGTCATATTGATGGCCGCGCGGGTACCAGCGGCGGCGGCCACATAGACGAATTGCGGCAAGTCCGTGCAGTCGCCAGCGGCATAAATGTGCGGCGCACTGGTGCGCATGCCTGTGTCGATGGCGATGGCGCCCTGCGCATCGATGGCCACGCCGGCCGCTTCCAAGGCCAGGCGGCGCGTGTTTGGTGTCCGGCCGGTAGCGACCAGCAGCTTGTCGGCGTGGATTGCACCGCGCCCCGTGGTCAGCACGAAGGCACCGCGCGCATGGCCCACCTGACTGGCCTGCGTGTGTTCCAGCACCTCAATGCCTTCGGCACGCAAGGCGGCGGTGATGGCCTCGCCAATGGCCGGCTCTTCGCGCAAGAACAGGGTGTTGCGCGCCAGGATCGTGACCTGGCTACCCAGTCTGGCGAAGGCTTGCGCCAGTTCCAGCGCCACGACCGACGATCCGATCACGGCCAGGCGTTCGGGAATGGTGTCGCTGATGAGAGCCTCGGTCGAAGTCCAGTAGGGGGACTCTTTCAAGCCTGGAATCGGTGGCACGGCCGGGCGGGCACCCGTGGCGATCAGGCAGCGGTCGAAGGCCACGGCGCGCTCGCCGCCAGCGTTCAAACGGACGACCAGGCTTTGCGCGTCCTGGAAGCGCGCTTCCCCATGCAGCACCGTGATGGCCGGGTTGCGGGCCAGGATGTCTTCGTACTTGGCGTGGCGCAGCGCGTCCACGCGGGCCTGCTGCTGGGCCAGCAGCTTGCTGCGATCTATCGCAGGCAGCGTTGCCGCGATACCGCCGTCGAAGGGGCTGGCGCGGCGCAGATGCGCAACATGGGCGGCGCGGATCATGATCTTGGAGGGTACGCAGCCGGTATTGACGCAAGTGCCGCCGAGGGTGCCGCGCTCGATCAGCGTCACCCGCGCGCCTTGCTCGACGGCCTTCAGCGCTGCCGCCATGGCGGCGCCGCCGCTCCCAATGACGGCGATATGCAAACCGCCGCCCTCAATCCGATCTGGATTTTTTGTCATTGCTTCGTCCCATTGAGTTTCGGGGCACTGCGGGACTCGGCTTGGCGTTTTCTCCGGATGGCGCAGGTCATTTCGCCACGGAAGATGGATAACCCGCGTTTTCCGTTGCCTGGGTCAACTTCTGGATGTCGGTCTTGGCATCGTCGAAGGTCACGACAACTTCACGCTTTTCTAAGGCCACGGCCACCTGGCTTACGCCCTCGACCTTGGAAAGCGCCTTCTTGACCGTGATCGGGCAGGCGGCGCAGGTCATGCCGGGCACGGCCAACGTGACGGTATTGGCAGCAGCCCACACCGGGGCGGCGGCAACGACAGCGACGAGCGCGACGGGTGCAAACAGTCTTTTCATGGCGAACTCCGGTTAGGGCAATGCTGAACAAGTCCCTCGCGCGTCGCGCATCCGTGCTTCGGGTGGTCTGCAGCGTTGCAAATCCTCGCCATAGCTGCGGCTATGGCTGCGGTTTTCGCCTTGCATCCCATCCCGACGCACGGCGCGCGCCATCGCTGCGACTTGTTCAACATCGCCTTAGTAAAACAAAGGCAGCACGTAGGGAAAGCCGAACGCGACCACGACCAGCAGGGACACGATCCAGAAAAGGAGCTTGTAGGCACCGCGCACCCTTGGAATCGCGCAAACATCTCCCGGTTGGCAGGCTTGCTGCGGGTGGTAGATCCGCCGCCAGGCGAAGAACAGCGCCACCAGCGCCGCACCGATGAAGAGCGGCCGATACGGTTCCAGCACGGTTAGATTCCCGATCCACGCGCCACTGAAGCCCAGGGTGATCAGCACCAGCGGCCCCAGGCAGCAGGTCGAGGCCAGAATGGCGGCCAGCCCGCCGGCAAAGAGCGCGCCGCGCCCGTTTTGCGGTTCAGACATGTGCTTGTCCTTGTGTATTTGGAGGGGATAGCGCAAGCTTACTTCCGTAGTTATGTACGGAGTCAAGCGCTATGCCAAGCATTTCCGAGAATCTGACCATTGGCGTTTTTGCCAAGGCTTCCGGGGTCCATGTGGAGACCATCCGGTTCTATCAGCGCAAGGGACTGTTACCCGAGCCAGAAAAGCCCCTTGGCAGCATTCGCCGGTATGGTCAGGCGGATGTCACGCGGGTGCGCTTTGTGAAATCGGCCCAGCGACTGGGATTTGGTTTGGACGAGATCGCAGAACTGCTGCGGCTGGACGATGGCACCCACTGCGAAGAAGCCAGTAGCCTGGCGGAACACAAGCTCAAGGACGTGCGCGAGAAGATGGCCGACCTGGCACGCATTGAGGCGGTGCTGTCCGAGCTTGTGTCCGCCTGCCATCTGCGGAAGGGCAATGTGTCCTGTCCGCTGATCGCGTCGCTGCAGAGCAGTGCAAGCCCGGCAATGCCTTAGCACCTGTGAACAGGCCCTAGCTGACCGATGTCTTCTGTTTCGTGCGCTTTGCGCATCCCGTGCTGCGTTCCTTTGAGCGTCTGTGGCCGCCCGGCGCCGATGCGGCCGTAGCGCCGCTCGTCCGTTGCAGATAATGCTGCTTGGATGCAGCACGCCGCTGCAGTTTTTCTGGCTGAAATTCCCTTCCAATGCAGGTTGGGGCCGTTTCCAACGCAGGTCACTGCCAACACCGCCCGTGCTCGACGTCCTGCTCATCACCTTCCCCTTTTTCGCCCTGGTGCTCGCCGGCTACCTGGCGGTGCGCGCCGGCCTGCTTCCGCTGCCGGCCATTCCGGGGCTCAACGCCTTTGTGCTGTTCTTTGCGCTGCCTTGCCTGCTGTACCGTTTTGGCGCCCAGACGCCGATTGCCCAGCTCCTCGACCCGGCCGTGGCCGGCGTGTACACCCTTTGCGCGGTGCTGATGGTGGGCGGCACCGTGCTGGCCACGCGCGGCCCGCGCACCAACTGGAACGACGCGGCCTTTGGCGCGCTGGTGGCGGCGTTTCCCAACACCGGCTTCATGGGCGTACCGCTGCTGGTCGCCCTGCTGGGCGCGGCGGCGGCGGGGCCGGCCATCGTCACCATCATGATCGACATGGTGCTGACCACCTCGCTGTGCATTGCGCTCTCGCAGCTCGACGGCGCCGGCACGCACGGCATGGCGGTGGCGCTGAAGAAGGCCTTGCGCGGCATGTTGACCAACCCCATGCCCTGGTCGATTGCGCTGGGCGCCGTGGCTTCGGCCGCAGCGTGGAAGCTGCCTGGCCCCGTGGACAAGACCATCGCCATGCTGGCCGATGCCGCTTCGCCGGTGGCGCTGTTCACGATTGGCGCCGTGCTGGCGCGCTCGCAGATGAATCAGCACGAGCGCGTGCTGGCGCGCGACTACGTGCCCGTGGCTCTGGCCAAGCTGTTCGTGCACCCGCTGCTGGTATGGCTGGCGGGGCGCAGCGCCATCGCTGTGGGTGTGCCGCTCGACCCCTTTGCCTTCACCGTGCTGGTGCTGCTGGCGGCGTTGCCCAGCGCCAGCAATGTCTCGCTGCTGGCCGAGCGCTTTGGCGCGCACAACGGGCGCATTGCCCGCATCATTCTGGTTTCGACGGCGCTGGCGTTCCTGAGCTTTTCGGGGGCGGTGGCGTTGCTCACTTGAATGCTATATTATTGATAGCTGTAATTGCTCGCCAGATAAGCGATAGAGCCATCTTTTACTGATATTTTTTACGTTCTGCATTGCCACCATGACCCAACCCCACGATCCCCCCGCGCTGCCAGACCGCCTGAGCGTCGATCCGCGCAGCCCCCACCACGTCGCCGAGGTTTTCCAGCATGACATCGGCATTCGCTTCAATGGCAAGGAGCGCTTCGACGTCGACGAATACTGTGTCAGTGAAGGCTGGGTGAAGGTGCCCGCAGGCAAGACGCTGGACCGCAAGGGGCGGCCGTTGCTGATCACGCTCAAGGGCACGGTGGAGGCGTTTTACAAGACTGCTTGATGCGTGGGGTGCAGGCGCTTCCCGCCACCGCCGCTCCCAACATTCCGGAAGTGGGGTCAGAGCACGCGTTTCGCTGCGCTGCAGCGTGATCTGACCCCACTGCCTGCGCTGCCATTGCCGAGCGCCACAGGGTAGCGCTCAGCACAGAGGCGGCGCGCCGCGGGGCTCAGGGTCCGGTGGCTGCGTCGCTTCGCGCGCGCAGCGAGCGCAGGCCGGCGGCCAGTTCCACCACTTCGGCGGTGATGGCCTCCTGGCGCAGCTGGCGCAGTTCGGCCTGCAGGGATTCGCCCAGCTTCGCAACGTTCTCTTGCGCGGCCGCCATGGCGGAGAGCCGCGCCAGGTTCTCCACCGCGTGGCTGTGCAGCACGGCACGCGCCAGACGGGCGGTGACGTATTCGCCCGCCAGCAGGTGCAGCAGCTCGGCCGGTGGCTGGTGCACGCGCGGTGCCTGCGTGGGCGCGGCGCGCAGGGTTTCGAGGTCCAACGGCAGCAGGCGCTGGCGCCGCAGTTCGAAATGGTTGCCGGCTCCCAGCTCGCCAAACAGCAGTTCGACGCTTGCCGCAGGTTTTCGCGCCAACGTGTCCAGCAACAAGCTGCGCAGCCGCTCGCTGGCGGGGATCACGGCGCCCGCGTGCGCCACCAGGGGAGCGTGGGCTTCGATGGGGAGGCGGCGCACATGCGCGATGCGCTTGGCCTGCTCCCCGAGCAGCACGATCCGTGTGGTGGGCGTTGTTGTGGGCAGAGCGTCTAGCACGCGCTCGGTGTAGCCTCCGTTAAAGCCCTGCTCCGCACCGAACACCAGCCACAGCATTTCGTCGTGGCCGTCGCCGGTGCGGGCAACGGCAGCGTCCGCCGGCAGCAGCGCCAGCGCCTGGCCGATGGCTGCGGCCACCGTGTGGCTGTAGGCATCGGCACCGGCGATGCGTGTGCGCGCACGCTCGGTGCGCGCCGCCGCCATGCCGCGCAGCGCGCTGACCAGGCCGCCAAAGCTTTGCGTGGTGGCAAGGCGCGCTTGGACCTCGGCGGCAGTGCGGTTCATGCTTCAGACGACGGCCATCGTCGGCTCGCCCAGTACCTGGGCAAGTTGCGTGCGCAGCCGCTCTTGCAGGCCGGCCGGGACCTTGCCGCGCGTGCGCAGCGCTGCCGCCAGGTTCGCGTCAGCGGCAATCGCGTCGCCAAGCTGTAGCAGTTTGGCCGGCAGGGCTTGCGGGCCGCCAGCGTCCAGCAGCCCGGCTTGCAATGCGATCATCAGCGCCACTTGCAGCGCAGGGTTCTGCGGCGCCAGATGGGGTTGGCCCAGTGCAGCACGTATCAAACGGCCACGGGCAATCTGCGCCTGGACGCGCTCGTCCAGCTCGGTGCCAAAGCGGGCAAAGCCTTCGAGTTCGAGAAACTGCGCGTACGCCAGGCGCAATTGCGCCACGGCCCCGCGCATCAGCGGGGCCTGGGTCTTGCCGCCGATGCGGCTCACGCTCAGGCCGGTGTCCACTGCAGGCAACTGACCCAGCTCGAACTGGCGCGCGTTCAGCGCGATCTGTCCGTCGGTGATCGAGATCAGGTTGGTGGGGATGTAGGCGCTCAGGTTGCCCGCTTCGGTGCAGGCCACCGGCAGCGCCGTCAGCGAGCCGCCGCCACGCTCGGGCGAGAGCATGGCGGCACGCTCGAGCAGGCGCGCGTGCACGTGAAAGATATCGCCGGGGTAGGCTTCGCGCCCCGGCGGCTGCTGCATCAAGAGCGCCAGTTCGCGGTGCGTAGCCGCGTGCTGGGTCAGGTCGTCCACCACCACCAGTGCATGGCGGCCACGGTCGCGGAACCATTCGGCCATGGAAAACCCGGCAAAAGGCGCCAGCCATTGCAGGCCGGGGGCGTCGCTGCCACCGGCCACGACGACGATGCAGCGTTCGGGTGCGCCCAAGTTTTCAATCGCCGCCACCACGGCGGCGGCGGATTCCGAGGGTTGGCCGACGCAGATATAGACGCAGATGAGTTCGCTGTCCTTTTGCGCAAGGACGGCATCGACGGCAATCGCTGTCTTGCCGGTTCCGCGGTCGCCAATCAACAGCTCGCGCTGGCCCCGCCCCAGGGGGAACAGCGCATCCACGGCGAGCGTTCCGGTGTGGACCTGCTGCTGCACCAGAGCGCGATCCAGCACGCTGGGCGCTGGCCGCTCGGCCGGCAGGCGCTCGGTGCTTGCTATCGGCCCGCGCCCGTCGAGCGGGCGGCCCAGCGGGTCGACCACGCGGCCCAGCAGCGCCTCGCCGACTGGCACCCGCACAATGTCGCCGGTGCGGTGCACCGCGTCGCCCACGGCCACGCCGGCGCTGTCATCGAGCAGCACGCAGGCAATGCTGTCGGCATTCAGGCTGGCGGCGTAACCCATGCGATCGCCGGACAAGCGCAGCAGCTCGCCCAGGCGCGCGCCGGCCAGGCCGCGTATGTCGGCGATGCCGTCGCCGGTGGCGTGCACGCTGCCGATTTCCTCGAAATGCGCTGGGCGTGCGCCCTCAGGCAGGCGCGCCGCAGCGGCGCTGCGCCAGCGTGGCAGGCTTGCCGCCAGCGGCTCGGGCAAGGAATCGGCCTGGGCTGCGGCGGAGTTCATGGCGCTTCCTGCGCCACTGGCGCCAGGGCCTGATGGGCCTCTTGCAGCGCTTGCGCCCAGTGCAGTGACAGCGTGCCCAGAGCAAAGCGCAGTTCGGCGCCTGCAATCAGTGCGCTGTCGTGCGAGCAAGTGAGTGCCACGTCTTCGCCCAGCAAGGTCTGCAGGCGAGCCTGCAGTGCCTCCTGCGCCGCAGGTGCCAGTGCGCGTGCGGTGCACAGTTCGACATTTCTTGCGCTGCCCTGCGCAAACCAGCTTGCCCGCTGCGCCTCGGGCGTGGCGGCCACTTGGGCCAGCAGGCGGTCGATGAAAGCACCGTCATCAACCGGCGTGTGTGCCAGCAGTCGGCCGGCCAGATCCACCGCCAAGCCAGAGGCCTCGTCAAAGAGCGCTGCCCCGGCTTGCTGGCGTTCGCTTGCCAGTTGCACGCGCGCGGCGTCCAGCTGTGCCTTGGCTTCCAGGCGGGCGCTGGTGAGGAGCTGCTCGCGTTCTGCGGCGGCATCCCGGCGCGCCGCGTCCAGCAGGCTGGCCTGCTCGGCTTGCAGGGTTTGCTGCTGGCTCTTGAGTTCGCTGGCAGTCTGCTGCGCCTGTGCCACTTTGTCGCTGGCGTCGGCCAGCTCCTTGGCGACGAGGGCGCGGCGCGCCGCGATCACCCTTTGCAATGGCCGGTACAGCAGCCAGCGCAGCAGCGCCAGCAGCACCAGCAGGTTGACCGCTTGCAGCAGCAGGGTGGAGAGGTCGATATTCATCGTGGCGTTGTGAACCCGCTTAACGCAGGAACGGGTTCGCAAACAGCAGCAACAGGGCGATGACCAGGCAGTAGATGGCGGTGGTCTCGATCATGGCCAGGCCGACGAACAGCGTGCGCGAGATCGTGCTGGCGGCCTCGGGCTGGCGGGCCAGCGCATCCATGGCTGCGGCGACCGCCCGGCCCTCGGCAAGCGCCGGGCCGAGGGCGCCAAAGGACACGGCAAAGGCCGCGCAGACGATGCTGACAAGTTCAATCCATTGGTTGTCCATGGGGGTCACTCCGGTTGAGAAGGTTCGCTCGCGGCCGCAGCAATGAAGACCATTGCGAGCACGGTAAAGATATAGGCCTGGATCAGCCCGGAGAGCAGTTCCAGTGCCATGAACGGCACCGGCACCAGCAGCCCCGCAAGCCCCAGAACCACGGCGGAGATGACGACACCGCTCATCATGTTGCCAAACAGGCGCACCGACATCGAGACGATGCGGGTCAGCGCCTCGATCAGGTTCAGCGGCAGCAGCAACAGGCTCGGTTGTGCGTAGCTGCGCAGGTAGCCCCACAAGCCGCGTCTGCCGATGCCCCAGCCCAGCACGGCAGCAAACACGGACAGCGCCAGCGCCAGATCGGTTTCCAGGGCTGCGGTGGGCGGCACGACGCCGGGAATGAGCCCGCTGAGGTTGGCCGTGAGGATAAAGACGAACAGCGTGGCGATGAGCGGCAAAAAGGGCGCAGGATCGGTATTCATGGTCGAGCGCATCTCGGTCTGCACCAACTCGAACGCCGCCTCGGCCATCGATTGCACCCGGCCTGGCGCGCGCACCGATAGGCGGTTGCGCAGCCAGGCCGCGCCCAGCACCAGCACCAGCATCAAGGCCCAGGTGGTGACGACGGGCGTGGTGATCGCCAGTGGGCCAAGCTGCAGCAGCACTTCGTGGAGGAACGGGTTGGTGGTCATGGCAGAGGGGGCCGGCGGCGGTTGGTGAAATGCAGCACCAGTGGGCGCGCTGCCAGCACCCCCAGCCCCAGCGCAATGAGCGCCAACGCCCCGGCGCGCGAGGCGCCATAACAGGCGCCAGCCAGCAGCGCAAAGCGCAGCAATTGCAGCGCCAGCATGCCGCCCCAGGGGGTCTGTCCGCTGCGGGCAAGGCGCTCCGTGAGCCAGTGCAAGCTGCCAAAGTGCCAGGCGCCCAGCAGCAGGCCGGGGAAGAAAAACAGCGCCGTCATGGTCGGTGTATCCAGCGCCAGGCCGCCCAGCCGCCGAGCAAAAGGCCCAGCAGCAGCAGCGCCCCCGTGAAGGTGATGCCGGTGCGCAATTGCGCATCCAGCCAGCGCCCCAGCGCAATGCCCAGCAGCGTGGGCACAACCACCACCCAGCCCAGCACGCCGACGCTGGCGAGCTGGCCGAGCAGGCTGGGTTCGCCCTCGCGGCGGCTGCGCAGCTGTCGCTGCCACTGCTGGCGCACCTGGCCAAGCCAGGCGCGGTCTTCCTCGGGCAAGGGGTTCTCGCTCATGGCCAGACGCCCGGTGTGCGCTGCGCGTCGGCCCTGCCGGGTTGCAGCTGGCGCAGCAGCTGCACTTCGATCTGGTGGCTTTCGCGGCGTGCATCGTCCTCGGTCTGCTGGCGCTGGCGAAGCAGCTCAAGCACCGTGCGCTCGAGCTGGCCGGGGTCGTCGCCGAGCACGGCCTCGCGGCTGGCGATCTGCAACTCAACGCCGCGCTGCAGGGTGAGCACGCCGCCGCGCAGCGCGCACCAGTGCCAGGCGTCCTGCGCATCGCGCCAGGACAACAGGCCGACGCTCAGCACCGCCAACAGGTCTTCGTGGCCCGGCCACAGGCCGAAGCTGCCCGTGGCATCCTGCGCGCGCACCGAGCGCACGCCCTGTGCATCGACCAGCACCGCGCCCAGGCTCGAGAGCACCAGGTGGATGGCGTTGGCCCGTGGCCAGGCAGTGGCCGCCGTCATTCGGATGTCCTCGCCAGGGCTTCGTCCAGCGTGCCCACCATGTAGAAGGCGCTCTCGGGAAAATCGTCGCCCGCGCCGTCCAGCAGGGCGCGGCAGCCCGCGAGCGTGTCTTTCAAGGCCACCTGGCGCCCGGCCTGGCCGGTAAAGGCCTCCGTCACGCTGAAGGGCTGGGTCAGAAAACGCTGCAGCCGGCGCGCGCGTTGGACGCGCAGCTGGTCCTCTGCACTCAGCTCGGCCACGCCCAGCAGCGCGATGATGTCCTGCAGTTCGCGGTAGCGGGCCAGGACCTCGCGCACTTCCCGCGCCAGGTCGCAGTGCGCCTGGCCAACGATGGCCGGGTCCAGCAGACGCGACTGCGAGGCCAGTGGGTCCACCGCCGGGTACATGCCTTCGGCGGCCAGGGCGCGCGAGAGCACGACACGGCTGTCAAGGTGCGCGGCAATCGCGGTGACGGCCGGATCGGTGAAATCGTCGGCCGGCACATAGACCGCCTCGATGGCGGTGACCGAGGCGTGTTCGCCGCAGGCAATGCGCTCCTGCACGGCAGCCACCTCGCTGGCCAGCGTGGGCTGGTAGCCCACGCGGGACGGCAGGCGGCCCAGCAGGCCCGAGACCTCTGCCCCCGCCTGCACGAAGCGAAACACGTTGTCCATCAGCAGCAGCACGTTGCGGTGCTGTTCATCGCGGAAATACTCGGCGAGCGCCAGCGCGGTCAGCGGCGTGCGCCAGCGGGCTCCGGCGGTCTCGTTCATCTGACCGTAGACCAGGATGGAATTGGCCAGCATGCCCGAGTTGCGCATGTCCAGCAGCAGCTCATGGCCCTCGCGCGTGCGCTCGCCCACGCCGGCAAACACCGACAGCCCCTGGTAGGTTTGCGCCATGACGTGGATCAGCTCCATCACCAGCACCGTCTTGCCCACGCCCGCGCCGCCGAACATGGCCGCCTTGCTGCCCAGCGCCATCGGCGTCAGCAGGTCGATCACCTTGATGCCGGTCTCGAACACTTCGGCCACGGCCCGGCGTTGGGCGAGTGGCAGCGGCGGGCAGTGGATGGGGCGGCGCGGGGTGTCGGCTGGAATCGGGGCGCCGCCGTCGCAGGCCTGACCGAGCACATTGACCAGCCGGCCGAGCAGCGCATCGCCCACCGGAACGGTCAGCGGACCGCCGAGCGAGCGTACCGGTGCGCCCCGCGCCAGGCCCTGGGTTTCCTCCAGCGCCACGGCGCGCACCGTGCGCTCGTCGATCTGGCTTTGTACTTCGAGCGTGACCGTAGCTTCGCCAGGCGTGCAGACTTCCAGTGCGGTGCCGAGCGCGGGCAGTGCCTCGGGCGGAAACCGCACCTCGACCACACCGGCGCGCACGGTATACACCCGACCGCAGTGGGAGAGGTCGGCCGGGTCATGGGTGCTGGTGAGGGCAGACAGTGTGGGCGTGAGAAGCGGCATGGTCAGCGGGACATTGTGCCCTTGCAACATCGCTCAGATCGCCAGCGGGTCCACATCCACCAGCCAGCGCACCAGGCCTTTGTGGACAGGATCGGCGCGGGTGCTGCGCAGCACGCCCTGCCAGGCCGCCAAAAAGTGCTGCAGCGCCGGACGGCTGCTGCTTTCGATCAGCATCTGCGCACGCTCGACGCCGGCGACGCGCTGCACCACCAGCGGCACCGGCGGATAGAGGCTGACATGCTCCAGGCCCGGCAGCGCCGCAGCGCGCGCTGCCTCCGCCGCCGCAGTCAGAAAACCCTGGGCCACTGGCTGCGTGCGCGCGTCGGCGCGCACCAGGGCCTGGAAAGCAAACGGCGGCATGCTGGCCTGCTGGCGCTCGGTGAGCTGCTGCGCGGCAAAGGCCGGGTAGTCATGGCGGCGCAGGGCCTCGTACACCGGATGCGTGGGATGGTAGGTCTGCACCCACATCTCGCAGGGCGCGCCGCGCTCGGCCATCCAGGCGGCGTCGCGTCCGGCGCGGCCTGCGGCCTGCATCAGCAAGGCAAACAGGCGCTCGGGCGCACGGAAGTCGCTGGAAAAAAGCGCACCGTCGGGCTGCACGGCAGCCACCAGGCTGACGCGGCGAAAGTCATGGCCCTTGGCGATCATCTGCGTTCCCACCAGCACATCCACCTCGCCCGCATGCACCTGCGCCAACTGGCTTTGCAGCGCGCCGGCAGCGCGCGTGCTGTCGGCGTCGATGCGGGCAATGCGCACCGGGCTGCCATCGGCGCGCTGCACGCCGGCGAGCAGGGCGGCCAATTGCTCTTCAAGCTGCTCGGTGCCACGCCCGATGGGGACGATGTCGGGGTTGCCGCAGGCCGGGCAGGCGCGCGGCACGCGCTGGGCAAAGCCGCAGTGGTGGCAGCGCAGGCTGCGGTCGATCTTGTGGAACACCTGGTGCGCGCTGCAGTGCGGGCAGTCGCTCTTCCAGTCGCAGTCGCTGCAGGTGAGCACCGGCGCATAGCCGCGCCGGTTGAGCAGCACCATGCATTGCTCGCCGCGCTGCACGCGTTCGGTGATGGCGGCCAGCAGCGGGGCCGAGAACACGGTGCGGTGCGGTTGCTGGCCCATGTCGACGCGGCGCACGCGCGGCAATGCGGCAGCGCCAATGCGGCTCGGCATGGCCAGGCGCAGGTAGCGCCCGCCTTCGGGGTCTTGCGGGCTGGGTGGGCGGCTGGCGTGCCAGCTCTCAAGCGAGGGCGTGGCCGAACCCAGCACGACCTTGGCGCCGCAGGCGTGGCCGCGCCAGATGGCGAGATCGCGTGCCGAATAGCGCGCGCCCTCCTGCTGCTTGTAGCTGGCGTCGTGCTCCTCGTCGACGACGATCAGCGCCAGGCCGGGCATCGACGCAAACACCGCCATGCGCGTGCCCAGCACGATGCGCGCCTGCCCGCTGTGCGCCGCCAGCCAACTCTTGAGCCGCTGCGGATTCGTCATGCCGCTGTGCAGCGAGACCACTTGCGCCGCGCCAAAACGGCTGACAAAGCGCTCTTCGAGCTGCGGCGTCAGGTTGATCTCGGGCACCATGACCAGCGCCTGGGCCGCCGGGTCGGCCTGCAGCAGCTCCTGCACGCAGCGCAGGTACACCTCGGTCTTGCCGCTGCCGGTGCTGCCAAACATCAGGAAGGGGCCGATTTTTGAAGAAATTTGGGCTCTGGCGCTTTCCTGTTCTGCGCTAAGAGCTATCAATTCAATAGCATTTGCTTGCTCGGCCTGGGTGGCAGGCCGGCGCAGGCGGCGCGCCATCTGCTCCGGCCCCAGCGTGCGCAACTGGGCTGGCAGAGCGGCCAGCGCTATTTCGCCCAGGCTGCGCTGGTAGTAGCGCGCGGCAAAGGCCACCAGCGCACGCCAGTCGGCACCCAGCGGTGCCACGCCGCCCAGCACGCCGGCAACGGCGCGCAGTTGTACTGGCGCTTGCGCGGCGGTGTCGTCCGCCCTGTCCCAGACCACACCCAGCACCTCGCGCTGGCCCAGCGGCACGCGCACCAGTGTTCCGGGCGCCAGCAGCGTGGCCGAACGGTAGCTCAGCAGTTCGCCGATGGCGCTGTGCGCTGGCGTATGTACCGCGACCTGCACGGTGCAGGGCGCATCGTCGCTTGCGCGTTCTGCTTCATCCTCTTTTTCCGCTTTGGGATGCAAGTGGCTGATCTTTCAAGGGTTTTTAAAGAGTCCAGATTTTCTGTGGATAACTTTGTGGACAGGTCGCCAGAGCCGCCTCCAAAGCCCCGTCCGCTGAGCCTTTGCTTGGGCTGCACAGCTTTTCAGCAGTGCCAGCCCTTCTATATGAATCAAGCACTTAGCCGTCCAGGGGTAGGAGCAGTCCGACGCCGCAAGCCGCTGGCACGGTGCTAGCACACTTGCAGCCGCAGTGTGCACAAGTGGCAAAAAAAATGCTCCGTGTCAAGCCCTGCGCAGGGCCCGTGACTGCTGGTGCACCGCTTCGACCAGCGCGGTGACATGCTCGGGCGGCGTGAACTGGCTGATGCCGTGGCCCAGGTTGAAGATATGGGTCGGGCCGGTCGTGCTGCGGTCGGTGTGCGGTGCGCCAAAGCTTTCAAGCACCTTGCGCACCTGGATTTCAATCTGCGCCGGGGGCGCAAACAGCACGTTGGGGTCAATGTTGCCCTGCAGCGCCTTGCCCGGCCCGCCCGCCACACCGCCCACCAGCGCGCGTGCCTTGGCCAGATTGGCCGTCCAGTCCAGGCCCAGCACCTCGCAGTCCAGCGGCGCCATGTCTTCCAGCCACAGGGCGCCGCCCTTGGTGAAGACGATGCGCGGTACGTCCTGCCCGTCCGGGCCATGGCGCTTGAGCTGCGACAGCACGCGGCGGGTGTATTCCAGGCTGAACTCCTGGAACGCGCCGTCGGCCAGCACGCCGCCCCAGCTGTCGAACACCATCACCGCCTGCGCGCCGGCGTCTATCTGTGCGTTCAGGTACTGCGCCACAGCGTCCGCGTTCACCGCGAGGACGCGGTGCATCAAATCCGGGCGGCTGTACATCAGGCTCTTGACCAGGCGGTAGTCGTCCGAGCCCTTGCCTTCGACCATGTAGCAGGCCAGCGTCCAGGGGCTGCCGGAAAAACCGATCAGCGGCACGCGGCCATTCAAGGCCTTGCGGATGCTGGTGACCGCGTCGAACACGTAGCGCAGCTTGTCCATGTCGGGCACGGCAAGGGCGGCCACGTCGGCCTCCTCGCGCACCGTTTTGGCAAAGCGCGGGCCTTCGCCCTCGGCAAAGGTCAAGCCCAGGCCCATGGCATCGGGTACGGTGAGGATGTCGGAAAACAGAATGGCCGCGTCCAGCGGGAAACGCTCCAGCGGTTGCAGCGTCACTTCGGTGGCGTAGTCCACGTTGGTGGCCAGGCCCATGAAGCTGCCCGCCTTGGCGCGTGTCGCCTTGTACTCGGGCAGGTAGCGCCCCGCCTGGCGCATCAGCCACAAGGGCGTGTAGTCGGTGGCCTGGCGGCGGCAGGCGCGAAGAAAGGTGTCGTTGGAGAGGGGTGCAAAGCTCATCCTGCGATTGTCGCAGGCTGGTGGTCGCTGCCCAATGCCGGCTGGCGTGGCCGAGACATCGCCACTGACAGCCACTGCGTGCCCAGGGCATCGGCCCCGGTTCACACCGCCCTGGTCACATCGTCAAGGCAGCCACTTTTTCAGCATGGCGGGATCAGGTGCCCCCAGGCTGCGCTGCACCGAGCCATCTCGGCCGAGCAGGACGATGTAAGGCAAGGCGCCTGTCCACTGGGGGTCCACGCTGCGCCGCAGGGCGGTCTCGTCGCCGTGAAAGGCATACAGCCGGGTCAGTCCCAGGTAACGACTTGCGCCAAGCTCGACGGCGCGCACGCCTTCCACATCCACCACCACGGCCGCCAGTTCGACCGGGCGGTGCGCATCCATGACAAAACTGCGCAGCTTCTCGAAAACGTCGGGGCAGGCGGAGCAGGTGGTCGCAGTGAAGATGTAGGCCGCAGGGCGGGGGCCTTTTTCGACCAAGCGCGCCCAGCTGTTTGCATCAAATGGCGCTATTGAAGTAATAGCTATTGACGTGGATCTGGCCAGCGCTGAAGACGGATTTAACCCCAAAGCCAAGACCCCTGCCGCCAGGGTCAGGCATGCGCTGCGCCGTGATTGGAAACTTGATTTCATGGGCTTTGATCTCTGCTGCGTTGCGCCACACTACCACCGTCTGCTGGCGCTGTTCCCTGCGGCGCAAGAAATCCTTGTCTCCATTGATCTTGTTCAGCCCCTGCCCGCAGACGGTCTGGGAACCGCCATTGTCACAGCCCCGCCAGCGCCGCCTGCACTTCGTTCTTGCTCAGGATTTCGCTCAGCACTACGGGCGGCTTGTCTTTGGCGTACAGCACATAGACCGGCACACCGCTGCGGCCCAAGGCGGTGAGGGCGGCGGTAATGGCGGGGTCGCGCCGCGTCCAGTCGGCACGCATCAGTACCACCTTGCGCCGGGCAAAGTCGGCCAGTACCTCGGCGTCGGCCAGGGTGGTGCGCTTGTTGTATTGGCAGGTGACGCACCAGGCGGCGGTGAAGTCGACAAACACGGGCTGGCCGCTCTGCGTCAGTTCGGCCACGCGCTGGGAAGACCAGGGCTGCCACGCGGTGGCCCCCGGTGCCGCCTGCACGACGCTTTCCTGGGGTTTGACCACATGCGGCCCCAGGGCGATGCCGAGCCAGGCGCCCAGGACCAGCAGCGTGGAGACCAGCACGATGCGCGTGCGGCCACGCAGGCTCAGGGCCCAGACCAGGCTGCTGCCTGCCACCAGCAGCGCCAGCAAGGCGCCCGCACCGTCGATGCCGCTTTGCTGGCCCAGCACCCAAACCAGCCAGACCACGGTGGCAAACATCGGGAAGGCCATGGCGTGGCGGAAAGTCTCCATCCACGGTCCGGGGCGCGGCAGGGCGTGCGCCAGCGCCGGAATGAACCCCGCCAACAGGTACGGCAGGGCCATGCCCAGCCCCAGCGCACCAAAAACGGCCAGCGCCTGCGCTGTGGGCATGGCGACGGCAAAGCCGAGCGAGGCCCCCATGAAGGGTGCCGTGCAGGGCGAAGCAATAGCGACAGCCACCACGCCCGAGAGCAGCGCGTCGGTCACCGGGTGGCGGGCCTGCAGCGTGGCCAGGCGCCCCGGAACGAACTGGCCGAACTCAAAAACGCCCGCTAGATTCAGTCCGATCAGCGTAAACAAGCCGGCCAGCAGCGCCACCACCACGGGCGACTGCAGCTGAAAGCCCCAGCCGAGCTGCTCGCCCGCCGCGCGCAGCGCCAGCAGCAGGCCGCCCAGGGCGAGAAACGACAGCATCACGCCAGCGGTGTACGCCAGCGCGGCCAGGCGCTGGGCGCGCGGCTGGCCACCGTGCTGCGCCAGCGCCAGCAGCTTGATGGCGAGCACCGGGAACACGCAGGGCATCAGGTTGAGCAGCAGGCCGCCCAGCAGGCCGCCAAGCAGCGCTGCGGCCAGGCCGGCCAGCGAGGGTGTGGGCACCACGGCTGCCGTCTGCGCCGCCAGGCGGTTGGCTTCCAGCGCCGCCGCCAGGGCGGGTGAGACTTCGGCGCGCACCGCGCCGGCACTCCAGGGTGTTTGCACGCTGGCCACACTGCGCCAGCCGACGGCGCCGTCCACCCGCGCACCGTCCGCACGCGCCAACACCACGGGCACGCTCTCGGGAGCCGCCTCGTGCTCGGGCGAGAGCGGGGTGTCGGCGGTCCACACCGCGCCGTCCCAGGCCTGGCTCCAGTCCTTGCCGGTCTCGGCCGCCGGCACCAGCACGCCGGGGGTTTCAGCAAACAGGTCTAGCACCTGGCCCTGCAGCGCCGCAGGCAGGCCGGCCACGCGCCAGTGCAGGCGCTCGCCTTCGGCGCGCACACTGGCGTCGCCCGCGTTGGCCTGCGGCTGGGCCGCCTGGGCGCTGGCGAAGCGCGCTGCGTCCACCGCCGTAGAGCTGCGCAGCGGCACGTTGATTTCAAAGTTGCCCTCTTCGGGAATGCATTCCACGCGGCACACCAGCCAGCTTGCGTGCAGGCGCACGGTGAGCGTGTCGCCCGCGCCGGCAAGCAGCGGCGCCTTGAAGGCCTGCGACACCTGCAGCGGCACCGCCAGCAGCACCTCGCCCTCGTAGCCGTAGTTCGCCAGCGGACCGATGCGAATGCGTTTTGGCACGGGCCAGGCGATTTCGCCTACGTCCACGCCGGAGGGCAACTGCCAGCTCAGTTCGGTGGGAAGACCCGAGTCGCCAGGGTTTTTCCAGTAGGTGTGCCAGCCCGGTTGGTGCGCGATGGCCAGGCCCAGCCATGCGCTCTCGCCAGGTGCCAGCCCTTCGGGCGCGTGCGCCACCAGTTCGGCGCGCACGCGCGGTGTGGTGACCACCGCACTGGCGGAGGCGCCAGAATTTAGACTAAATTGGGCTCTGGCGCTTGATGGGTAAGCGCTGATAGCTATAAAAAATATAGTTATCAGGCAGCGAAAAACAAGAAGAGTGCGCATGGATGCAGAGTGTGAGCACCCGGACCGCACTTGGTTCCGGGGCTTGGGGATCAGCGCGCCGGGCGCAGCAGCCCTGCGCGCGGCAAAGAAGCTATTGTGCCGCCAGGCTCAATTGGGCTTGCGGCGTCCAGTTTCCGTCCGGCGTCGCCGATTTGGGTGCCGCCAGGAACAGGCGCGACTCGGGCAGCTTCTGCGCCGCCAGATAGGTCTTGACGGCCTGCCCGCGCTGCGCAGCGAGTTCCAGCGCCAGGCCTTCGGTCGCGGCGGGCAGGTGCGCCAGCAGCAACGCTTCCATCTCGGCCACGGGCAAATCCTTGGCCATGCCGACGAGGTTGCGCGGCTTGGGCATGTCCGCGCGGCCATAAGCGGCCTTCAGCAGCGCGGGGTATTCGGTCGCCTGCACGGGCGATTTGTCCTGCGGCGACGCACGGCGTTTTTCGGCCTGCACCAGCTGCGCCAGGCGCTCGCGCTGCAGTGCCTCGCGTTCGCGCGCCAGGCTGGCGGTGCCGGTGACTGTCATGCGCAGGGCGGGGCGCTCGGCCAGGGCCTTGGCCAGTTTGTCCAGCCCCTGCCTGGCCTGCGGCGTCAGCGCGGCGCTGCCGGGGGCAAACGCCACGCTGCTGAGTTCGTCGCCCCCGCCCAGTGCACTCGCCAGCAGGCTGAACGGGGCGGTGATGGCCTTGCCGATCAGGTTGACGATGATCTTGAAGATCACCGGGCCCAGCTTGAACTGCGGGTCGTTGAGCGAGCCGCTGATCGGCAGGTCCAGGTCAATCACACCATGGCTGTCCGACAGCAGGGCCACCGCCAGCTTGACCGGCAGGCTGTTGGGTGCGTTCGCCACCGGATCGCCAAATGTGAGCTGGTTGAGCACCAGCTTGTTGCTGGCGGTCAGTTGGCCGCTGGGCAGCACCTTGTAGGCCACGTCCATGCTCAGCTTGCCGCGCTCAATGCCGTGGCCGGCGTACTTCACCGCGTAGGGCGAGAGCGGCGGCAGTTCCAGATCGCGCACCTTGGCCTGAATGTCGAGCGCCAGCGGCTTGGCGAGCGGGTTGAGCTTGCCGCTGACTTCCAGCGAGGCCGAGCCCTCGGCCCGCCCACGCAGCTCCAGATCGGCCAGCACGGGCTCGCCGCCGGCGGTCTGCGACGAAAATGCACTGAGCTTGCCGGTCAGCTCACTCAAGTCGGCTGAGTAATTGGGCTTGATGAAATAGTCCGAGAACAGCACCTTGCCGTTGACCAGGCTCATGGGGCCGAACTGCAGCACCGGGGCCAGCGGGTCGGGCGCGCCGGCCTGGGCCACTGCAGGTGTGGCCGGAGCCGCAGGAGCGGCCTGCGCTGAAGTCGCAGTCGCTGAAGCAACTGTGTCAGCAGCGGGGGGTATCGCCCCCTGGCCTGGTGTCTTCACCAGTTGGTCCAGATTGATGCGGCCGGTCTCGTCAATGGACAGGCGCGCGTAAAAATCGGCCAGGCTGGTTTCCTTGACCTCCACGCGCGGTGCGGTGTCGGGGACGAGTTTTACGTTGAGTCCACGCAGGCCCAGGCTCTTCCAGGCCAGCAGTTCTTCGCCCACCTGCGAAGCCGTCTTGGCCGTGGCAGCGCCGGTGCTGTTGGCCCGCAGCTGGTCGATGGCGGCGTCGCCGCTCAGGCTGAGCGTATTCCCGCGCCCGGTTTGCGCAAAGGCCAGGTCGCCGCGAAAACCGGCTTCGCCCTGCAGCAGCTCAATCGCGAGCCGGTCGGCCAGGTAGCCGTCGAGCGCTTGCAAGGGCAGGCGGCTGGCGTCCAGTTGGCCTTGGGTGGCGAAGGGCTGGGGCGTCAGCGTGCCCTTGTAGCTGAGCTTTCCGGCATCCCCTTTTCCCGTTCCCGTGCCCACGCGAGCCGAGACGGTGAAGGCTTCGGGTTGGCTGCCATCGAGCGCCAGCTTGCTGGCTTGCAAGGCCAGGGCCGAGACGCTGAGCGCCACCGGGCGCGGCTGGCTGCGGTCGGCAAAGTCGAGCTTGCCGCCTTCGACGCTGGCTTGGGCGATCTGCACGCGCCACGGGCGCGCGGCGGTATCGGGGGGAGCGCTGGTGCTCGAAGCGCTGGTAGGGGCATCCTTGAGCCAGCGCTCGAACATCCAGCGGCCGTCGGCGCCGCGCTCCACGCGGGTCTGGGGCTGGGAAATGGCGAGGCGCTCAATGCCTACCGTGCGGCCATCGAGGTTCACTTTGGCGCCCTCAAGCGCGATCTGGCTCACGCTGGCGAGGCTGGCCTTGCCTTGCTTGAGCGCGAGCTGCGAGACGCTCAGCGGCCCCACGTCCAGCGTGACGCCGGTTGCGCCCGGCTTGCCGGCGGCCGCTGCGTCCCACTGCACGCCAAGATCGCCGTTGATCTGGCCGACCAGTTCGGGTTCCAGGGTGTTGGCCAGGTAGGGCGCGGCCAGCGCCAGGCCAAGGTCTTTCACCGACAGCTTGAGCTGCGCAGTCTGGTCGCTGGCCTGGCCCTCGAAGGCGAGCGTGCTCCCCTGCAGGCCCAGCGCGCCGTGAAACGGAAACGGCCTTTGAAATGGAAACGCGATGGCGCTGGCCTCGAAACTGAGCCCTGCGGCCACCAGCGCGGCGGCAGGGCGCGTGCTCTGGTCGGCCCAGTGGACCGTGCCCTGGCGCACGGCGATCTGTGCGACCGAGATCGACCAGGCTGGTGCTTTCGGCGCCTGGGCCTTGGCGCCGCTCGCTGCCTGGCTTGCTGCAGGTGCGGACGGCGCGGAAGCGGCGGGGCTGGTGGGGGCGGGCTTGGGCGTTGGGGCGGGCGTGGCCAGTTGCGCCAGGTTGAGGACGCCAGCCGCATCGCGCGCTGCGCTGAGCAGCGGTGCATCCAGTTCGATGCTGCCCAGGCGCACCACATGGTCCAGCGGCCGCACGTCGTCCAGTGCCACGCTCAGGCGGTCCCAGGAAAGCAGCGCTTGCTGGCTGCGATCGGCGATCTGCACCTTGCGGGCCTGGGCCGTACCGGTCAGTTTCACGGCAACTTCGGGCTTTTGCTCGAAGGCGAGCTTCAGGTCCAGGTCAAGCACCGCGCCCTGCAGCCGCACGGGCAGGCTGGCGGGCAGGTAAGCCAGATAAGGGGCCAGGTCCAGTCCATCCCATTGGATCGTCGCTTCGCCCTTGCCAGTTTGGTCAAACGGCGTGGCCTGGGCCGATGAGCTGAAGTGGCTGTCCGCCACATCGAACGACAGATGGGGCTCCACCTTGATTTCCCGTTGCGAGGGCAGGGTGCTCAGGAACGGCACTTGCAGGGTCAGCTTGCGCACGGTATGGCTCTGGCTCACCGTGCGGTCGTTGAAGTCGATCTCGCCACCCGTCAGCGTCAGGTTGTACAGCGCCAGCCGGGCAGGGCCAGTTTCGGGCGTGTTGGGTGTATCGGGCGTGGCTGCAAAGCGCGCCAGGATGTCGTCCACGTCGTAGTGGCCGTCCGCCAGCAGGGTCAGTCGCAGATGGGGGCTGTCAATGGCCAGTGCGTCCACCACCGGTGCCAGGCGCACCAGCGACTGCAGCTCGGCGTCGGCATACACCCGCGCAATTTCCAGCTGCGGCGCTGCACCATCGAGACCACCAACCACCAGGTCGCGCAGCGTGACTTCCAGCGTCCAGGGCGTGAATTCGAGGGCGCCCACCGTGACTGGACGTCCCAGCAGTTCGCTGGCCTTGCGCTCCAGCGGACCTTTGGCAAGCACCGGCACCAACAGCCAGCTCAGCAGCCACAGCGCCAGCAGGGCCACCACGGCCCAAAAAGCGCGGCGTACCCAGCGGTGGCGGCGCAAGGCTTCGAGAGGCAGGACAGAAGGCATGGTGGGGCTCAAGGAAGAAGTCAAGGGAGCGCGCGGTGCGTTGGCAGGGTTGCGCTCACTTGGCAAAGCCGAGCACCACCCTGCAGGTGGTGGCGTCACATTTTGGTGCAGTCGTCACGTGCGCTGTGCGCACATGAGCCTGCCCCAGAAGAGCGCTCTTCGCTTCGCTCACTCGGCAAAGCCGAGCACACCTTTGCGGGTGGTGGCGCCATCTTGGTGCAGTCGTCACGTGCGCTGTGCGCACATGAGCCTGCCCCAGAAGAGCGCTCTTCGCTTCGCTCACTCGGCAAAGCCGAGCACACCTTTGCGGGTGGTGGCGCCATCTTGGTGCAGTCGTCACGTGCGCTGTGCGCACATGAGCCTGCCCCAGAAGAGCGCTCTTCGCTTCGCTCACTCGGCAAAGCCGAGCACCACCCTGCGGGTGGTGGCGCTCTTCTTCTCGATTTTTGTGACTGCGATGGCGCCGATCTCTGCGCTGTTGCCGACATGCGTGCCGCCGCAGGGCTGGAGGTCGATCAGGGCGGTGCCGCCCACACCGCCAATGCGGATGGTGCGGATGCGACCGGTGCCGCGCGGAGGCTGCACGCTCATGCTTTTCACGAGTTGTGGGTTGGCGTCCAGATCCTCGTCGCTGATCGACTCCACGGCAAAAGGATGGGCGGCGGCCACCAGGGCAGCCAGACCCTGCGTCAACACATCCTTGTCGAGCGGATCGGTCATGGCGAAGTCCATGCGCGCGTAGTCGGGCGTGATCGAGCAGCCGTTGACCAGTTGTGGCACCAGGTGGCACAGCAGGTGCGTGGCGCTGTGCAGCCGCATCATGCGGTGACGCCGCTCCCAGTCGATGCGCGCGGCCACGCCGTCGCCCGCCTGCAGCCGTGCCAGCAACGCCTCCTGCCCGGGCGCCGCCATGTGCACGATGCGGCCGGTGGGCGTGCCGGTGTCGTTCTTTTCCTTGCGGGTGTCGGAAATGGCGATTGCGCCGCCGTCTTCGAGCAGCAGCACGCCGGCATCGCCCGCCTGGCCACCGCCCAGCGGGTAGAACACGGTGCGGTCCAGCACAATGCCTTGTGGCGTGATGGCGAGCACCTGTGCGCTGCACATGGCCAGGCGGGCATCCGTACGAAAGAGTTCTTCGGTCATGTGGCGCATCGTATCGCGCGCCCGCTACCATGCGGTGATGCCGACCGAACCACTTTACCCACCTGCGCTGCCGTCCCGCTTCTGGGCCGATCTTGGTACGCGCGATTTCGCGCAGCTTGCTGCGTCTGCGGCTATAGAAAACACGGTAGCCGTCTTGCCGGTGGCCGCCACGGAGCAGCATGGCCCGCATCTGCCGGTATCGGTGGACGCCACGCTGCTCCAGGGCGTGATCGACGCGGCGCTGCCGCTGCTGTCGCCCGCACTGCCGGTGCTGTTTTTGCCGCCGCAGAACGTCGGCCTGAGCCCGGAGCACATCCGCTTCCCCGGCACGCTGACACTTGCTCCCGCCACGCTGATCGCCCTGTGGACCGAGCTCGGCGAGAGCGTGGCGCGTGCCGGCATCAAGAAGCTCCTGCTCTTGAACAGCCATGGGGGCCAGGTCAGCGTCATGGACATCGTCGCGCGGGAGCTGCGCACCCGCTGTGGCTTGCTGGTCTACAGCGCCAGTTGGTTCAGCTTGCCGCTGCCCAGCGAGGTGGGTGCACGCTTTAGCGCTGACGAGCACCGTTTTGGCATCCATGCCGGCGCCATGGAAACCTCCATGATGCTGCACCTCGCGCCGCAATGGGTGCGCATGGAGCAGGCACAGAATTTTCACTCCAGCTCGCAGGACCGCGCTGCACGCTACCCCTTGCTGGGCAATGGGCGAAGTGCAAAACTGGGCTGGCAAATGCAGGATTACCACCCTGCCGGTGCGGTGGGCAATGCCGCTGCGGCGACGGCAGAGAACGGCCTTGCCGTCGTGCAGGCGGCGGCCGCGCAGTTGGTGCAGTTGCTGAGCGAGATCTCGGATCTGCCTGCCAGCACGCTGTGTGATACCCCCGAGCTGCACCCCACGCCAACGCCCGCTCCCACGTTCTTTCCGCGTGAAGAGCAGGGCTACGCCGGCGATGTGACGCCCGAACAGGCCTGGCAATGGGTCAGTGCGGGCGATGCAGTGCTGATCGACGTGCGCAGCGATGCCGAGCGCGCCTGGGTGGGCGAAGTGCCTGGTGCGCTCGCCGTGGTGTGGAAACAGTGGCCCGGCATGCTGCTGAACCCGGACTTCGATGAGCAAATGCGTGCCGCCGCCGGTTCAGGCCAGCGCGTTGTGCTGTTGTGTCGCAGCGGCGTGCGCTCCATTGCCGCAGCCCAGCGGGCCACGCAGCTGGGCATCGAAGCCTGGAACGTGCTCGAAGGTTTCGAGGGCGATCCGGATGCAAAGGCGCAGCGCAACCACACCGGCGGGTGGCGCGCGCGCGGTCTGCCATGGCGGCAGACCTGAGCGCAGGTTACGGAGCTTTACAGTGCCGGAATGCGCAGCTTCTGACCCGGATAGATCTTGTCTGGGTGGCTCAGCATGGGCTTGTTGGCTTCAAAGATTTTCGGGTACTTGTTGGCGTCGCCGTAGTACTTCTTGGCAATCGCGGAGAGCGTGTCGCCGCGCACCACGTCGTGGTATTGCGCTTCGGGCTCAGGGCTGGAAACCGCCATCAGGTTGTTCACCTGCTTGACGCTGGCGACGTTGCCGCAACACAAGGTGACTTTTTCCAAAGCCTCCTGAGTCGGCGCCTGTCCGCTCACATTGACTGTGCCGGTGGCGCCGTCGTATTCCACGCGCACGCCTTCCACGCCGAGCTTTTGGGTGGCAATGTAGTTTTCAATGGCGCGGGCGGCCTTGTCGTTGAGCGCATCGAGAGAGGGTTTCGCTTTGGGATCGGCGGCTGCCTGCGTGGCAGCCGCTTCGACTTCCTTGCCGCCAAACAACTTTTCTCCGGCTTCCTTGATAAAACTGAAAAGACCCATGAAAAACTCCTCTGTGTCGTGGTTTGGCCAAATGATCGGTTGCACAGGTTTTGTGCCCCCATCTCACGATACATGAAGCTCCCTTTTGCGGGTGTCGGACAGCAGCGTGAACGGCCGGACAACGCGCTGTGAACCGATGGGTCCGCTTCTGTCGCCTGTGCGGTGCGCTGTTCGCGCGAAAGTCCGCATAATTCCTCGCATGACATTTCTCGCTATCGACGTGGGCAACACCCGGCTGAAGTGGGCGTTGCACGAAGCGCCTGGCCCGGGTGCTGCACTGCTGGCCCAGGGAGCGGAGTTTTTGGACCACATCGAGCGCTTGGCCGAAGGTGCCTGGGCCAGTTTGCCGACGCCCGAGCGCATGCTGGGTTGTGTGGTGGCAGGCGACGCGGTCAAACGCCGCGTTGAAGAACAAATGGAGTTGTGGGACGTTGCGCCTCAGTGGGTGGTGGCCAGTGCCCAGGAGGCAGGCCTCATCAACGGCTACGACCACCCCACCCGTCTCGGCTGTGACCGCTGGGTGGCCATGATTGGTGCGCGCCAGCGCATCTTGGCCCAAGGCCCTGCCCGGCCGCTGGTGGTGGTGATGGTGGGCACAGCCGTCACTGTGGAAGCCATCGACGCGCAAGGGCGCTTTCTTGGCGGCCTGATTCTTCCGGGGCACGGGATCATGCTGCGCGCGCTTGAATCGGGCACTGCCGGCCTGCACGTGCCGACGGGTGAAGTCTGCATGTTTCCGACCAATACCAGCGACGCACTGACCAGCGGCGGCACCTATGCCATTGCCGGTGCGGTAGAGCGCATGGTGCAGCACGTGATTGCATATTGCGGCAGCGAACCCGCTTGCATGATGACCGGTGGCGCCGGTTGGAAAATGGCGCCCAGTATGACGCGCCCCTTCGAGTTGGTGGACAACCTGATTTTTGACGGTCTGCTGGAAATCGCCGCCCGGCGTTTTGCTTGAGCGCCAGCAGCGCATGAAACCGGCGCGGCTTAGACCAGGCGCGAAGTGCCTCAGGGGGTTGTCACTTATTCCTCCAGCTCAGCCTGCGCCAGATCCACGTCGAGCTGCTCCATGGCATCCTGTGGTTTGCAGGCGGCGGCTTTTTCGTACAGTGCCGTCGCTTCGCCCATCTTGCGCTCGCCTTCGAGCATGACCAGTGCGTTGGCGTATTCGATCATGGCGATAGCCGAGTCGGGGTTGAGGCGCAGCGCCTCCTGGAACAGCTTGAGTCCCTTGTCCTTCTTGGCACCGTAAGTCATGCCGCCGATCAGCGCCCCCACTTTGTCGATCACTTCAGCATGGAAGGCGCCCAGTGCAATGTGGGCGTCGGCATGCGCCGGAGCCAGGGCAATGGCTTTCTCCAGCGATTCGCGAATTTTGCTGCCCAGCCCCTGGGCCAGCGCCTTGGCGACGCTGATGCCCTGGCTGTAGCGCCCCAGCGCGTAGGCATGCCAATACCAGGCGTTGGCGTTTTTGGGATCGGCCTGTGCTTGCTGCTGCGCCTGTTCTGCGACCTGCGTGAAAAGCTCCAGACGCGTCTTTTCCTTCTTCTCCAGATAGTTGGCGTAAATCGAAGTGGCCTTGTTGGCTGCGGTGATGCCCGCACCGCCAGCGGCCAAGCCGATTTGCGATGCTTCCTGGAACTCGCCGTTGTGGAAATGCACCCAGGCTTGCAGTACCTGCGGGTCTTTGGGAAGGGGCTCGACGTCGCCGGTATGCAGACGGGCCCATTGCTTCTTCAACTGGGCGGCATCCAGCCGAAATTGGCCTGCGTGAGGGAAAGGGGTCCATTTCGCCATGGGTATCTCCGGTGTTATGGTTGTTCGGCTTTGGGTGGGCTGGTAGTGGTAGGAGGTTCAATCGCCCGCACCCTGATACGCCTGTGCCAAGGCCAGCAAATGCTGGCGCTGCTCAGCTTGCAAATAGGGCATGAGCAAATTGAGCACATGGTGGGCGCCGCGCATCAATGCAGCTTGTGCGCTCTCGGGCTCTAGGGCACGGCGTGGATCGCGCACATACTCAAAGCTGAGCCAATAGGTCAGCACCACCACCATGCTTGTGGCCGTGGGGCCTACTTCGCGTGCGTCCATCTTTAGTGCTCTGCTGCGCTCCATGCTGGCGAGCAAACTGCGTACGGCGCGGGTCTTGTCGGTCAGAACAGTCTGGAAATGCGTCTCGAGCAATCGATTTTTTGACAGCAGATCGTTGAGGTCGCGGTACAGAAAGCGGTATTGCCAGATCAGTTCAAACAGCGAATGCATGAAAAACCATGCGTCTTCCACGTTGCGCACGCCAGGTGCTGCACCCAGCAACTGGCCCAAGGCACGTTCGTAGCGCTCGAACAGCGTATTGATCAGCTCGTCTTTGGCCGGGTAGTGGTAATAAAGATTGCCCGGGCTGATGCGCAGCTCGGCGGAGATCAGCGTGGTCGAGACGTTGGGTTCACCGAACCGGTTGAACAATTCAAGCGTGACTTCCAGAATGCGTTCTGCCGTGCGTCTCGGTGCTTTTTTCACCATGGTGTGCGGTCGGTTGCGTCGGGCGTTTGGGTCTTGTCTTGGGACGATTGCCAGCTACTCTAACCGACGCGCACCTCCAGAAAAATTGCTGCAGTGCGTCATGTTGATGCCCCGCAAACGCCGCGGCCGCCAGACCCTGGGCGGGTGTGGCGGCCGTGTACGTCGGAACCAGCCGGCGGGGCGTGGTTGCGGCTTAGGAAGCGCTTGCGGCGTCAGACGCTTCGGTGGCGCGCGGTGCGGCCTTGGGGAAAGGTGCGCGTGCGGTGCGGGGCTTGGCTGCGGCCTTGGCGGCCGGCTTGGCTGCGCTCTTTCGGGCGGTGGGCTTGGCCGCAGCCTTCTTTGCTGGTGCTTTGGAAGCTGCTTTGGCTGCAGGCTTTGCACTCGACTTGGCCGCTGGCTTGGCTGCAGCGGGGAGGGTCTTGCCCATGCTCTTGGCCAGGGCCTCGATGCGGGCATTGAGCACGTCCAGATCGCGCGAAGAAGGTACGCCCAACTTGGCAAGCGACTTGGCCACACGGTCTTCAAAGATGTTTTCCAGCTTGTCCCACTGACCGGCAGCGCGCGAGCTGATGTCGCTGGCCATGTTGGTCATGCGGCTGGTGGCTTCGGAGATTTTGTCTTCGGCCGCAGACTGCGTCTTGCGCTGCATGGAAAGGCCTTCCTTGACCAAAGATTCAAAAACCTTGGTGCCTTCTTCCTGGGCCTTGGAGAAGGCGCCGAGGCCGGCCAGCCAGATCTGTTGGGCCGAGTCTTTTACGGTGCTTGCAAGCTGGGCGCCGCTCTTCTTCTTGTCGTTGCTGATTTTTTGCAGTTTCTTGACCATGGGTCCTCCGATAGGGTGATTGGACGCCGCGGCAGACTGCTTCGGCGCATGCAGACAATGTATGCGCGCTGGCCGCTCAGGTGTAGGTGCGCGCTCCTAAAAAGCTAGAGTGAACAGTCCAGTCGCTGCGCGGGTTTTCGCTGAACCGGTACGACCTGCGCTGGGCAAGAATGGTGATCTTCGCAAAGGGAGTGATTTATGCAGTATTTCGTTACGGGCGCAACGGGGTTTATTGGACGGCGCTTGGTCAAAAAGCTTCTGGCACGCAAAGGCGCGGTGGTGCATTTCCTGTTGCGTCGGGAGAGCGAGGACAAGGTGGCCGAGTTGCGCCGTTACTGGGGCGTGGGGCCTGCCCGGGCGCTGCCTGTATTCGGAGACCTGAAGTCCCGGCGCCTGGGTGTCGCTGCGGAAGACGTCAAGCGCCTCAAGGGGCAGATCGATCATTTCCACCATCTGGCGGCCGTGTACGACCTGTCGGCCGACGAGGAGAGCCAGGTAGCGGTAAACATTGACGGCACGCGCAATACCGTGGAGTTCGCCAAGGCCATCGACGCCGGCCATTTCCACCTTGTCTCGTCCATAGCTGCTGCCGGCCTGTACGAAGGGGTGTTTCGCGAAGACATGTTCGAAGAAGCCGAAGGCCTGGACCACCCGTATTTCCGCACCAAGCACGAGAGCGAAAAAATCGTCCGCGAAGAATGCAAGCTGCCTTGGACGGTTTTCCGGCCTGCCATGGTGGTGGGCGACAGTCGCACGGGCGAGATGGACAAGATCGACGGGCCGTACTACTTCTTCAAGCTGATCCAGCGCATGCGCCAGATCCTGCCGCCGTGGATGCCCTCGGTCGGCCTGGAGGGCGGACGCGTGAATATCGTGCCGGTCGACTACGTCGTGGATGCTCTGGATGCCATCAGCCACCAAGAGGGCATTGCCAAGCGGTGTTTCCACCTGGTCGACCCGGTCGGCTACCGCGTGGGCGACGTGCTCGACATCTTCAGCCGTGCTGCGCATGCGCCGCGCATGAATTTGTTCATCAATGCGGCGTTGCTCGGTTTCCTGCCGCGTGGGATCAAGAAGAGCCTGATGGCGCTGGCCCCCGTGCGCCGCGTGCGCGACGCCGTGCTCAAGGATTTGGGCTTGCCGGAGGACATGCTCACCTTCGTCAACTACCCGACGCGTTTTGACAGCCGCGAGGCGCTGGCAGCGCTCAAGGGTACGGGCGTCTCTTGCCCCAATTTGCACGACTACGCCTGGCGGTTGTGGGATTACTGGGAGCGCCACCTCGATCCTGAGCTTTTCATCGACCGCAGCCTCAAGGGCACGGTAGCGGGCAAGGTGGTCCTGGTCACTGGGGGCAGCTCAGGCATTGGACTGGCCGCCGCGCACAAGTTTGCCGAGGCCGGCGCCACCACGCTGATCTGTGGACGCGATCAGGCCAAGCTCGATGAAGCTTGCGCCGAGGCCGAGGCGCGCGGCAACCGCTTTCTTGCCTACGCGGTGGACATTGCCGACATGCAGGACTGCGACCGTTTTATCCAGGAGGTGCTAGCGGACCACGGCGGCGTGGACTTTCTGATCAACAACGCCGGCCGCTCCATCCGCCGCGCAATTGAGTCCAGTTATGACCGCTTCCATGACTACGAGCGGACCATGCAGCTGAACTACTTCGGGTGTCTGCGCGTCACCATGGGGCTGCTGCCGGGCATGGCGGCCAAGCGCAAGGGCCATGTGGTGAACATCAGCTCGATTGGCGTGCTGACCAACGCGCCGCGCTTTTCGGCCTACGTCGCCAGCAAGGCCGCGCTGGACGCCTGGACGCGCTGCGCATCCAGCGAGTTTGCCGATCAAGGCATCACTTTCACCACCATCAACATGCCGCTGGTGCGCACCCCCATGATTGCGCCCACGCAGATCTACAACAACGTGCCCACCCTGGCGCCTGAAGAGGCGGCCGACATGATTGCCCAAGCCTGCATCTTCAAGCCGGTGCGCATTGCGACCCGCCTGGGCATCGTCGGCGAAGTGCTGCATGCCTTTTTGCCGCGCGTGGCCCAGATCAGCATGAACACCAGCTTTCGCATGTTCCCGGACTCGACTGCGGCCAAGGGAGAGAAGGGCGCCAAGCCACAACTCTCGGCCGAAGCTGTGGCGCTGCAGCAGATGATGCGCGGCATCCATTTCTGACGCGCGCTGGCGCTTGCGAGGCTCAGGGATAATTGGCGCCATCTTCCCTGCCCCCTCGCAACCCCCATGATCCTCGTTACTGGCGGAGCCGGCTTCATCGGCGCCAACTTTGTGCTCGACTGGCTGGCAAACAGCGACGAGCCTGTTCTCAACCTCGACAAGCTCACCTACGCCGGCAACCGCAACAACCTGGCCAGTGTGGATGGCGATGCGCGCCACGTGTTCGTGCAGGGCGATATTGGCGACACCGCCTTGGTCGAGCGCCTGCTCGCAGAGCACAAGCCGCGCGCCGTGGTGAACTTCGCCGCCGAGTCGCATGTCGACCGCTCCATTCACGGGCCGGAAGACTTCATTCAGACCAACGTCGTGGGAACTTTCAGGCTTTTGCAGGCCGTACGGCAATACTGGCAAGCGCTTTGTGCTATAGAAAAAGAAGCATTCCGGTTCCTGCACGTCAGCACCGACGAGGTCTACGGCACCCTCGCGCCGGACGCCCCGGCGTTTACCGAGACGCACACCACCGAGCCCAACAGCCCCTATTCGGCCAGCAAGGCCGCCAGCGACCACCTGGTGCGCGCCTGGCACCACACCTTCGGCCTGCCGGTGCTCACGACCAACTGCAGCAACAACTACGGCCCCTACCATTTCCCGGAAAAACTCATTCCGCTGATGATCGTCAACGCGCTCGCGGGCAAGAGCCTGCCGGTGTACGGTGACGGCATGCAGGTGCGCGACTGGCTCTACGTCGCCGACCACTGCAGCGCCATCCGCCGCGTGCTGGAAGCCGGGAAACCCGGTGAGACCTACAACGTCGGTGGCTGGAACGAGATGCCCAATATCGACATCGTCCACACCGTCTGTCGCCTGCTCGACGAATTGCGCCCGCGCGCCGATGGCAAGCCGTACGCTGAGCAGATCAGCTACGTGCAAGACCGTCCCGGCCACGACCGCCGCTACGCCATTGACGCGCGCAAGATCGAACGCGAACTGGGCTGGAAGCCTGCCGAGACATTTGAGTCCGGCATTCGCAAGACGGTGCAGTGGTACCTGGAGCATGCCGGCTGGGTGGCCGACGTCCAGACTGGCGCCTACCGTGACTGGGTGCAGACGCAGTACGCAGCAGACGCCGTGGCCGCCAGCGCATGAACATCCTGCTCTTTGGCAAAAGCGGCCAGGTTGGCTGGGAACTGCAACGCAGCCTCGCAGTGCTGGGGCAGGTGATTGCCCTGGACTTTGACAGCCAGGACCATTGCGGCGACTTCGCCAACCCCGACGGCGTCGCGCAGACGGTGCGCGCTCTTAAGCCAGACGTCATCGTCAACGCTGCCGCCCACACCGCCGTCGACAAAGCCGAGAGCGAGCCGGATCTGGCCCAGTTGCTCAACGCGACCACTCCCGGCGTGCTGGCCGAAGAGGCCGCGCGCCTGGGCGCCTGGCTGGTGCACTACAGCACCGACTACGTGTTTGACGGCAGCGGCACCCGCCCCTGGGTGGAGACCGACGCGCCCGGACCGCTGTCGGTCTATGGCCGCACCAAGTGGGAGGGCGAGCAGCGCATCCAGCAGTCGGGCTGCCAGCACCTGATCCTGCGCACCAGTTGGGTCTATGCGGCACGCGGCGGCAACTTTGCCAAGACCATGCTGCGGCTGGCGCAGGAGCGTGAGCGTCTCACCGTCATCGACGACCAATGGGGCGCGCCCACCGGCGCCGACCTGCTCGCCGACGTCACGGCCCACGCCATCCGCCATCTGCAGGCGCGAGTGCAGGACGGCGGCCTGTACCACTGCGTGGCAGCTGGCGAAACCAACTGGAATTTGTATGCAAAAGAGGTGTTAGCGCAGGCTGCTATTGCGCAACCTGCTATCAATTTCAAAGCGACCGAAGTGGCGCCCGTGCCCACCAGCGCATTCCCCACGCCCGCCGCCCGGCCGCACAACTCGCGCCTGGACACCAGCCGTCTGCAGAACACCTTCGGCCTCCAGCTCCCGCCGTGGCAGCAGGGCGTGGCCCGCATGCTGCGCGAAATCCTTTGAAAGCTTTGACATGACGACACCCACCCGCAAAGGCATCGTGCTCGCCGGCGGCTCCGGCACCCGCTTGCACCCGGCGACTCTGGCGCTCAGCAAACAGTTGTTGCCGGTGTACGACAAGCCGATGGTGTACTACCCCTTGGCAACCCTGATGCTCGCCGGCATCCGCGAGATCCTCATCATCAGTACGCCGCAGGACACGCCGCGCTTCGAGCAATTGCTGGGCGACGGCAGCCAATGGGGCATCCAGCTCCAGTACGCGGTGCAGCCCAGCCCCGATGGCCTGGCGCAGGCGTTTCTGATCGGCGAGGAATTTCTGGATGGCCACCCCAGTGCCCTGGTGCTGGGCGACAACATCTTCTACGGCCACGACATCCACGAACTGCTCGCCAGCGCCGACCAGCGCACGGGTGGAGCGACGGTGTTCGCCTACCACGTGCACGACCCCGAGCGCTATGGCGTGGCCGAGTTTGATGGCGCTGGCAAGGTGCTCTCCATCGAAGAAAAGCCCCAGGCCCCCAAGTCGAACTATGCCGTCACCGGCCTGTATTTCTACGACGAGCGCGTGGTGGATCTGGCGCGCCATCTGGCGCCTTCGCCCCGTGGCGAGCTGGAGATTACCGATCTCAACCGCCTTTATCTGGAGCAGGGCGCCCTGCATGTCGAAATCATGGGCCGCGGCTACGCCTGGCTCGACACCGGCACGCACGACAGCCTGCTTGACGCCGGACAGTTCATCGCCACGCTGGAGCGCCGGCAGGGCCTGAAAATTGCCTGCCCTGAAGAAATCGCCTGGCGCAGCGGCTGGATCGATGACGCCCAGCTCGAACGCCTGGCCCAGCCACTGGCCAAGAACGGCTATGGCCAGTACCTGGCGCGGCTGCTCAAAGAGAAGGTTTACTGAACGCCATGCAAGCCACTCCTCTTGCCATTCCCGATGTCCTGTTGATCGAACCCAAGGTGTTTGGTGATGCGCGTGGGTTCTTTTATGAGAGCTTCAACCAGCGCGCCTTCAATGAGGCGACGGGCACCGAATGGCAGTTCGTGCAGGACAACCACAGCCGCTCTGCGCGCGGCGTGCTGCGCGGCCTGCATTACCAGGTGCCGCCCAGAGCGCAGGGCAAGCTGGTGCGCGTGGTGCGTGGTGCGGTGTTCGATGTGGCTGTGGACATCCGCCAGGGTTCGCCCACCTTTGGCCGGTGGGCAGGCATCGAGCTGACGGAGGACAACCACCGCCAGCTTTGGGTGCCGCCGGGTTTGGCCCATGGTTTTCTGGTGTTGTCCGAATCCGCTGATTTTCTCTACAAGACCACCGACTACTACAGCCCCGAACACGAGCGTTGTATCGCCTGGGACGATTCGCAGTTGGCGATTGACTGGCCCGACTTGGGCAAGGCGCCGCTGCTGTCGGCCAAGGACCTCGCGGGCCAGAGCCTCGCCCATGTGCAAGCCGCTGCCGAATGACGTGAGTGCCTTCACGCCGAACGGAGCCGACCGGGATGCATTCGATGACCGCAGTGGCTCCAGGCCCATGGCGGACGGAGCCGTGCAACTGCCTCTCCTGCGAATCGCCCTGATTGGCACGGACGGCCTGCCGGTACGTTATGGAGGGTTTGAAACCTGTGTCGCGCAGCTTGCTCCGCGTCTGGCAGCGCTCGGGCACCAGGTCGAGGTGTTTGGGTCCTCCCACGGGCGCAGCGCACGGTCGGCCGATGGTCCTGGGTTGCGTCACCGCTATCTGCCCATGCGCGCCAATGGGGCAGCGTCCATACCCTACGACCTGCTCAGTTTTCTGCTGAGCTACCGCCACTCTGATGCCATCGTGGTCATGGGGGTTTCGGCGGGCGTGTTCATGCCGCTTATGCGTTGGCTCGCTTGCCAGCGGCGCATCGTGGTGAACGTCGATGGCCTGGAAGCCAGGCGCAGCAAGTGGAAGGGACTGCCGCGTGCCTTCCTGCGCCTGAGCGAACGTCTCGCCATTCGCCATGCCCATCAGGTGGTCAGCGACAACCAGGGCATTGCCGACATCGTCTCCAGCACCTATGGCCGCAGCAGTACGGTCATTCCCTATGGAAACGACCATGTGCTGCAACTCGAACCAGCGCAGGTGCAGAGCCTTCTGCAGCATCGCTTTGACCTGGAGCCTGGCAGTTACCTGCTGACGGTTGCCCGCATCGAGCCCGAAAACCAGATTGCCGAAATGATGGAGGCGGCGCTGGCTGCCGGGTCCGAGCGCTACGTCGTGGTCGGCAACTTCAGCACCACGGCCCTTGGTCAGCACCTGCTGCAGCGCTACCACAACGAGCCGCGCATTCAGTGCATCGATTCCTTGTTCGAACCGCAGGCGCTTGCGGCTCTGCGCGCCGGCTGCCGCTTGTATCTGCATGGCCACAGCGTGGGCGGAACCAACCCCTCGCTGATCGAGATGCTGCCCTACGGTCGTCCCATCCTGGCGTTTGACTGCGTCTTCAATCGCCACACGCTGGGAGGGCGCGGCGGGTATTTTGCAAGTGGGTCAGAGCTTGTGGAGCGCTTGCGCAAGCCGGACGCGCTCGCCTGGACGCCAGAGACACAGGAGAACTGGTCGGCTCACTATCAGTGGGCGTGCATTGCAAAGGCCTACGCCAGGCTGTGTCAGCGAGAGCGTTCGACATGACCGAGCGCGCGCCGGCGCGGGCAACCTCAGCCGACAACCAGCCGGACATCTCTCTGCAAAAAGCCGAGTCCCTCTGCTCGGCGTCCTCCGTTGTAGCGGTGGTGGTGACCTTTCAGCCCGAGCTTGTGGCGCTGCAGGCGCAGATCAAGGCTTTGCGGCCGCAGGTGGCGCGCCTGGTCATTGTGGACAACGCCTCGACTGCCGACCTGGCCGCGTGGTGCCAGACTTCGGCTCCACAGGTCGATGCCGTGCTGCGCATGGAGCAGAACCTGGGAATAGGGGGTGCCCAAAACCATGGCATCGCCTGGGCCCGAGTCCATGGTGCCAGTCATGTGCTGTTGATGGACCAGGACAGCGTGCCCGAGCCCGGCATGGTTGGGCAACTTCTGGGCGCGCTGCAGGCGCGTCCCAAGGCTGGCGCTGCCGGTCCACTGCATACCGACCCGCGTCAGCCGATCGCGCATTCGCCGTTCGTGTGGCTGGAAGGCCTGCGTTTTCGCCGGCTTCCCTGCGCACCCGAGGTGGTGCATGTGGTGGATCACCTGATCGCTTCCGGCTGCCTCATTCCGCTCACCGTGCTCGATCAGGTGGGCACCATGCGCGCAGACTGGTTCATCGACTTCGTCGACGTAGAGTGGAGCCTGCGTGCCCGTGCAGCAGGCTGGGATTTGCTGGGTGTCTGTTCTGCGCGAATGGCCCATGGCCTGGGCGGACCGCCAATTGTTTTCATGGGGCGTCGGTTCCTGGCGTATCCGCCATGGCGGCACTACTTTCAGGTGCGCAATGCGGTACTGCTGTACCGGCAACCCTTCGTGCCGCTGCGCTGGGCGCTGGCATCTGCCTGGCGTCTGCTGATGAAGATCGGCTTCAACTGCGTCGCCGGGCGCAGCCGGTGGCTGCATTTCAAAGCGACGGTGCGCGGTCTGTGGCATGGTGCGTGCGGCAGAGCGGGCCCTTTGTGACCCGATCATCCAGTAGTGGGCTGGGGAATGTGTTTTGCGGGCCACCACTTCGTGGTAAATTGCACGGTTTTTCGATGCGGCCGTTCCCCGTGAAAATAGAAACAATCATGTGGAAAATGTGATTTATTGTTTATTTCTAGAAAATATTTGCCATATACGGTGTTGCACCAAATCTGAAGCAGGCGCGGACAATGAACTCTATGACTGAGACGGACGCTATAGAAAGCCTGGATTCCAAGCTATTGAAACTCGGAGAAATACTTCTCGCAGCGCAGAAAATATCGCGCAACGATCTCGATCGCGCACTGGAAGTGCAACGTTCGATGGGAGGACGTCTGGGTCGATTGATTATCAATCTAGGCATTGTTTCGGAAGCCGATGTATTTGCCGCGTTGGCCCACCAGTTCGATTTGCCTCTGATACGGTCAGAAAACTTCCCGAAATCGAAGCCGGAAACTTCCAGTCTTAACACGAGCTTCCTGCTGATCAATCACCTTTTGCCGCTGGGAAATATCGATCAAACCCAGGAACTTCCTGCATTTGCAAGCCCCGATCCGGCAAGTAGCTCACTACGGAACGCTCTGGCGCTGGTTTTTGACCGTATACCGCATATTTATTTTGGCCTGGAAACCGAAATATCTGCACAACTTAACGCCTGGTACGTTGAGGAGACAGGCGATGAGGGCATGGACGGAGACGGACAACCCGAGGCGGCAGAATTCATCGAGCACCTGCGCGATATGGCGTCGGAGGCGCCCATCATTCAACGGGTGAACCAGATCATCTCGAACGCAGTGGCGTCGCAGGCATCTGATATTCACATCGAAACCTATGAAGAAAAATCGGTAGTCCGTATCCGGGTGGATGGCGAATTGTTTCAGGTCGATGAACTCGACAACAAGGACGCTCCTGCCGTAGTATCTCGCATCAAGATTCTTTCCCAGCTCGATATTGCCGAGCGCCGCATGCCGCAGGACGGTCGTACCAAATTGCGTGTGCACGGCAAGGAAATGGACGCGCGGGTATCCACCATTCCAACCATGTTTGGCGAGTCGGTTGTGATGCGCTTGCTGGAGAAGAATTTTGATCTGCTTTCGCTCGAGAGCCTGCAGTTCACGGCGCCTACGCTGAAAGCCTTGCGGCAAGTGCTCACGGTGCCGCACGGTATTTTTCTCGTTACCGGCCCGACTGGCTCCGGCAAATCCACCACGCTGTACGCATCGCTCCAGGAGCTTGAAGGCGCCAACCTCAAGATCCTGACCGTTGAGGACCCGGTCGAATACCGACTGCAATGGCTCAACCAGGTGCAAGTTCAGCCCCAGATCGGACTGAGTTTTGCCAAAGTGCTGCGCTCCTTTCTGCGCCAGGACCCGGACGTCATCATGATCGGGGAAATGCGCGACGGAGAAACGGCAGAAATCGCTGTTCAAGCCGCGCTGACCGGGCATCTGGTGCTTTCCACTTTGCACACGAACAGCGCACTGGGGGCGGTGGTGCGCCTCATCAATATGGGGGTCGAGCCGTATCTGATCACCGCCTCGGTCATTGGCGTGCTGGCCCAGCGCCTGGTGCGCCGGCTCTGCGGCGACTGCCGGCAAGCGCTTGCGCCAGAGCAGGCGCAAGCGGCGGCAGCGTCGCTCGGCACGGAGCTCGGTAGCCAGACGCTCTATCGCGCCGTGGGATGCCCGGCCTGCCGGGGCACCGGCTACCGCGGACGCCTCGCCCTGCACGAATTGCTGCTCATGTCGGAGGACATCAAGAAGAAGGTACTGACCAAAGGCGCCTCCCTGGCGCAGGACGATGGCGTGTATGCCGCAGGGAACTTGTTGCAGGACGGGACCACCAAGGTGCTTCAAGGCATGACGACGGCAGAGGAAGTGCTGCGCGTCGCTCGTCAGAATGATTGATTTCCACTACACGGGGCTGGCGAGCGACGGCAAGTCTTGCCAGGGAACGGTGCGCGCGCCGACGCCCGAAACTGCCCGCTTGCGACTCATCGGGCAAGGCGTCACGCCCATTCGCATCGAGACCACAAGCGATGCGCCTGCAGGCGAGGTGTCACGCAGCGGCGGTGCCAAACTCAAACGCAGCGAAGTGCTTTTGTTCACCCGCGAAATGGCGCACCTGAAACAGGCGAACATGCCATTGGACAGGGCGCTGGCGCTGCTCAAGGAAACGGCTGCGACCGAGCGCCTCAAGCATTTTATTTCGGCGCTGGAAGAAGGTATTCGTGGCGGCAAATCCCTCTACGTATCCATGCTGCCATTTGAGCGAGATTTCGGAAAGCAATACTTGGTTCTGATTCGTGCCGGCGAAAGCTCGGGATCGCTGAATGTCGTACTGAAAGAACTTGCCCTGCAGTTGGAAACGGACGACAAGCTGCGCAACTATGTCATCTCTTCAATGACCTACCCGATTATTCTGTTGGTGGTGTCGGTGCTCTCCGTGACGCTGTTGCTGGCATTCGTTGTCCCTCAGTTTCGAGAGATTTTTGATTCCATGGGCGATGCATTGCCCTATTCAACCAAACTGGTCATTGGTTTGAGCGACTTCGTGCGATTTCACTGGATGGCGATTCTGGCTGCAGTCGGCGCAGCCCTGTTTTTATTGTCGCGCTGGAGTGCAACTGAGAGTGGACGCATTCGTTTGGACAGCATGCTGATGGAAATTCCTTTGATGGGCAAGGTGATCAAAAATCTGCAATTTGCGGTTTACTTCAGAACTTTCGGTAATTTGTTGCAACGCGGCGTACCTATGGTGGATGCCTTGCGCATTTCTCTTGATACTCTGACCAATACCGCTTTGCGCAAGGATTTCGAGCCACTGGTCGGCATCGTGAAGACTGGGAAACGCCTGTCGGTAGGCTTTGATTCAAGGCATTTTGATAAAACCGGTACGCCGCAACTGATTCGCGTGGCCGAGGAAACGGGGCAAATGGATACTACGCTTTTGAGTTTGGCCGATCGCTATGAAGATCAAGGGCGGCGGACCATGGACCGTGTACTGGCCACCATGGAGCCCATCATCATCATTTTATTGGGTGCTCTAGTCGCCTTCATCATCGTGGCAATTTTAGGTGGCGTTCTGTCCATCAATGACACTATTTGAGAATCTAAATATAAGGAATATTTATGAATACCCGCTTCTCTGTGCATCCAGCGGCTGTCCGCGCACGCCGTTCTTCCGGTTTCACGCTGATTGAACTGCTCGTGGTGCTGGTGATCCTCACGCTGCTCGCCGGCCTCGTTGGTCCGCGCGTGCTGGACCAACTGGGCGGCGCAAAGGCCAAGACGGCGCGCATCCAGATTGCTGAAATCGAGCAAAGCATCGATTTGTTCAAGCTCGACGTCGGCCGCTACCCCACCGATGCCGAAGGCCTGCGCGCGCTGGTGGAGCGCCCCAGCACTGCCCCGGGCTGGACTGGCCCCTATTTGAAGAAGGGCCTGCCGGTCGATCCCTGGGGCGCTGCGTACTTGTACAAGAACCCAGGGCGCAACAGCGGACCCGACGTGTATTCCCTGGGAGCCGACGGCAAGCCCGGCGGAGAGAGCGACAACGCGGATATCTTCAATTGAACCTGTGCGTGAGTGTGGCACGCCGTCGCGAAGCTCATGCGATGCGCCGCCATTCCCGGTTGGCGGGCTTTACCTTGCTCGAACTGCTGGTGGTGCTGGTGCTGGCCGCTATTTCGGCGGCTGTGGTGGGCGGTGGCGCTCAGTCCTTCATGGATCGGGCGCGCTACCACCAGACCGTCCGAGATGTGGCCAGTCGGCTGAGTCAGGCGCGTTCTCTGTGTGTTCAGGATGGCAAGCACATCACGGTGACCTATGAACCACAAGCCCGTCAACTGCTGTTACAAGGCCAGCCGCCTCTAGAGATTCCCCAGTCGTTGGAGGTGATATGGCAGCCGCTGCTCCGCGACCCCCAAACACACACGGGTCCCGGTGAGCCGCTGTTTGTGTTCAATGCCGATGGGGGCGCCCGAGGTGGCGAATTCACTGTGCTGCGAAGCGGTCGGGGCGTGATGTTTCGTGTCAGCTGGCTGCTGGGTACGGTGGAGCAAATCGGAGTGATGGGCAGTTCATGAACAGGCTGCATACAGCTGTACACCGTGCCCAGGCAAGCAAAGGCAGGGCGGGTTCACGGCGCAAGGGCCGCCTGGGATTTGCCCTGCTCGAAGCGCTGGTGGCCATGGCCATTGCGTCGATCGCCTTGGCCACCCTATACCGAAGTGTCGGCCAGGGATCCAAGAATGTCGGGGATGTCGAGGCGCGCGTTGAGGCCACCTTGCTCGCCAGGTCGGTTCTTGCCGGAGCCACCTATGCCGAAGATCTGGCCCAAACGGCATCCGGCCAGTCGGGCGCCTGGCACTGGGTGGTGCACACGGCACCGGAGCAGGTCCAGATCGCCGAAGAGGGCGGTCGCCCGGTCACGTCGCCGATATCGGCGGCCCGTGTAACGATCGATATCTCACGCGCGAAAGGTGGCGCGCCGGTGGTGAGCTGGACCACCTGGAAGCCTTGGCGGACGGCTCCATGAGGTGTTCCATGCGCCGGCAGCAGTCTGGTTTTACCCTGCTGGAACTGCTCATAGCTCTCGCCGTGACGGCTGCCGTGGTGATGCTGATGTTTGCCGGCTTTGCGCTGATCGGCAAATCGGAGGACCGCAACCAGCGCCTGATGGATCGCTCCGAGCACATGCTGGTCGTCAGCCAATGGTTGGGGCGCAAATTCGATGGCTTGCGGCTTCTCGGGCGCAGCGACGCTGCCCAGTCGGTCATTTTTTTCAGTGGCAATGCTGCTGGGGCGCTGTGGGTCGCGCCCTTGCCCGAGCGCGGCGATGGCGGCGGCCTCTACGTCTTTCGCGCCAGTCCCTTGCGCCACGAGGGTGGCAGCACCGATCTGATGGTGGAGGCTCTGCCGTACGATGGCGGCTCCATGGCCCTCGACTGGGGCGTGGCCCTGCGCGAAACCCTGCTTAGCGATGTGCAGACTTTGCAGTGGTACTACCAGGACGGTCGCACAGCCGAGTGGACGCGCAACTGGGATTCGGCGCGCAAGGAGTTTCCTGCACGCATCAAACTTGAAATCGGCGATGTGCGTGGCGACTGGCCACCTCTCGTGTTTGCCCTGGCGAGGGCGCGATGACGAGCAAGCGTGTCAACTCTGGCGCCGCGCTGGTGCTGGTGCTTTGGCTGGTGGCTGCGCTCTCTCTGGTGGTGCTGGCCAGTGCCCACGGAATTCGGCAGCAGACGCAGAATATCGGATTCAGTCTTGCACGCATGCGCGCCGAATCGGTGCTCGACGCAGCAATTCAACTTGCGGCCCAGCGCATGATTGCAGAGAAGGGCCTTGGTGCGCAGTACCGCATTGAGCAGATGACGCTGGGGACCAACCAGGTGCGTCTGGAAATCACGCCGTCAAGCGGGCTCGTGGATGTGAACGTTGCCAGCGACGCTTTGCTGCAAGCCCTGTTGCAGAAAGTGGCAGGCCTGGCGCAGGGAGAGGCGGCCATACTCGTTTCCCGCATCCACGATTTCATTGATCCGGACGACATTCCGGGCGGCATCGGCGGCGCCGAAGCCGCTCAGTACCGCGCCGCAGGCTGGCCTTCCTTGCCTCGAAATTCGGCGCTGGAAGACCTCTCAGAACTCAAGTCGGTGATGGGAATGACGGCTGCGCTGTATGAGACAATCGCGCCCTATTTGGGCACCAACGGGCAGCAGGGCATAGAGATCGGTTCTGCGCCTCCGGCGCTCATCGACGCACTCACCGGCCAGCAGGGTCTTGGCGCGCGTGTTCACTCTTCTCCCCTGGAAATGCGGGCTGGCGAGTTGCTTTCGGGAGCAGCAGCCCCGTTTTTCACCGCAGCATCGTCTGCGGTGGGGCAGACCGTGAGAGTGCAAGCCACCCTGCAAGCGGAGGATGGACGTTGGTGGCAGAGGCAAGCCTGGCTGGATCTGAGCGCCCGGCCAGATACCCTGACGCCATGGACGACGCTATCGCTGGAGCCGACGCACCGGGTAGATGGGCCAGAACAGGAATTCAAGCGATGACAGGTTGGAGACAATTCGTTCTGCGCGTGCAAATGGCGTTGGACCGGCTCGCATGGGGTCTGGGCCAGATTCGGCGCGCGCTGGTCGAGCGTGGTTTCTGGCCTGCCTATGAAGCAGCCGTTGTCACTGCTGCAGGCAAACCCGCATCCATTCGCGAAACCCGCTTGCTGCCCCGCAGCGGCAAAGGCAAAGCCGCAGGACTGGTGGTACCCGAGACCAATTGCCTCAGCGGCGAGATGCGCTTGCCCACCATGCGCCGGTCCGATTTGGAGGCTGCCGTGCAAGAGGCGCTGTGGCGTCTTTCGCCCATACCGCCGGATCAAATCGCCTTTGCTTGGGACGCCGCCCCGGACATGCAGGCGGGCTGGCAGGTGCAATGGCTCATCTGCCGACGCAGTCTGCAGCAGGACATGCTGGCGCAGCAGGGTCTTGCCGCCGACGTGCCGGTGTATTTGAGCCATGCAGGGCAGGTCTGTGCTGTCCGTGGCGTGGCTTGGGAAGCGCAAAAGAAGCGCCAGCGGCGCATGGATGGTCTGACAGGCGCAGCCCTGCTCCTCGTGATCGCCATGCTGCTGGCCCCGGCGCTCATGCCCTTGGTGCTCAAACGCCAGGCGGTAACCCTGGCCTTGCAGCATGTCCAGGGGCTGGAGGCGCAAGCCGCACCGCTGCGCCAGAAGCTTGACGAGCTGCGCAGCCAGGCCCGGGTAGGCGACGAGGTTTTGAAAAGCATCAACGCCGAGCTGCCATTGGCGAGCTTTATCGACCGTTTATCGGCCGCACTGCCAGACGAGGCCTGGCTTGACCGCATTGAAGTCAATGGGCGCGAGATCCGGGTCATGGGCTTGACGGGCAACGCCAACGAATTGTTGGCGCAACTTGGCCGTCAGCCAGGTCTGGCCGACGCACGTGCCACTGGCGCCAGCGTGCGCGACAACACATTGAACAAAGAACGCTTCACCTTTGAAATGCGCTGGCGCGCCGATGGGGCACAACCATGAGGTCCAATGTCTGGGTGCGCTATACGTGGATTGCGCTGGCGCTGCTCGCCCTGTGCCTGCTGGTCGCCGGGGGGCTGCTCTACCGCTCACTGTGGGCACGCTATGACAGCGCCCTTGGGCAGCTCGAGGCGCGCAGCGAACGTCTTGAAGGGATTGTTAAGTCCGGACCGCAAATTGAAGCCCTGCTGACCAAGGCACAGTCCAATGTGTCCCCTTGGGTGCATCCGGGCGGTGAAAACGCCCCCAACGATGTGCAGCAAAAGCTGCGTGAACTCATTGTCAATTCGGGAAGCACGCTGGTGTCCTCACAAGTGGCTCTCGAGCCCGCAACCGATGGCCAGATGGCGCATATTCGCCTGACAGCGACCGTTTCGGGGGACTGGTCGAAGCTCGTTCGGTTCATGGAGGCGCTGCAGGCGCGTCTGCCGCCTTTCTGGGTGCAGTCCGTAATCGTATCGCGCGACGGTGCCAGCAACGGCCCCGGCCCGCAAGGTGCCCGCCTTGCCTTGCAACTTGAAGCGCCTCTTGCCCCAATTGCACTGCAGAAGGGGCAGCCATGACCAAACAATGGCAATTGGCACCCTGGTTTGCGGTGGCGGCGCTCGCCGGAAGCGCTTGGTGGTGGCAGAGTGGCAAAGATGCCTGGCGCGCGCCGCCAGCTCGTATGCCAGAGCTGCCGGCAGTGGTTGAACTTCCGGCGCCACCGGTATTTCAGGCCCGACAGGCACTGGAGCGTCCGCCCCTTTGGGCCTCACGGCGGCCCACCGACGCGGGTGATCCCAAAGGCGGATTGGCCCAGGAATTGACAGAATCCCGCCTGACTGCAGTGTTCACGTCGGGCAAAGACCAGCTTGCCATCCTGCAGCGCAAGGATGGCAGCACCCTGAAGTTAGGCGCAGATTCCAAGCCTTGGCGAATCGAATCCTTTGATGGACGCAAGGCTGTCTTTGTGTCTGCCGATCAACAACGCGTGGAACGGCTCCTTGAGCACGCACCAGGCCCTGAGCCCAAGTCTGCCCAGCCCCTAGGCCGGCCCAGGCTGCCAGCAGGTCAGTAAACCACGCACACCGCATATTCGGAGTTCCTGTCCATGACATTTCGGTTTTCCATCCTTTTCCTGGCTTTGCTTGCCGCAGGCTGCGCCAGCACACAGCAGCCGCCGCCGGACTCGCTCTCGGCCCAGTTTGCAAGCGCCAAGGCCGCAGTGACGATCTCCAATATCGTGACCGAGCCAGTGTCTGTCGAGGCGCCCCTGCCTGCCCACGACGCAGAGCCAGTCGAGGTGAACCCCAAGGAGCAGGAAAAATCCGAGACGAAAGCCGAGACCAAAACGCGCATCTTTCCGGGGAACGACCAGCTCTTTAAGCGCGACATTGGCCCCAAACCCGACCCGGTGCTGGCCAAAGGCGAAAAGGTTTCCCTCAATTTCGAAAATGCCACCGTCGGCAATCTGGCCACGGCCTTGCTTGGCGATCTGCTCAAGCTCAACTACACCGTGGACGCGGGTGGCGACACCGTGGTCAGCCTGCGCACCAGCCAGCCTTTGCCGCGCAGCCAGGTGCTTGACGTGCTTGACGCTGTCTTGCTGCCGCACGACCTTGCCATCGTGCGCGACAACGCAGGCGTCTACCACGTCACCAAGCGCACGGTGACCATCGGCGCTCGCCCTGTTGTCGGGGCGGCACGCTTCAAAGACTTGACCGGTGCGGGCACCGTCATCGTGCCGCTCAATTTCATCGCCGCCGGCGAAATGGCCAAGATCCTGGCGCCCATTGCGCCGCGCGAAGCCATCGTCTATGTGGATACCTTGCGCAATCTTCTTGTCTTGCAGGGTAGCAAGGCCCAATTGGGCGGTTGGCTCGAAATGGTGGACGCGTTTGACGTGGACTTCCTCTCTGGCATGTCGCTGGGCGTATTCGTGCTGGAAAATGCCAACGTCAATGTGGTGCGCGATGCGCTGCAGGCCATGTTGGGGCCAGACAAATCGGCAGACCCCTATGGCGGATCCGGCGCTGGAGGCGCCTCGCCCTTTGGCGCCGCCCTGACTTCCGGAGCGGCTGCTGGCGCACCGACTTCCGGTGCAGCCAATGCAGGCACCACAGCGAGCGCGGCCACAGTTGCAGCCACCAATCCGCTGTTTGGCCTCATTCGGGTATTCCCGGTAGAGCGCCTGAACGCGCTGGTCGTAGTCACGCCGCGCAGCCAGTTGCTTAGCCAGGTGGAAACCTGGATTCGCCGTCTCGATCAGCCCACCGATGCACTGGAAGCCAACCTGTTCGTCTATCCGGTGCAGAACGGCTCGGCCGCGCACATGGCGGAAATGCTCAATGGCCTGTTTGGCAAAGAGGGCGCGAGCGCAAAAAGCGGTGTCGCTACAGGCTCAGCACCCACGCAGTTTGGCGGCGCGACGGGCGCCAGTACACAGGGAAGTGTGTCCGGCCTTTCGAGTTTGGGGTCAGGCACTGCAAGCGCAGGCTTGGGTGTTGGCTCCAGTACCGGGTCTGGTTCGACGAGTGCCACCGGCATGACACCGCTGCGCGCCATGAACAACAACAGCAACGCGTCGCTCACAAGCACCAGCCAGCTGGAAGGCAATGTGCGCGTGGTGGCCGACGACAAACGCAACGCCTTGCTGATTCGTGCTCCCCGCGCCGAGTACCGCCGCATTGAAAAAGCCCTGCGGGAGCTAGACAAGGCCCCCGTCCAGGTGCTCATCGAAGCCAGCATCGTCGAGGTCAGCCTGACCGGCAACCTGGCCTACGGCGTTGAATGGTTCGTGGAAAATAGTCTGAGCAACGGCCGTGACGGGCAAGCGTTGCTGAACTTCAACAAGAGCGGCGGCATTGGACCCAAGCAGCCCGGCTTCTCCTACACCATCCTCAACAAGGCGGGGCTCGTCAAAGCCACGCTCAATGCGCTGGCCGAGAAATCTCAGCTTCGCGTGCTGTCCAACCCTTCGGTGCTGGTGCTTGACAACCACAATGCCACCATTCAGATAGGCAACCAGCAGCCGGTCAAGAGCTCCACCACGGTGACCACCGGCAACCTGATCACCGAGGCCATCACATACAAGGACACCGGCGTCATGCTCTCGGTGACGCCTTCGGTCAATGCGGGGGGGTTGATTACGATGGACATCGCCCAGCAAGTCACCGATGTCGGCGACATCGATCAAGCGACCGGCCAGCGCAACTTCCTTACGCGGCAGATTCAAAGCCGTGTGGCGGTACGTTCGGGCGAGCCGATTGTGATGGGCGGCATGATTCGCGACAACGAAGCGCGGGGCAACAGCGGCATACCGGGGTTGGCTGATATTCCGGTGCTGGGAGCGTTGTTTTCCACGAACACCAACAAACGTGAGCGCACCGAGCTCCTGGTACTTTTGACGCCACGCATGCTGGAGAACGACGACGACTTGCGCGCCGCCAGCGCCGAGCTGCGCCAGCGCATGCGCTCCATGTCGCTGGACACACTCTCGTTCCCGGCTCGCAGCGCACTCCCGTTGCCTGCTGCCAAGTAGTGAACTTGCGGGCAACGGCTTAGTCAACACCTCTTCATTTCTTCAGGAGCTCCCGTTCATGGACATGTTTTTCTCTCGCCGCCGCTTGATGCATTTGCTGAGCGCGTCCGTCTTGGTTGCCTTGGCAGCGGGTTGTGCCACAGGCGTTACTGGACTTTCCGATGCCTCGAACTCGCAAAAAGATAGCGAGAAAGTCGCACTGCTAAAGCGCGCACAAGAGTATTGGGCCGCCAATCAGAAAAACGACAGCGTCGAAGCCTGGAAGTACGAAGAACTCTCCAAAGACCCGGCATGGACGCTGGAGGCCTACCTCAAGCGAGGCGGTATTGTGTACGATGCGGTGGAGGTGCGCGAAGTCAAAGAGATCGAGGGGGACCGCGCGAAGGTGACGGTGGCTATGCGTTACTCGGTTCCCATGCTTCGCTTGAAGGGGCAGGAAGCAGTGGCCCAAGATGAATGGCGCCTTATTGACGGAATTTGGTTTCATGCGCGCAAGGCGATCCCTGCTAGCCCTGCATCTTGACGAAATTTTGTTGTTGAGTGACAACAAAATCACGAAGCGCCAAATTCTCCCTAGTTTCGATTGAAAACAGAAAAGTCTCGGGATAAGATGGCGCCAACCCAAACGGAGTGACGGATGGGTTGCAGATCCCGCAACGCTGGGAAAGCTTCGTTCAATTATTTAAGGACTGAGAAGATGAAAAAATTTGCACTGGCAGCCGTCGCGGCCGCCGCCGCACTGGGCGCTGGCGTCGCGCAGGCATACACCGTTGGCACGTTCCAAAATGGTGTTGTGGTTCCCAACGTTATTCACAATGGCGCTGCTGACACCACGGCAGTTGGCCTGATCAACCAAGCAGCTACTGTTGTTCCAGTGTTCTGGACGTTCTTTAACCAGAACTCTGGCCACGTGACCGACGGTTGCTTCCCCATGACCCCCAAGGACTACCAGCCCTTCGTTTGGTCCAGCATGTCTGGCCTCGGTCTTGAAGGTGTGCGTGGTTACCTCGTGTTCGCTGTTGGTCTGACGCCTGCTGGCATTACCACGGCAAACGCTTGCGCAGCTGCCAACTCCGCTGGTATCAATGCGGCTTCCAACCAGATTTCTGCAAACGCATTCCAAGTTGACACGGTCAACAAGGATCTGGCTTTCGTTCCTGTCATCGACGGTCCTCTGGCCATCGCTGGTGACCTCAGCACCATGGGCCCAGCTAGCCTGACGGCTGTGGGCGGCGCGCGTGCAGTTCCAGCTGGTCCTAGCGTTGTGCCGATGTTCAGCATGCGTTACTACATCGACGGTGCTGCTGGCGGCAACGACACCCGCATTGTGGTGTGGTCTACCGGCAGCCACGCTGGTACGCATACCGTCAACATGTACGACGATGCACAAAACCGCAAGTCGGTCAACTTCAAGCTGAACTTTGCCGAGCTGGACTGGTTCGATCCTGAAACCATCGCCGGCCGCCCAGCTTCGTTTGTGGACGGTTTCATCGAGTGGATGCCTGTTGCAGCCCTGCCTGCTGACTACGTGCCTGCAGGCGGCGCCGGCAGCTTGTTTGCCCTCGGCGGTTCCGCATTCACCTACAGCTTGATCAGCGCGCCTGCTTTCGGTGCTGTTCAGACTGTTCTGGGTGCACACAACTAATATTTTCCAAGCGTTGGAATGGTGCTTGCACCATTCTTCGTGAAGAAAATCTCAGTTTGCCTTTGCAAAAAGGCAGCTTCAAAAATAGCGCCTTCGGGCGCTATTTTTTTGTTAGGAACTTATTCATGGCGTTTTCGCGTTGGTTTTTTGCTCCCGCCGTGTTGGCAATTTTCATCGTTGGTGGTTGTCAAACCAATCAGTCTGCGCTTGAAGCGTCGGTCAAACCTCCGACGTCGCCGCAGGGGGTAGTTAGCCGTACGCAAATAGAGCTGCCGCAGGCCTGGGGTGGGCAAGTGCGTTGCGGCCAGCATGGCTGCTTGCTTGCAGCCGTGGAACACGAAGAAAACGTGGTCGCCTTGCATCGCCTGACTGGTCGAACCTCTCAAATGCTGGATCGACAAAAGGTCGCCTACCATCCAGATTCTGCAATCTGGCTCTCGGACGACTTGGTGGCCGCTGCGGTGGAGACCACGGCAAGCATAGATATTTTCCGCCTGGCGGGTGACAAGCTGATTCCGGTAACGCAATTGCCAGTGGGGTTTGGTCCCCGAGATGTCGTTCTGGTGCAGGCCGACAAGGATCGATACCGCCTGCTGGCCACGCCTTATCGTGGACGAGAGGTCGCCTGGATTGATTGGCAGGAAAAACCGAATACGGTCCAGGTGACCAAAACCTCATGGTGCGAAGCGCCCTGGCATCCTGTGAAAGTGAAACAATTACCTGGGCTTGCGGGTGCCGCGATAGCGACAGCTTGCCTGGACGGTCGCCAGGTCGTGGCAGTGTCCGAGGCAGATCTCCAGGCGCCACCAAGAATTTTGGCCAAGTTTGACGCGATTGCACGGCAGGCCAGGCCCTCCCCATCGGGAAACTGGCTTTACGTGGCGCTCGAAACTGGGGGGCGCAATGCCCGCATCGACATGGCGAATGGGGAACTTCAGTGGCTCCCTGCTGCTCCCACCGGGGCGGTTTCAGTAGCGCCTTTGGCGGACGATCTGGTGATTTGGGGCGACGACGCCCGCTTGACCCTCCAGCGCCTGGATGCCCAGGGTGCGGTCCTGGAAACCCGTGAACTGCGCACCAGCGGTTTCTCCACGAGCTTGCAACTGGTGGACATCGATGGTGACGGTGAACTTGATGTGATTGTCCTTAACTCATCCGACAAGCGTTCAGACGTGATTTATGGCCCGCTCTGGGAGCGGGCGACGCCACGATCTTGACTGCCGATTCAAATACCAATATGACTTTGACAACAAATATGCGGCGTTTTGCGCTGGCCATTCTTGGTTTTTCCTTTGCTGCGGCTTCCGCGACAGCAGCCGATGACAGCGATCTGGTATTGGCGCGCCTTGGCAGCAAGGAAGTCATTTCTGCGCAGGACCTCTCTGACTACCTGGACCGGCGCATTGACCTTCGACCCGCAAGGCGCAATGCGTGGGGAGTCGAGACCATCTTGCGTGAGATGGCTTTGACCCGAACGCTGGGATTCGAAGGCGAAGCCATGGGTGTGCCGAGGCGCACCGAGGGTGAAGCGACGCGTTTCGATGATGTATACGCTCTTGCGATGTACAAAAAGCTGGCGCCGGCATGCGAACCGCCGGCAGATGCGGCAGCTGCGCGCAAGTATTTTGACGAACACCCGCAGGCTTTCCGCGTACCGCCAATGGCCCGCTTGAGCCGCATCATGCTGCCCGTATCAGCAACGGTGGATGGCGAACCTGCAATGGGTTGGCTATTTCTGCAGGCCCAGGCGATCGCTGGAGGCACCCAGAAACTGGAGGATGTCGCGGAAAAGGCAGCGACCGTGCACAAGCTCGATCCCCAGGGCGACCTTGGCTGGGTTACTCTGACCGACGATGTCCAGATCCTGCGAGCACTCGCCGATGCCAAGCAAGGCGATCTGGTCGGGCCCGTGCGTGAGGGAGATTTTGGCTACCTCTTTTTTGTGACTTCCAAGCGTGAAGGGCGTCAGCTGGCTTGGGATGAAGTGGCTACGTCGGTGCCAAAGCGGGCTTTGACGGTGTGTCACCAGGAATCCAGCGAAAAGCTCCGCAACACCATGTTCAAGAAATACAGTGTTGAGATTGATAAAACGGCCATAGATCAACTCTTTTCGGATGCTGCAGCGAAAAATTCGCAGACCGAAACGAAGAAGTAGAGCGTGTGCGGCAGCAACGATTGGTAAGTGCCTTTAGGGTGCGAGGGCGTGCACAGTAGAATGCGCGGTTATTCATTTCGTCCGCTCTAGCCTGTGGGACACGCCGCGCGGCGGCACCTACCGCCGGGACTGCGTGTCTCGGTGCGGACCCTTTGCCCGGACATGACCGAAATTCCAATGCGCGCTTCCGTGCTGATACCCGTCAAAAACGGCGGCGCCTTGTTGGGCGACGTGCTGGACGCCGTGCTGGCACAGCACGCCCCATGGCCGTTCGAAGTCATCGTGATGGATTCGGGTTCCACTGACGGCTCGGTGGACTTGGTCCGCTCCAGAGGCGTGCGCTGCGAAACCATTGCCCCAGAGAAATTTGGGCATGGGCGCACGCGCAATCAGTTGGCGTCGCTGTCTGGCGGCGAGTTCCTGGTATTCATTACGCAAGATGCCAGGCCAGCAAGCGCTGACTGGCTGCGCCATTTGGTAGACGCTTGCGACGCAGAGCCCGATGTCGCGGGCGCTTTCGGTCCGCACCTCGCCCATCCGGACGCGCGTGCCGTCACGCAGCGCGAGTTGGCGCAACACTTTGCCGGGTTTGGGCAGACGCAAAGCGTGGTGAGGCTCGAGGACCAGGCGCGCTTTGCATCCGATCCTGGCTATCGCCAATGGCTCCATTTCTTTTCCAACAACAACTCCTGCTTGCGCCGATCGGTGTGGGAAACCTTGCCGTTTCCCGAGGTGGCCTTTGCAGAAGACCAGACTTGGGCACTTTCTGCCGTAGAGGCCGGCTATGGGAAGGCCTATGCGCCGCAGGCGGCGGTGTTTCATTCCCACGACTTTGGCATTTGGGAAACCTTGCAGCGCAACTTTGATGAGGCGCGTTCGTTTCAGCGGTCTTTCGGCTACGACATGCAGCGCAGTTCCCTGCGCGCTTTGGCGAGCGCAGGGCTCCTCGCGCGCCGTGATGCTGGGTGGTTGCGTGAGGCGGGCCTGCGTGGTTGGGGGTGGGTGAAAAAGTCGGCGTATATGGCGGGCATTGAGTTGGCGCGCACTTCAGGCCAATTCTTGGGTACAAAGCACCGGCGTTTGCCCGCGTGGCTGCTGGGGATCATTTCTCGCGACCAAGCGCTGCAGCGGGGGCGTCCTGCATAAGTACTGAAGCAGGATATGAAGTGCGTCTTACAGCATTTTCGGCAAGAGAGCCGCGGCAAGGGCAGGTTCAGAAGCCTCACTTGCCATCGTCGCATGCGGGTCGGGTGATCTTCCTGAGCAATGCGTTTTTGGAGTGTTTATGGCAGGGTTGATTGGGCTGCGCATGCGGCAGGTATGGGACTTGACGCGACGCCACGGGCCGTGGCGTGCCTTGTCCATGGTGCGGCGGCGGCTAAGCAGCGGGCCGGGCAGTTTGAAGAGCCGCAATGTGTTTTTGCATTACGATTTTGTCCGTGTCGACAAGGTGGAGTTGGCATCAGGGAAAGCGCGCGCCGGAACCTTGCTGTGGTTTATTCCAGACTTCAATATTGGCTCTGGCGGGCATCAAACGATTTTTCGCACGATCATGCACCTGGAGCGAATGGGGTGGGAGTCAAATATCGTGATCGTTAGCCCGACAAACCACGCAACGGCCGAGTCGGCGCGCCAAGATATTTGCAATCATTTTTTCCCGCTCAAAGCCGGTGTTTTCATGGGATTTGACGGATTGCCCAACAGCGAATTCGTTATTGCTACCGGCTGGCAAACAGCTTATCCAGTGCGCGCAGTGGCGGGGAACGCAAAAAAACTGTATTTTGTTCAGGATTTCGAGCCCAGCTTTTATTCGACGGGGACGGAATCGGTGCTTGCAGAAAACACCTACCGTTTTGGTTTCTTTGGCATTACCGCTGGCGGATGGTTGGCGCGAAAACTGAAGGATGAATATGGCATGCTGACGCATGCCATCAGTTTCGGCGTCGATCATGATTGCTATCGTCAGCGCCCGAGGCGTGAGCCAGAGGTCAAGCGCGTGTTTTTCTATGCGCGCCCCCCGACCCCGCGGCGGGCCTTTGAGTTTGGACTGCTGGTGCTCGAGGCTGTGTCTCGCAGATTGCCCGATACTCAGTTCATCTTGGCAGGGTGGGACGTAAGCGACTATGTGATTCCGTTCCCTCATTTGTCGGCAGGCGTCGTTTCACCGGAGGAACTCGCGGATGTCTTCAGTCAGTGCGATGCCGCGCTGATACTGTCCTTGACCAATCTGTCGCTGATGCCGCTGGAGTTGATGGCCAGTGGCTGTGCCGTGGTGTCCAACCGCGGTGATTGCGTTGAATGGCTGCTCAATGATGATGTGGCGCTACTGACTGATCCCACGCTGGAGGCCCTGACGGACGCCTTGTGCCAGTTGCTGCAGGACGATGCCGTGCGCTTGGCACAGCGAGAACGCGCGCTGACTTTTGCTCGCCAGCAGCATTGGGAGGCATCGGCGGATGCGTTCATGCAAGGCCTGTTGACAGCGCGCCAGGCACTGGCTCCTGCAAACGAAGATGCGGTGCACAAGGGGCCAGTGAATGCTGCAGCCTCGGTCTGAGTGCCCTCGGGTACTGACCTCGGTGCAGGCGAGGATCCTATGAATGTGAAGCGCCATGATCAGCGCCAGCCTGGGGTCTCCCCGGCGGCATCCGCCGGAGGTGCCCAGCGCGCCTGGGTTCTGTGGCGCTACTGGTTGCTGCGTGAGTTCAAGACCCGCTACGCCGGCTCGGTCTTGGGCCTGGCCTGGGCTTTTGTGCAGCCGTTGGCGAGTTTGGCCATTTTTTATGTGCTGTTCGGCTTGATTCTGGCGGTACGGGTTCCTGGCTTGGCGGCCACCAATGGTTATCTGTTGCACTTGCTGGCCGGTTTGGCGATCTGGTTGCCATTTACCGATGCCATTGGTCGGGGCGTCGGCAGCCTGGCAGCCTACGAAGACTTTTTGCGCAAGCAGCCCATGCCTGCCGAGATACTCCCCGCAGTGTCGGTCGGCGGCAGTCTGCTGGTCCTGGGTATCGGCTATGGTTTGCTGCTGGTTCTGTCGATCGGGCAGGGCGTGGGACCCTACGTCTCGTGGGTTTGGCTGCCGCTGCTGGTGCTGGCTCAGATTGTATTGACGTTTGGTCTGACCCTTGTGCTTAGCATGGCGCATTTTCTGTGGCGCGATGTGGGCTCCGTCGTGGGGTTTGCGCTGCAGCTTGGGTTCTATCTGACGCCCATCGTCTACCCGCTGGCGCAGGTGCCCGAGCGTTTCCACAGCTGGTTTCTGCTCAATCCGGTAGCGTGTCTGGTGTTGGTGGTGCAATCTGTGGTTCTCCACATGCCTGTGCCGCTCGGGACGACCTGGGCACTGGTAGCCTGGGTTGTGCTGCTGGGGGGGGGAGGCTGGTGGTTCTTCCGGTCCATGAAGCCGGTCCTGGGCGAGGCGTTGTAGGCCATGAGCATTCGATTCGAAGGCGTGGAGAAAAGCTACCCGGTCTATGCCAAGCCGCAGGACCGCCTGCTGGAATGGCTCACCGGGCGGCAGCGCCACCGGGTTCATGTCGCCTTGTCCGGCATCGATTTCTCAGTGCAGGCGGGTGAAACTTTTGGACTCATCGGCGAAAACGGCGCAGGTAAAAGCACCTTGTTGAAGATCGCTGCAGGCACGATTCGTCCGACGCTCGGTCAGGTAGAGCGCGAAGGTCGGGTGGCAGCCTTGCTGGAGCTGGGCGCGGGCTTTCATCCTGAAGAGTCAGGTTATGACAACATTCGTTTCATGGCGGCGCTGCATGGCCTGGAAGGCGCGGCGATGGACGCCTTTCATCAGCGCGCCACAGTGTTTTCGGAGTTGACCGTGGAAACGCTGGAGCGTCCGGTGAAGACCTATTCGTCGGGCATGTTTATGCGTCTGGCGTTTGCGGCGGCCACGGCGATTGACCCGGACGTACTGATCGTCGACGAGGCGCTGTCAGTAGGCGATCTGCATTTTCAGAAAAAAAGCCTGAACCGCATTCTCGCGCTGCGCGAACGCGGAGCGACAGTACTTTTTTGTTCGCACAATCTGTACCAGGTACGCAGTCTGTGCCAACGCGCGGCATGGATTCATGGGGGGCGCATTGAGGCGATTGGCAACACCGAGGACGTAGTCACGGCCTACGAGGCGCATGAGCGGCGACGTTACGTGTCGTTGCGCGCAGAACCAGGCAATGAGAAGGACAGCTCCGCGTCCGACGGAGCGCTTTCGCAACGGGCGGCGACAGTGAATCTCGTCAAGATTCTCGGCCTCACATTGGAAACCGGAGATGGCATCAATCCAGCGCAGGTGGATACTTTTCAGGATGTGACAGTCGCGCTCGAACTGGAGGCTTACGGGGAGTCTGCGTTTCACGTGCTTTTTTCGATTGTTCGACCTGACAAGGACAACGTTTTCGGTACAAGCACGCAGTTCAGGCCGGGCGGACACGCTATTGTCGGGGCTGGGACACACCGCATTCGTGTGCGTTTTCCACGACTGGCGCTTTTATCCGGGGAGTATTTGTGGAGTGTCTACGTGCTCGACGATTCCGGAATCCAGGTGCTGGATATGGCCGAGCTGATTCAGCCATTCACTGTGCTCAATATGAAGCACCGAGAGTTTGGTGTCACCTGGCTTGAGCATGAATGGCTGTTGGTTGAATGAGCATCGACTACTCGCTTGACCTGGCCATTCCCTGCATGGCCAGGTTGCCCACCGCGCTTCCATGGAGGCTGGCAGGTCGGGCACAAGGTCGGGACAAAGCTCTGCTGATCTGGCTGCAGAACCGTTTTACAGACATATTTCCGCAGTCGACGCCTGCCGAGAAAACGCGTTGGGCACAGCAGCACGTACGCATGCTGGCTCTGGAGCGGGTAGATGCCATGGCTTTCCATCGGCTTGGCCGCTCCGGTGGGCCAGCCATTGCGATCAGGGGCGCTGAACACGCAAGGAGTTTGGCGCAAGCGGGGCAAGGCTTCATCCTCGTGCTCAATCATTTCGATCGTTTGCTTACCGCTCCCATTGCTTTGGCGCAGCAAGGCATCTGCTCCAATGTCTTAACGATGCCTGTACTTACCAACCCTGAGCTCGATACTGCGCATCGGCGATTCTTGCTGCGCAAAATAAGAAACTACACAGAAATAACGGGCGGTCGTTGGCATACCACGGGCGATGGAATGCGAACGGTGCACGAGAGTTTGCGAGCGGGTCAAGTTTGGGTCATCCTGGCGGATGCTTGGCACTCCGAGTTCGCGCGTTTGAGGAAGCACAGATTCTTGGGCGGATATTTGCAATTACCAACGGGAATTGAGCGCTTGGCGCGCTCCACGGGCGTTCCTTTGCTACACGCCGCGACCTACACGCATCGGCCTGACCAGTTGGAAGTGGTGATAGAGACTTTACCGGTCGATCCCGAACAGGCGATTGATCAGGTCATTCAAAAACTGCATCGCGACGTGCAGGCCCGCCCCTGGGCCTGGTGGCATTGGGGATTGTGGGATCAGATGTGGCATCCTGCCCCAGAGGAGGTGAACCGTGACGCACATTGATCGATACGACTATGCGTTCGACCCAGAGGGCGACGCCTGGGCTGCCCGCGTGCTGCGTCGTATTCCGCCGCAAGGGTCGGTGCTTGAGCTGGGCCCCGGCCCTGGGGCCATGACCCGCGTGCTGCTTGCGCGCGGCTACGCTGTGACGGTGGTCGAAAATGATCCGGAGGCGCTGTCTGCTCTGCAGGCTTTAGGAGCGCAGTGCATTGCTAGTGATCTCGATGGTAGCGATTGGACGGCTGCTCTGGCGGATCAGCAGTTCGACGTGATCCTGGCGTGCGACGTGCTGGAGCATCTGCGGCGGCCGGACGAGGTCCTGCGCGCCTTGAACACTGTGCTGGCCCCCACGGGAAGCCTGATCATTTCCGTGCCCAACATTGCGTACGCCGGCGTGGTGGCCGGTTTGCGCCAGGGGCTGTTCGACTATTCCGACAAGGGGCAGCTCGACCGCACCCATGTGCATTTCTTCACGCGGCGCAGTCTGGAGAGAAACCTGCTCGATTGCGGCTGGGCGCCCCGGATCTGGGAAGCCAACCGGGTGCCGCTTGAGCAAAGCGAGTTCGCCGGGTGCTGGAAGGACCTGAGCGACGCGCAGCGCTCGAGCCTGCGTGATGGCTGGCACGACTTCGATGTGTATCAGTGGATGGTAGTGGCCACGGCGTCCAGCAATTCGGTGGCATGGGAAGGGGCCGCCGCGCGCGCGCAAGTAGACCAGTTGCGCGAAGAATTGCAGGCGCTATCTTTGCAGCAGAAGCGGGAACTGGCCTCCTTGCTCGAGCACCAAAAGGCATTTTCCGAGGCCAAGGAAATCATCGAGGAGTTGCAGGGTGAGGTGGCTCGCTTGCACAAGCAAACGATGCTGTTCGAGACCGAAGTGCAAAGACTTGGAAAACTTCTTTTCGACCGGACTTGGCTGGGCCATCTCCGCCGGCTCATGGGCCATCGATGAAGCAAAACCTGGGGAGCATGCAGGATGTTGCTAGGCGTTCCTGACACCACTAGCGCCTTTCCTGGCGTAGACCGACTTGGTGCCGACTGCCGCATCGACCCGACCGTCACAGTGATGCGTTTTGGCGAACGCAGCGATGTGGTCCAGCTTGCCGATGCGGTCAGTCTCTATGCCCAGACTCGGTTGGTTGTGGGCGATGTGACGGCGGACCCCTGCGTGGGCATTCGCATTGGTGCGCGCACCATTGTCAATGTCGGCGCATACCTGTCTGGCGAGGGTGGGCTGGAAATTGGCGAAGACGTGCTGATCGGCCCCCATGCCAAGCTGCTCTCGGCCGGGCATGCGATCGACGAGGGCGACGTGGTCATCGCCCGCAACCGCATCACCCGCGCGCGCATCGTCGTGGAGGACGGCGCATGGATAGGCGCCGGCGCCATGGTGCTTGAGGGCGTGCGCATCGGGCGCGGCGCCGTAGTGGCCGCTGGGGCGCTCGTGCGCCAGGATGTGCCGGCGGGCATGGTGGCGGCGGGCATGCCCGCGACGCTGGTGCGTGCTCGGCGGCTCGATGCGTCTGGCGGTTCCCCCGCATCGTCGGCATCGCAGGCCTCGGGATGGCGCCGCTGGCTGGGACGGCGGTAGGCCAGATGGGAGCGCTCAGTCTCCTCCATCCCCGAGCGGGGCGGTTGCCGCTCCCGGCTGGGTTCTGCCGCGCGGCGCTGTGGCTGCTGCTGGCCGCTGTGTCTCCTGCGGTGCATGCCGATGCGGTGTGGCAATTCGTCGATGGCGATGGGGTGGTGCATATCGGCAATACCGCAGCGCTCCAGGCGCCCGCCGGACGGGAGTTAATTTGGTTGGGCTTGCCCCCGAACCCGAAAGTTGGTGCCACCAACAAGCAGGACACGGCGTTGCACAAACTGCCTGGCTATGCGGCGGCCAAACCGCATCTGGAGGCGGCCGCCTTGGCTCAGGCCGTGGACCCGGCGCTGGTTATTGCCGTAGCGGCGGCCGAGTCCGCGTTCAATGTGCAGGCTGTTTCGCGCAAGGGCGCGCTTGGGTTGATGCAGGTCATGCCCGCCACGGCAGAGCGCTACGGCGTCCCCGCGCGTGCTACGGCTCAAGCGAGCGGGAGCAGCTCACTCATGGAGCCCAAGCTCAATGCGGAAGTTGGCAGCCGCTACCTGGCAGATTTGCTGCGCATGTTCGGCGGCGACAAGGAACTCGCCCTGGCGGCCTACAACGCGGGCGAGGGCGCTGTGATCAAGTACGGCAGGCGCATTCCGCCCTATCCGGAAACCCAGCAGTACGTCGAACGCGTCATGCGGTTCTACAGCACTCTGGTGCGTTGAGCGCGTCGTACCGGGAATCCTGCGCGCGCGCTGCCTTACCATCCACTGCTCATGATCGTGCTCTGCGTTGTGGCTTTTGCGGTGGCCTTGCTGGCGGCTGGTTTTATCGTGCGATGGGTGCGTGGGCATGCCGCGCGCTATGGCGCTGCCATGCCGCAGCGTTTTCATTTTGGGCACGTACCGCGCCTGGGTGGCGCAGCGGTGCTGCTGGGCATTGCCGCCAGCTGGATTCTGGGGGCTGCACAGGCCGGCTGGGGAGATCCCGGCTCGCTGCGTCTGGGACACTGGGTGGGCTGGTGGCTGCTCGCGCTGTTGCCGGCCGCCCTGGGAGGCATCGCGGAAGACCTGGTGCAGCGCCTCTCGGTGCTTTACCGGCTGGCGCTCACCGGGTTCTCGGGGCTGCTGGCCGTGGGCGTGGCCGGCATCACACTGCCGCGCTTGGGTCTGCCTTGGCTGGACATGGTGCTTGAGTTGGCCCCCTGGCTGGGCTGGGGCATTGCAGTGCTCGCCATCGCCGGTCTGCCGCACGCGTTCAATCTGATTGACGGATACAACGGCCTTGCCGGCATGGTGGCGTTGATTGTGTGCCTGGCACTGGCACACGTGGCTTTGCAGGTGGGGGATCGCGCCTTGGCGGCGCTGCTGGTGTCCACGGCAGCGGCCACGGCCGGCTTTCTCGTCTGGAACTACCCGCGCGGCCTTCTCTTTGCGGGCGATGGCGGGGCCTATGTCTGGGGAGTGGTCATCGCGTTGGCCAGCCTGTCGCTGGTGCAACGCAACAGCGACGTCTCGCCCTGGTTTCCCATGCTGCTGCTCATTTACCCCGTGTGGGAAACAGTGTTTTCCATTTACCGCAAGGCCGCGCGCGGCGTCTCACCGGGAGTGGCCGATGCGCTGCATTTTCACCAGCTGATTTACCGGCGTATCGTGCGCAGCGTCTTCCACGACGACGAGTCGCGGCGGCTGCTGATGCGCAACAACCGGACCTCGCCTTATTTGTGGGGCTTTACCTTGCTGACAGTCGCGCCGGCGGTCATGTTCTGGAACAACACGCCGGTGCTGATGGTGTTCTGTGCCGTGTTTGTCATCAGCTACGTGGCAGCTTACCTGGCGATCGTGCGCTTCAAGGTGCCCGGCTGGCTGCGGCGCTGACGTTCGCAGAATTCGACGATTTTTGGCCTCTGGCGCTTATTCGGCGGACATTTTCAGCTCTTGTTTTTATAGTGCCGCGCCGGCGGGTCAATACGGCACAATTTGGGCTTCCCATATCTGGCCCGGGGCCGCTTCTCATGACCGACACCCTGCAAACGATTGCGCCGCGCGACAAAGCCGAAATTCTGGCCCAGGCGCTGCCCTATATCCGCAAATTCCACGGCAAGACCATCGTCATCAAGTACGGCGGCAATGCCATGACGGATCCCGAGCTGCAGGCTGATTTTGCGGAAGATGTGGTGCTGCTCAAACTCGTTGGCATGAATCCTGTTGTGGTACACGGCGGTGGCCCACAAATCGAGGCAGCGCTCGGGCGCCTGGGCAAAAAAGGCCACTTCATCCAGGGCATGCGCGTGACCGACGCCGAGACCATGGAAGTCGTCGAATGGGTGCTGGCGGGCGAGGTGCAGCAAGACATCGTGGGGCTTATCAACCAGGCCGGCGGCAAGGCGGTCGGCCTGACCGGGCGCGACGGCGCACTGATGCGCGCCCGAAAATTGCGCATGAAGGACCACGCCGATCCGGCGCTGGAGCACGACGTGGGGCAGGTGGGTGAGATCGTCAGCATTGACCCGAGTGTGGTCAAGGCCTTGCAGGACGATGCCTTCATTCCCGTCATCAGCCCGATTGGTTTTGGCGAAAACAACGAGAGCTACAACATCAACGCCGACCTGGTGGCCAGCAAGCTTGCCACCGTTCTGCAGGCGGAAAAGCTGATGCTGCTGACCAACATCCCCGGCGTGCTCAACAAGGCGGGCGAGCTGCTGACCGAGCTGACTTCGCGCGAGATCGATGTGCTGATTGCCGACGGCACCATTTCGGGTGGCATGCTGCCCAAGATTGCCGGCGCGCTGGATGCTGCCAAAGCCGGCGTGCACGCGGTACACATCGTTGACGGCCGTGTGCCACATGCCATGCTGCTGGAGATTTTGTCGGACCAGGCCTTCGGCACCATGATCAGCAATGGCTGAGAAGAGTCATCCCCCTATGTCGCTTCGCTCCTCCGTGCCGTCGCCAGAGACAACTGCTCTTTGGGCACGTCCAAGCCTGCGCAGGCAGGCTTGGAGCTGCGGCCCTCAGCCCCTTCTCTCGCCTCGCTGCGCGATGCGGGAAGGGGGACGCTGCCAGCGCGGCGGGGCGGCGCGGCCGGCCCAGGCCCTTGCGCGGCCGCCCTGGCTTTGGCTCTGCCAGTTTCCTGGGCTGTCGCTCGTGCGCAGCGTGATCACGTCCCGTACCGGGTGTGGAAGGTAATACATGCGCTTGCTGCTCGTTGAAGATGACATCATGGTCGCCAGTGGAATCAAGCTGGGGCTGGCCGATGCCGGCTATGCCGTCGATTGGGTGGGCAGCGGCGAGCGTGCGCAGGAGGTGCTGGCCAAGGAGTCGTTTGATGTCGGGATCATCGACATCGGTCTGCCTGGCATCGATGGACTCGAACTTACCCGCTTGCTGCGCCGACCAGAAATGGCCAACCCGGCCATGCCGGTGCTGATCCTCACGGCGCGCGATGCGCTGCAGGACCGGGTGCAGGGTCTGGACCTGGGCGCCGACGACTACATGGTCAAGCCCTTCGAATTGCCAGAACTGCTGGCGCGTTTGCGGGCCTTGCTGCGCCGCTCGCAGGCGGCCAACACGGCCGTCCTGTCCTTTGGCCCCCTCGAACTCGATACCGCCAACCGGCGTGTCAGCATCGCCGGTGCCGAAGGCCTTGGAGCCACCGTGATCGAGATTGGCCCCCGCGAGTGGACGGTGCTGGAGTACCTGATGATCCATGCCCCCAAGCCCGCCAGCAAAGACAAATTGCTGCAGGCGCTGACCGGCTGGGACAAGGAGATCACGCCCAACGCCATTGAGGTCTACGTCTCGCGCCTGCGCAGCAAGCTCGAACCCCATGGCATCGCACTGCGCTCGATCCGTGGTTTTGGCTACCGGCTAGAGCAAACGCCGTAGGCCGGCCATGGCGCGCCCCGGCCTGCGGGCCATGACGTCCGATTTGCGCAGCCGACTGCTGCTGCTGCTGGTGCTGCCGCTGGCAGTCCTGGTGCTGGTCTCCGCCACGCTGGATTTTCGTTCTGCCGACGACGCAGCCGCGCAGCACGACCAGCGCCTGCTGCGCCTGCTGCCCGCCCTGGCCGATTCCGTGGTGGCGGGCACAAGCGCAGGCATTGGACCTTTGTTGCTCCTGGCGCCCTCAGTGGAAGAATTTTTGCGCCGCAGCGGCCCCTACACGGCATTCTCCGTGCGGACTGTTGGTGGCGAGTTGCTGCTTGGCGAAGACTGGGTGCAGGGGCCCTTGCCAAGCACGCCTGCCGCCGAATTTCACAGCATCGAATTCGGCGGTGTCACTTACCGGGTGGCGGTGCAACGAGGCAGCACCGACGCAGGGGAGCTGGTGGTGGCGTTGGCGGACGGGTCCGACTCGCGCCAGCAATGGTTGCAGCAGCTGGTACTGCGCGTGCTGTTGCCCAATTTGCTGCTGGTGGCCGCTGCCGGACTGGCGATTCACTGGGCCGTGGGCCGCGCTTTCAAGCCTCTGGTGGACCTGGCCAACAAGGTGGAGCGGCGCTCTGCGCGCGACCTCAATCCCATCGATGCCTCGACCTCCCCCCAGGAGGTGCGGCCTCTGGTGCACGCGCTCAACCATTTGTTCGAGCTGGTGCGGGCGCAGATGGACAGCCAGCGCCGTTTCGTTGCCGACGCAGCGCACCAGTTGCGCACACCGCTTGCCGGTCTGCAAGCGCAGGTGGAAGCCTGGGCCTTGCTGGCACGCTCTGGTGGAAAGGATAGAAATTTTGATCAAAAATGGCATCCAGCGCTTTCTCAGTCTCCGTCATCAGCTATTACTTTAGGAGTAGATGAGATCGAAAAACTGCGCGCTGCCACACGCCGTACCTCCCAGCTTGCACACCAGTTGCTCGCGCTTTCGCGCGCTGACGCACGCAACGTCGATACCGCATCCATGCAGCGCGTCGATCTCAAGGAGTTGTGCGAACTCGCGCTGGGCCTGCATCTGGACGCGGCCGCCGCCAGGGGCATGGACCTGGGTCTGGAGGCCCAGCCCGTGCATGCCACAGGCCACGACTGGCTGCTGCGCGAATTGCTCTCCAATCTTGTCGACAACGCCATCAAATACGCTTCGCCGGGCGGCAGGGTCACCATCCGTTGTGGCCGCTGCATGGTGCGCGGCGCCCTGCGCGCCTATCTGGAAGTCGAGGACGATGGGCCGGGCGTCTCTCCTGGCGAGCACGCCAACGTACTGCAGCGGTTCTACCGGGCACCCGGCGCCGCAGGCGAAGGCACGGGGCTGGGTCTCTCCATTGCGGATGAAATCGCACGTGCGCATGGCTCCACCTTGCAACTGATGCGTGGGGCCCAAGAGCGCGGCTTGCTGGTGCGGCTGTTGTTCGTGCCGGAGCCGGCGGCGTCCGCAGAGTCGCCAAAAACCGCCATGGGAGAATGAATTCATGATCGACGCATCGGACCGCCTGCCAGAGCCCCGCCTTGAGGCCCCCAAGCGCCGTCCCCAACCCGGCGAGCGCCGCGCGCAGATACTGCAGGCTCTGGCGGCCATGCTGGAGGCGCCCGGCGCAGAACGCATCACCACCGCCGCCCTGGCCGCGCGCCTGCAGGTGAGCGAAGCGGCCCTGTACCGCCATTTCGCCAGCAAAGCGCAGATGTTTGATGCGCTGCTCGACTTCATTGAGGAAACCGTGTTTCCTCTCAGCGCGCAGATTCTGGCGGCAGAGAATGACTCGCCGGCGTCGCAGGCTTCGCGTATCGTGGCCTTGCTGCTGCAGTTTTGCGAACGCAATCCCGGTCTGGCCAGGGTTTTGGCAGGTGACGCCCTGCTGCTCGAACACGAGCGCTTGCAGCAGCGCGTGAACCAGTGCTTTGAACGCCTGGAGTCGCAACTGCGCCAGTGCCTGCGTGCCGCCGCGCAGCAAGCAGGCTCGCCCGCGCCCACCGCCGATGCCCAAGTGGCAGCCAGCTGCTTGATTGCTTTTTGCCAGGGCCGCGTGCAGCGTTTTGTGCGATCCCAGTTCAGAAGGCTGCCGACGGAGCAGCTCGATGCCTGCCTTGCACATATGCTCTGAACGCCTTTTTGGTGCAGGTTCTCTATTTTTCGGTAAGGACGTGACCTCCGGCTGAATTTGCTGCAGAATAGAACGATCGTTCTTTTTTTGCACCATGTCCACTGTACGCACCAAAACCTCAGCCAGCCGCACGCCGCGCCCGCGCGCCACGTCGGCGCGCGCCTTGCAAAAAGGCCAGCAGACCAAGGCGGCCATCGTTGAGGCGGCTCTGAACTTGGCGACCCATATTGGTTTGGAGGGCCTGTCCATTGGCGCGCTGGCCGATGTCATGGGCATGAGCAAGTCGGGCGTCTTCGCCCACTTCGGCTCGCGCGAAGAACTGCAGATTTCCGTGGTGCGCGAATACCACCATTGCTTCGAGCAAGAGGTGTTCTACCCCGCGATGTCGGCGCCGCGCGGCGTCGCACGCTTGCGCACCCTGTTTGGCAACTGGATGCAGCGCACCTCGGTGGAGATCGATTCGGGCTGCATCTATATCAGCGGAGCTGTAGAGTTCGACGAGCGCCCCGGCCCCGTGCGCGACGCTCTGGCTGAATCGGTGATGACCTGGCACAGCGCCATGCGCCGCGCCATTGTTCAGGCCAAGGAGCGCGGCGAACTGCGCGCTGATGTGGACGAAGACCAGATGCTGTTCGAGATTCACGGCCTGATCCTGGCGCTGCACTACGAAGCACGTTTTCTCAAGAACCCCGGTTCGATTGGCCGGGCGCTCACCGGTTTCGACAACATTCTTTCCCGCTTTTCGGCCCCTGCGCCGGTTGGCGGCAACCCTGCAACCCACAAGTAAACCCCAAGGAGTCAACATGCCTATCTACACGCCGCCCCTGCGCGACATGCAATTCGTCATGCATGAGGTGTTCAACGTCGTCGACGAATTCAAGAACCTGCCACCGCATGCGGAAGTCGATGCCGACACCATCAACGCGGTGATCGAAGAAGGCGGCAAGTTCGCCACCGACGTGATCTTCCCGCTCAACATCAGCGGCGATACCGAAGGCTGCACACTCGACAAGGCCACGCACGAGGTCAAGACCCCCGCAGGTTTCAACGAGGCCTATGCCAAGTACGTCGAAGGTGGCTGGCCGGCACTCTCCTGCGACACCGCGTACGGCGGCCAGGGCTTGCCGTTCGTGCTCAACCAGTGCATGTACGAGATGATGAACTCGGCCAACCAGGCCTGGACCATGTACCCCGGCCTCTCGCATGGCGCCTACGAGTGCCTGCACGCGCATGGCACCGATGAGCAGAAGAAGATCTACCTGCCCAAGCTCACCAGCGGCGAGTGGACCGGCACCATGTGCCTGACCGAGCCGCATTGCGGCACCGATCTGGGGATGCTGCGCACCAAGGCCGAGCCGCAAGCCGACGGGAGCTACAAAATCACCGGCAACAAGATTTTCATCAGCGCCGGCGAACACGGCATGACGGAAAACATCGTGCATCTGGTGCTCGCGCGCCTGCCCGATGCACCCGTGGGCAGCAAGGGCATCAGCTTGTTTGCCGTGCCCAAGTTCAAGGTGAACGCCGACGGCAGCCTGGGCGAGCGCAACCCGATTTTCTGCGGCGCGCTGGAGCACAAGATGGGCATCCACGGCAATGCCACGGCGCAGATCAACATCGACGGGGCCATTGGCAGCCTGGTCGGTCAGCCCAACAAGGGCCTGGCTGCCATGTTCGTGATGATGAACGCCGCCCGCCTGGGCGTGGGCAACCAGTCCCTCGGTCTGACTGAAGTGGCGTACCAAAATGCACTGGCCTACGCCAAGGACCGCATCCAGATGCGCAGCCTCTCGGGCGTCAAGGCCAAGGACAAGCCGGCCGATCCGATCATCGTGCACCCCGACGTGCGCAAGATGCTGCTCACCGCCAAGGCCTATGCCGAGGGCGGACGCGCGCTCGCCATCTACTGCGCCATGCTGCTCGACAAAGAGCTGCACCACCCCGACGAGAAGGTGCGCAAGGACTCGGGCGAAATGCTCGCCCTGCTGACCCCCATCGTGAAGGCCTTTCTCACCGACAACGGTTTTGACGCCACCGTGATGTGCCAGCAGGTCTTTGGTGGCCACGGCTACATCAAGGAATCGGGCATGGAGCAGTTCGTGCGCGATGCGCGCATCAACATGATCTACGAAGGCACCAACACCATCCAGTCGCTCGACCTGCTGGGCCGCAAGATCCTGGGCAACAACGGCGCCACACTCAAAAAATTCGGCAAGCTCGTCGGCGCGCTGGTGCAGGAAGAGGGCGTGAACGAGAAGATGGCCGAGTTCATCAACCCCGTCGCCATGCTGGCCGATCAGATGACCAAGTTCACCACCGAACTGGGTTTCCGTGGCATGCAGAACCCCGATGAAGTGGGCGCCGCCGCAGTGGATTACCTGCGTGTGGCCGGCCACCTGGTGTTTGGCTACTTCTTTGCCCGCATGGCCCAGGTGGCGCTGCGCGAAATTGCTGCAGGCAACACCGATCCGTTCTATGGTGCCAAGCTGCAGACCGCGCGCTTCTACTTCGCCAAACTGTTCCCTGAGACGGCCAGCCTGATGCGTACTGCACGCGCTGGCTCCAAGCCGCTGATGGAGACCGATCTGGCGCTGGCCTGAGCCCATAGTGCGGATTTTCATAGTCTTTTGACCCAGGAGCGCTCATGAACAAAGCGTTAGCAGCTATTAGTTTTGTAGTATTTGCCGCCCCGGCTTTGGCCCAGATGACCCCCGAGGGCCTGTGGCGCAACATCGACGACAAAACCGGCGAGGCGAAAGCGGAAATCCGTATCAAGGACAACGGCGCGGGCGCCCTCAATGGTGTGCTGGAGAGGCGTCTGGCCAAGGATGCCAAGCCTGAAGACCTGTGCAAGGAATGCAGCGACGACCGCAAGGACAAGCCGCTGCTGGGCCTGGAGATCATTCGCGGTGCCAAGAAGGCCGAAGGCAAGGACGTGTGGGAAGGCGGCAAGATTCTCGACCCCGAGAACGGTCGCAACTACACGCTGCGCATGACGCCCATCGAAGGCGGAAAGAAGCTGGAAGTGCGCGGCTCCTTCGGCCCCTTTGGCCGTACGCAAACCTGGACACGCGTCCAGTAACCACCCGGTCTGCCCGGCGCCAGTCGCGGGGTGCCCCACAACGGAGGCCCGCTTTGAGCGGGCTCCATGGAGAAACATCGATGTCCAGATTTATAGAAACTCGCGCTACGGCTCGTTTTCAAGTGAAGAAAGTCGCCGTGCTCGGCGCAGGCGTGATGGGTGCGCAGATTGCCGCGCACCTGGTCAACGTGAAGGTGCCGGTGGTGCTGTTTGACCTGCCGGCCAAGGAGGGCCCCAAGAACGGCATCGTCACCAAGGCGGTCGAAGGCCTGAAAAAGCTCAAGCCCTCGCCGCTGGGCGTGGCCGACGACGCCGGTTTGATTGGCCAGGCCAACTACGAAGAGCACCTGGAGCAGTTGCGCGATTGCGACCTCATCATCGAGGCCATCGCCGAGCGCATGGACTGGAAGCTCGACTTGTACAAAAAGATCGCGCCGTTCGTGAATCCGAACGCCATCGTGGCGTCCAACACCTCGGGCCTGTCGATCACCAAGCTCTCCGAGGCGCTGCCCGAGGCCATCAAGCCGCGCTTTTGCGGCATTCACTTCTTCAACCCGCCGCGCTACATGACGCTGGTGGAACTGATCAACACCCCCACCACCGCCCCCGAAGTGCTCGACCAGCTCGAAGCCTTTGTGACCAGCGGCCTGGGCAAGGGCGTGGTGCGTGCGCACGACACACCCAACTTCGTTGCCAACCGCGTCGGCATCGCCGGCATGCTGGCGACGATGAAGGAAGTCGAGAACTTCGACCTCACGTTTGACGTGGTCGACGACCTGACTGGCAAGAAGCTCGGCCGGGCATCGAGTGGCACCTTCCGCACCGCCGACGTGGTGGGTCTCGACACCATGACCCACGTCATCAAGACGCTGCAGGACAACCTGAGCATCGAGACCGACCCCTTCTACGAGAGCTTCGGCACCCCGGCCGTGCTCAAGAAGCTGCTGGAACTGGGCAATCTGGGCCAGAAGACCAAGGCTGGCTTCTACAAGAAGGTCGGCCGCGACGTGCTGCGCTTCGACCTGGACGGCGAAGAGTACGTACCCGGCGGCCAGAAGGCGGATGAGGTCTACGGCCGCATGCTGAAAAAGCCCGCTGCCGAGCGCCTCAAGTTGTTGCGCAATGCCGAAGGGCCGCAGGGCCAATTTCTGTGGGCCATTTTGCGCAACGGCTTCCACTACGCCGCGGTGCACCTGGCGACCATTGCTGAATCCGCCCGCGACGTGGACCAGGCCATGCGCTGGGGCTTTGGCATGAAGCAAGGCCCGTTCGAGCTGTGGCAGGAAGCCGGCTGGCTGGAAGTCGCGAAGATGGTGCAGGAAGACATCGATGCCGGCAAGGCGCTGTCCAAGGCGCCGCTGCCCGAGTGGGTGTTCAAGGGCCCGGTGGCAGAGGCCTGCGGTGTGCACACGGTCGAAGGCTCGTGGAGCGCCTCGGCGGGCAAGTTCATTCCCCGCCGCCAGTTGCCCGTGTACGAGCGCCAGCTGTTCCCCGAAGCCCTGCTGGGCGAATCGCTCCCCGACTTCAAGACTGCAGGCAAAACCCTGCACGAAGACGATTCCATTCGCCTGTGGACGCTGGACGACGAAGTCGTCATTGCCAGCATCAAAACCAAGATGCACGCCATCAGCCCCGACGTGGCCGAAGGCCTGGCGATGGCGGTGGACATCGCCGAGAAGGATTTCCAAGCCGTGGTGGTCTGGTCGGGCGACGAGCCCTTTAGCGCCGGCGCCGACCTGCAAGCCATGCTGCCCGCCTTCATGATTGCCGGCGTCAGCGCCGTCGAAGGCGCCGAGCAAGAGCTGCAAAACACCATGCTGCGCCTGCGCTACGCCGGTGTGCCGGTGGTCTCGGCCATCCGCGGCCTGGCACTGGGCGGGGGCTGCGAACTGGCCGTGCATTCGGCCCGCCGCGTGGTTCACATGGAAAGCTACATCGGCCTGGTGGAAGTGGGCGTGGGCCTGGTGCCCGGCGCTGGTGGCCTGGCCTACATCGCCCGCCGTGCCGCCGAAAACATGGCGCAGTCCACCTCCAAAGACGTGCTGCCCTTCCTGACCGAAGGCTTCTCCGCTGCGGCCATGGCCAAGGTGGGCACCAGCGCGCTGGAATCGCGCAAGCTGGGCTTCCTGCTGGACAGCGATGTCATCGTGCCGCACAAGGACGAGCTGCTGTTTGTGGCACTGAACGAGGCCAAGGCCATGGCCCGTGGCGGCTGGCGCGCACCGCACAAGCGGCTGTTCCCCGTAGCGGGCCGCAGTGGCATTGCCACCATCAAGGCGCAACTGGTGAACATGCGCGACGGCGGTTTCATCAGCGCGCACGATTTCCACATTGCCAGCCTGATTGCCGGCGTGGTGTGTGGTGGCGACGTCGATGCCGGCGCGCTGGTCAGCGAGGAGTACCTGATGGCCATGGAGCGCAAGGCCTTCTGCTCGCTGATTGAACACCCGAAAACGCAGGAGCGGATTCTGGGCATGCTCAATACCGGCAAGCCCGTCAGAAACTGAGCGCCGCTGCGCCACTGGAGAGACACATGACTGATTTGGTTTCCTACGCTTTTGCCGACGGTGTGGCCACGCTGACCATGGACGATGGCAAGGCCAACGCCATGAACCCCGCCATGCAGATGGCGCTGAATGCCGCCCTCGACCGCGCCGAGGCGGACAAGGCCATCGTGGTGCTGACCGGCCGGCCTGGTGTCTTTTCCGGCGGGTTTGACTTGTCGGTGTTCAAGGCCGGCAACCCGCAGGTGACTTTCCAGATGCTGACCGGCGGCGCGCAACTGGCCCAGCGGCTGCTGTCGTATCCGCACCCGGTGGTAGCGGCCTGCTCGGGCCATGCGATGGCGATGGGCCTGTTCCTGCTCCAGTGCGCGGACGTGCGCATCGGCCTGAATGCAGGCGCCACCTTCCAGGCCAACGAGGTGCTGATCGGCATGACGCTGCCGTACTTCGCGCTGGAAGCGCTGCGCGAACGGGTGGCTACGCCGCACCTGCACCTGGTGGGCACCGGCCTGGCGTATTCCGGAGCGGATGCTGTGCAGGCCGGTTTGCTCGACGAGGCGGTTGCGCCTGAATCCCTGGCGGCGGCCGTGCAAGCGCAGGTGGACCGCCTGAAGAAGGCGCACCCGGCCTCGTTCACGGCCACCAAGCAGCGCCTGCGCGCCAGCGTGATGGGCGCGTTGCCGCAGGCCATTGAAAGCGACAAGGCCGACTGGATGCGCCTTGGCACAGCCAAAGCCTGATTTCCATTCCACATTGACAGGCGCTGCCGCCCCAAAGCCGCAGCCCGCACCCTGAGGTTCTTTCCATGAAACAAGTTCAAGACGCCTACATCGTTGCCGCCACGCGCATGCCCATTGGCCGCTCGGGCCGAGGCTACTTCAAGAACACCCGCCCCGACGACCTGCTGGTGGCCGCCATTCGCAGCGCCATGCTCCAAGTGCCCACGTTGGACCCCAAGGCCATTGAAGACTCCATCATTGGCTGCTCGTTCCCCGAGGGCGAGCAGGGCATGAACATGGCCCGCATTGCCATGGGCCTGGCCTTTGACCACCCCGTGGGCGGCATCACGGTCAATCGCTTCTGCGCCTCGGGCGTGAGCGCCATCCAGATGGCGGCCGACCGCATCCGTGTGGGCGAAGCCGACGTGCTGATTGCCGGTGGCGCCGAGTCCATGAGCATGGTGCCCATGGGCGGCAACAAGCCCTCCTTCAACCCCGAAGTGTTTGCCCGGGACGAGAACGTCGGCATCGCCTATGGCATGGGCCTGACGGCCGAGAAAGTGGCCCAGCAGTGGAAGGTCTCGCGCGAAGACCAGGACGCCTTTGCGCTGGAATCGCACCTGCGCGCGGTCAAGGCCCAGCAGGCCGGCGAGTTCACCGACGAAATCACGCCCTTTGAAATCACCGAGCGCACGCCCGACCTGGCCACTGGCGAAGTGACCACCAGGAAGCGCACCGTGAGCCTGGACGAAGGCCCGCGCCCGGACACCACGCTCGAAGCCCTGGCCAAATTGCGGCCCGTGTTTGCTGCCCGTGGCAGCGTCACGGCCGGCAACAGCTCGCAGACCAGCGACGGCGCAGGCGCCTTGATTCTGGCCAGCGAAAAGGCGGTCAAGCAGTTTGGCCTGACGCCGCTGGCCCGCTTTGTCAGCTTTGCTGCGCGCGGCGTGCCGCCCGAAATCATGGGCATCGGCCCGATTGAGGCGATTCCGGCCGCGCTGCGCTACGCGGGGCTCAAGCACGAAGACATTGGCTGGTACGAGTTGAACGAAGCCTTTGCTGCGCAGTCGCTCGCTGTGATGCGCACGCTGGGGCTGAACCCGGCCACGGTGAACCCCATGGGCGGTGCGATTGCGTTGGGGCACCCGCTGGGCGCGACCGGCGCGATTCGTGCGGCGACGGTGGTGCATGCGCTCAAGCGCCACAAGCTCAAGTACGGGATGGTGACCATGTGTGTAGGAACAGGCCAAGGCGCCGCCGGCATCTTCGAAGCGGTTTGACTGGCTACTGCGCAACTGCCATGCGTCGTTGGGCGGTGCGCGGAATCCTCACGACCAGCAAGGTCGTTCCGGTTCCTGTGCTCCGTCCGCCTAGCAGCTCATCCCGCTCGCTACGCACTTGAGGGCGGGGTGGGAAGACAAAGGTCCTTCGGCTGGCATTTGGGGAGATGGAGTGAAAACTGAAACTCTGCGAGTGGATGCAGACACCACGCTGGCCCTGCGGATCTACGAGCCAGAAGGGGCAGTGCACGCCAGCGTCGTCATTGGCGCGGCGATGGGTGTGCGGCAGGATTTTTATGCGGCGTTTGCCGGCTGGCTGGCCGAGCAGGGGTTTCGGGTCACCACCTTTGATTACCGGGGGCATGGCGATTCGCTGCGCGGGCCGATGCGGGCGGTGCGGGCCGATTTGCTTGACTGGGTTCGGGACTACGAAGCCGTCATTGCTTGCGCCAAGGCGGCGCAGCCGGCGCAGCCTTTGTTCCTCATTGGCCATAGTCTGGGCGCGCAGTTGCCGGGGCTGATGCGAGACACCAGCGCCATCGACGGCATGCTGGGCGTGGCGGCGGGCAGCGGGTACTGGCGCGACAACGCGCCGCGCTTGCGCCGCGTGGTGCACTTCTTTTGGTGGGTGCTGGTGCCTGTGGCTACCTGGCTGTGCGGCTACTTTCCCGGCCGGCGGTTGCGTGCGATTGGCGATTTGCCCAAAGGCGTGATTTTTCAGTGGCGCCGCTGGTGCCTGAACCCGCGCTACGGCATGGGCGCCGAAGGCGAAAAGGCCCAGCAAAGCTACGCGGCCGTGCGCTTTCCCATGGTCGCTTATTCGCTGGCCGACGACGAACTGATGACGCTGCAAGGCATTGAGCGCCTGACGGGGTTTTATGTCCAGGCGCCGTCGCGGGTGGAAACCATTGCTCCGCATGAGGTGCACGCAAAGCGCATTGGACATTTCGGGTTCTTTCGCACGGCGTTCCAGGCCAGCCTGTGGCCGCGTGCTGCAGCCGTGCTGGCGGCTTTTGGCTCCGCCAAAGTCACCGGCACGACGAACTAAGCGCGTCTTTGTGGGCACACTTGCGGCATGACGACGAATTCCCTTCACGCATTCGACCAGGCCCTGCAACTGCGCGCCGACGCACCGGGCCAATACCAGGGCGAATCGCCCAAGCCTTACTGGAACATGGTGGGTCCGTTTGGCGGCATCACGGCCGCCACTCTCTTGCAGGCGGTGCTGCAGCACCCAGACCGGCTGGGCGACCCGTTGGCGCTCACCGTGAACTACGGCGGCGGCCTGGTGGCTGGCAGCTTTCAGATTCAGGCCGTGCCGGTGCGTACCAACCGCTCGACACAGCACTGGACGCTGTCCATCCTCCAGTCCGGTCCTGACGGCGCACCCGTGGTCACCACCACCGGCACCGCCGTCACTGCGCTGCGCCGCGAAACCTGGAGCGCGGGCGATGCGTTGGCGCCGCAGGTGCCCAAGCCTGCTGATCTGCAAGCGATTCCCCCGGCCTTCGAGGTGGAGTGGCTCCGCCGCTACGAAATGCGCCCTGTCACTGGCGTGATCCCGCAGGTGTGGGATGGCAGCGGCGACCACAGCCTCTCGCAGCTGTGGATGCGCGACGCCCCGCCGCGCGCGCTCGACTTTTGCAGCCTCGCCGCCATGGCCGACATCTTCTTTCCACGTGTCTGGCTGCGCCGTGCCCGCCAGGTGCCTGCGGGCACGGTGTCGATTACCGTGTATTTCCATGCCAGTCAGGCCGATCTGGCCGCCACAGGCGATGGCTATCTGCTCGGCCAGGCGCGCGGGCAGGAGTTTCGCAATGGCTTTTTCGACCACTCGGCGCAGCTGTGGAACGAAGCCGGAACGGTGCTCGCTACCAGCCACCAGATCGTTTATTACAAGGAATGACTCGGCGCCCGCCGTGCCAACAGACACCATGACCCAGACCACGACGCAAGACATCCTCCAGCACACCGAAGCCGGTGTTTGCACGCTTACCTTTAACCGGGTGGGCAAGAAGAACTCGATTACTGCCGCCATGTACGCAGCGCTCGCAGACGCCCTTGAAACTGCCGCGCAGGACGACAGCGTGCGCGCTGTGGTCTTCCAGGGCGACGTAACGGTCTTCAGCGCCGGCAACGACATTGGCGACTTCCTGCAGCAACCCACCTCCACGCTGGATTCGCCCGTCTACCGCTTCCTGCATGGCATCGCGCGCTTTCCCAAGCCCTTGATTGCCGCGGTCTGCGGCCCGGCCGTGGGCATTGGCACCACCATGCTGCTGCACTGCGACCTGGTCTATGCTGGCGACAACGCCATGTTCTCGCTGCCGTTTGTGAACCTGGGGCTGTGCCCGGAGGCGGCGTCCAGCCTGCTGCTGCCGCGCCTCATGGGCCATCAGCGCGCGGCCGAAGCCTTGCTTCTGGGCGAGCCCTTCATGGCCGAGGCAGCGCTGGAAGTCGGCTTGGTGAACCGCGTCGTTCCCCCCACCGAATGCAACGCCATCGCCCAGGCGCAGGCCAGGAAGCTGGCGGCCAAGCCACTCGCATCTTTGGTGGAAACCAAACGTTTGATGAAGCTGGGGCAGGAAGGACAGGTCATCGAGCGCATGGCGGAAGAGGGCGCCAGCTTTGGCCGCATGCTGCGCGAGCCTGCGGCGCGCGAGGCCTTTGTCGCCTTCATGGGCAAGCGCTAAACCGTTTCAAAGGCGCTGCTGCCTGCCAGCAGAGCCAGCGCCTTGGGCGTACAGTGGCTTTTTGAATTCTTCAAGCGCCACACCATGATTTCCCTGGGCAAACGCGCCGCCGGCCTGCGTCTGGAGCGCATGCAGGCCTCCCCTCTGTGGACCGAAGGCGGCTTTCGCAACCAGCACCCGATACCGACAGGTCTGCGTGACGCCACGGCCGCGCGCCCGACGCTGCGCGAATTCATGTTCTCCGAAGGCCGGCGCGTGCCGCAGGGACTGCTCCCCACCGTGGACCCGCGCGAGTGCTGGGCCCGCAAGCCTGATTCTGGCCTGCGCGCGACCTGGCTTGGTCATTCCAGCGTTCTGATTGAAATTGACGGCCTGCGCGTGCTCACCGACCCGGTCTGGGGCCCGCGCGCCTCGCCGTCGCGCCTCATCGGCCCCAAGCGCTTTCAGAAAGCGCCGGTGCGCCTGTCGCAACTGCCGCCCATCGATGTCGTTGTCATCTCGCACGACCATTACGACCACCTCGATTACCCGACCATCCGCCAGATGGCCAAGACGAATATTCCCTTTGTCACCTCGCTCGGTGTCGGCGCGCACCTGCAGGCCTGGGGCATTGCGCCCGAACGCATCACCGAACTTGACTGGTGGCAGTCGCACACCGTGCCCGGAACCGAACTCACCATCCACGCCGCGCCTTCGCAGCATTTCTCGGGCCGCAGCCTGAAGGACCGCAACGCCACGCTGTGGTCGTCGCTCGTCATCGAGTCGCCGCGCCACCGCGTGTTCTTCAGCGGCGACACCGGCCTGACCACCGAATACACCCGCATCCGCGAGCGCTTTGGCCCGTTCGACCTGGTGATGCTCGAAGTTGGCGCGTTTCACCCCACTTGGGGCGATATTCATTTGGGGCCGGAAAACGCCCTCAAGGCGCTCGACCTGCTGGGCGGCGGCGCCTTTCTTCCGGTTCATTGGGGGACCTTCAACCTGGCCATGCACGACTGGGACGCGCCTGCCGAAACCCTGCTGGCGCTGGGACCGCAGCAGGGTGCGCACTTGTTGATGCCGCGCCTGGGTGACCCGGTGGAACCGGCGCACGGACCGTTGGATGCGCCGTGGTGGCGGGCAGTGGGGGTTTCACAGCCAGTCCGTAGCGACGCGACCAAAGAGCCCGACCCCGCCGCGCAAACGCCGGAGAATTTGAATCCGCTGCTGTGGCCGATGGATTGATGGATTAGCAGAACTTTGAGTGTTTTTGGCTGCTAGCGCTTATCCTGAAAGCGTAAGCAGCTACACAAAGTATAGCGTTTGCCTGCATTGGCCCTGTGCGCCCTCAGCCCAGCTCAGCCAGCAACTCCGGGATGGCGCTGACCGGAACCACCTCCACTCCCTCCTTCAGCGGATAGCGGCGTTCCACCGGTGCCACCACCACCGTGCGCGTGGGCTGCAGGTCTGCGCGCGCGTGCCAGAAGCCCTTGGTCACGGTAGGCGCGGAAGAGAATTTGACCTCCACGCCCAGGCTGCGCCGCCCGGCCTGCACGACGATGTCCATCTCGGCACCGGCCGCCGTGCGGTAAAAGCCCAGTTGGGCACCCTCGGGTAGGTGCGCCGCCACCTGCTCAACCACGAACCCTTCCCACGATGCGCCAACGATGGGGTGGCCTTGCAGATCCGACAGGCTGGCGATGTTCAGCAGCGCGTGCAGCAGGCCGCTGTCGCGGATGTAGGTCTTGGGCGATTTGACCAGGCGCTTGCCCACGTTGGGCAAATGCGGCTCCAGTCGGCGCACCACCATGGTGTCCACCAGCACGTCGAGGTAGCGCGCGGCGGTGGTGTGCGACGCACCGCCGAGCGACTGCCCCAACTGCGATGCATTGAAAAGCTGCCCCTGCAAATGCGCCAACATGCGCCAGAAGCGATGCAGCGTATCGGCCGCTACGCTCACACCCATCTGCGGTAGGTCGCGCTGCAAAAAGCTCTGAATGAAGTCCTGCCGCCACGCGTAGGCCAGGAGGTCATTGGGCGCCAAATGCGCCAGAGGACATCCGCCCCGGTGCCACAGCTGTTGCAGCTCGCTCAGGTCGTTGGCAGCGGCTACTTCGCTGGCCAGCAGCGGCGTCAGTTCCAAGTAGCCCACGCGCCCCGCCAGCGACTCCGAGCGTTGCCGCAGCAGTGCCCCGCTGGCGGACCCGAGCAGCAGAAAGCGCCCCGGCCGCCGGTCGGCATCCATCTCGGGCCGCAGGTGGGTAAACAGATCGGGCAGCATCTGCACTTCGTCCAGCACCACCAGCCGGTCACGGTGCTGGGCCAGGAAGAGTTCCGGCTCGGTAAGCTGCGCCCGGTCGGCGGGTCGCTCCAGGTCGAGGAACAGCGCGCCAGGGTGTCGCGCCGCTATCGCTTTGGCCAACGTGGTCTTGCCTACTTGGCGCGGGCCCAGGAGGACGATGCCGGGGTAGTAGTAGTCAATATGCAAGGATAAATCTTGGAGATTTGGTGGGTCTGCCGAGCGCTGGAATCTTCAACCGGCGTCAAACACTTGCGGCCAGACGCGAGCAGCGCTTGACGATAAGCACGGAGTGGGCTGAGCGCTCTCGGTGGCTTCAGCACGGACCTCTTGGCGTCGTCTTGAGTGGTTGCAATATAATTGCACGTATAAGTGCATTGCCAAGGAGGTGCTTTCATGTCCCAAATTACGCTGTATCTGGACGACGCCACCCAAGCGCTGGTAGACCAGGCTGCGCAGGCCCATGGCGTATCCAAGAGCCGCTGGGTGGCCGACATCATCCGCAAACATGCCGCCCATGAATGGCCACATGACTGCCTGCAACTTGCTGGCCGGTTTCCCGACTTTCCGCTGAGCGAACGCGAGGACAAGAAAAAAGCTCAGCCTGCTGACGTGCCTCGCCTGGGGTTTTAGCAATGTGGGTTCTGGACAGCAACACCATCAGCTACTACTTCCGTGGCGACGCGCTGGTGGTGCCGCGCATGCAGGCCCTGCGTCCCGCAGATGTAGGCGTTCCGGCTATCGTTGAATATGAACTGCGCTACGGCCTGCTGCGCTTGCCACCCGAAGCTGCCGCGCCGCGCCTGGCTGCATTGGCGCAACTGTTGCAGCCTTTGCAGAGTTTGCCCTTTGACAGCGAGTGCGCTGCGCACGCGGCCCGCATTCGCGCGGAGCTTGAGACTGGCGGCACGCCCATTGGCCCGCACGACACGCTGATCGCCGCCACCGCGCTGCGCCACCAGGCCATTCTGGTAACCCGCAATGTGCGCGAGTTTTCGCGGGTGGGTGGGTTGCAATGGGTGAATTGGCATGAGGCGTGACATGCTTGGCGTCCGGCAGCGGGCGCCGCACCTCGGATGAGTTTCCCGTTTGTTGGTGCACCACAGCTCAGAGAGCGGTTCCTGGCTTTCGCTCACTTCTACGATGTGCACCTGCACGGCGAGTTGCTACCTTGCAGAAGTGTTTTGGAGATCCTTTCGCTTGTGCAAGCTCAAGGATTCGACGGCGCCGGGCGTGGCCTGCCCAATGCCATCTTTGTGATGATGAACCCCGGGTCATCCCGTCCCTTGGCCATTGGCAATGCGATTGAAGGTAGGTCTGGTCACTCAACATGCCGGCTGGTGGCGACACGGCCCGACACAACGCAATACCAAATCATGAGGATCATGGATCGTATGGGGTGGAACCATGTGCGCGTCATCAATCTGTCCGATATCCGTGAGTCCCGAAGCAGCGTGTTTATGGACCGCTATCGCGCCTTGGAGGGCGGCCACGGTTACCGGGCTCACTCCATGTTTTCCAGCGAACGCAGGGCCGAACTCACGCAGGCATTGAAGCGAAAAAAGGATGGTCCATTGGTTCTTGCCTGGGGCGTGCATCCAAAGCTGACCCCTCTCATACGCGAAGCACTTCCGCTCATGCAGGCGGCGGGTCGGTGCTTTGGAATGCTGCAGCAGGGCTCGACGGACAAATACTTTCATCCGCTTCCCATGCTGCAGACGGACAAAGTTCGCTGGGTGAGGGAACTGTCGGCGCAGCTACAAGGCGGTTGATGTAGCAGTGGCCTTTCTTGCCGACCCCAATCGCATGGTCCGGTCAATACGCCGGCCGAAACCGCTCAATCACTTCTCGCACCTTCGGGTCCACCACAAACCCCGCCCCGAACTTGACCGCCAGTTCCTCCGCGCGGTGCAAAAAGGCGTCCACGCCGGTCCCATAGATGAACTGCATGGCGCCCCCCGTCCACGCCGGAAAGCCAATGCCGAAGATGGAACCGATGTTCGCGTCGTGCACGCTCGTCAGCACGCCCTCGGCGAGGCAGCGGGCGGTTTCGATGGCTTGGCGGTAGAGCAGGCGGTCTTGTACTTCTTCCACGCTCCACGCTGCGTCGGGTTTCTCGAACAGCGTGCGCAGTTCGGGCCACAGGTGCTTCTTTTCCCCGGCCGGGTAGTCGTAGAAGCCGCCACCACCGGCTCGGCCGGGGCGCTTCATTTCCTTCACCATGCGCTCGACCAGCAGCTCGCCCGGTGTGGCCGTGTATGGCTTGCCTTTGGCGGCAAAGTCGGCGCGCGTCTGATCGAGGACATGCACGCTTAAGCTGAGGGCGGTTTCGTCCAGTACCGCCAGCGGGCCCACCGGCATGCCGGCCTGCATGGCGGCGTTCTCGATCAGGGCGGCGGGAAGGCCCTCGCCCAGCATGGCTGCGCCTTCCATGACGTAGGTGCCGAAAGTGCGGCTGGTGTAGAAACCGCGCGAATCGTTGACCACGATGGGGAGTTTTCCGAGCTGCTGCACGTAGTCGAAGGCGCGCGCCACGGTCTCGTCGTCGGTGTCTTTGCCGCGGATGATTTCCACCAGCTTCATCTTGTCCACCGGGCTGAAGAAATGGATGCCGATGAACTTGGCGGGCTTGCTGCTGGCTTGCGCCAGGCCCGAGATGGGCAGGGTGGAGGTGTTGCTGGCGAAGAAGCCGCCGGGGGCGAGCTGTGGCTCGGCCTCGCGCGTGACTTGCGCCTTGAGTTCACGGTTCTCGAACACGGCTTCGATGATGAGTTCGCAGCCGGCCAAGTCGGCCGCATCGGCAGTGGGCGTGATGCGTGCCCGCAGCGCCTGCGCCTTGGCGGCGTCCATGCGGCCCTTGGCCACGCGCTTTTCCGCCAGGCTGGCGCTGTATTGCTTGCCGGTGTCGGCCTTCTCCTGGCTCACATCTTTAAGAACCGTGGCAATGCCTTTGCTGGCCTGCGCCCAGGCGATGCCTGCGCCCATCATGCCGGCGCCGAGCACGCCCACCTTGGACAGCTTGCCGCGCGGCGTGTTGCCAGGACGTGAGCGCCCACTCTTGACGGCGTTGAGGTCGAAGAAGAAGGCGCTGATCATGTTCCGCGCCACCTGGCCGCTCATGATTTTGGCCAGCGCCCGGCTCTCGATGCGCAGCGCCGTGTCGTAATCCACCAACGCGCCTTCGACCATGCAGGCCAGCGCCGCCTCTGGGGCCGGGTAGCGCCCGCGCGTGGTTTTCTTGAGCATGGCCGGCGCCACGATCAGGGCGTTGGCGATTTTGGGGTTCGCGGGCGTGCCGCCGGGGATCTTGTAGTTTTTGTCGTCCCAGGGCTGCTGGGCCTTGGGGTTGGCGGCGACCCAGGCCAGGGCCGCGGGCAGCAATTCCTCGGGCGTCGCCACGGTGGCGTGCACCAGGCCGAGTTTGACGGCATCTTGCGGGTTGAAGAGCTTGCCTTCCAGCAGATAAGGCTGCGCTCCCATCAGGCCGAGCAGGCGCGTCATTTTGGTGATGCCGGTGGCGCCAGGGATCAGGCCCAGCGTCACTTCGGGCAGGCCAAACTGGATTTTCGGGTTGTCCAGCGCAATGCGGTGGTGGGCAATCAGCGCCACTTCCCAGCCCCCGCCCAGCGCCGCGCCATTGAGGCACGCCACCACCGGAATGCCCAGGGTTTCCAGCGTGCGGAACTGCTGCTTCATGCGCTCGATGACGGAAAAACCGGCCTGCGCGTCGTCCGCCGTGCCGCGCATGGTCGCCTTGAGATCGGCGCCGGCGAAGAAGCTGGTCTTGGCAGACGCCAGCACGATGCCGGATAGCTGAGGGCGGTCAAGCTGCACCTGCTTCACAAGTTCGACGAGATCGTCCTGCCACTGGCGGCACATCGTGTTGATGGGGGAGTTGGCCTCGTCAAACGTGACCAGCGCGACCTTGCCGCCTGCGGCATCCAGAAGTTCGTAGCGAATGGTTTGCATGGTGGTGTCTCTATCTGATGAATGACTGTGTTTTCGAGAAGCGAACCGTTGCACTAAGCCAGCGGCACCGCGGATCTGGCTTTGCCAGTCCGCTGGAGCCGTCCCCCTGGGGGGAAGCCGCACAGCGGCGCAGGGGGGTTACACGCGCTCAATAATGGTCGCGATCCCCATGCCCCCGCCCACGCACAGCGTGATCAGGCCGTAGCGCAACTGGCGCCGGTGCAGCTCATCGACCAGCGTGCCCAGCAGCATCGCGCCGGTGGCGCCCAGCGGGTGGCCCATGGCGATGGCGCCGCCGTTCACATTCACTTTTTCGTGCGGCACGCCCAGCTCGCGCATGAAGCGCATGGGCACGGCGGCAAAGGCTTCGTTCACCTCGAACAGGTCGATCTGGTCAATCGCCATGCCGGCGCGCGCCAGCGCCTTTTTGGTGGCGGGCACCGGGCCGGTGAGCATGATGGTCGGGTCGGCGCCGCTCAGCGCCGTGGCGACGATGCGCGCGCGTGGCGTCAGGTTTTGCGACTTGGCTGCGGCTTCGTTGCCGATGAGCACGGCGGCAGCGCCATCGACAATGCCCGATGCATTGCCCGCGTGGTGCACGTGGTGGATGCGCTCGACCTGCGGGTAGCGCTGCAGCGCCACGGCGTCAAAGCCCATGGCGCCGAGCTGCGCAAACGAGGGCTTGAGGCCGGCGAGCCCTTCCAGCGTGGTCTGCGGCTTGATGAACTCGTCTTCTTCCAGAATGCTCAGGCCCAGGGCGTCGCGCACCGGTACCACCGATTTGCTGAAGTAGCCGGCTGCGCGTGCCGCCGTGGCGCGGCGCTGCGATTCAAGCGCAAACGCGTCCACGTCTTCGCGCGTGAAGCCGTCCAGCGTGGCGATCAGGTCGGCGCCTATGCCTTGCGGCACAAACAGCGTGGCGGAGTTGGTTTCCGGGTCCTGCGCCCAGGCGCCACCGTCGGCACCAATCGGCACGCGGCTCATGCTCTCGACGCCGCCGGCCACGACCAGATCTTCCCAGCCGGAGCGCACTTTTTGCGCCGCCATATTCACCGCTTCCAGGCCAGATGCGCAAAAGCGGTTGATCTGCACGCCTGCGGTCGTGAACGCCCAGCCGGCCTTGATCGCCGCCACCTTGGGAAGCACCGAGCCCTGCTCGCCAATCGGCGAGACGATGCCCATGACGATGTCGTCCACCGCCGCGGTGTCAAAGCCCTGGCGCGCCTGCAACTCGGTGAGCAGGCCGGTGAGCAAGGTGATGGGTTTGACTTCGTGCAGGCTGCCGTCTTTTTTGCCCTTGCCGCGCGGGGTGCGCAGGGCTTCGAACACATAGGCTTCGGTCATGGGTTGGGTTCCTGTTGCGCTGATGGGGACAGTATAGATTTTTACAGAGCGACTGCTTTGTGTAAATACTTGCCCGATTCGTGAACGCAGGGGGCAACAAAATCCGTACAGAGGAAGATTACAAAGAAAAATGGGCCCCAGCGCTTATCTATCAAGCGAAAGCAGCTATCAATAGAGAAGCATGGTGCCGCTCCTTTGTGTCCCATGAACGGTGTGTTGCGGCAGCTGTCGCGGTCCTGTTTCGGGGCTCTTCGACCCATTCAAGGAACAAAAAAAAACCGCCCCGGAGGGCGGCTTGCTGTAGGCGCACACTTGGCGATCAGGGCTGGACGTAGTCCGAGACCACTTTCCACTTGCCGTCCTGGATTTGCGAGATGCGCGAGAGATTGCTGCCCAGGCGCTTCTGCGGGCCAAAGGTGGCCTCGGCGCTGCCGAAGATGTCCGGCGGGTAGACCATGGTGTCCATGGCCTTGATGAAGCTGTCGGTGGTCAGATTCTTGCCGGCGGCTTGTGCTGCGCGGATGAACGAATCAATGATCAGGTAGCCATACACCGAGAACACCGCCGGGTCTTCATTGAACTTGGTTTTGTACTTGTTGGCCCAGAAGCGAATCGGTTGCGAAGTCTCGTCCAGGTAGGGGTTTTGCACCGTCATGGTGGCGTACAGCCCGTCCATGGCCTTGCCGCCAAGCTTGTGGATCAGGTCGGTATAGGCTGCGCTGGAGCCGAGGAAGGTGGGATTGAAGCCGGTCTTGCGCGACTCCCCGATGGTGCCAATGGTCTCGCGGATGATGGTGCCCAGCACCACAAAATCACATCCGGCAGATTTCATCTTGGCGACCTGCGAAGAAAAATCGGTCGCACCGCGCTTGAACGAAGTCTTCTCGGCGTATTCCATGCCCATGGTTTTCAGGGCGGCTTCACCGCCGCGCTCCACTTCCAGGCCGAATTCATCATCCTGGTAAATGGTGCAAACTTTTTTCGCGTTCTTCTCCTTCACCAACTTGGGAAGCGCCATGCGAATCTGGTCGTAGTAGGTGGCAGCAAACGCGTACTTGAGCCGGTTGAACGGCTCGTACATTTCCCGCGCGGCCGTCACCGGGAAGAAGTTGATGACGTTCTTCGCAAACTGGACCGGCATTGCGGCCATGTTCTGCGCTGTGCCGATGTGGCCGACCATCATGAAAATCTTGTCCTGGTTCACGAGCTTTTGCGCAGCCAGCACGGCGCGCTTGGGGTCGTAGCCCGAGTCCTCCACCTTGAGTTCGAGCTGGCGGCCGTTCACTCCACCCTGCTCGTTGGCCTCGTCCACGCGCAGCATCATGCCCAGGCGCACCTGTTTGCCAAAACCGGCCAGCGGTCCTGACAAATCTTGGATGGAACCCAGTGTGATGGTGTCCTTGGTGACGCCTTGCTGGGCTTGTGCCATAGCGGCGCCCGAAGTGCCCAATGCGAACGCCAGGGCGGCGAGGTGGTGAAGTTTCATGGCTTTGTCTCCTTGTTTGAACCGTTATAAAGCGAGGCAACGCTCAGAGCACGGGCGGTTTCCCTAATAAGGACCCGATCAGCGCAACGATTGCCGCGCGCATTGCCCCGCGTGGTTCTGGGTGGGTGATGAAGTTGTGGCCTGTCGCGGCGATGGTTGACCCAATGGCCTGTCTGAATGCGCCAGCCAACAAAAAAGCCGCCCGGGCGGGGCGGCTTGCTCTGGTGGCTGGGGCGCTCAGGGCTTGATGTAGTCGGACACGACCTTCCACTTGCCGTTCTGAATTTGTGAGAGACGCGAGAGGTCGCTGCCCAAGCGCTTCTGCGGGCCGTAACTGTATTCGGCACTACCGAAAATGTTGGGTGGCATCACCATGGTGTCCATGGCTTTGATGAAGCTGTCGGTATTGAGGTTCTTCCCGGCCTTTTCTGCCGCATGGATGAACGCGTCCATGATGGAGTAGCCATAGGTCGAGAATACCCCTGGGTCGTCGTTGTACTTGGTCTTGTACTTGTTGGCCCAGAAGCGGATGGGTTGTGATTCATCGTCGACGTAGGGGTTTTGCATCGCCATGGTTGCGTAGAGACCATCCATGGCCTTGCCTCCAAGTTTGTGGATCAGGTCGGTGTAGGCGGCTTGCGAGCCCAGGAAGACCGGATTGAAGCCTGTCTTGCGCGACTCGCCGATCGTGCCGATCGTCTCGCGGATGATCGTTCCCAAGACCACCAAATCACAATGGGCTGCCTTCATCTTGGCGACTTGCGAAGAGAAGTCGGTGGCGCCGCGCTTGAAGGATGTCTTCTCTGTGTACTCCATCCCCATGGCTTTGAGTGCAGTCTCGCCGCCCCGCATCACCTCCAGCCCAAATTCGTCGTCCTGGTAAATGATGCAGACCTTCTTCGCGTTCTTTTCCTTTGCGAGCTTTGGCAACACCAGGCGGATCTGGTCGTAATAGGGAGCAGCATAGGCGTACTTCAGCCGGTGGAAGGGCTCGTACATTTCACGCGCTGCTGTCAGGGGAAAGAAGTTGATGACGTTCTTGGAAAACTGGACCGGCATGGCGGCCATGTTCTGTGCCGTGCCGATATGGCCGAGCATCATGAAAATCTTTTCCTGGTTCACCAGCTTCTGCGCAGCGAGCACAGCGCGCTTGGGGTCGTAGCCTGAATCTTCCACCTTCAGTTCGAGCTTGCGGCCGTTCACGCCGCCCTGCTCGTTCGCCTCGTCCAGCCGCAGCATCATGCCTTGGCGCACCTCCTTGCCCCAACCGGCGAGCGGGCCCGAAAAATCCTGGATGGTGCCCAGCGTAATGGTGTCCTTGGTGACCCCTTGCTGCGCCTGGGCGAGGGCCGCGCCCGTGGTGCCCAGGGCAAATGCCAGGGCTGCGAAGTAGCGAAGTTTCATAGTTTTGTCTCCTTGGGTGCACAGTAATAAATTGCGGCAACTTTCACGCCACGGGCAAGTTCGCTGACGACGTTGCGATCAACGGTACATGGCGTCAATCTGCGGCGCGTACTTGTTCTCGACCAGCTTGCGCTTGAGCTTCATGGTGGGTGTGAGTTCTTCGTCCTCGGCGGTCAGCTGGGTTTCGAGCAGGAAGAATTTCTTGATTTGCTCAACGCGCGCGAACTTGGCATTGACGCGGTCGAGTTCGGCCTGGATCAGCGCCTGGACCTCGCTGGTGCGCGTGAGACTGGCGTAGTTGGAAAACGGCACGTCGTTGTCCTGTGCGAATTTTTCGACGTTTTCCTGGTCAATCATGACAATCGCGGTCAGGTAAGGGCGCTTGTCGCCAATCACCACGGCGTCGGTCACGTAGGGGCTGAATTTGAGCTCGTTTTCCAGCTCGCTCGGTGTCACGTTTTTGCCGCCCGCCGTGATGATGATGTCCTTCATGCGGTCGGTGATACGAAAATAGCCATCCGCATCCATCGTGCCCACGTCGCCGGTGTGCAGCCAACCGTCGGCGTCGATGGTTTCAGCGGTCTTGTCGGGCTGGTTCAGGTATCCCTTGAACACGTTCGGGCCGCGCACCAGGATTTCGCCGGTGCCCTCGGCAATGCGCACCTCGTTGAACTGCGCCGCCGGCCCGATGGAGCCCGGCTTCATGCGGCTCGCTGGCACGCCGGTGGCGGCGCCGCAGGTTTCCGTCATGCCCCAGACTTCGAGCATGGGCACGCCGAGCGCCAGGTACCACTTCACCAGTTCAGGCGAAATCGGCGCGGCGCCGGTGACAAGGAAACGCGCCTTGTGGATGCCGATGAGCTTGCGCACGTTGTCCAGTACCAGCCAGCGCGCCAGATAAAAACGCAGCTTGAGGCCGGTGCTGACGGCTTCGCCGGCCAAAACGCGATCGGCAATGCGCGTGCCCACGCCAATGGCCCAGGCATAGGCAAGCTGCTGCAAGCGCGTCGATTCCTTGAGAGAAATCATGACCCCGGAATAAAACTTTTCCCACACACGGGGCACGGCCGTGAACACCGTGGGCGCAATCTCGCGCACGTTCTCTGGCACGGTATCGGGGTTTTCGACGAAGTTGAGCTTGTTGCCCGTGTAGAGCGAAAAATACTCACCGCCCATGCGCTCGGCAATGTGGCACAGCGGCAGAAAACACATGGCCTCGTCGTGCTCATCGCGCGCAATCAAGGTGTTGTAACCACGCAAGGTGTAGGTGATGGCGCCATGCGTGTGCATTGCGCCTTTGGGTTTTCCGGTGGTCCCTGATGTGTAGACCAGAATCGCCAGATCGCCCGGTTGGCAGGCCGCTGACCTGCGCTCGAGTTCGCCTGGGTGCTGCTGCAGGTAGTCTCGGCCGAGTTCGCGCAGTGCGTCCAGGCCCATGACGTCCGCGTCGTCCAGGCCGCGCAGGCCTTCCATGTCGATGACCACGATCTTGCGCAAAAGAGGCAGCTGATCGCGCACCTCCAGGGCCTTGTCGAGCTGCTCGTCGTTTTCGACAAACAGCACGCGCGTGGCCGAGTCTTCGCACAGGTACTGCACCTGGCTTGCCGCATCGGTGGGATAGATGCCGTTGGAGACGCCACCACAGGTCAGTACCGCCAGATCGCACAGCACCCATTCGATGGTGGTGTTGGAGAGGATGGATGCGCACTCGCCCGGTGCCAGCCCCAAAGCCATCAGCCCGCCAGCGATCTCGCGCACAGCATCGGCGGTCTGGTCCCAAGTCCAGCTCTTCCAGATGCCCATGTGCTTCTGGCGCATCCATACCCTGGACCCCCGCTCGGCCACGGCGTTCCAAAACATCGCGGGAACGGTGTTGCCGGCCAGCACGTCGGTGCCGGCAGGTTGGATATGGTCTAAGTTCCAGAGATTTGACATTTCAATTGACCCAAAGCGCTGCACATTGGGCGCAGCCTATAAAACAGGCGAGGCCAACACCAGTGCTCCCGCGCAAGGGCCGCCCCGCCGCGCTGGGAGCGTCCCCCTCTCTATCACCTCGCGCAGCGAGGTGATAGAGAGGGGGACGCTCCCAGCGCGGCAGGGGGAGCTTCATCCGTGCTATCTCCATGTTTTCTTCTTCTTCCAGCGCCGCTCGCCGCGCACGCCGTCGTCCTTCATGCCGAGGTAGAACTCCTTGATGTCGTCCTTCTCGCGCAGGTTGGCGCAGGTGTCTTCCATGACAATGCGGCCGTTCTCCAGCACGTAGCCAAAGTCGGCCGCATTGAGGGCCATGTTGGCGTTCTGCTCCACGAGCAGGATGGTGGTGCCGCGTTCCCGGTTGATGCGGACCACGATCTCGAAGATTTCCTTGGTCAGGCGCGGGGAGAGCCCCAGACTGGGTTCGTCCAGAAGGATGAGTTTGGGGTTTCCCATCAGCGCGCGCGAGATGGCCAGCATCTGCTGCTGGCCGCCCGAGAGCAAGCCAGCGTCTTGGTTGGCGCGTTCGCGCAGGATCGGAAAGTAGTTGTAAACCAGCTCCAGGTCGCGTGCCACTGCGTCGCTGTCACTTCGTGTGTAGGCACCCATCAGCAGGTTTTCACGCACCGGCAGCAGGGCAAACACTTCGCGTCCTTCGGGCACGTGCACCATGCCGCGGCGCACGATGGCGGCCGGGTCGTTGGCGGTGATGTCGACGCCATCGAACTCCACGTTGCCGCGGCGCGGGTCGAGGATGCCGGAGATGGTTTTGAGAATCGTCGTCTTGCCGGCGCCGTTGCTGCCCAAAACGGCCGCAATCTCGCCTGGCTGCACTTTGAGGCTGACGCCGCGAATCGCCTTGATCGGGCCGTAGGCGCTCTCGACGTTCTGCAGCCGCAGCAATGGCGCAGGCGCCGTGCCGGGCAGTTTGCTTGAGAGGGGAGTGGGGGCGATCATCATGCGGCGCTCCGCAGCGGAGCGGTTCCGGCTGGGCGGCGCAGGCTGGCGACCTCGTCGATGCTGCCCAAATAGGCTTCGATCACGCCTGGATGCGCCTGCACCTCGCGCGGCGTGCCCAGCGCAACCAGCTCGCCCTGGTTCATGGCCAGCACCCGGTCGGACACCTTGGAGACCAGCGTCATGTCGTGCTCCACCATCAGCACCGTGATGCCCAGCTCTTGCTGGATGTCCTGAATCCAGAAAGCCATGTCCTCGGTTTCCTCCACGTTCAGGCCCGACGAAGGCTCGTCGAGCAGCAGCAGTTGCGGCTCGGTGCACAGCGCACGGGCCAGTTCCACCACTTTGCGAACGCCGTAGGGCAAACCTGCCACCAGGGTGTCGCGGTAGTGCTGCAGGTCGAGAAAATCAATGATCTCCTCCGCCTTCTCGCGTGCCCGTATCTCGGCGCGCCGCACGCGGCCGGTGAACAGCATGTCGGCCCACAGCCCCGTCTCGCGGCGGGTGTGGCGGCCGATCAGCAGGTTGTGCAACACACTGGCATGCTCAAACAACTCGATGTTCTGAAACGTGCGTGCAATGCCCAGTCCGGCAACGGTGTGCGGCGCTTGCTGCGTCAGCGCGATGGGGCCATCAGGCCCCGCCCACTCAATGTGGCCCGCAGTCGGCGTGTAGATGCGGCTGATCAGGTTGAACACGGTGGTTTTGCCGGCGCCATTGGGCCCAATCAGCGTGAACACCTCGCCCCGGCGCACGTCAAAGCTCACATCGCTGACCGCCAGCACGCCGCCAAAGCGAACGCTGAGGTTTTTGGCGCTGAGCAGGATCTCGTCGGTCATGGTGGAAACGGTAGCGGTCATTTCAGTTGTCCATAGCGCTGTGCGCCAACCACAGCCCAAGAAACGGGCGCGACCCCAGCCAGTGCCCCCGCGCGAGGGCCTGCGCCGGCCGCGCCGCCCCGACATACCAATGTCGTCTGCACTCCGCGCGCTGGGGGCGCCCCCCTCCCGCTCCCCGCAGCGGGAGGAGAGAGGGGGAAGGCGCGAAGCGACTCAGGGGGTGTTTCATTTCAATCTGTCCGACTTCTGAAACGACTTCTGGCGCTTGAACATGCCCTGGCGATAGAACGGGAACATCTGCAGCCAGGTGCGCACCTTGAGCCAGCGGCCATACAGCCCCATGGGCTCGAACAGCACAAAGCTGATCAGCACCACGCCGTACACCAGGCCCTGCAGGCCGGGCGACTGGCCGACGGAGTCGGGCAACCAGTCTTTGCCCAGCGAGATGAGTTGCGGCATGGAGATCAGAAAAATCGCCCCCAGAAAAGCCCCATGCACCGAGCCGAGACCGCCGATGACGATCATGAGCAACAGGTCGATGGACTGCAAAATACTGAACTGATCCGGCGAGATGAACTGCAGCTTGTGTGCGTACAGTGCGCCGCCAATTCCGGCGAACGCTGCCGAGAGCGCGAACGACAGCGTTTTGTAGTACGCCAAGTGGATGCCCATGCTCTGCGCCGAAATCTCGGAATCGCGAATGGCGACAAAGGCCCGGCCGGTAGGTGAGCGCAGCAGGTTGAGAATGACCAGGGTGCAGACCACGGTGATCGCCAGACACAAAAAGTAAAACGCCATGGCCGAGTCGAGCGGCACGCCAAAGACCTCGGGCATGGACACCGTTTTTCCCGAGTTGCCGCCGGTGACACTCTCCCAGCGCGCAAAACCTTCTTCCACAATGAAGCCGAAAGCCAGCGTTGCCATGCCCAGGTAGATTCCCTTGACCCGCATCGCGGGCAGGCCCACGACGACGCCTACGGCTGCCGAAATGCTGGCCGCGCAAGCCAGCGAGAGAAAAAATGGCCAGCCCATGCCGGTGAGCACCGCCTGCGTATAGGCGCCCACGCCCAGAAAGGCCGCGTGTCCGAGTGAGAACAAGCCGGTGTAGCCGGCCAGCAGCATCAGCCCCAGGCCGACGATGGCATAGATAAGCACAAAGGTGAGCTGCGCGAGCCAGTATTCCGGCGTGAACCAGGGGGCCGACAGCAGCGCGACGCCCAGCAGTCCGTACCAGAACAGATGCCCGCCGTGCTTGGCCAGTCGCAGATCCTGCGCGTAGGAAGTCTTGAAGAGAAAGCGCATATCAGCAGGGCACCATTTCTGCGCCGCAAACCGACGGGGCCGAGGTCAGTGGATGCCGCGCAAGCGCCGGGGCCGGCCGCGCCGCCCCGCCGCGCTGGCATCGTCCCCCCGCCGGCGTAGCGCAGCGCAGCAAGCGCGGGGGCTGAGGCGCGCGGCTCCAAACCTGGCTGCGCAGGCCGGGATATCCCCGAAGGGCTGCCGCCTCTGGCGGCTGCATGGAGAATCGAAGCGACACAGGAAGGTGGTTCATACTTTTTTGCTCAAGCGTTCGCCAAACAGGCCGTTGGGCCGGACCATCAGCATGATCAGTACCACGAGGTAGGGCGCCACGTCCTTGACGCCTTCGGGCAAATAAAAGCCCGAGAGCGACTCGACCATGCCGATGACCAGCCCGCCGACGATGGCGCCGGGCAAGCTGCTAAAGCCGCCCACGACGGCCGCAGGAAATGCCTTGAGACCGATGAAGCCCATGTTGGCGTGTACGAAGGTGATGGGGGCGAGCAGCAAGCCGGCGACGGCAGCCACGGCCGCTGCCAGGCCCCAGGCCAGGCCGTTGAGGCGCTGCACGGGAATACCCATGTAGTACGCCGCCAGCTGGTTCTGCGACGAGGCCTGCATGGCCACGCCCAGTTTGCTGTAGCGAAAGAGGGCAAAAAGCAGCAAACACAGAACGGCAGTCGCGCCAATCACCACGACCTGCTCGGCGCTCAGCACCAGCTCGCCCATGCGCAGCGGCATGTCCTTGTACGGCACGGGCAGGGCGTGGGTTTCGGTGCCGATGCCCGGAATCATGGTGACCAGGCCGCGCAGCACATAGCCGACGCCAATGGTCAGCATGACGATGGAGAACACTGGCTGGCCAAGGATGGGGCGAATCACCAGGCGTTCGAGTACGACACCAAACAGCCCGATGGCCACAATCGTTGCTGGAACCGCCAGCCAGAAAGGAAAGCCCAGCACGGTCATCAGTGCCAGGCCGCAGAAGGCGCCCAGCATCATCAGCTCGCCCTGCGCAAAGCTCACGGCTTCGGTCGCCTTGTAAATAAGAACGAAACCGAGTGCGATTAATCCGTAAATGCAGCCCTGTGAAATGCCGCTGACCAACAATTGCAGGAACTGCACGAAGTCTCCATTTGTTTTTTGCAAAGCATGTGCTTTGTATAAATAATGTGCCTGTACTGGAGCTTTCGGACAAGCGGGGGCAAACCCGAAGGCGGTTCCACGCAACCTGGTGCACAAGCCTATGAACGTCTACGCAGAAAAATTTGAACGCGTCACGCTGGTGACACTGAACCGACCCAGGGTTCGCAACGCCGTGGACCGCGCCACCGCCCAGGCGCTGCATGCGGCATTCGTCGCTTTCGAGCAGGACGATGGCGCCGACGTTGCGGTGTTTCATGGGGCCGGCGGACATTTCTGCGCCGGCTGGGATCTGCAGGCCGGTGCGGCCCTCGCGGCGCAGGGAACCGACCCCGAAACACTGGCGCAGGCACTTGATTTCGATGCCAGCCAGGCGCAGCCCGAAGGCCCCATGGGCCCCAGCCGGCTGCAGTTGTCCAAACCCGTCATTGCCGCCATCAGCGGCGCTGCGGTGGCGGGTGGCATGGAACTCGCCCTGTGGTGCGATCTGCGGGTGATGGAAGCCGACGCCTACCTGGGCGTCTATTGCCGCCGCTTTGGCGTGCCGCTCATTGATGGCGGCACGGTGCGCCTGCCGCGCCTGATTGGCTTGGCGCGCGCACTCGATCTGATTCTTACGGGGCGCAAGGTCGACGCGGCCGAGGCGCTGGGCATGGGCCTGTGCACCCGTGTCGTGCCGCCGGGCCAGGCGCTGGCGACCGCCATGGAGCTGGCGCACACGCTGGCCGCGTTTCCGCAGCGTACCTTGCGTGCCGACCGCGCCAGTGCGCTGGCTCAGGACGGACTAGCCACCACCGAAGCGCTGCTGCAGGAATGGCAAGGCGGGCGAGGCTGTCTGGCCGAAGCCTTGCGCGGCGCAGCACGCTTTGCCCAAGGCGACGGGCGACATGGCAAATTTTGATTAAAAATAGCCTCTAGCGCTCTATTCATAAGCGTTGATAGCTATATAAAAGATAGCTTTTTAGATGGATCGCGGCTTGTTCGGCGCAACAGCATTTCGGCGCAGAGCCATTGTTTGATCCGGGGCTTTGCTCAGCCCACGGCGCAAGAGCGAAACCCTGCAAAAACGTCCCGTCGATCCGCAGCAAAGTAATTGCGATAGGCCGGGTGCAGCATGCGCGCATGGGTGGCTAGGGAGCCACCGCGCAGCACCGGCCGACCGTCGAAAAATGGCGCCGAATAGTCACGGTACGGGTGCGGCGCAAAACCGGCGTAGGGTGCGAACGCGCTGGCCGTCCATTCCCACACCCGGCCCCAATCAAAGGCTTCGGTCTGCTCGGCTGCCAGGCGTGCTGCGCTCTCCCACTCGAATTCCGTGGGCAGCCGGCGTCCGGCAAAGCGGCACCAGGCGGCGGCTTCGTGCGCGCTCAGGTGCATGGCCGGAGTGTCTTGGTTCAGCACTCTCCAGTGGCCAAAGCGCCGCTGCTGCCATTCGCCGTCTGCGATCCGTGTATGCAAAGGCATGCCATCGCTGTGCTGCTGACGCCATTGCCAGCCTTCGGGCGTCCACAGCCCTGCGTCGTCGTAGCCGCCGGCTTGCACAAAGGGCAGGTAGCGGCGCCAGGTCATGGCAGCGCGGTCCATTCGAAAGGGTTCAACGAAAGGCGTATGGGCTTGCAGTTCGTTGTCGAAAGAGAACCCTTCAGCGCCGCCGCCCACGCGCCGCGCACCACCGGGCACCGCCCATTCGCCTGTGTCCTGAGGCAGCGCGCCGCAGGCTTCAGGCAGAGCAAGGCCAAGCTCGATGTTCAGGTGCTGCGCCATCATGAACCAGGCCTCGCGGTGCATGTCCTCGTGCAGAAGCGCCAGCCGAAAGAAATAAAGCGCCTGGGCATCGGCCGCGCCCGTCGGCAGCAGCGCCAGGGTTTGCTCGCGCACCCGTGCAAGGTAGGTGCGTGTCGCGTCCGCATCCGGCAACGCCAGACGCCAGCGCGTGGCATGCGGGACGTTCGACGAGTCGTAAAGCGCATCGGCCCCAGGCAATAGCGAGTCAAGGCGGTGCAGAGCAGCGCTGCAGTGCGTACCGCGTGTGCGCTCGGGGTTGCGGCGAATCCACCACTCTTCGAACCAGCCGATGTGGCCCAGCTCCCACAGCGGCAGGTTCAGCACCGGATCGAAAGCAATGGCAAGCCCCTGGGTGCCAAGGGCCGCCTCGAAGCCGGAGAACATCGCCAGCAACTGCTCGCGGCCCTCGCGCAGGGCCAGGGCGATTTGCTCAGCATCCGCGCTGCGGATGCGCAGCCCTGGGCTGTCCGCAGCTCCGGGTGCGGGCCTGCGCGTTGGCGCGTGTGCCTGTATAAGCATTTGCATGGCCCTTCCTGAACTGTGTCTCGTCACGCCTGCGCTTGCCGACGCCAACAATGGCAATTGGCAGACCGCAAAGCGATGGTCGCGGCTGCTTGCGGACCATTATCGGATCCGGATCACGAATGCATGGGACGCCAGCAGTCCGCGCGCCGATCTGCTGGTGGCCTTGCACGCGCGCCGCTCGGCGCCGTCCATTGAGCGCTTTGCGCGCGCGGCCCCCACGCGGCCACTCGTCGTGGTGCTGACCGGCACGGATTTGTACCGCGACCTTGCCACCGACGCCAGCGCGCAGATGTCCGTGCAATTGGCAGACCGGCTCATCGTGTTGCACGAAAAGGCGGTGCTGGACCTGCCGCCCGAAGTCCGTGCCAAGGCGGTGGTGTGCTTTCAGTCCTGCTCCGCACGCAAGCGCCTGGCCAAAGCGCCGAACCCTCTGCGCGCGCTGGTGGTGGGCCACCTGCGTGAGGAGAAATCACCACGCACTTACTTCGAAGCCGCACGGCGCCTGGCGGGCCACCCGGACATTCTTCTCGACCATGTGGGCGCACCGCTGGAAGAAGCGCTTGGGCAGGAGGCCGCAGTGCTGGCGCATTGTGTTCCGACCTACCGCTGGCTCGGCGCACTGTCCCACGAGGCGACGCGGCGGCGCATTCAGCGCGCGCATGTGCTGGTACACCCGAGCCGCATGGAGGGTGGGGCGCACGTCGTGATGGAAGCGGTGCGCAGCGGCACGCCGGTGCTGGCGAGCCGAATTTCCGGCAACGTCGGCATGCTGGGGGCTGACTACGGCGGCTATTTCGACGTTGGCGATTCGGCAGCGCTCGCGGCGTGGCTCGAGCGCTGCCGGGCCGAGCCGGCCATACTGGCGCATTTGGCCGCCCAGTGCGCGCTGCGGGCGCCGCTGTTTGAGCCGGCGCGCGAGCGCGCCACTTTGCTGGCCTTGTTGAACGAACTGCTGGAGAAATCAACCGATGACTGCTGAACCATCAATCCCCAAGGCTTCCTCAAGCCCCCGCCTGACTTCGCTCTCGCATGGCGGCGGTTGCGGCTGCAAGATTGCGCCGGGGGTGCTCAGCGAGATCCTGAAAAACACCAACAAGATGCCGGTGCCGCCCCAGCTGCTGGTGGGGCTGGACACCGCAGACGACGCTGCGGTCTACCAGTTGTCGGACGACATTGCGGTGATTGCCACCACCGACTTCTTCATGCCCATCGTCGACGACCCCTACCAGTTCGGCCGCATCGCCGCCACGAACGCGATCAGCGATGTCTATGCCATGGGTGGCACGCCGATTTTTGCGCTGGCGCTGGTGGGCATGCCGGTCAACGTGCTGTCCACCGAGGTGATCGGCAAGATTCTCGAAGGCGGCGAATCGGTCTGCCGCGAGGCAGGGATCCCGATCGCCGGCGGCCACACCATCGATTCGGTCGAGGCGATCTATGGTCTGGTGGCGCTCGGTGTCGTGCACCCGAAGAAAATCAAGCGCAATTCGGACGCGCAGGTCGGCGACCAGCTCATTCTCGGCAAGCCCTTGGGCGTGGGGGTGATGTCGGCAGCACTGAAAAAAGGGCTGCTGTCCGAAGCGGGCTACGAACAGATGATTGCGGTGACCACGAAGCTCAATACTCCTGGCCCCGACCTGGCGGCGCTGGCCGGCGTGCACGCTCTGACCGACGTCACCGGTTTCGGCCTGGCCGGCCACGCGCTGGAGCTGGCGCGCGGCGCCCAGGCGGATGTCGCCATCGACTGGGCCAAGGTACCGCTGCTGCCCGGCGTGCGCGAGCTGGCTGCACAGGGAACGGTGACAGGCGCCTCGGGGCGCAACTGGGACGGCTATGGTGCGCAAGTCGACTTGCCGCCGGATTTTTCCGCCGCCGACCGCGCCCTGCTCACCGACCCGCAGACCAGCGGCGGCCTGCTGGTGTCGTGCGCTCCGAGCGCTGTCACCGATGTGCTGGCAGTGTTTGAGCGCCATGGCTTTGGCGCTGCGGCGCAAATCGGCGAAATGGTTCCGGGCGGGCGTGGAAGATTGACACTGCGCTGAATTTCGGTGGTTTCAACCCGCGTCGTGTGCCCCCGCTACCTGGCTGCTCGGCACCGAGGCCCCATCTCAAAGCGCGACAGCGCCCACCATTGAACAACCCATGAACCCGCCAAAAACCCTGCCCAAACCAGCCCCGGCTCGCGCCCTGGAACCTGAATTCATTGCCGCGTTGAAGGAAATTTTCGAAGAAAAAATTGTCTTTAATCAGGTGCTCGGCCTCAAGGTGCTGTCGTTGCACGCCGATGGCGCCATTGGGCGCATCGACATGCGCCCCGAGCTGGTGGGCCACTATGCCTACAACCGGGTCCATGGCGGCGCGATCAGCGCCGGGCTCGACGCCATGGGTGGCCTGGCCGTCATGGCCGCCGTGGGCGCCAAGCACATGGACGAACCGCCCGAGCAGCGCCTGCACCGCTTCACGCGCCTGGGCACCATCGACTTGCGGGTGGACTATCTGCGCCCCGGCATCGGCGAGCATTTCGAATTGCATGCCAAGGTGCTGCGCCTGGGTTCGCGCGTCGCCAGCACCCGCATGGAGTTTTTTGGCCCCGATGGAACCTTGATGGCCACGGGAGCGGGTGCTTACATTGTTTCTTGAGCCGTGCGACCTGCACATGCAGTAACGCGGTGTGAGCCGGCGCAAAGGATGCAAGCGCATGCAAGCATTGAACCGTTTGCTTACGCAACTTGCGCAAGGCTGCGCTGCGCGCGCCCTGCGCCTTCCTACGATCAGCGCTTGTTCAATCAGGAGGTCCGATGGCCGTGCAAACCCCGTTCTTTGGCAAACGTGAACCCGAATCTTTTCAGCCGCGCCATGCCAGCGCTCCCGCCGCGATGCCGACGCAGCCGCCCCAGAGTGTGACCACGCCTGCCCATGCATCTGCCACAGCGCCAGGCAGTGCCGGTAGCAAGCTCACCGTAGGGCCCAACATCAAGCTCAAGGGCGTGGAGATCACCGATTGCGACACGCTGGTCGTGGAGGGTACGGTCGAAGCCACCATGGATTCACGCGTCATCCAGATCTCGGAAGAGGGAGCCTTTCGAGGCTCGGCCGAAATCGATATCGCCGAAATTCGTGGCAGCTTTAACGGCACCTTGACCGTGCGTCAGAAGCTGGTGATCTTTTCTACCGGCAAGGTGAGCGGCACGATTCGCTACGGCAAGCTGGTGGTGGAAGAGGGCGGTCAACTGTCCGGTGAAATCGAGGTCGGTGCCGGTCCGCGTGCCAAGGCCGGACTCGACGCAGCCACTGGCCACAAACCCCGGATGGTGGAAACCTTAGGCGCCACGGCCGCAGCCTGAGGACAAGGCGGCGGTCATGCCGCCGCTGAGCACCATGCCACGGGCGAAGCGCCAAACCCGATCATCAGTGCGTCTATAAGTTTAAGCAAGCAAGCGCTTGCTTAAATTGAGCGGGCTTGATATGGTGCTCGTATGCCCAACACATTCGCACCTGCCGAGCGTGCCCTGCGCCCTGTCTCGGCACCCCCCGAGCCCGCGCCTGCGGCGGTCCACACGCCGGCCCGCCGTGGGAGACCGCCGAAAGATCCGGCGGACTCGGATGAAGGCAACCGCCGCCGCCAACTGATCGACGGCGCGGCGCGGCTGTTTCGCACCAAGGGTTTTGCTGCTGCCAGCACGCGGGATATCGCGGCCGCAGCGGGCATGCGCAGCGGCTCACCTTTCTATCATTTCGAGAGCAAGAGCGCCTTGCTGTTTGTCGTGATGGAAGAAGGCATGGTCCAGGCTACCGCGAGCCAGGCGCAGGCGCTCGCTGCCTTGCCGCCTGAAGCGACGCCGCGCGATCGCCTGCACACCTTGGTGCGGCATCATTTTGAGGTGCTGCTGGGCCCCAAGGCCGACTTTATCCCCGTGATGCTCTACGAATGGCGCTCGCTCACGCCCGAGCAGCGCACGAGCATCGCACGCGTCAAGGACCGCTATGAAGCCGAATGGGTGCCCATACTTCAAACCCTGCACCAAATCGGCGATCTCAGAGCCGATCCGGTAGCGGCACGCCTCTTCATATTCGGGGCGCTCAACTGGTCGGTGCAATGGTTCAGCGCGCGTGGTGCGCTGTCGCTCGACGAACTCACTTCCCAGGCCTTGCGTCTGTTCGTGGGCGACTCCTGATGTACGGGTCGCTTTTCACTCCGCGAGCGAGCCGGCGGGTAGCTGCAGGTGGCGACGGGCGCGGAATCCGGTATCGGACATTGCACCGCGCATGCCCGCAGGCCCGATCGGGTATGCCGCGCCAGCCAAGCCGTATGGGCCAGGCCTGCGGTACGTGAATTCGGTGGTTTTCATCGCGCGCTTGTGCAGCGCACAGCCAGGACTCTCGAATGACGCCTTTTGAATCAAGTTGGAATCCGCAATCGCCTGAGTCCCAGCAGCGCCGGACCGCCATGCTGGCGCGCCTGGGCGCGCTGCGGGCTCTGGAAGAGCGGGCAGCGCGTGCGTCCGCCAAATCGCAAGCCCGTTTCGACAAGCGCGGGCAGTTGTTGCCGCGCCAACGGGTGGCGCTGCTGCTGGACGTTGGCGCACCCTGGTTGCCGCTTTCGGCGCTGGCGGGCTACCTGCACGACACCAAAGACCCTGAGACCTCCGTGCCCGGTGGAGGCGTCGTGGCCGGAATCGGTTTTGTATCGGGCGTGCGTTGCATGGTTGTCGCGGCCGACTCCGGTATTGACGCCGGTGCACTGCAGCCTATGGGTCTGGACAAATTGCTGCGCGTGCAGGAAATAGCCCTGGAGCAAAAACTGCCCTTCATCCACTTGGTCGAGAGCGCTGGCGCGAACCTGATGCGCTACCGTGTCGAAGGCTTCGTGCTTGGTGGTGCAGTGTTCCGCAACCTCTCACGCCTTTCGGCTGCGGGCATTCCGGTGATCACGGTGCAGCATGGCTCCGGCACGGCGGGGGGCGCCTACATGCCGGGCTTGTCGGACATCGTGATTCTGGTCGAAGGTCGTTCGCGCGCTTTCCTCGCAGGTCCGCCATTGCTCAAAGCCGCCACCGGAGAGATCGCCACCGAGGAGGAATTGGGCGGCGCCATGATGCACGCCACCGTTTCTGGGCTAGGCGAATACCTTGCGCAGGATGACCGGGAGGCCATTTCGATGGCGCGCGATGTGGTGGCCAGCCTGGGTTGGCCTGCGTCGCGCAATTCGGGTGAGGTGCCGCCCCCGACGCTGCCTGCCAGCGACTTGCTCGGGTTGATGTCGGAGGACTTGCGCCAGCCGGTCGACATGCGTGAAGTGATGGCGCGGCTGGTGGACGCGTCCGAGCTGCTGGAATTCAAGGCGCTTTACGGCGCTGCCACGGTCTGCGCGCAGGGCAATATTGGTGGGCATGCCGTGGGTCTGATCAGCAACAACGGCCCCATCGACGTGGCCGGGGCCAACAAGGCGACGCACTTCATTCAGTGGATGTGCCAGCGCAACCAGCCTATCATTTACCTGCAGAACACCACCGGCTACATGGTGGGCAAGGACAGCGAGCAGGGCGGCATGATCAAGCACGGCAGCAAGATGATCCACGCGGTCACCAACGCCACCGTGCCGCAGATCACCATTCAGTGCGGCGCAAGCTTCGGCGCCGGCAACTACGGCATGTGCGGACGTGGTTATGAGCCCAAGTTCTTGTTCAGCTGGCCCAACGCCAAGACCTCGGTCATGGGAGCCGAGCAGGCGGCCCGCACCATGCAGATCGTGGCCGACGCTGCACTGGAGCGCAAAGGCATTGCGCCCGACCCGGAAAAGTCGCAGGCCCAGTTTGATCGCATCGTCCACATGTTCGAAGCCCAGGCGGACGTGGCCGTCACCAGTGGCCTGATGCTCGACGACGGCGTGATCGACCCACGCGACACGCGCGATGTGCTGCGCCAGTGTCTCGATATGTGCGCCGACGCCCAGGCGCGCCGCCTGAGCCCGATGCAATTCGGCGTGGCGCGCATGTAGCCAGGCCTCACAGAACCCCACCCCAGACGGCACATTCCACCGGAGATCCCCATGCAACTGACGCACGAACACCGCGAAATCCAGAACACCCTCAAGCGCTTCATCGAGCAGGAAATCAACCCCCATGTGGATGCGTGGGAAGAAGCCGAGATGTTTCCCGCCCATGAGGTGTTCAAGAAACTCGGCAACCTGGGTCTGCTTGGCCTGTGCAAGCCCGAGCAGTTTGGCGGCGCCGGACTGGACTACTCATATGGCCTGGCGATGGCCGAAGGCCTGGGCCACATCCATTGCGGCGGCGTTCCCATGGCCATTGGCGTGCAGACGGACATGTGTACTCCGGCGCTGGCGCGCTTTGGCAGCGATGCGCTGCGCGAAGAGTTCCTCAAGCCCGCCATTGCCGGCGATATGGTGGGCTGCATTGGCGTGTCGGAGCCGGCCGCAGGCAGCGACGTGGCGGGCATCAAGAGCCAGGCGCGCAAGGACGGCGGCGACTACGTGATCTCCGGCCAGAAGATGTGGATCACCAACAGCCTGCAGGCCGACTGGATGTGCATGTTGGTCAACACCAGCGACGGTCCGGCGCACAAGAACAAGAGCCTGGTGATGGTGCCGATGCGCGAGGGCCGCGGCGGAAAGCTGACCCAAGGCATCGAGGTCGCGCAAAAGATCAAGAAGATCGGCATGCACAGCAGCGACACCGGCCTCATCTATTTCGACGAAGTGCGCGTGCCTCAGCGCAACCTGATCGGCCAGGAAGGCCAGGGATTCATCTACCAGATGCAGCAGTTTCAGGAAGAGCGCCTCTGGGCTGCGGCGAGCACCTTGATCACCCTGGACCACTGCATTCGAGACACGATTGAATGGGCGCAGGGTCGGCAGATGTTCGGCTCGACGCTGGCCGATCAGCAGTGGGTGCAGTTCAAGCTCGTGGAGCTGCAAACTGAAGTTGAAGCGCTGCGCGCGCTCACCTGGCGCGCCTGCGATCTGTACGTGGCCGGCGAAGACGTCTTGCAACTCGCCAGCATGGCCAAACTCAAGTCGGGGCGTCTTGCGCGCACCGTGGCCGACACCTGCCTGCAGTTCTGGGGCGGTATGGGCTTTACCTGGGAGAACCGCGTCTCGCGCTTCTTCCGCGATGGGCGCCTGGGGTCGATCGGCGGCGGCGCCGACGAGGTGATGATGGGCATCCTTGCCAAGACCATGGGCATTGCCAAGCGGCGTACGCCATGAAGCGCATTCTGATTGCCAACCGTGGTGAAATCGCTCGCCGCGTGATCCACACTGCGCATGCCATGGGCATCGAGACGGTGGCGGTGTACTCCGATCCGGACGCCAACGCGCTGCAGGTGCGCGAGGCCACGCAGGCATTCGCCTTGGGCGGCACGACCTCTGCAGAGAGCTACCTGCGCGTGGATCGCTTGATCGAAGCTGCGCGCGCCACGGGTGCCGACGCCGTTCATCCTGGTTACGGATTTCTGAGCGAAGACGCGGGTTTTGCCCAAGCGGTGCAGGACGCCGGCCTGTGCTGGATCGGCCCGCCGCCCGCCGCCATCCGCGCGCTCGGCAGCAAGTCCGCCGCCAAGGCGCTGGCCGCAGCCCAGGGCGTTCCCTGCCTGCCCGGCTATGCAGGTGAGGATCAGAGCGAAGCACGCTTTGTTGAAGAAGCCGGACGCATCGGTTGCCCCCTGATGGTGAAGGCCGTGGCCGGGGGTGGTGGCCGTGGCATGCGCCTGGTGCAAGAGGCCGCGCAGTTGCCGGCGGCGCTGGCCAGTGCGCGCTCCGAAGCGGTGGCAGGGTTTGGCAATGGCGAACTGTTGATCGAGCGCGCCGTATTGCACCCGCGCCACGTGGAGGTGCAGGTCTTTGTCGACACGCACGGAAATGCCATTCATCTGGGCGAGCGCGATTGTTCCGTGCAGCGGCGCCATCAGAAAATCATCGAAGAGGCGCCCAGCCCCGCCGTCAACGCCGCGCTTCGGCAGCGTATGGGCCAGTGCGCGGTCTCGCTGGCGCAAGGCGCTGGCTACGTCGGCGCAGGCACGGTGGAATTCCTCCTGGAAGGGGACAGCTTCTATCTGATGGAGATGAACACTCGGCTGCAGGTGGAGCATCCGGTGACTGAGGCGCTCACGGGTCTGGACCTGGTGGAGTGGCAGATCCGTGTGGCGCGGGGTGAGCCGCTGCCGCTGGCGCAGGAGGGCGTGCGCCTGGAAGGCCATTCCATCGAAGTGCGCCTGTGCTCGGAAGATGAGAACTTCACCCCGCACACCGGACGCGTGCAGCACTTCCGCGCGCCTGCGGCCAGTGCCTTTGTTGCCGTGGCGCGCCCCGGCGAAGGCCATGCCTCGCTGCGCTTCGACCACAGCATCGAAGCCGGCCTGGAGGTCACGCCGCACTACGACGCCCTGCTGGGCAAGCTCATCGTGCATGCCGAAACGCGCGAGCAGGCCATCGATGCAATGGTGCAGGCGCTCGGTCAACTGGAGTTGCTCGGCCTGCCGACCAACCGCGCCTTGCTGGCCGCTTGCCTGGAGCATCCACAGTTTCGCGCCGGTGATGCGCTCATTTCGTTCCTCGCCGGTGAAGCCGAAGCCGTGCGTGAGAAGCTATTAAAAAAGGAGCTTTCAGCGCACAGCCAGTACGCGCTGGTGGCTATTTTGGCGAAAAATTCTGAGAGCCGAGGCTTGCCGTGTTCGTTCTCCCGCCCGGTGCGCCTGCGCCACCGTGAAAGCGCCAGTGCAATGGCGGTGCGCGCCTTGGGCGCTGGCCACTGGCACGTCCAGCGCCTCGCTGGTGGGAAAGACGGCGCAGCGGCAGATGACGCCAGCGTGCTCCAGCTTGAGCGCCTTGGCGAGCACGCAGTGCGCTGCGTCAGCGCCGGGGTTTCGCAACGCGTAGCGCTGGTTCCAGTGACCTCCCAACGCTGGCACTTGCAAGCAGGAGGTGTCGATTGGTGGCTGGACGATGTGTCCCTGCGGGCGGCGGCCCGCGCGGGCAGCGATGCGGGCGCTGCGGAACTGCGCGCGCCCTTCAACGGCCGCGTGGTGCACGTCATGGCCGAAGTGGGGCAGACCCTGCCGGCGCGCGGCACTGCGCTGGTGATCGAATCCATGAAGCTGGAGCACAGCCTTTCCTCCCCAGCCGAGGCCATCGTGGCCGAGGTGCTGGTGAGCGTCGGTCAACAGGTGACGCCGGGCCAAGTGCTGGTGCGCTTTGCCAAGTCGGCAGCGGCGGTTGAGGCGGCGCCAGGCGACCGACAAACCGCGCCGAAATCGCAGCAACCGATCACAGCAGGCTAAGGGGAGGGAGACCGCACACGAAACGCTGTGCACGGAAACAGTCCGTATGCGGTGGGAATCAGCATTTGGCTAGCTCGCGCCGCCCACCTCCGGCAGTACGATGGCGCGCGGACGTCCCTCCGCATCAATCGCCACATACGTCAGGCGCGCCTCGGTGACTTTGCGGTACTGACCCGTCTCTCCCGCACGGCGCTCGGCATAGACCTCCACCTCCACCGTGATGGACGTGCGCCCAATGCGCGTGACGTGGGAGAAGAACGACAGGATGTCGCCCACGCGAACCGGTTGCTTGAAGATGAATTCGTTCACCGCCACCGTGGCCATGCGGCCGCGGATGTAGCGCGCCGGCAGCACCGAGCCGGCCAGATCGACCTGGGCCATCACCCAACCACCAAAGATGTCGCCGTTGGCGTTGCTGTCGGCTGGCATGGGGATGACCTTGAGCACCAGTTCGTGCTCGCACGGCAGTGCGGGGGCGGGCAGGACGGGCAGCGTGGGCAATGCAGGCAGTTCGCTCATGGGCAACAATCAGGGTTGAATTAACGCGTCGAATTGTCCCCCAATGCGCCACCACGGCGATTCTCCTCCCCCAGCACCGACCGACGGCCAGCCCCGCACCCGCTCCGATTGGGCGACGCTTGGGCGGCTCGTGCCCTATTTGTGGCGCTACAAGTGGCGTGTGGCCGCAGCGCTCGCCTTCATGTTGGGCGCCAAGTTGTCGAACGTGGGCGTGCCGTTGGTATTGAAGCGCCTGGTGGATGCGATGCAACTGCCGCCCGGAGGCGCCACCGCTTTGCTGGTTGTCCCTGTGGCGCTGCTGCTGGGTTATGGCGCGCTGCGGCTGATGACCTCGATGTTCACGGAGCTGCGCGAGCTGGTGTTTGCCAAGGCCACGCAGGGCGCGGCGCGCTCCATTGCGCTGGAGACGTTTCGGCATCTGCACGGCCTGTCGCTGCGCTTTCACCTGGAGCGCCAGACCGGCGGCATGACGCGCGACATCGAGCGCGGCGTGCGCGGCATCGAGTCGCTGGTGTCGTTTGCGTTGTTCAACATCGTCTCCACCCTGGTCGAGGTGGTGCTGGTGCTCTCGGTGCTGGGCAACCAGTTCGATATGTGGTTTGTCTGGATCACGTTGGCCGCGCTGGTGCTCTACATCAGCTACACCGTGGTGGTGACCGAGTGGCGCACCAAGTTCCGGCGCGAGGCCAACCTGCTCGATTCGGCCGCGCACACCAAGGCGGTCGATTCGCTGCTCAATTACGAAACGGTGAAGTACTTCAACAACGAAGACTTCGAGGCGCGCCGCTACGACGAAAGCCTGGAGGGCCTGCGCCGCGCGCGGCTCAAGAGCCAGAGCACCTTGTCCATGCTCAACGCCGGCCAGCAGGCCATCATCGCCACCACGCTGGTGGCCATGCTGTGGCGCGCGACGCAAGGTGTCGCAAATGGCAGCATGACGCTGGGTGATTTGGTCATGGTCAACGCCTTCATGATCCAGCTCTACATTCCGCTGAACTTCTTTGGCGTGATCTACCGCGAAATCAAGCAGAACCTGACCGACCTGGACAAGATGTTCACGCTGATGGACCGCGAGCGCGAAGTGGCCGATGCGCCGGGCGCCGAGCCCTTGGTGCTTTCGCACGGCAGCAGCCCGGCCCTGCGCTTTGAAGACGTGCACTTTGCCTACGAGGCCGACCGCCCCATCCTGCGCGGCGTGAGTTTCGAGATTCCGGCCGGAAAAACGGTGGCGGTGGTCGGGCCGTCTGGCGCGGGCAAGTCCACCCTGGCGCGGCTGCTGTTTCGCTTCTACGACATCCAGCAGGGCCGCATCACCATAGCCGGGCAGGCGCTGCAGAGCGTCACCCAGGCCAGCGTGCGCGAGGCGCTTGGCATCGTCCCGCAAGACACCGTGCTGTTCAACGACACCGTGGCCTACAACATCGCCTACGGCCGGCCCGGCGCCACGCAGCAGGAAGTCGAGCAGGCGGCGCGCGCCGCGCACATCCACGACTTCATCGCCAGCACGCCCAAGGGCTACGACACCATGGTGGGTGAGCGCGGTTTGAAGCTCTCGGGCGGCGAAAAGCAGCGCGTGGCGATTGCCCGCACCCTGCTGAAAAACCCGCCGATTCTGGTGTTCGACGAAGCCACCTCGGCACTTGATTCGGCCAACGAACGCGCCATCCAGGCCGAGCTGCGCAGCGTGGCGCGCGGCAAAACCACGCTGGTCATCGCGCACCGCCTTTCCACCGTGGTCGACGCGCACCAGATCCTGGTGATGGATGGCGGGCGCATCGTCGAGCGCGGCACCCACGCCGAGCTTTTGGCCGCGGGCGGGCGCTATGCGCAGATGTGGGCGTTGCAGCAAAATAGTGGTCAAAAACCGGTCTAGCGCTTACCAGTCAAGAAGTTTCAGCTATCAAAAAAAGAAAACCCCGCCGCAGCGGGGTTGATGGCTCGCAGCGCAGCAGTGCTTACTGCTTGCGCGCCGCAATCGCTTTCTCGGCCATGTTCACCAAGTCAGCTCCTACCTGGCCCTTCCACTTGTTGTAGACCGGGCGCGTGGCCTGCACAAACGCGTCGCGCTCGGCGGGGGTGAGTTGCGTGACGGTCACGCCCAGGCCTTCGATCTGCTTGAGCAGGGGCTTGTCGGCTTCAATCACGCCCTTGCGGGCCAGGGCGATTTCTTCCTTGCCGGCGTCAATGGCGGCCTGGCGAACGATTTCGCGGTCGGCAGGCGTCCAGCTGTTCCAGACTTCCTTGTTGACGACGAAGATCAGCGGGTCGGCAATGTAGCCCCACAGCGTCAGGTACTTCTGCGCCACGCTGTGCAGCTTGGCGGCGGTGAAGATGGCGAGCGGGTTCTCTTGCCCATCGACGGCGCCGCTGGCCATGGCTGGCTGGGCGTCGGCCCAGCTCATCTGCGTCGGGTTGGCGCCCAGCGCGGTGAAGGTGTCGAGGAACAAGGGCGAGCCGACAACGCGAATCTTCATGCCCTTCAGGTCCGCCGGCGTCTTGATCGGGTGCTTGGAGTTGGATATTTCGCGGTAGCCGTTCTCGCCCCAGGCCAGCGGCACCACGCCGGCTTTGTCCAGCGTGGCAAACAGGCTCTTGCCGACTTCGCCCTGCGTCAGTGCGTCGATGGCGGCGTAGTCGGGCATCAGGAAGGGCAGCGAGAACAGGTTGAGCTGCTTGACCTGTGGCGACCAGTTGATGGTCGAGCCAATGGCCATGTCGATCACGCCCTGGCGCAGCGCGGAAAACTCGCGCGTCTGGTCGCCCTGGATCAAGGACACGCCGGGGTAGAGCTTGATGTTGATGCGACCGTTGGTGCGCTCGCGCACCTTGTTGGCCCAGATCTCGCCGCCCTTGCCCCAGGGGAAGGCCGTGCCCAGCACCAGCGACATGCGGTACTCGCTCTTGTAGTTGCTCTGCGCCAGCGCGGCGGGCGCGCTGAAGGCCAGCGCAGCGGCGGCGGCCACGGCCGAGGTGAGGAAGGTACGCAGTTTCATGGTTTCAGTCTCCTTGTGAAAAATCAGTAACCCAGGGTGTGGGGCAGCCAGAGGGCCAGTTGCGGCCAGACGATGACGCACAGCATGGCAACGCACATGGCGCCCACCAGCCACAGCACCCAGCGCGTGGTGTCTTCCATGCGCACGCCGGCAATGCGGCTCGAGACCATCAGGTTCACCGCCATCGGCGGAGTGAACTGGCCGATGGCGACGTTGAGGGTGAGGATCACGCCAAACCACACCGGGTCCCACTGGTAGTGGCGCAGGATCGGCATCATCAGCGGCACGAAGATGAGGAAGATGGAGATGCCGTCGAGGAACATGCCCAGCACGATCAGCATCAGAATGATCATCGCCAGCACCGCACCTTCGCCCAGCCCGGAGTGCACGATGGCGTTGGTGATCGGGTCGATCACGCCCAGCGTCGAGAGCGAGAAGGCAAAAATGGCGGCGAGCGACACGACCAGCAAAATCACCGCCGACAGCTCGCCCGATTCGCGCAGGATGACGAACAGGTCGCGCACCCGAATGGTCCGGTAAATGACCATGCCGACAAACAAGCCATAGAACACCGCCACCACGGCCGCTTCGGTCGGCGTGAACCAGCCCGCGCGCATGCCGCCCAGAATCAGCACCGGTGCTGCCAGCCCCCAGCTCGCTTCGCGCAGGCTGCGCCAAAACGGTGGGCGCGGCAAATCGGCTTCGAGCTGCCCCATGCGGTGGCGCCGCGCCAGCCATACCGTGGGAATGGCCAGCGCCAACCCGGCCAGCATGCCCGGCACCAGGCCTGCGGCGAACAGTGCCGGCACCGAAGCACCGGGCACCAACACCGAATAGACGATGAAGGCGACCGAAGGCGGGATCAGGATGTCGGTCGAGGCGGCGGCCGCCACCACGCTGGCCGAAAAGGCAGGCGGGTATCCGGCGCGCTGCATCGCGAGCAGCATGACGCCGCCAATGGCCGCAGCGGTGGCCGGGCCTGAACCCGAAATGCCGCCCAGGAACATGGCCACGCCAATCGCCACCAAGGGCAGCATGCCGGGCCCGCGCCCGACCATGGCCACAGCCAGGTTCACGAGGCGCGCCGCCACGCCAGAACGGTCGAATATCGAGCCGACCAGCACAAACATCGGAATGGCCAGCAGCGGGTACTTGCCCAGGCCGGCGTAGAAATTCTGCGGCACCGCCAGCAGTCCGAACCACTGCGTTTGCTGGTTGGCCAGCGCAATCGCGGCGGCCCCGGCCAGACCCAACGCCGCACCTACAGGCACGCCCGCCAGCAAAAACACCGCGAAGGCGGCAAACAGCAGGCTTGCAATCATGGCGCGGGTGGGCGGCGGGAGATGCGCAGCAACAAGCCAAACGCGCGCAGGGCGATCAGCGCGGTGAGGAGGGGGAACCATATCGAGTACCACCACTGCGGCACACCAATCCCCGGCGAGGTCTCGCCATAGCGGTAGTCGTCCCACACCAGGCGCACGCTCAGCGCCGCCATCAACGTGAACAGCACCGCGACCATCAGGGCGCCCAGCTGCGCCAGACGCCGCCGGCGCACTGCGCTGCCGCTGCTGGAAAAGAACTCAATCCGGATATGCCGATCGCGCGCTACAGCGGCCGAGCCGCCCACCAGGGCCAGCACAATCATCAGAAACACCGAGAACTCCTCGGTCCAGGCAAAGGAGGCGTCGGTGAAATAGCGCACCAGCACGTTGGCAAAGGTGATGAGGGCGAGACCCGCCATGGCCAGCACGGTGAGCCAGTCTTCCAGGGCAAGCGAGCGTAGGGTGTCGCCATCGGGCGATGGCGGAGGTGGTTCGGGTGAAGACATGCAAAAGAAGGAGCAAAACAGAGACGCCAGTTCAGCGCACAGGGCGCGGCGACGTGGGCGCAAAACATTATGCGTGGAACGCAACAGCTGCGTGCGAAAGCGGCATGCCTGAGCAGATAATCGCCGCGATGGAAACCAAATGGCTCGAAGATTTCGTGAGTCTGGCCGAGACGCGCAGTTTCAGCCGCTCGGCCCAGCTGCGCCATGTCACGCAGCCTGCGTTCTCGCGCCGTATCCAGGCGCTTGAGGCCTGGGCGGGCACGGATCTGGTGGATCGCAGCTCGTACCCGACGCGCCTGACGCCTGCCGGCCGCACGCTGTATGAGCAGTCCATCGAAATGCTGCAGGCGCTGCACAGCACCCGCGCCGTGCTGCGCGCGCACGGCACTTCCAGTCAGGACATGATCGAGTTCGCGGTGCCGCATACGCTGGCCTTCACCTTTTTCCCCGAATGGGTCTCGCGCATGCGCGAGCGTTTCGGGCCGTTCAAGAGCCGTTTGATTGCGCTGAACGTGCACGACGCGGTGATGCGGCTGGTGGAGGGCAGTTGCGATTTGCTGGTCACATACCACCATGCTTCCCAGCCTTTTCAGCTCGACACCAACCGCTACGAAATGCTGAGCCTCGGCCAGGAAGTGCTTGCGCCCTATGTGCGGCCGGGAGCCGATGGACGCCCTTTGTACTGTCTGCCCGGCAGCACGGCGAGTCCGCTTCCCTATCTGGCCTATGCACCGGGCGCCTATCTGGGGCGGCTCACCGAGTTGCTTCTGAAGGAATCGCCCGTGCCTCTGCACCTCGATCGGATGTACGAAACCGATATGGCCGAAGGTCTCAAGGCCATGGCCCTCGAAGGCCACGGCATCGCCTTCCTTCCGCTCAGCGCTGTAAAGAAGGACTTGCGCGCACGTCGACTCGTCAGCGCAGCGCCACCCGAGTTGCCGGGGCTGAAAATGACCATGGACGTGCGCATTTGCCGCGAACGCCCCAGCGCCCGCGAGGGTGGACGCAGCAAGCGCGACGCACTGTGGGATTTCCTGTGCGAGCAAAAGGGTGCGGTCGCCCTTTCATGATTGTTTTGCATGTTCCCGCGCGCAATTTGCATTGGATGCCCGCAGGGCACGCCCGTACAGTCGCCGCCTTCGTTCTTGAATCTCACCGGGCTGCCGCAAGCCGCACATCATGAAGCTTTTTTCTCGCATGGCCTGGTTCGTGGTGAGCACTGCAGCAAGCGCTTCGTGTCTGGCAGCACCTGGTGTGCTGGAGCGCGTCATGGCGGGAGGGAAGCTGGTGATCGCGCACCGCGAGTCGTCGGTGCCGTTCTCGTACATTGATGAGAAGATGGGCCAGCCCATTGGCTATGCGATGGATTTGTGCCTGCATCTGGCGGAGACCGTGCGCCGCCAGACGGGCAAAAAGGACATGGGCGTGACATTTCTACAGGTCACCCCGGCCAACCGCGTCAACGTCATTGCCGAGGGCAAGGCGGACATGGAGTGTGGTTCGACCACCAACAATGCCGAACGGCGCCAAAAGGTCGCCTTCACCATTCCCCACTTCATCACGGGCGCACGTCTGCTGGTGCGGGCCGATAGCTCGGCTACCCGCATCGAAGATCTCGCCGGTAAAACGCTGGTTTCCACCAAGGGGACGACCCCACTGCGCGCCGTGGTGCAGGCCAACCGCGAGCGGCTGATGGGACTGAACATTGTCGAGGCGCCCGACCATGCCCGGGCCGTGGAAATGGTGGAGAAGGGCGAAGCCGATGCCTTTGTCATGGACGACGTGCTGCTCTACGGCCTGGCTGCGGGTCGGCCCGACCCCAAGGCGCTCAAGGTGGTGGGCCGCTTTGTTACCACCGAGCCGCTGGCCATCATGCTGCCGCCGGGCGATACAGCATTCAAGAAGCTGGTGGACGATGAAATGCGGCGCCTCATCACCACCCGCGAAATCTACGCCATTTACGACAAATGGTTCATGCAAGCCATTCCACCGCAGAACCGCTCGCTCAACTTGCCGGTGAATTATTTGCTGCGTGATTTCTGGAAATACCCGACCGACAAGGTTCCGTTCTGAGTTTCACAACAAGCGTGCCGGCAAGCATGGGCCGCGCGCCATAAAATCCGCCGTTTCAGGCATATACCCCAAGGAGACAAGCATGAAGAAACATTTGTTGGCTGCGGCCATCGTGGCCCTGGCTGCAGGCAGCGCGTTTGCGCAGGCGGGCGACACGCTGGCCAAAATCAAAGGCTCGGGCAGCGTGACCCTGGGCGTGCGCGAATCGTCGGGCCTGTCGTACACGCTGGGCAACGGCAAGTACGTCGGCTTTCACACCGAGATGGGTGAACGCATTCTGGATGACATCCAGAAGCAGCTGGGCCTGGCCAAGCTGGACATCAAGTACCAGCCTGTTACATCGCAAAACCGGATTCCGCTGGTGACCAACGGCACGGTGGACCTTGAATGTGGTTCCACCACCAACAATGCCGCGCGCCAAAAAGACGTGGCCTTCGCCGTGACCACCTATGTGGAAGAAGTGCGCATGGCGGTCAAGGCCAACTCGGGCATTACCTCCATCAAGGACCTGAAGGGCCGCACCGTAGCCACCACCACTGGCACCACCTCGGTGCAGACCCTGCGCAAGAACGAGCGCGCAGGCAACCTGGACTTCAAGGAGGTCTATGGCAAGGACCACGCCGACAGCTTCCTGATGGTGGAAACCGGCCGCGCCGATGCGTTTGTGATGGACGGCTCCATCCTGGCGGCCAACATCTCCAAGGCCAAGAACCCCGCCGACTACAAAATCGTAGGCGAAGTGCTGTCGGTGGAACCCATCGCCTGCATGATGCGCAAGGACGACCCGGCGTTCAAGAAGGCCGTGGACGACTCCATCAAGCGCCAGATTGCTGATGGTTCGCTGGCCAAGCTGTACGACAAGTGGTTCATGCAGCCCGTGCCTCCCACCAACACCAAGATCGGCCTGCCGATGTCTGAAGCCACCAAGGAAGCTTGGGCTCACCCGAACGACAAGCCCATGGAAGACTACGCCGCCAAGAAGTAAGGCGGGCAGCAATTCCAGGCCCCCTGCGAGCCAGCGGTTCGGGGGGCTTTTTCGTGGCGCTGCTGCGCCTGAATCATCTGTGGCTCGCCTTCGCGTCACTCATGATTTGGAAATGGAACGTGACTACGTTCGTATGAAAGGAATCCTATGAGCTGGGATTGGCAGGTGTTCTGTATGGACACGCTCGATCAAACCGCCGTGGCCGGGTGTTTCGGCAAGGGCGGCGACGTCACCTATCTCGATTGGCTGCTGTCCGCGTGGGGCTGGACGGTGTCGGTGTCGCTGCTTTCGCTGGCGTTGGCGTTGGTGTTGGGCGGCCTCGTCGGCACACTGCGTACGCTGCAGGGGCGGCCGTGGGTGGTGCGTCTGGGCAATGCCTGGGTGGAGCTGTTTCGCAATATCCCGCTCTTGGTGCAGCTCTTTCTTTGGTACCACGTGCTGCCTTCGTTCTTTCCATCGCTTCAGCGCGTCCCGGGGTTTGTGCTGGTGGTGTTTGCGCTCGGCCTGTTCACCTCGGCGCGCATTGCCGAGCAGGTGAAATCGGGGCTGGAGTCGCTGCCGCGCGGTCAGCGCTACGCCGGCATGGCGGTGGGCTTCACCACCTTTCAGACCTACCGCTATGTGCTCTTGCCCATGGGGCTGCGCATCATCATTCCGCCGCTGACCAGCGAAACCATGAACATCTTCAAGAACTCGTCGGTGGCCTTTGCGGTGTCGGTGGCCGAGCTGACCATGTTCGCCATGCAGGCGCAGGAGGAAACCTCGCGCGGCGTGGAGATTTATCTGGCAGTGACCGGGCTCTACGTGGTGTCGGCATTCGCCATCAACCGTGTCATGGCCTTCATTGAAAAGCGCTCGCGCGTGCCCGGTTTCATTGTCGCCGCCAGCGCTGGGGGCACTGACATGAAGCTCGCACTCGACTTCTCGTTCTACAACTGGGATCTGCTGAGCAACTTTGTCCTCAAGGGCCTTTACTTCAGCGTGATGCTGACCGTGGTGGCGACCATCGGTGGCGTGATTTTCGGTACCGTGCTGGCGCTCATGCGGCTGTCTGGCCGCAAGTGGCTGATGGCGCCAGCGGTCATTTACGTCAACGGCATGCGCAGCATCCCGCTGGTGATGGTGATTTTGTGGTTCTTCCTGCTGATGCCCGCCATCATCGGTCGGCCGATTGGTGCGGAGACCTCGGCGGTGGTCACCTTCATCGCTTTCGAGGCCGCGTACTTCAGCGAAATCATGCGCGCCGGCATTCAGTCGATTGCACGCGGCCAGGTGTTTGCAGGCATGGCCATGGGCATGACGTATGGGCAGAACATGAAGCTCATCATCCTGCCGCAGGCGTTTCGCAACATGCTGCCAGTGCTGCTGACGCAGACCATCATCCTGTTTCAGGACACTTCGCTGGTCTACGCCATCGGCGCCTACGACATGCTCAAGGGCTTTGAGATTGCCGGCAAGAACTTCGGTCGGCCCATCGAGGCCTATCTCGCTGCGGCCGTCGTTTATTTCGTCATTTGCTTTGCGCTGTCCTGGGCCGTCAAGCGCCTGCACCGCAAGATTGCCATCGTGCGTTAAGGAACTTGCATGATTGAACTCAAGAACGTCTCCAAGTGGTACGGCACTTTCCAGGTGCTGACCGATTGCTCCACCACCATCCAGAAGGGCGAAGTGGTCGTCGTTTGTGGCCCCTCGGGCTCGGGCAAGTCCACGCTCATCAAGACCATCAACGCGCTCGAACCCTTCCAGAAGGGCGAAATCTGGGTCGATGGCGTGCCGGTGCACGACCCCAAGACCAATTTGCCCCAACTGCGCAGCCGCGTCGGCATGGTGTTCCAGCATTTCGAGCTGTTCCCGCACCTTTCGGTGACGGAAAACCTGACCATTGCGCAGGTCAAGGTGCTGGGCCGCAGCGCCGACGAAGCGAAGAAGCGGGGCCTCAAGATGCTCGACCGTGTGGGCCTGTCGGATCACAAGGACAAGTTCCCCGGCCAGCTCTCGGGTGGCCAGCAGCAGCGCGTGGCCATTGCCCGTGCGCTGTCCATGGACCCTATCGTCATGCTGTTTGACGAGCCGACCTCGGCGCTCGACCCGGAAATGGTGGGGGAGGTGCTCGACGTGATGGTGGGGCTGGCCAACGAGGGCATGACCATGATGTGCGTGACGCACGAAATGGGTTTTGCGCGCAAGGTGGCGCACCGCGTGATCTTCATGGATGTGGGGGGCAAGATTCTCGAGGACTGCACGCGCGAAGAGTTCTTCAGCAACCAAGAGGCCCGCCAGCCACGCACCAAGGATTTCCTTAACAAAATCCTGGGGCATTGAGAGATCAACCCCCTGAGGCGCTTTGCGCCTCGGTGCAACCGCCAGAGGCGCAAGCTCTTCGGGGACGTCCAAGCCTGCGCAGGCAGGCTTGGAGCCGCGCCCCTCAGCCCCTTCTCTTGCATTGCTGCGCAATGCGGAAGGGGGAAGCCACCAGCGCGGCGGGGCGGCCCTTGCGCGGTGGCCGCTGGTTTGGGCCGCGACAGTTTCTGCGGTCAGCGCGACACGTAGGTATTGGGGTCGGATCACGATTTCGCGCAGCGAAACTCGTGCTCTGACCCTAATCCCGGAATCAGGGCACGGCGTTGGCAAGACAAGGACTCGGGCGCCAGCAATTCAACGTCGCGCGCCGTAGGCCAAAAAAATCAAGCAAAATCGCTCTCTAGCGTATATAGATAAAGCGCTATCAGCTACTGTTTATATAGCGCGCAAGACGATGGGACAATCTCCCGCATGACCGCGCAAAGTCCCTCCATCGCTCCCCAAACCCTCACCATCACCCGCCCCGACGACTGGCACCTGCACGTGCGCGACGGCGAGGCGCTGCTGACTGTGGTGCCACACACGGCGGCCCAGTTTGGTCGCGCCATCATCATGCCGAACCTGCGCCCGCCGGTGACTACGGCGCAGCAGGCGCTCGAATACAAGCAGCGCATCCTGGCCGCCGTGCCCGAAGGCGTGGATTTCCAGCCACTGATGACGCTCTATCTCACCGACAACCTCCCGCCGGGTGAGATTGCCCGCGCCAAGGAAGCCGGCGTGGTGGCGTTAAAGCTCTACCCGGCCGGCGCCACCACCAACAGCGATGCCGGCGTTACCGATCTGCGCAAGACCTACGCCACGCTCGAAGCCATGCAGAAGGCGGGCATGCCGCTCCTGGTGCACGGCGAAGTGACCAGCCCGGACATTGACCTGTTCGACCGCGAGGCGGTGTTTATCGAGCAGCAGCTGATGCCTCTGCGTCGCGATTTCCCTGAGCTGAAAATCGTCTTCGAGCACATCACCACGCGCGAAGCCGCGCAGTACGTGAATGAGGCCGGGCGCTTCACGGCTGCCACCGTCACCGCGCACCACCTGCTGTACAACCGCAACGCTATTTTTCTGGGCGGCATCCGCCCGCACTATTACTGCCTGCCGGTCTTGAAGCGCGAAGAGCACCGCCTCGCGCTGGTACAGGCCGCCACCAGCGGCAGCGACCGCTTCTTCCTGGGGACCGACAGCGCGCCGCATGCCGCGCACTTGAAGGAGCACGCCACGGGTTGCGCCGGCTGCTACACCGCCCACGCGGCGATGGAGCTTTACGCTGAGGCCTTTGACGCTGCGGGCGCGCTCGACCAGCTCGAAGGCTTTGCCAGCTTCCACGGCCCGGCCTTCTATGGACTGCCGCGCAATGGCGGCAGGCTCACCCTGGTGCGAGAGAGCTGGACGCCACCCGCCAGTTTCGCCTTTGGCGAGGCCGAGCTGAAACCGCTGCGCGCGGGCGAGGCGCTGGCCTGGCGCGTGCAAACCTGAACCTTTGCATAAAAGCTTGCCCCGTCGAACGCAGCCTGCGACGTTCTCCGACGTCGATTGGCAAGCTCCCTGGCTGGCGCCCTGGCGCGAGCTGGGCGTGCCGCTGGCGGATGCAGTCGCCTGTGGCACACCGGTGCACGAGGCGCTGAACGCTATTCAAGGCGCGCCGATACGTTTCGTGCCCCAGGCACAGTTGCCGCCAGGCGCCGCCTACGAGCAGTTTATTTTCGACACTGGCTGCGTACCCACGCGGGGAAATCTGCACGATTTTTTCAACGGCCTGGTCTGGCAGCGTTTTGGTCGAACCAAAAAGCACTTGAACCAATTGCAGGCGGGTGTGATGGCTGAACAGGGAGTGCGCCCGGTGCGCGGGCCGCTGCGCGACGCCTGCACGCTGCTGGACGAAAGCGGCGCGTTGCTGCAGGCGCCGCCTGCTCTTTGGCAGGCGCTGCTCGCGCGCGACTGGCAGGCGCTGTTCGTGCAACACCGCGCGCTCTGGGGCAGCGCTCGGGTCACGCTGTTCGGTCATGCCGTGATGGAGCAACTGGTCCATCCTAGAAAAGGCATCACCGCGCATGTACTGATTACTTTCGATGCTATAAATTCGGAAGTAGATCGGGATTTGAATCTGGCGGAGCAACTCGAAGCCGCGTGGCTTGCCGCCAAACCCTTTGCCCCACTGCCGCTGCTGGGTATCCCAGGGTGGTGGCCCGGCAATGAGGCCTCCGGCTTTTATGATGACGCTGCGGTGTTTCGCCCGCCCCGCCCCTTGAAAACGGCGCAGATCGCCGCACCTTTCTCCGACCTTTGAACGACTCTTTAGTGGAGCCTGAATGAAACGCATCGTCCTGTTCTTGATGACCAACCTGGCTGTGGTGGTGGTGCTGGGCATCGTGGCCAGCCTGCTCGGCGTCAACCGCTATCTCACGGCGAATGGACTGAATCTCGGCGCGCTGCTCGGGTTCGCCTTCATCATGGGTTTTGGCGGTGCCATCATCTCGCTGCTCATCAGCAAGCCCGTAGCCAAGTGGAGCGCGGGCGTGCAGGTGATTGACACCCCGCGAAACGGTGACGAGGCCTGGATTCTGGAGACCGTACGTGGTTTTGCCGAAAAAGCCGGCATCGGTATGCCCGAAGTTGGTATCTTCGAGGGCGACCCGAATGCCTTTGCCACGGGCGCGTTCAAGAACTCGGCGCTGGTGGCGGTGTCCACCGGTCTGCTGCGAAGCATGACGCGTGAAGAGGTCGAAGCCGTGATTGGTCATGAAATTGCCCACATCGCCAATGGCGACATGGTCACCATGACGCTGATCCAGGGCGTGATGAACACCTTTGTCGTGTTCCTCTCGCGTGTCATCGGCTATGCGGTAGACAGCTTCCTGAACAAGAACAGCGAAAACCGCTCCGGCCCCGGCATTGGTTATTTCGTCACGACCATCGTGCTCGACATCGTGCTGGGCTTCCTTGCCGCCATCGTCGTGGCCTGGTTCTCGCGCCAGCGCGAATTCCGCGCCGATGCCGGTTCCACCCAGCTCATGGGCAAGCGCCAACCCATGATCAATGCGCTCGCGCGCCTGGGTGGCGTGCACCCGGCCGAACTGCCCAAGAGCATGCAGGCCATGGGCATTGCCGGTGGTATCGGCAAGCTGTTCTCGACGCACCCGCCGATTGAAGAGCGCATTGCTGCGCTGCAGAACGCGGGCAAGACTTGAAAAGCTACTTCACTTCCCGCAGCAGGCGGATGCCGACCAGCGTGTAGCGCGTCTGCGGCGTGTTCCAGTTGCGGTAGGCGCAGCGCGCATACAGCGCCCAGGTGTGCCACGAGCCGCCGCGCCGCACCCGCACATTCCCATCGGCGGGGCCTTTTGGGTCGTTTAGGGACGATTGCGTGTAGGCGCTGTCGCCGTACCAGTCGGCGGTCCATTCCCAGGCATTGCCCAGCATGTCGTAGAGGCCAAAGGCATTCGGCCGATAGCTTCCTACGGGTGCGGTGAAGGCATGCCCGTCGTGGCCACTCAGGGCCTGGTCCTGCCAGCGCGGCCAGAACACGGAAGCGTCGGTGTCGAAGGTGTTGGCGGTGGCCAGCAGGCTCTGCGGATCGTCGCTGCCGGCATAGCGGGTGCGAGAGCCGGCACGGCAGGCGTATTCCCACTCGGCCTCGGTGGGCAGGCGGTAGCGTACGCCTTCCTGCGCGCTGAGCCACGCGGCCAGGGCCATGGCGTCGTTCCAGGTGACATTGAGGACCGGGTGCGTATCGCCTTGGGCGAAACCCGGATTCTTCCAGGAGTAGCGGGGATCTCGCCCCTCGAACGCATCGCCGCGCTGCGTGGTGGCCGGGTCATAGGTGGCGTTGTAACCGTAGCCTCCGGTGCCGTCGGCCACGGATTCGGGCACATACCCCGAGGCTTGGACAAATTGACGGAACTGGCCCACCGTCACCTCATGCTGCCCCAGGTAAAAGGCCCGCGTGATCCCTACCCGGTGCACCGGCGCCTCGTCGCTCAGGGCGACCAGGCGCCGGCGTTCGTAGCGTGGGAAGGCTTGCGTCAGCACCTCAAGGGGCTCGTCGCTGCCCATCAAAAATTCGCCGGCAGGCACCCGCACCATCCGCATGCCCAGACTGTTTTCGATGACCATTCCGGGCGCGTCGGCGTGGGGCAGCGCACAAGCGGCGAGCGCTGCAGCACACAGCAGGGCGGGCCAAAGGCAGCGGTGCAGGGCGCTGCTACCTGCCATCAGTGGCCCAACTGGACGGCGGCGGCTTGGCCCAGCAGCGCGCGGGCCACCGCCTCGCCCACCTTGATGCCGTCCACGCCCGCCGAAAGAATGCCGCCGGCATAGCCTGCGCCTTCGCCCGCGGGGTACAGGCCGGTGGTGTTGGGGCTTTGCAGATCGGCATTGCGGTCAATGCGCAGGGGCGACGAAGTGCGCGTCTCGACACCGGTCAGCACCGCGTCGGGCAAATCGAAGCCTTTGATTTTCTGGCCAAACACCGGCAAGGCTTCCCGCAGCGCGGCGATGGCGTAGCCGGGCAGGGCGCCCGCCAAGTCCACCGGCCGCACGCCGGGCTGGTACGACGGCTCGACACTGCCCATGGCGGTGGACGCACGCCCGGCCAGAAAATCGCCAACCCGCTGCGCAGGTGCGCTGTAGTCGCTGCCGCCCAGCACATAGGCCGCTGATTCGAGCTGGCGCTGCAGCACGATGCCGGCCAGCGGGTGCGCTGCGCCCGCGCGCAGCTGCTGCACGCCGTGGCTTGCGCCCAGTTGCGCCTCGAACGCAGCTGGGTCGCTCGGGTAGTCGGCCGGCGTGATCCCCACCACCAGGCCGGCGTTGGCGTTGCGCTCGTTGCGCGAATACTGGCTCATGCCGTTGGTCACCACGCGGCCCGGCTCGCTCGTTGCCGCAACCACCGTGCCACCGGGGCACATGCAAAAACTGTAGGCGTCGCGCCCGTTGGCAGCGTGGTGCACCAGTTTGTAGTCCGCCGCGCCGAGCAGCGGGTGGCCGGCGTGCCGGCCCCAGCGGGCGCGGTCGATCAGGCCTTGGGGATGCTCAATGCGAAAGCCGATGGAAAAGGGCTTGGCCTCCATGGCCACGCCATGCCCGTACAGCATGGCGAACGTGTCGCGTGCGCTGTGACCCAGCGCCAGCACCACGTGCGAACTCAGCAGTCCCTGCGTCGTACCGTTCTCCTGGTCGAGCACTTGCACGCCGCGCAGCTTGCGCGCGCCGTTGCTGTCATCCAGCAACAAATCGGTCACGCGCTGGCCAAAGCGCACCTCGCCACCGAGCGCAATGATCTGCGCGCGCAGGTGTTCCACCACTTTCACCAGCTTGAAGGTACCGATGTGCGGGTGCGCGACGTAAAGGATCTCCTCGGGCGCGCCGGCCTGCACGAACTCGTGCATGACCTTGCGCCCCAAGTGGCGTGGATCTTTGATTTGGCTGTAGAGCTTGCCATCCGAGAACGTGCCGGCACCGCCCTCGCCGAACTGCACATTGCTCTCGGGGTGCAGTTCGCGTTTGCGCCACAGCGCCCAGGTGTCCTGCGTGCGCTCGCGCACGGCCTTGCCACGCTCCAGAACGATGGGTTTGAACCCCATCTGCGCCAGCACCAGCGCGGCAAAGATGCCGCAGGGACCAAAGCCAATGACCACCGGGCGCTCGGCCAGCGTGCCGGGTGCTTGCCCAACCGGGCGCCAGGCCATGTCGGGCGTGGGCTGGATGTGCGGGTGGCCGGCATGGCGCGCAAGCAGCGCACGCTCCAGATCGCTGTCGGCCAGTTCCAGATCGACGATGTAGACGGCCAGCAGTTCGCGTTTGCGGGCGTCAAAACTGCGCTTGAAAACGGTGAGCCGAGCTACTTCTGCCGGCTGGACGCCAAGAATCGTTGCTGCGGATTGGATCAGCGCAGGCTCGGGGTGTTCTGCAGCAGACAGCGGCAGGCGGATTTCGGAGAGGCGAATCATGGGCGCGGCCCGTAGCGATCGGGCAGGTGCAGCAGGGGGCCGCATGATACGGCGGCAGCGGTTGTCCCGCCAGTGGACGGCGAAGAAAATTCAAATTTGATAGCTATCAGCGCTTTACTGATAAGCGCTGAGGGCCTATTTCGTTGGTTTTTTCCCGTGCACCAGCAATTCGGCGGCCGCAAACGCCAGCGCCGCCAGCACCAGGGGCACAAAGTAGTACAGCGCCCGGTAGGCGAGCAGTGCGGCCAGTACGTCGGTCTTGGACAGCGAATCGGTCGTCAGCAGCGCCACGCCCACCGATTCAAGCACGCCCAGGCCGGCCGGCACACGCAGCACCAGCCCGGCCACCGCCCCCAGCATCACGGTGGCGACGGCCGCCGGATACGCCACCTGGCCCTGCAATACCACCCACAGCGCCGTGCCCATCAGCATCCAGTTGGCGCACGATACCGCCACCTGCCACAGCGCCAGCGGCCAGCGCGGCAGGGCAAAGCAGTGGCCGCGCAGCGCCAGCGGCCGGCCGCCTCGAACCAGGCACAGCGCCAGGTAGACCAGCGGCGCCAGGGCCAGCAAAGCGCCGCCCATGCGCCATTGCACGTCGCTGGCACTCCAGCCAAACACGGCGGGCGGCACCCAGAACCAGGGAATGATGGCGGTCAGCAACAAGTAGCCGATCCAGTTGGTCAGGATGCTGGTGGCCACCACCTGGCCGATGGTGCCGGGCTCCACGCCGCGCCGGCTGTAGAGCCGGTAGCGCACACCCACGCCGCCGATCACCGAGCCGAGGTTCAGGGTAAAGGCATAGCTGGTCATGGCGATGCCCAGCGTGGTGGCGCGGCCCAGCTGGTGGCCGGTGACATGCCGGCCAATCCATTCGAAACTGCCGTAGGTGAAATGGCTCAGCAACGCCAGCGCTGCACCCGCCCAGAGCACGCGTACCGGAAGCGCCAGCACGGCCTGCCAGACGGCAGGCCAATCCACGCTGCGCGCCTGGTAAACGATGAGCGAGGCCACCAGCACGAAAAATGCGCCGGCCAGACTGCGCGTCAGCCAGGGCCACCAAGGTTTTTCCTGCAACTGCGTCAACCCGCCGGGCCGGGTCGCTCCCCGGTTGGTGCGGGTGCGTGCGGCGCCGCGCCCAGGTCGTAGGCGCGAGGGTGCCGAGGGCGTGGTCGGAGCCTGGGGCGTGGTGGGCCTTGCCAGCGCCATGCCTGGGCTTCCTTCAGGCTGCAGCGTGCGGATGCTCGGCTTTGCTGGTGTCATCTTGTTTCGCCTGCTTCACCGCCTGTGCCAGCGCAATGGTGGGTTCGTGGCGCGGCAGCCAGCCGGCCCAGGTCGGGAACCAGCGCATCAGGTGGAACACCACATAGCTGCGCAGCAGCCGCAGGCGCGCCCACCGGCTCTTGGCCGGCAACGCGATGCTGCGGCAGCTTTTTTCCATGAGATCGGTAAGGCGCTCGTGCAGGTGGGCATTGAAGCTGCGGTCGCGGATGATGACGTTGGCTTCCAGGTTGAGCGCCAAAGAGAGCGGATCGAGATTGCTCGAACCCACGGTGGACCACTCGTCGTCTACCAGGGCCACCTTGCCGTGCAGCGGCCGGTCGCAGTACTCGAAGACGCGCACCCCCGCGCGCACCAAGTGCTCGTAAAGCATGCTGGCAGCGGTTTTGACGATGGGCATGTCCGGCTGGCCCTGCAAAATAAGGCGCACGTCCACCCCCCTGCGCGCCGCTCGGCGCATCTCGCGGATGAAGCGGTAGCCGGGGAAGAAGTAGGCGTTGGCAATGACGACACGCTTGCGCGCGCTGCGCAGGGCAATGCGGTAGTGGCGCTCAATGTCGTTTTTGTGGCGGTGGTTGTCGCGCATGACGAAAATGGCGCCCGCCGAGCCTGCCTGTGGCAAAGTTGCCGTGGCGGATATTTCGGGTGTCTCGGGCGCTTTTTTTCTCTGGTCGGTGTAGACCGCGCTCTGCACGAAGCGATGCATCTGCGCCACGATGGGGCCTCGCACCTGCACGGCATAGTCCTGCTTGGCCTCGGGTCCAAAATCGGCCAGATGGTCGGCCGAGTAATTGATGCCTCCGATAAATCCCAGCGCGCCGTCGACCACTACGATCTTGCGGTGCATGCGGCGCAGCACATTGAGCCGCTGGCCAAAAATACTCGAACCCGGATCAAACGTACGGAACTGCACGCCCGCCTCAACCAGCTCGCCAATGTAGCGTTCGGGCAGATCGGGTGAGCCAAAGCCGTCGACCAGCACGTGCACGCTGGCGCCCCGTTGCGCGGCGCCGAGCAAGGCGGCATGCAGCGCGCGGCCGACCTTGTCGTCGAACAGGATGAAGGTTTCCAGCCACACCTCGCGCTCGGCGGATTCGATGGCGGCGAACACCCGGGGAAAGAAGTCTTCGCCGTTTTCCAGCAGCTCGAAATCGTTGCCTTCCACCCAGCGTGAGGAACGTGGCGCGCGGGTGCGCCGGCTCATGGGGACACCGCCTTGCGTTCAATGGACGGGATTCGGCCAGCTGCGCTCATACGTGAATCTCCGCGGCCAGCGGCGCATGGTCGGACAGGCGGTCCCAAGGCTTCTTGGGCAGTACCAGCGGTGAATGCACGGTGGCATCGCGTACATAGATGCGGTCAAGCGCCAGCACAGGCATGGAGGCGGGGAAGGTGCGCTGTGCGTGTCCTTGCGACTGCAGAAACACTTCGCTCAGACCTGCGCCGTCGCGCAGCACGCGGTGGGCCCGGCCGCGCCAGTCGTTGAAGTCGCCGGCCAGCAGCACCGGCTCGTGCGCTGGCAGCGAATTGATCAGGTTGCAGACCAGGCGCAACTGCTGCTGGCGGTGTGATTCCTGCAGACCCAGGTGCACGCAGATGGCATGCACCGGCACCGCCCGTCCCGGCGGCTGAACAATGCAATGCAACATGCCACGACGCTCCGGGCCGCGAATGGAAATATCGTGGTTCTCGTAGTAGACGATGGGGAATTTGGAGAGCAGGGCGTTGCCGTGGTCGCCGTTGTCGTACACGGCGTTGCGGCCATAGGCGTGCTGGTGCCAGATTTCGTCGGCCAAAAATTCGTATTGCGGTACCTGCGGGAAATTGGCAATGCGCTGCGCGTGCGCACGGTGTGTGCCGTGCACTTCCTGCAAAAACACCAGGTCGGTTCCCACGGCCCGCACCGCGTCGCGCAACTCATGCAGGACGAAGCGCCGGTTGAAGGTGCTAAAGCCTTTGTGGACGTTGACGGTCAGTGCCTTGAAGGCAAGGGGCGAAGAGGTGGCAGGCATGCGGGCAAGGGTCTAAACCGCCGCGCGATGGCGCTGAATGCGCAGCGCTTGGGCGTATCACCCATTGTTCCGGACACGGCCCGCACCTGCTGTAGGACGCGTGGCCGACGCTGTGTGAAGCGCGGCCAATACCTTGATGGCGTCCTGTGTGCCTCAGGAGGGCAAAAAGCCTTCCACCGAAAGGTAGCGCTCGCCGGTGTCGTAGTTGAAGCCGAGGATGCGGCTGCCGGCCGGCAAACTGGGGAGTTTTTGCGCAATAGCGGCCAGTGTGGCGCCCGACGATATACCCACCAACATGCCTTCTTCGCGCGCACTGCGGCGGGCGTATTCGCGGGCATCTTCTGCGTCCACCACGATGGCTCCATCCAGCACGCTGGTGTCCAGATTCTTCGGGATGAAGCCGGCGCCCAGCCCCTGAATGGCGTGCGGGCCGGGGGGGCCGCCGGAAATCACGGCCGACCCGGTGGGCTCGACCGCGAATACCTTGAGGTTCGGAAACTTCGCTTTGAGTACACGGGCGCAGCCGGTAATGTGGCCGCCCGTGCCGACGCCGGTGATGAGCACGTCCAGCCCGTCGGGAAAATCGGCGAGGATTTCCGCTGCGGTGGTCTGGGCGTGGACATCGATATTGGCCGGGTTCTCGAACTGCTGCGGAATCCAGGCGCCTGGCGTCTGCGCCTGCAGCTCTTCTGCGCGGGCAATCGCGCCCTTCATGCCCTTTTCTTTGGGTGTGAGATCAAAACTCGCGCCGTAAGCCAGCATTAACCGGCGGCGCTCGACACTCATGCTGTCGGGCATCACCAGAATGAGTTTGTAGCCCTTGACGGCCGCCACCAGGGACAGGCCAATGCCGGTGTTGCCCGAGGTGGGCTCGATGATGGTGCCGCCGGGCTTGAGGGCACCCGACTTTTCTGCCGCTTCGACCATGGCCAGCGCAATTCGGTCCTTGATGGAGCCGCCTGGGTTGGCGCGTTCGGATTTGATCCATACCTTGGCGTCCGCTCCGAAGATGCGGTTGATGCGGATGTGCGGCGTGTTGCCAATCGTTTGAAGAATGGTGTCGACCTTCATGGTGTCTCCTGAAAGCAAGGGTGGAAAAGCAGTGCCTTCCATTCTGAACCACTTGTTCTGCAGGTTCCGCTATATGGATATGCCAAGCTAAGTTGTAGCCGGCTGGACGCCCCAGCACCGGCGAACCCGAGTCAATAAAAAGTCATCTCGAAAGCTCATTGGCGAACATCAGATCGATGGATTCTGTTGCCCAAGCCAAGTAAATGCAGATGCCCTCAAGTAGAGATGTGAGTTGATGATTGGAGGGGCCAGTCTGGATGAAAACTTGCCCTTGCTCTCGCACTTCCATGATGTGATTTAACGAGGACACTCCTGAGTGCACATAGTCCGAAAGCGCTGAGTACGCAAGTACGTAAGTTTCGTTTGCCCCAGCGCGGTCTGCCCACTCCGATACTTTTATCTCGTGCAGTTTTATCTTCGGCCCAAGCTCTTGTTCAATCTGCTGCAGCTCGGTGCGATATTCAGCCTGCTGCTCAGCGGAAAAAATATCGGAAAAATTCGGAAGACTTAATGCACGCTTGAGGCTTTGGTGTTGAGCCACCTTCTCTTGTTTGGCATAGTTTTCCGGAGCGATGGCTCCAAGACAGATGGCGCGCAACTTGAATACAGTCTCAAGACACATGCGTCCCATAGCAGCATTTGCCGCCGCGAGTCCAGCGCGCCCCATGGCCTCACTGCCGCGAGAAAACTCCAGTAGACGATGCGCAAGGCCGAGCACGATAGCGTGCTTTAAGTTTGATCTGAACGTGTAGTCGTTCAGTGCACTGTCGAAATTTGCAATGGCAGTGTGTATGGCGCTGAAGTTCTCGGCATGCCGAGCCAAAATTTCCTGTTCTGTCATCGTTCAGCCTTCGCGTTGTGAGGGCTCATTTTCATCCTATGCGGCGACTATCGCTGGTACCTATTTGGGCTCTGAGCGACAGCTATTCGAAGTCTCGCGCGGAGACGCGACTTGACACGGCCGACGCCGCAACCACTTGGTCTGGCTTGACGCCGGTTATGACATGGGTGCCACTGCTAGACGATAATGGCCCCGTGAAGCGCGCCAGACCGCCGCTGGTGCAAGCTGGGAAACCAGGCACTGGAGGAACGTCCGGACTGCACAGGACAGCGTAGCAGCTAACGGCTGCCCACCGTGAGGTGAGGATCAGAGCAACAGAGACGAGTTTGGGTGTAGAGCCACCAAGGGTGTTCTGTGGGTCGCCAGCGAAAGCTGGTGCCGAATGGCGTAAGCCAGTCGGTTCCCGGCGCAAGCCGGGAAAGCCCACAGCCACCTTGGGCGCTCCGCGCCCAAGGTGAAACGGGCAATCTCTACGCGCAGCAATACCAAGTAGGCCAACGTTGATGTGGTTCCGCAGAGTTGGCGGGTAGGTAGCATCGAGCCGTGGTGGCGACACCCGGCCCAGAGTAATGGCGGTCACGCCCAGCCTTCGCAAGGGGGTTCGGGTGCACAGAATCCGGCTTATCGGCGCGCTTCACACTTTTATTGCGGGACAGGCAGAAATTTCAAGGGAAATTGGCCTCCAGCGCTTATCCAGAAAGCGCTGACAGCTATATTTTGAATAGCGTCAGAACTTCTCCCACGGCTGCAGATAGCGCCACTGTCCCTCGGGCACCTTGGACAGTGGCACGCGCCCGATGCGGATGCGCTTGATCGCCACCACGCGCAGACCCACGGCCTCCACCATCGAAGGAATCTGTCCGGGGCGAATGCCTTTGAGGGCAAAGCGCAGCCGGGTTTCGTTCTGCCAGCTCACCTTGATGGGCGGAAGCGGTCGGCCGTTGAAGGAGAGACCGTGGCAAAGCCTTTTCAGGCCGTTGTCGGCAATCTGCCCCGCCACCTCGACGATGCATTCCTGCTCCAGCGACTCGATGTCCTCGGCCAGCTTGCGCGCGATGCGCTTGTCCTGGGTGTAGACCACCAGGCCGCTGGCCGGCGTGGGCAGCGGCGTAAAGCATTCCAGCGCGCGAAAGTGGCGCTGCAGCACACGGGTGTCGGCGGCATCGCCTTCCATGTGCGTGGACGGGGCAAGCAGGGTTGACGCTGGTGGCGCGCCCTGGCTGCGGCTGCCGTGCGCTGCTGCGGCCGCTTCCAAGCCCAGCCCGGCTTCGAAGCCCGGCGGCTTGTGCAGCAGCAGCGTCACGGGTTCCAGCGCGTCGAGGCTCGCGTCCTGCGCCAGCACCACTTTCTGCTGCGGCGCCACGCGGGCGCCGGGAACTTCGACCAGCGCGCCATCGACGCTGACAAACCCGCCCTCGATGTACTGCTCGGCCGCGCTGCGCGAGAGGCCATGCTCAGCCGCCACGCGCTTGGCCAGTCGCTCGGTGTTGTTTGAGGGAGTGGAGAGATTTTTCATTTCGCTCAATCATGGGGCAATACATCCAGCGCGGCGCATAAAACAAGCACGGCCCGCACCAGTGGCCACCGCGCAAGGGCCGCCCCGCCGCGCTGGTGGTGTCCCCCTGGGGGCTGAGGGGCTGCGGCTCCAAGCCTGCCTGCGCAGGCTTGGACTGCCCCGAAGAGCAGCCGCCTCTGGCGGCCGCACCGGCCGCGCAGCGGCTCAGGGGGGTTAGTTGTTCCCCGGCCCCAAGGCCCGAATACGCTCGATATGGGCCAACAGCGAGCGCTGCGCTACCGGCCAGATGCGCGGCGGCACGTCGTCGTAGGCATGCGCCACCCAGTCGTCCATGCTGCCGCCGGGCAGGGCTTGCAGCGCGGCAATGACTTTGGCTTCGCGCGCCAACCGGTGGGCTTTGAGCCTGGCAATGGCGCCACGCGCATCGCCCAGTACGTAGCCGTGCGCCGGCAGGATGAACTCCACGCCATGCTCGGCGCACAGCGCGTCGAGCTTGTCGAGCGAATCGAGGTAGTCCGCCATGTTGCCGTCGGGCGGGTCGATGACCGTGGTGCTGCCGTTCAGGATGTGGTCGCCGGAGAACAGCAGGCCGTCTTCGACCAGCAGCAGACACAGGTGGTTGGCAGCGTGCCCCGGCGTGTGCACAGCTTGCAAAGTATGGGTGATTTCGCCGTCCAGCGCTTTTCCAGTAAGCGTTAGTAGCTCACCATTTTGTAGCAAACGCTCGGGCGTGAACTGGCTGTTGGCGCGTGCCGTGGGGGCCGAGGGCAGGCCCAGGATGGGCGGAGCGCTGCCCCCGGCTTGCACGCACAGCGCTTGCAGCGGCGCGGCACCGGGTGAGTGGTCAGGGTGCGAATGGGTGCAGACGATGAAGCGGATGTCGCCGCCGGCTGCGCGCCAGAGTTTTTCCAGGTGCTGCGCATCCGCTGGGCCGGGGTCGATGGCGATGTAGCCGGTGGACGGATCGCCCACCAGGTAGCTGTTGGTGCCCGGGCCGGTCATGAAGCCGGGGTTGGGCGCGGTCAGGCGCTGCAGGTTTTTTCGCAGTCGCACTGCCCGCTCGCTCTGCCAGTCGAGCGCATGGACGATCTGCCCATCGGGGCACACCATGGCCAGCTCGCCATACGGCATTTCGTCTTCCATGTAGCGGGCCTCTTTTCCCGCCAGAAAACCGGCGCGCGGGCAGCTGGTCCACAGGGGCGTTCCGCTGGCGCAGGCTGCCAGGACCGCGTCGGCACCGTCAAACTTCGCCAGTCGCTCCAGCGTTCGGATGGTCGGAAAAATCATGAAAAAACTGCCAGCCGCGTGGCGCTCCAGCGCCTCCTGCGGGCGCACCCACACAGGCTCGAACTGCTCGGCCTCGTCAGCCACGGGTGTTTGGTTCTCGGGCATGTGGGCGATGAGGAAGGGCACGTCGAAGCGCCGGGGCAGGTCGCGGTCGCCGGTCCAGCGGGCCAGCACGAAGACCTCGTCCGCAGCCAGGCGCAGTCCAAGCGCTGCGCATTGGGCGGCAAAGGGCGCATGGCGGTCGAGTGCAGCGATGTCGGCTGCATCGGCCAGGCGGCCGTCGGCGTGGCGTGCGAGCAGGATGCCTAGTTCTTCAAAGCTCTCGCGGATGGCGGCCACGGCCTGGGTGAGCTGCTCATCCGACTGGCCAGGGCGGCGCGCACAGGCAGCGTGCACTTGCGGGTCGGAGTCGAGGGCGTCGATGCCCCCGCCCGGAAAGACGTAGGCACCCGGCGCAAAGCTGGCCTTGGCCGAGCGGCGCGTCATCAGCACTTGCAGGCCGCCATCGGCGTCAGGTGCGTCGCGCACCAGCACGACGGTGGCTGCGGAAAGAGCAGGAACGGGTTCGCGCTGCGGCTGCAGCAATTGGCTGAGGCGGGTCATCGGGCCATTATCGAGCCCACCGCAGGTGTTTCAGCCCCGGGCGGGGATCTCCAGACCTCGGGCCACGGCGGGCCGGGCGACAAAGATGTCGAGCACGCGCTTGACCTGCCGGAATTGGTCGAACTGAACCAGCTCGCCGGCCTCGTAAAAACCAATCAGGTTGCGCACCCAGGGGAAGATGGCGATGTCTGCAATCGTGTAATCCTGGCCCAGCATCCATTCGCGGCCTTCGAGGTGCTTGTCGAGTACGCCCAGCAGGCGGCGTGTTTCGGCCACATAGCGGTCGCGCGGGCGCTTGTCTTCGTACTCCTTGCCGGCAAACTTGTGGAAGAAACCGAGCTGACCCACCATGGGCCCGAGCCCGCCCACCTGCCACATCAGCCACTGCAGGGTGTGCATGCGCGCGGCCGCGTCCTCGGGCAGGAAGCGACCCGTGCGCTCGGCCAGATACCAGAGGATGGCGCCCGATTCAAACAACGCCAAGGGCTCACCGCCCGGGCCCTTCGGGTCGATGAGGGCCGGAATCTTGTTGTTGGGGTTGAGCGAGAGGAATTCGGGCGACATCTGGTCGTTGGTGTCAAAGCTCACCAGATGGGGCTCGTACGCCAGGCCCGTCTCCTCCAGCATGATGGACGCCTTGACGCCGTTGGGCGTGGGCAGCGAATAGAGCTGGATGCGGTCCGGGAAGCGCGCCGGCCATTTCTTAGTGATCGGGAAATCGCTGAGTTTCGTCATGGGGGTCCTTTCCTGTCTTTGGCGGTGCAATGCCCGGCAGCCTAACCCGAACCCGCCAGATGCTCCCGGCGCGGCGGCTGCACCCATAATTGCGGACATGGAAATCGCATTCACCAAAATGCAGGGCGCGGGCAACGATTTTGTCGTGCTCGATCAGACGGCAGACAGCTATCGGCTCTCGCCCGAGCAGATTCGTTTTTTGGCCGATCGCCACTTCGGTGTCGGCGCGGACCAGGTGCTGTGCGTGCGCCCGGCGCCCAGTGCGGACCTGGATTTTGAGTACGTGATCTACAACGCCGACGGCGGCGAGGTGCAGCAGTGCGGCAACGGCGCGCGCTGCTTTGCGCGTTTCGTGCGCGACAAAGGGCTCAGTGACAAGGACAGCCTGCGCGTGCAGACGCTGGCCGGCCCCATCGTGTTGCAACTGGGCGCCGACGGCGTCACCGTGGACATGGGGCGCCCGATTTTTGACCCACTCCAGGCACCGTTTACCGCCACCGGCCTGCAACCCCAGCCGGAAGGCACATGGCAGACCTGGCCACTGACGCGCGAAGCTACCGGACAGGAAACACTGCTGCACGTAGCGGTGCTTTCCATGGGAAATCCGCATGCGGTGCTGTTGGTGGACGATGTCGATACCGCGCCGGTGGCCGAACTGGGGCCTTTCATTGGCAACCACCACCGTTTTCCGGAACGCACCAACGCGGGTTTTCTGCAAATTTTGGACCCGCACCACGTGCGCCTGCGTGTCTACGAGCGCGGTGCTGGCGAAACGCTCGCCTGCGGCACCGGCGCCTGCGCGGCTGTCGTGGCGGGTGTCCGCATGGGCTATCTCACGTCGCCGGTCCAGGTGCAAACGCGCGGCGGCGAGCTCTCTATTGCCTGGAGCGGCCTCGCAGCCGACTCTGTTTTCATGACCGGCCCGGCCACTACGGTGTTCGAAGGTCGCATTCAACTGCCCAAGACACCATGACCCACAGCGCCCCGATGTCCCCTATCACCGAAGACGACATTGCCCATTTTTTGGCCAATACACCGGAATTCTTTGAGCGCCACGCCGAGGTGCTCGCCAGTGTGCAGATAGCCAGCGCGCACGGCCAGCGCGCCGTGAGCTTGCAAGAGCGCCAGGCGGAAATGCTGCGCGAGAAGATCAAGGCGCTGGAGCAACGCGTAATGGAAATGGTGCGCAACAGCCACGACAACGAAGCCATTGCCGCCAAGGTGCACGCCTGGGGCTGCGAACTGCAGCGCGTGCAGCAGCCGGCAGCGCTGCCGCAGGCGGTGGTGCGTGGCATTGAGCAGCATTTCGATGTGCCGCAAACGGCCATTCGTGTCTGGGATGTTGCGCATGAACACACCGAGCACGATTTTGCGCAGGACGCAAGCGAAGACGTACGCGCTTTTGCCAGTTCACTCACCATGCCGTTTTGCGGGCCCAATCTGGGGTTCGAGCCGACCAGCTGGCTGCCCCGCGTTGCGGTGGAGGAGGGCGACAGTCTGGCCGCCCAGTCGCTGGCCCTGCTGCCGCTGCGCGAAGGACCGATCGACAGCGCGACGCCAGCGTTTGGTTTGCTGGTGCTCGGCTCACCGGACGCCCAGCGCTTTGACGCCACCATGGGCACGGAATTTCTCTCGCGCATGGCCGAGCTGGCCAGCGCGGCGCTGCAGCGGCTGCGGTAGATGCCCCCTGAGTCGCCTTCGGCGCCTTCCCCCTCAGGGGGACGCCACCGGTGCGGCGGGGCGGCCCTTGCACGGTGGCCGCTGGTCTGGACTGCGCCCTTTGCGTGGGCTGTGGGCGGTGCATAGTGCTGCATGGCGCTGAAAAGCAGGGTGGCATGTCCATGATCGCAGCTTCGCCTCTGCCCTCTGAAGTCCAGCGCTATCTGGAGCATGTGCGGGTAGAAAAGCGCCTCGCCTCGCGCACCCACACGCTCTACACGCTCGACCTTGAAAAGCTCGCGCAGTTTGCAAGCGGGGTCAACGTGCCGCTGTTGCAATTGCAGCCGGCGCACATACGCCGCTTCGTGGCGCAAATGCACGGCGCCGGGCGCAGCAGCCGAGGCATTGCACTCATTCTTTCGGGCTGGCGCGGGTTTTTCACCTGGGCCGCGCGGCAGGGCCTGGTGAGCAGCAATCCGGTGCAGGGCGTGCGCGGCCCCAAGGCGCCCAAGCCCCTGCCCAAGGCCCTGGGCGTGGACGACGCGGTGCGGCTGGCAGATTTTCACGCCGCCGGTGCCGACCCCTGGCTGGAGGCGCGTGACGCCGCCATGGTGGAACTTCTCTACGGCTGCGGCCTGCGGGTGGGCGAGTTGGTTGGCCTGGACCGAACGCCAGGCAGCGACGCGGCGCGCGAAGGCCGTGGCTGGATTGATCTGGAGGCTGGCGAGGCGCATGTTCTTGGCAAGGGTGGAAAGCGCCGCAGCCTGCCCTTGGGTGCAGCCGCACGGCAGGCGCTGGATGCGTGGCTGCCTCTGCGCGGCAGTGCGGGCGGACCGGCGCTGTTTGTTGGCCAGCGCGGCACGCGTCTGTCCGCCCAGTCGGTCTGGAAACGCTTGCGCCAGCGCAGTGGCCAAGCGGGTTTGACCACGCCTGTGCACCCGCACATGCTGCGCCATTCGTTTGCCAGCCACCTGCTGCAGTCGAGCGGCGACCTGCGCGCGGTGCAGGAACTGCTGGGCCACGCCAACATCACCACCACGCAGGTCTATACGCGGCTTGATTTTCAGCACCTGGCCAAGGTGTATGACGCTGCACACCCGCGAGCGCGGAAAAAACCGGCTGGCTAAACTTGGCTACCTGGCGCCACCCACAGCGTGGCGCAACCCCTTTTTTGGAATCTCACCATGTCCCTCATTCCCGCCACCATCCTCACCGGCTTTCTTGGTTCGGGCAAAACGACCCTGCTCAAGCGCCTGCTGAGCGAAGCCCACGGCCAGAAAATTGCCGTGATCGAGAACGAATTCGGCGAAGAAAACATCGATACCGATATTTTGGTGACCGAATCGAAGGAGCAGATCGTGCAGATGAGCAATGGCTGCATTTGCTGCACCATCCGCGAAGATCTGCGCGAAACCTTGCAATTGCTGGCCGCCAAGCGCCGCAAGGGGCTGCTCGACTTTGACCGCATCGTGATTGAAACCACGGGCCTGGCCGATCCGGGGCCGGTGGCGCAGACGTTTTTCATGGACGAGGAAATCGCCGAGACCTATTTGCTCGACTCCATCGTGACTCTGGTGGACGCGGTGCACGCATCACAGCAACTCGACCAGCGCCAGGAAGCGCGCCGCCAGGTAGGTTTTGCCGACCAGATATTCCTCTCCAAGACCGATCTGGTCAGCGCGCAGGACGTAGCTGATTTGACGCACCGCCTCAAGCACATGAACCCGCGCGCACCGATCAAGGCCGTGCATTTTGGCGAAGTACCGATCAACGAAGTGCTCGACTTGCGCGGCTTCAACCTGAACGCCAAGCTCGACATTGATCCGGATTTCCTGAAGCCGGACGAAGACCATCATGACCATGACCATGACCATGACCATGACCACGGCGAGCATTGCAGCCATCCCTCGCACCAGCACGGGGACGGGCACCACCACCGCCACGACGACGACGTCAAGAGTTTCGTCTACCGCAGTGCGCGGCCGTTCGATCCTGCCAGGCTCGAAGATTTTCTTGGCGCCATCGTCAATATCTATGGTCCGCGCATGCTGCGCTACAAAGGCGTTCTCAGCATGACCGGAACGGACCGCAAGGTCATCTTCCAGGGTGTCCACCAGCTCATGGGAAGTGACCTGGGGCCTGCCTGGGCCGAGGGCGAGGCACGCGAGAGCCGCATGGTGTTCATCGGCATCGACCTGCCGCGCGACATTCTGGAACAAGGCCTGGAGCAGAGTCTGGCAGCGGGATAACAGAGGGCGTTTGGATTCTTTCCATGGTCCTGTGGCCACGCATTTGTGGGTATTTGGCAACGCAGGCTCGGCTGCAAGCCGGTATCGATACAATCGCGGCCCGGTGAACAACCGGGGGCTTCCTGCCCCTGGCTCGCGCACGGCGCGACATCCCCCAGCATTGCGAGGAGACAGGAATTGAACGCTCAAACAAGCAAACCCAAGCCGGCTGCCAAAGCAGCGACTGCAGCGGTAAAAACTGCTGCCTCCAAGACGACGGCCAAGGCCCCTGTGAAATCCTCTGTGAAGACGCCTGTGAAAAAAGAGGTGCGGCCAGCAGTTGCGCCCGTAGCCGCCCCGGCTCCGGTGTCCTCGGGCGGTGTATTGCGCAGCCCGCGCCCCTCGTCGCGGCTGACGCAGCTCACCGTGCCCTCCATGGCGCAGTCGGTGGCCTCGACGGCGGCCAAGTCCAGCTATTCCACCCCGCCGCCTTCCCAAGTGCAGATGGCCACTCCTGTGGCCCCACCCAAGAAGGACAGCAAACTGGCCAACAACTGGAAAACCAAGTCGGCCGAGGAATTGAGCGATGCCGAAATACTCGCCATGCCCGACTCGGAATACATGAACGAGAAACAAGTGGCGTTCTTTCGCCACAAGCTGGTGCTGCTCAAACAGGACATGCACAACAACGCAGGAGAGACCACCGAGCATCTGCGTGAGGACACCGTGGTGGTGCCCGATCCGGCCGACCGCGCCACCATTGAGGAAGAGCACGCGCTGGAGCTGCGCACGCGCGACCGCGAGCGCAAACTGCTCAAGAAGATCGAGCAATCCATCAACCGCATCGACGCTGGCGACTACGGCTATTGCGACGAAACCGGTGAACCCATTGGCGTGGGGCGGTTGTTGGCGCGCCCAACAGCGACGCTTTCACTGGAAGCCCAGCAACGCCGCGAACTCAAGCAAAAAATGTTTGGTGACTAAGAGGCAGCGGCGCTCGTAAACTGTGCCTCATGAGCAAGGAAGAAACGCAACCCACCGGTCTGTTGTCCAAGGTTGTGCGCTTTGTTCGCAACCCCACGGTGAACTGGACCGATCTGGACTCGATCGAAGCCGATCGGGAGAGCCAGTACAGCAAGCAAATGCTCAAGGAGATGATCGAGCGCAAACGCCGCAACGACTTTGTTCGACGGCGTGAGTTCGATCAGTTGCGCAAACTCCGACAGCGCGATGCCTTGACCGGCCAGCGGGTGGAAGACCCGGCTGCGCGCCCGTCTTTCTTCCAGAGCAGCCTGACCTCGCCCGACGATCGCGCGGTAACGATCAAGAAGATCGACGAGATCGAGGCGCAGATGTCGATGCAATGGTGGAAAAGCAAGCAAAACTCCGATGCGCCGACCGAGCCCATGGGCTTGCAGTCACCCAGGGCAAACGATGTCCAGCGCGCGGATGCTCAGGCCGGTGGTACGGCCTTTGCGCCGACAGCGCCCATGTCCCTGCCAGGCGGTTTGGAGCCGGGGGGGCCGGCAGCACCGCTGTTTGCCGACGACAGCATGTCCATTGCTGCTTTTGGGAGCGCCGCGCTGGCGCAGCAGCCGCAGGATCCTCGCCAACCCCGGACTGCACAAGCGCCTGCAGCCCCCGAACTGGAGAAATTCGTGCACGAACCCGATCTTGAGGAGGCGGCCATCCGGTTTGCCAACGGCGATCAGGAAGGCGCCGAAGCTGGCTTGCAGGAAGTGCTGGCGCAGCACATCGACGATGAGCCCGAAGAGTTGCTGGAGATATGGATGACGCTGTTTGATCTGTACCGTGCCACGGGCCAGCAAGAGCGTTTTGACACACTGGCCATTAGCTATGCGGCGCGGTTTGATCGTTCGGCCCCGCTGTGGTTCTCCATGCCTGCGCAGTTGGGCGTGGAGATCGAGCCGGCCGAGTCTGCGGCGCCGGCAAGGCGCGACTTTGCCTGGAACGCGCCGCCCACGCTCACGCAGCAGACGGTGGCCGCGCTGCAGGCAGCGCTCGGTCGGTCGGCGCCTCCCTGGACGCTGACCTGGTCCCGCATCACTGCAATTGACCCGGCGGCGGTGCCGGCGCTGGCCACGGAGTTCACGCGGTGGGCGGAAGAAGAAGGGCAAATCGTATTCGTAGGTGTCGACCGCCTGCAGGCGCTGCTCGAATCGCACACCCAATCGGGCGATCGGACCCAGGATCCGGAATGGTGGCGCCTGCGCATGGCGGCACTGCGCTTCATGGGGCGGCCCGAAGAATTTGAAATGGTGGCGCTGGATTACTGCGTAACCTATGAGGTCTCACCGCCGTCGTGGCAGGCACCGCGATGCGGCTACCGGGACGACGCAGGCGATCCACCAAGCGCAGACGCTGCACGAGCAGACGGGGCTGAGCTTATGGCCCGTGCCCATTGGGATGCGCCAGGTCCCAACGGCGAGCCCAGCGCTCCAGCGCCTTTGGTTCCTGAAGCGCCCGGCTTGGCGGGCCAGGTGGAGGGCGATGCTACGGCTCTGCTGGAGGCTCTGGTCATCCCCGCTGACCCCAAACAGCCGCTGCAGGTGCGCTGTGACCGCCTGATCCGCATGGATTTTCTGGCCGCCGGCTCGGTGCTCAACTGGACGGCAGATCAGCAGGCCCAGGGCCGCGTGGTGCAGTTTTTGAACCTGCACCGCCTGGTGGCGGTGTTCTTCAACGTGGTTGGCATCAACGAGCACGCATGGGTGGTGGCCCGCAAGGATTGAGGCACGCCTCTGAGGGGCTGCGCCGCTTCGAGCAAGCGCCAGAGGCGCAAGCCCTTCGGAGCTGCAGCCCTCGCCCGTTCTCTCGCTTCGCTGCGTGATGCGGGAAGGGGGATGCCGCCAGCGCGGCGGTTGCTGATAGCGGGCGGCGCGTATCGTTGTGCGCTTGTAAAACGAACAGCTGCCCCCATCTGTCGGCGCTATGGATTCTTCAAACAATGCGCCGGTTTTTCACGGCACCACCATTCTTAGCGTCCGGCGCCAGACGCCTGCCGGCATGCAAGTCGCTATTGGCGGCGATGGGCAGGTCACGCTGGGCAACATCGTCGTCAAAGGGACTGCCCGCAAGGTGCGCAGGCTCCACCATGGCAAGGTGCTGGCCGGTTTTGCTGGCGCGACGGCCGACGCATTTACGCTGTTTGAGCGCTTCGAGGCCAAGCTGGAGAAGCACCAGGGCCAATTGGTGCGGGCCGCCATCGAACTGACCAAGGACTGGCGCACCGACCGCGTGCTGCGCCGGCTCGAAGCCATGCTGGCCGTGGCCGACCTGGAGGCCTCGCTCATCATCACCGGCAACGGCGATGTACTCGAACCCGAACAGGGCATCGTCGCCATCGGCTCGGGTGGGGCTTACGCCCATTCGGCCGCCAAGGCGCTGCTGCAGAACACCGAGCTGGCGCCGGCTGAGATCGTCAAGAAATCGCTGGAGATCGCTGGCGAGCTGTGCATTTACACCAACATGCAGCACACCATCGAGACGCTCTGAGTGCGTCGGTGACAAGTGCTATAAAATAAATAGCTATTAACGCTTTCCCATCAAGCGCTAGATGCCAAAATTACCACTATTTCCATGTCTTCAATGACCCCCCAGGAGATCGTCTCCGAACTCGACCGCCACATCGTTGGCCAGGCCAACGCCAAGCGTGCGGTGGCCATTGCGCTGCGCAATCGCTGGCGCCGCCAGCAGGTGGCGGCCGAGCTGCGGCACGAAATCACGCCAAAAAACATTCTCATGATTGGCCCCACGGGGGTTGGCAAGACGGAAATCGCACGCCGACTGGCGCGGCTGGCCGAGGCACCCTTTGTGAAGGTGGAAGCGACCAAATTCACCGAAGTGGGCTATGTTGGCAAGGATGTCGACGCCATCATCCGCGATCTCGCCGAAATTTCCGTCAAGCAGCAGCGGGAACTCCACACCCGCAAGGTGCGCACCCGAGCGGAAGATGCGGCGGAAGAGCGCCTGCTGGACGCTCTGCTGCCACCCGCCCGCACCGGTGAGCCCGGTGAAGGCGGTACGGCGCGCCAGGTGTTCCGCAAGAAGCTGCGCGAGGGCGAGCTGGACGCGCGCGAAATTGAAATTGAGGTGCAGGAAGCGCGCCCGCAGCTTGAAATCATGGGGCCCCAGGGTATGGAAGACATGGCAGAGCAGCTGCGCGGCATGTTCAGCCAGATGGGGCAGGAGCGGCGACACAAGCGGCGCCTGGTGATTGCCGAAGCCCGGCGGTTGCTGATCGACGAAGAAGCCGGCAAGCTGGTCAACGAGGAAGAGATCAAAACCCAGGCCATCTCCAATGCCGAACAAAACGGCATCGTCTTCATCGACGAGATCGACAAGGTGGCCACGCGCCAGGAAACCAGCGGCACCGATGTGTCGCGCCAGGGCGTGCAGCGCGATCTCCTGCCCCTGGTGGAAGGCACGACCGTGTCCACCAAGTACGGCGTGGTCAAGACGGATCACATCCTGTTCATCGCCTCGGGCGCCTTTCACCTCGCCAAGCCCAGCGACCTGATTCCCGAACTGCAGGGGCGGTTTCCTATCCGCGTCGAGCTTGAATCGTTGTCGGTGCAGGATTTCGAAGCCATCCTGATGGCGACGGACGCCTCTCTGGTGCGCCAGTACCAGGCCTTGCTGGCCACCGAAGGCGTAGCGCTCGAGTTCACTCCCGAGGGCATCACGCGGCTCGCGCACATCGCCTTTGAGGTCAACGAGCGCACCGAAAACATTGGTGCGCGGCGCCTCTCCACGGTCATGGAGCGCCTGCTCGACGAAGTGAGTTTTGACGCCGCCCACCGCAGCGGGCAGACCGTGCGCATCGACGCGGCCTATGTCGACGAGCGTCTGCAGGCGCTGAGCCAGGACGAAGACCTCTCGCGCTTCATTCTCTGACGCAGGGGGCAGGTGGGGAGCCACAAGTCCCGACAGCGTCTCGGAGGTTTTACTTTCAGTGAAGCCTCTAACTGCTTCATGTACAACGGTTTTTCTGAATTCCGGCGGCGGAATCACGCCTAAGTCCTTGATTTCATTGCAAGAAGATGTTGCAAACCCCCTTGCTCCCTGGTGGTTTCCTGCTACAGTGCAAAAAAGTGCAATTAAGTGGTGAAAAGTGCCGTTTCCTGTTTTGGAGGCGCCCACTGAGCCCAGGAACAGCAGGGGAATGGATTGGTCTTTCAAGGCGCTTCGTCGCTCAGTCTCGATGCCAAGGGTCGGCTTTCTGTGCCGACCCGGTACCGTGACGCGCTGAGCGCCTCCGCCGGACAGCTCACGATCACCAAGCATCCGCACGGTTGCCTGATGGTGTTTCCCCGTCCGGAGTGGGAACAATTCCGCGATCGCATTGCCCAATTGCCCATGTCCGCCCAGTGGTGGAAACGCATGTTTCTGGGCAATGCCATGGACGTTGACATGGACGGCACAGGCCGGGTTCTGGTATCTCCCGAGCTGCGCCAGTCGGCGGGCCTCACGCGCGATGTGTTGCTGCTCGGCATGGGCAAGCATTTTGAACTCTGGGACAAGGCGACCTACGACGCCCAGGAAGCCCAGGCCGTGCAGGGCGAAATGCCCGACGTGCTCAAGGATTTTTCGTTTTGACCGCCATGACAGCCCCTGCGCTGCAACACATCACCGTGCTGCTTGATGAGGCGGTGGATGCGCTGCTGGCTGACGCGACGGGCCGCGGCGATGGTTTGTGGATCGACGCTACGTTTGGCCGGGGAGGGCACTCGCGGCGCATGCTCTCACGGCTGCCGCCTGGGGCAAGGCTTCTGGCGTTCGACAAGGACCCCGAAGCGATCCAAGAAGCAGCGCGCATCCAGGATGCGCGTTTTTCCATTCGTCACGCCGGTTTTCGTGAGCTGGCGGATCTGTCTCCACAGAGCGCCGCCGGGGTGCTGCTGGACCTGGGCATCAGTTCCCCGCAGATCGACTCGCCCGAGCGGGGCTTCAGTTTTCGGTTCGACGGTCCACTGGACATGCGCATGGACACCACGCGAGGCCAGAGCGTGGCCGAGTGGCTGGCCGATGCGCCGGTGGACCAGATTTCGGAGGTGATACGTGAATACGGTGAAGAACGGTTTGCTGGCCCCATTGCAAAGGCGATTGTTGCTCGGAGGCAGGAGCGCGGTCCTCTGGTCCGCACCGCCGAACTTGCCGATCTCGTGGCTGGCGCGGTCAAAACCCGCGAGGCAGGCCAGAACCCTGCAACGCGCACATTTCAGGCTCTTCGGATTTTCATCAACGCCGAGCTTGAAGAGCTGCAACAGGCGCTAGAAGCGTGCCTTCAGGTGCTTGAACCCGGTGGGCGATTGGTGGTGATCAGCTTTCATTCGCTCGAAGATCGCATCGTCAAGCAGTTCATTGCGCTGCATTCCAGACAGGTGTTTGATCGCCGCGCGCCCTTTGCTCCGCCGCGTGCCATGCAGTTGGAAGCGCTGGCACGGGTGCGGCCCAGTGCCGCCGAAGTAGCCGCCAACCCGCGCTCGCGCAGCGCCATCATGCGCGTCGCCCGACGCACGGAGGCATAAAGCGTGGCGCGGGTGAATCTCTTGTTGTTTGTGCTGGTGCTCGGCAGCGCGCTGTACCTTGTGCGCACGCAGTACGAGTCGCGCCAGCTATACACCGCACTCGATCGCGCCCACAGCGAGGCGCGGCGCCTGGACACCGAACACGATCGCCTGCAAGTGGAAAAGCGCGCTCAGGCCACGCCGCTGCGTGTCGAAGCACTGGCACGCGCGCAGCTCAACATGCGCTCGGCCACGCCCGCCATCACGCGCTATATCTCGATGCCCGAGGCCGCCGCAGCTGCGCTGGCTGCGGGTCAAAGCCCTGTGGCGCGCACGCCAGCTGCCTCGGCGGCCGGGGGGCAGCCATGAGCCGCAGTGTGCGCTACACGATGAGCCCTTTGCTGGCGAGCAAGACGCCCGTCTGGCGCAGCAAATTCATCGTCGCCATGGTGGCGCTGGGCTTTGTGGCACTTGGTGCCCGCGCGTCCTACGTGCAGATCATCAACAATTCCTTTTTCCAGCGCCAGGGCGAGGTTCGTTTTGCGCGCACGCTTGAGCTGCCCGCCAACCGCGGCCGCATTCTGGACCGCAACGGCTTCATCCTGGCCTCCAGCGTGCCGGCCGCCAGCATCTGGGCCATCCCGGAAGACGTCGAGCAGGCAACGCCCGAAGCCAGGGCCGAGCTCAAGCAGCTCGCCGGCCTGCTTGGCATGCCCTACGCATCGCTCACAGCCAAGCTGGCGGACGAAGACAAAACCTTCGTCTGGCTGCAGCGCCAGCTGGACTGGGACGTGGGCCAGAAGATCGCTGCGCTCAAGATCAAGGGCATTTACCAGCGCAAGGAGTACAAGCGCGAATACCCCGAAGGCGAAGCCGCAGCCCATGTCGTGGGTTTTACCAATGTGGAAGACAAGGGGCAGGAAGGCATGGAGCTGGCCTTCAACGACCTGCTTGCCGGCAAGAGCGGCTCGCGCCGCGTCATCAAGGACCGCATGGGCCGGGTGGTCGAAGGTGTGGGCGAAGACCTGCTGCCGGTGGACGGGCGCGACATGCAGCTGTCCATCGATAGCAAGGTGCAGTTCTTCGCCTACCAGAAATTGCGCGACCAGGTCATCGCCAACAAGGCCAAGGCCGGCAGCGTGGTGGTGCTCGATGCAATCACCGGCGAAGTGCTGGCCTTGGCCAACTACCCCAGCTTCGTGCCCGACAAGCGGCGCAACCTGAGCGGTGAGCAGCTGCGCAACCGCGCCCTCACCGACACTTTTGAGCCGGGCTCGACGATGAAGCCCTTCACCATTGGTCTGGCGCTCAACAGCGGGCGCGTCAAGCCCGGCACGCTCGTGGACACCACGCCGGGGCGCCTGACGATCACCGGCTCGACCATCTCGGACACGCACAACTACGGTGTCCTGACGGTGGAGGGCGTAATTCAGAAGTCGAGCAACGTTGGCACCACAAAAATTGCCATGCAGATGCCGGCGCGTGAGATGTGGGAGACGTTTTCGGCCGCCGGCTTTGGCCAGAAGCCCCAGCTGAGCTTCCCCGGCGTGGTCAGCGGCAAGCTGCGGCCTTACAAATCCTGGCGCCCGATCGAGCAGGCCACCATGTCGTATGGCTATGGACTCTCGGCCAGCCTGTTCCAGATGGCGCGTTCGTACACCGTGTTTGCGCACAACGGCCAGATCATTCCGGCCACCATGCTCAAGACCGATGTGCCGGCTGTGGGTGTCCCCGTGTTTTCGCAGCGCACCGCAGACGAAGTGCGCAAGATGCTGCAAATGGCTGCCGGCCCCGGCGGAACCGGGCAAAAGGCGCAGACGCTGGGTTATTCCGTGGGCGGCAAATCGGGTACCGCACGCAAGCAGGTGGGCAAGGGCTACTCCACCACCAAGTACCGCGCCTGGTTCACCGGCATGGCGCCCATCGACAAGCCGCGCATCATTGTGGCGGTGATGGTGGACGAGCCCAGCAACGGCGTGATCTATGGCGGCGCCGTCGCTGCGCCGGTGTTCAGCGAAGTGGTGCAGCAGACGCTGCGCCTGATGGGCGTGCAGCCCGACATGGCCGTCAAGCCGCAGATCGTGGCCGACGCCGTGGAGGAGCCGCTGTGACGCGCATGCTGCACACCAGCACAGAGGCTCTGGCCTGGCTGCGCGAGCGTGCCACTGGCACGCTGCAGATCGACAGCCGCCGCATTGCACCGGGCGACGCCTTCATCGCCTGGCCGGGCGCAGCCATCGACGCGCGTGCGCATCTGGCCGATGCGCGCACGCGCGGTGCCAGCGCCTGCCTCGTCGAGGCCGTGGGCGCAGAGGCGTTTGATGTCGCGGGCGCCGATGTGGCCTTGCTTGCGAACCTCAAGGCTGCCACGGGCGAACTGGCCGCAGCCTGGTTTGGCGCGCCCTCCGAGGCCTTGCAAGTCGTGGCCGTCACGGGCACCAACGGCAAGACCAGCAGCGTCTTCTGGCTGGCACAAGCGCTATCGAATTATGAGCATCCTGCGCTTTCCCCGTGTGCGCTGGTGGGTACTTTAGGCATAGGATTTCCAAATGCACTGCAAGAAACTGGCCTGACCACACCCGACCCGGTGCGCCTGCAGGGTGGTTTGCGGGTGCTGGTCGATGCCGGCGCGAAATCCTGCGCCATCGAGGCCTCATCGATTGGTCTGGCCGAGCACCGGCTGGCGGGCCTGCGAATCGCTGTCGCGGTGTTTACCAATTTCACTCAGGACCATCTGGACTACCACGGCAGCATGGAGGCCTACCTGGCCGCCAAGCGCGCTCTGTTTGCCTGGCCGGGGCTGCGCGCTGCCGTGCTCAACATCGACGACGCTGCTGGCGCCGACCTGCAGGTCCAGGCAAAGGCCGTTGGCTTGGACCTGTGGACGGTGTCGCAGACGGGTCCGGCGCGCCTGCGCGCCCAGCACATTGAATTGGGTCCGCTAGGCCTGCAATGCGTCGTCAGCGAAGGGGAGCGGCAATTGCCCCTGCAGACCACGCTCATCGGCCAGTACAACATCTCCAACCTGCTCGGCGTCATCGGCGCCATGCGCGCGCTGGGTGTGCCATTGGATGCGGCGGTACGTGCCTGCGAACGCCTCGGCCCGGTGCCGGGACGCATGGAGTGCCTGCTCTCGCCCGGCCAGCCGCTGGTCGCGGTGGACTACGCCCACACGCCCGACGCGCTGGAAAAAGCCTTGCAGGCGCTGCGTCCGCTGGCTGCGCAGCGCGGTGGGCAGCTCTGGTGCGTGTTTGGCTGTGGCGGCGACCGCGACGCCGGCAAACGCCCCCTCATGGGCGCTGCGGCGCAGCACCACGCCGACCGCGTGGTGGTTACCAGCGACAACCCGCGCAGCGAAGACCCGGCGGCCATCCTGCACCAGATTTTGCTGGGCACCATTGCCGGCGCCACGGTGCGCGCCGAGCCCGACCGCGCCGCCGCCATTGCGCAGGTGCTGGCGCAGGCTGCCCCCGCCGACGTGGTGCTGATTGCCGGCAAAGGCCATGAGGCCTGGCAGGAAATCGCAGGCGTCAAGCGGCCGTTTTCCGATCTGGAACACGCGCGTGCCGCACTGCAGCTTCGAGAGGTGGCGGCATGACGATGATGTCTTTGCAACAGGCGCTGGACTGGGTGCGCACCACGCAGCCCCAGGCACGTCTGGTGGGATCGCCCGCCACCCCCGTCGCGCGTGTGCACACCGACACCCGCAGCCTGCTGCCGGGTGATCTGTTTGTCGCGCTGCGCGGTGAGCACTTTGACGCCCAGGCTTTTCTTCCGCAGGCCGCCGCGCAAGGCGCCGCTGCAGCACTGGCGCAGGGCGGGCTGGCGGATGCCGGTTTGCCGGGCATTGAAGTGGACGACCCTCTGGCGGCTCTGGGTGCACTGGCTACAGGCTGGCGGGCGCAGTTTGTGCTGCCGCTCATTGCGGTGGCGGGCAGCAACGGCAAGACCACCGTCACGCAGATGCTTGCCGGCATTCTTGCTGCGCAGGCGGGCGACGCCGCGCTGGCCACGCGGGGCAACTTCAACAACGCCATTGGCGTGCCGCTGACGCTGCTGCGCCTGACGGCTTCGCACCGGCTGGCGGTGGTGGAGCTGGGAATGAACCACCCTGGCGAGATTACCGAACTGGCTGCCATGGCGCAGCCGACGGTCGCGCTGGTCAACAACGCACAGCGCGAACACCTGGAATTCATGCACACCGTCGAAGCCGTGGCGCGTGAGAACGGCGCCGTGCTGGCCGCTTTGCCCGCGTCGGGCGTGGCCGTGTTTCCAGCCGAGGACGCCTTCGCGCCGTTGTGGCGCGAGCTGGCCGGCGCGCGGACATCGCTCGAATTTGGCTTGACGCTGGGCGATGTGCGCTGCACGCAAGCGGTTTGGCAAGGCGGTGCCTGGCAGGCAAGTTTCGCCACGCCGCACGGTCCGCTGGCGTGCCAACTGGCGGCAGCAGGACGCCACAACCTGCGCAATGCATTGGCGGCCACGGCCTGCGCGCTCGCGGCCGGTGTGTCACTTGGCGCGATCGCCCAGGGTTTGAGCGGGTTTGCGCCCGTTTCTGGACGCTCGCGCGCTCTGGCGCTGCAGTTGGCCGGTCGCGCGCTGACGCTGGTGGACGACAGCTACAACGCCAACCCGGACTCTGTACGCGCCGCGATCGAGGTGCTGGCCGATCTGCCCGCACCGCGCATCTTGGTGCTGGGCGACATGGGCGAAGTCGGCGACCACGGCCCGCAGTTCCACGCTGAAGCTGGCGCGCAGGCGCGCGAGCGCGGAATCGAGCAACTCTTTACGCTGGGCGCGCAATCCTGCGCAGCTGCAGACGCGTTCGGCCCAGCGGCCCGCCATTTCGACAGCATGGCAGCGCTGCAGGCTGCGATGCAAGCGGCGCTGAGCGGCGCGGGCAGCGTGCTGGTCAAGGGTTCGCGCTTTATGCGCATGGAGCGCGTGGTCCAGGCCATCACAGAGGTGGCGCAGGGCGTTGCTGCCGAGGGCGCTGTGTTGGCTTCGCCACCCGATCACCCCACCCATGTCACAGGTGCTGCATGCTGATGCAACTCGCACAATGGCTGCAGTCGCTTTCGCCCGATCTGGGTTTTTTGCGCGTGTTTCAGTACCTTACGCTGCGTGCCGTGCTCGCCGCCATGACCGCGCTGCTGGTGGGTTTGATTGCCGGACCGCGCGTCATTCGCCGCCTGGCGGCGCTCAAGATCGGTCAGCCCATCCGCACCAATGGGATGGAGACGCACCATGTCAAGAGCGGCACGCCCACGATGGGCGGCGTCTTGATCTTGCTGTGCATCGCCATTGCCACGCTGCTGTGGGCCGATTTGACGAACCGCTTTGTCTGGATTGTGCTGATCGTCACCTTCGGTTTTGGTGCCATTGGCTGGGCAGACGACTGGCGCAAGGTGGTCTACAAAGACCCCAACGGCATGCGCTCGCGCGAGAAATACATGTGGCAGTCCATCATCGGGCTGTTGGCTGCGCTGGCGCTGGTCTTCAGCATCTCCGAGGCCTCAAACCCCAAGGTCTTCCAGCTTTTTGTCACCTGGGTGCGTTCTGGGTTTTCGGTGGACTTGCCGCCGCAGGCCGGTTTGTTGCTGCCGTTTTTCAAGGAAGTCAGCTATCCGCTGGGCGTGGTGGGCTTTGTCACCATGACCTATCTGGTGATCGTTGGCTCCAGCAACGCCGTGAACCTCACCGACGGGCTCGACGGCCTGGCGATCATGCCGGTGATCATGGTGGGTTCGGCACTGGGCGTGTTTGCCTACGTCACCGGCAGTGTGACCTTTTCCAAATACCTGCTGTTCCCACACATCGCTGGTGTGGGCGAACTGCTTATTTTCTGCTCGGCCATGGCCGGTGCCGGTCTGGCCTTCTTGTGGTTCAACACGCACCCTGCCCAGGTGTTCATGGGCGACGTGGGGGCGCTGGCATTGGGCGGCGCGCTGGGCACCATCGCCGTCATCGTGCGTCAGGAAATCGTGCTCGCCATCATGGGCGGCATTTTTGTCGTCGAGGCCGTGTCGGTGATGGCGCAAGTCGCCTGGTTCAAGTTCACCAAACGTCGCTACGGCGAAGGACGGCGCCTTCTGAAGATGGCGCCGCTGCACCACCATTTTGAAAAGAGCGGCTGGAAGGAAACGCAGGTTGTTGTGCGTTTCTGGATCATCACCATGCTGCTGTGCCTGATCGGTCTGTCGACCCTGAAACTGCGATGAACGACACGCCCGAACTGCCCCAAGACACCTCCGCGCCTGCGCTGGGTGCGGCAGAGCAGCCGCAGCAGCACGCAGTGCCAACGCTGCCGGTGCTGGCCGATGGCGCGCAGACCACTGCGCCGCTGAACGCTGCACGCGATGCGGCGAATTACGTCGCGCGCATGTGGAGCGATATCCGCAGTGCCGATGCTGCGGCGCCCAACGATGCAGTGCCGGGCGATGCCGCAGCCGTTCCTGACGATGCCGTGCCCGTCGCTGAAGAAGCCCCGATGCCCAGCGCGACCCTGCCGGCCGACGCGGTGCGTGGCCTGCTCGCCGGACGTTCGGTCCTGGTACTGGGCCTGGGGATCTCCGGCCTGTCGATGGCGCGTTGGTGCGCACGCTGTGGGGCCGAGGTCACCGTGGCCGACACGCGGTCCGAGCCGCCGCTGCTGGCGCGCCTGCGCGCCGAACTGCCCCAAGCCCGGTTCGTCCCTGGCGCCTTCGATGCGGCGCTGGTGAGTGGCCGGGGCCTGCATGCGGTGCTGTGTTCGCCCGGTCTCAGCCCAGCCGAAATTGCTCCTGTAGTAGGAGCTGCCAATACAGATGGGGTAAGCGCTGGAGGCGAATTAGGCTTGTATTCTGAGGCGCTGGCTGCGCTGCGCGGCGCCTGTGGCTACGCGCCACGTGTGCTGGCTGTCACGGGGACCAACGGCAAGACCACGGTCACCGCGCTGACCGGGCTGCTTGTGGAGCGCAGTGGTGCCAGCGTGGCGGTGGCCGGCAACATTGGCCCGGCCCTGCTCGATACGCTGGCGCAGCACATCGACGCCAGCACGTTGCCCGAGGTCTGGGTGCTCGAGCTCTCCAGCTTCCAGCTTGATGCACCTGCGCCGTTTGAGCCCACGGCCGCCACGGTGCTCAACCTCAGCCAGGACCACCTCGACTGGCACGGTGACATGGCGGCTTACGCCGGCGCCAAGGCGCGCATCTTTGGCCGCACCGGTCTCATGGTGCTCAACCGCGAAGACGAAGCCGTGATGCAGATGCACGCATCGGCCAGCGCACCGGCGGTGTCCGAAGCCGGCCCACGCGGCAAGGCGGCCAAACCCGCGCCGCGCGACTGCATCACCTTTGGCGGCGACCTGCCCCAGCGCCCCGGCGACTACGGCATCGAAAACGTCAACGGTATGGCCTGGCTGGTGCGCGCCCAGGAGGCCGATGAGACGCGCAAGCGCAGCACACGCCGTACTGCCGTAGTGCAGGCCGAGCCCGACGAATTGTTCATCCAACGCTTGATTCCTGCGGACGCTCTGCGCATTCGTGGCCGGCACAACGCAGTGAACGCGCTGGCGGCGCTGGCCCTGGCGCAAGCAGCGGGTTGCGCGCTCGGCCCCATCCTCTACGGCCTGCGCGAATACGCCGGCGAGCCGCACCGGGTGGAGTTGGTGGCGCTGATCGATGGGGTCGAATACTTTGATGACAGCAAGGGCACCAACGTGGGCGCCACCGTGGCGGCCATTTCGGGCCTGGGCGCTGAGCGCCGCGTCGTGGTGATTCTGGGTGGCCTGGGCAAGGGGCAGGATTTTTCTCCGCTCGCTGCACCGATTGCACGCCATGCCCGGGCGGTGGTGCTGATCGGGCGCGACGCGCCGCAGATCCGCGCGGCGCTGGAGGCCACTGGCGTCCCGTTGCTGGGTGCCGGTACGCTGGACGAAGCTGTAGAAATCGCTGCGCAACGCGCCGCAGCGGGCGACGCCGTGCTGCTCTCGCCCGCCTGCTCCAGCTTCGACATGTTCGACAACTATGTCCGGCGCGGAGAGGTGTTCTGCGACATCGTGCGCCAGCGCGCGCTGGACGCCGGCCAGGTCGGGGAGGGCGCTGCATGAGTGCCACCACCGAACGCCGCAGCAACCGTTTTTGGTCGAGGCTGGGCGCCGCTTCGGGTCGCCGTGCTGAGGGTCTGCCGGTCCGCGCAGGCGGCATGGAATACCGCCAGTCCAGCACGACACCGGCCAGCGTGCTGGGCTTTGATCAAGCCCTTCTTTGGGTGGTGGTCGCGCTGCTCGCCTGGGGTCTGGTGATGGTGTATTCGGCCTCCATCGCCATGCCCGACAACCCGCGCTTTGGCAAAATTTCGCATACGCATTTCCTGGTGCGCCACGTTTTCTCGCTGGTGATGGGTTTCGTCGCTGCGCTGCTGACCTTCCAGATCCCGATGGCGGTGTGGGAGCGGCACGCTCGCTCGCTGTTTCTGCTGTCGCTCTTGCTGCTTGTGGCGGTGCTGGTGCCGCATGTGGGCACGGTAGTCAATGGCGCGCGGCGCTGGCTGTCGCTGGGCATCATGAACTTTCAGCCCTCCGAGCTGGCCAAGTTCGCCGTGCTCATCTACGCGGCCGACTACATGTGCCGCAAGATGGAGGTGAAGGAGCGTTTTTTCCGCGCCGTGCTGCCCATGGGCGCCGCCGTCGCGCTGGTTGGCGGCTTGCTACTGGCCGAGCCCGACATGGGCGCATTCATGGTCATCGCAGTCATCGCCATGGGCATCCTGTTCCTGGGCGGCGTCAACGCGCGCATGTTCTTCCTTATCGCCGCCGTGCTGTTGGCAGCGTTTTCGATGATGGTGATGATGAGCGAGTGGCGGCGCGAACGCATATTTGCCTACCTCGATCCCTGGAGCGAAAAGCACGCGCTGGGCAAGGGCTACCAGCTCTCGCATTCCCTGATCGCCATCGGGCGTGGCGAGATTTTCGGCGTTGGCCTGGGTGGCAGTGTGGAAAAACTGCACTGGCTGCCCGAAGCGCACACCGACTTTCTGCTCGCTGTGATTGGCGAAGAGTTCGGCCTCATCGGCGTGCTGGTGCTCATCATTTTGTTTTTCTGGCTTACCCGCCGCATCATGCACATCGGCCGCCAGGCCATTGCCCTGGACCGCGTCTTCGCCGGCCTTGTGGCCCAGGGTGTGGCGATCTGGATGGGTTTTCAGGCCTTCATCAACATGGGCGTGAACCTGGGGGCACTGCCCACCAAGGGCCTCACGCTGCCCCTGATGAGCTTTGGCGGCTCGGCCATTCTGATGAATCTGGTGGCGCTGGCGGTGGTGCTAAGGGTGGACTACGAGAACAAGCTGTTGATGAGAGGGGGGCGCGTATGACCTTGCACCCGCCGCACAGCAAACCCAGGCGCCGCGTGCGCTCCTCGCGCGGCCGCGGGCAGGAGTCCGTTTTCCAGAAAACCGACGTGATGCCACGCGAGGAGCCATTGAGCGCCCCGACGTCGGTACCGGTGCCCGTGCGGCAACGTACGGCGCTGGTCATGGCCGGCGGCACGGGCGGGCATATTTTTCCCGGCCTTGCGCTGGCCGAAGCCTTGCGTGACCGTGGCTGGACGGTGCACTGGCTGGGTACGCCCGGCAGCATGGAAGAGCGCATCGTGACGCCCAAGGGCTTCGCATTTGAGGCGATCGAATTCTCCGGCGTTCGCGGCAAAGGGCTGATGACACTGCTGCGCCTGCCACTGCGTCTGCTGCGTGCCTGCCTGCAGGCCCGCGCGGTGGTGCGGCGCATACAGCCCGATGTGGTGATCGGTCTGGGTGGTTACGTGACTTTTCCTGGTGGCATCGCCGCACGGCTCTCGAAGAAACCTCTGGTGCTGCACGAGCAAAATTCCGTGCCGGGAATGGCGAACAAGCTGCTCACCCGCATCGCTACCCGCGTGTATACCGCGTTCCCTAACGTGCTGCCGGGTGCGCACTGGGTGGGCAATCCCCTGCGCCGCGCCTTTACCAAACAGCGCCGCCCCGAGCGCCGCCTCGCCGGACGCGAAGGTCCGCTTCGGTTGCTGGTGGTCGGTGGCAGCCTGGGCGCCAAGGCGCTCAACGACATTGTCCCGAAGGCGCTGGCATGGATCCATGCCGACCAGCGGCCCATCGTCACGCACCAAAGTGGCGAGGCGCAGATTGAGGCGCTGCGCCTCAACTATGCGGCGGCGGGCATTGAGGCCACGCTGACCCCATTCATCGAAGACACGGCGGCAGCGTATGCCGACGCGGACCTCATCTTGTGCCGGGCCGGGGCCAGCACGGTGACCGAAATCGCCGCAGTGGGCGCCGCAGCTGTGTTCGTGCCCTTCCCCCATGCGGTGGACGACCACCAGACCACCAACGCCCAGTATCTGGTCAAGGTGGGCGGCGGCTGGCTTGTTCAACAGAGCGACTTGACGGTCCACCGGTTGGCCGAAATGCTACAAAACATGAAGCGCTCCGAGTTGATGGAGAAAGCGCAAAAGGCACGCACCATGAAAAAAATTCACGCCACGCGCGAGATTGTCGCGGCCTGCGAAAGGCTGACCCGATGAAGCACGCCATCCACCACATCCACTTCGTCGGCATAGGCGGCTCGGGCATGAGCGGTATTGCCGAAGTCCTGTTCAACCAGGGTTACGCCGTCAGTGGCTCCGACCTGGCCGACAGCGCTGCTTTGCGCCGCCTCCAGGCCATGGGCATCCATACCTATCTGGGCCACGCGGCCGCGCATGTCGAAGGCGCCGACGCCGTCGTCACATCCACCGCAGTGCAGTCGGACAACCCGGAAGTGCTGGCCGCGCGCGAGAAGAAGATACCCGTGGTGCCGCGCGCCCTCATGCTGGCCGAACTGATGCGCATGAAGCAGGGCATTGCCATTGCCGGCGCACACGGCAAGACGACCACCACCAGTCTGGTCACCAGTGTGCTGGCCGAGGCGGGGCTGGACCCCACCTTTGTCATTGGCGGGCGCCTCAACAGCGCTGGCGCCAACGCCAAACTGGGCGCAGGCGACTACATCGTCGTCGAGGCGGATGAATCCGATGCCTCTTTCCTCAACCTGCTGCCCGTGATGGCGGTCGTCACCAATATCGACGCCGATCACATGGAGACCTATGGGCACGACTTTGGCCGGCTGAAGAAAGCCTTTGTCGATTTTCTGCACCGAATGCCCTTTTATGGCGCCGCCGTGCTGTGCATCGACAACGCAGCGGTGCGCGAGATCCTGCCCCAGGTGTCCTGCCCGGTCACCAGCTATGGTTTCTCGGAGGACGCTCAGGTACGCGCGCTCAATGTGCGTGCCGAAGGCGCGCAAATGTGCTTCACCGTGCAACGGCGCAACGGCGTCACCCTGCCCGACATGGAAGTTCGGCTGAATCTCGCAGGCGAACACAACGTGCAGAACGCGCTGGCGGCCATTGCCGTAGCGGTGGAGTTGTCCATTGACGATGCCGCAGTGCTGCGCGCGCTAGAGAATTTCCGGGGCGTCGGACGGCGCTTCCAGAGCTATGGCGAGTTGCCGACCGCAGGCGGGGGGCGCTTTACGCTGATCGACGACTACGGCCACCATCCAGTGGAAATGGCTGCCACGCTGGCGGCCGCGCGCGGTGCCTTTGCCGGGCGCCGCCTGGTCCTGGTCTTCCAGCCGCACCGCTACACCCGCACACGCGATTGTTTCGAAGACTTCGTCAAGGTGATCGGCGCCGCCGACGCTGTGCTGCTGACCGAGGTGTACGCCGCAGGCGAGGCCCCGGTGGTTGCGGCCGACGGTCGCTCCTTGGCGCGCGCGCTGCGTGTAGCGGGCCAGGTGGAACCGGTTTTCATCGACGATGTGGCGGCCCTGCCACGCGCCATTGCTGAAATGGCGCAATCGGGCGACGTTGTCCTGTGTATGGGGGCAGGCTCCATTGGCAATGTGCCCGCACGCACCGTAGAATTGCTACAAAAAAATGAGCTGCCTGCGCAGGCAGCATAAGCGCTATGAGCCAAAAAGATCTCAATATCGACGCAAAAGGCCTGGGCAAGGTGGCCGTGCTCATGGGCGGGGCGTCGGCCGAGCGCGAGATCTCCTTGATGTCGGGCGCAGGCGTGCTCGCGGCATTGCAGGGCCTGGGAGTGGACGCCCATGCGTTTGACCCCGCGATCAGCGATCTGGGCGAGCTGCGTCGCGCTGGTTTTGCGCGCTGCTTTATCGCCTTGCACGGTCGCCATGGAGAAGACGGCACGGTGCAGGGTGCGCTGGAACTGCTGGGTATTCCGTACACCGGCCCTGGGGTCATGGCATCGAGCATTGCCATGGACAAGACCATGACCAAACGCATCTGGCGCGCAGACGGCCTCTCGACCCCTGATTGGCGTTTGGTGAGCAGCGGCGGCGAGACGGCCCAGGCGCTGGCTGAGTTGGGCGCGCCCATGATCGTCAAGCCCGCGCGCGAGGGCTCGACATTGGGCCTGACCAAGGTCACGGACGCCGCTCAGTGCGCACAGGCCTACGAACTGGCTGCGCGCTACGACCCCGAAGTCTTGTGCGAGCAGTTCATCGAGGGGGACGAGACCACCTGCCCGGTGCTGGGCAACGGCGCAGCGGCGCAAGCCCTGCCCGTGATTCGGATCGTCGCGCCCCAGGGCAACTACGACTACCAGAACAAATACTTCACCGACGACACGCAGTACCACTGCCCGAGCGGCTTGCCCCAAGCCGAGGAGGCAGAAATCCAGCGCCTCGTCGTGGCGGCCTATCGGAGCCTGGCTTGTCGCGGCTGGGCGCGCGCCGACATCATGATTCGCGCCAGTGACCGCAAGCCGTTTCTGCTTGAAATCAACACGTCGCCCGGCATGACCAGCCATTCGCTGGTGCCCATGTCGGCACGGGCTGCAGGCATCGATTACGCCGCACTGTGCCTGCGTCTGCTGGCCAACGCCAATCTGGATTCGCCCGGCGGCACGGTTCCGGGAGGTGTGCAGTGAATACCCTGGCGGTTCCGCTTGACGTTCGGCTGATGAACCTGATGGCGTCGCTGTTGCTCGCTGGCTGCGCTCTGTCTGCCGTCGCGGCTGGTGCATGGTGGGCGCTGCGCCATCCGGCATTTGCCATAGCACGCATCGTCGTGCAGGGCGATCTGGCACACAACAACGCCGTGACGCTGCGCGCCAATGTGGCGCCGCAGATTGCCGGCAATTTCTTTACCGTGAACCTGCGCAACGTCCGCAGCGCGTTCGAGCAGGTGCCCTGGGTGCGCAGTGCTCAGGTGCGGCGCGAATACCCGCGTACGCTGCGCGTGCAACTGCAGGAACACCGTGCCGTCGCGCACTGGGGTCCCGAGTCTGGAGCGTCCATGGTCAACAGCGAAGGCGAGGTCTTCGAGTCCAACGGTGTGGACGCCGAGCTTGACGATCTGCCACGCCTGATGGGACCGGTGGGTAGCTCTGCGCAGGTGCTGGCCATGGAGAAGGCTTTGGCGCCGGTGTTCGAGCCACTGGGGCTGGATCTGAGCGCTCTCGCCCTCTCGGCGCGCGGCGGCTGGCGCGCCACCTTTGAGGGGGACGCTTCGATCGAGCTTGGCAGCGGGACGCCGTCCGAAGTGGTGCAGCGTACGCGCTACTTCGCAGAGACCCTCACTCGCGTTGCCGCGCAGTTCGGGCGGCGCGCCGATGCCCTGGAATCAGCCGACCTGCGCCACACAGGCGGTTATGCCCTGCGCCTGCGCGGCGTTAGCACGGTAGCTGCGCAGGGAACACCCCGCGCAGCGCGCTCGCACAACTAGAGGCAAAGAGCTATGGCAAGAGAATACAAAGACGTTGTTGTGGGGCTGGATATCGGCACTGCCAAGATCATGGTGGTGGTGGCCGAGGTTCAGGCGGGCGGCCTGCTCAAGCTCGCGGGTCTCGGTGTGGCGCCGAGCAACGGGCTCAAGCGTGGTGTCGTGGTCAATATCGACGCCACGGTGCAAAGCATCCAGCAGGCGTTGAGAGAAGCCGAGCTGATGGCAGACTGCAAGATTCAGCGCGTCTACACCGGCATCACCGGCAGCCACATCCGCGGCCTCAATTCCAGCGGCATGGTGGCGGTCAAAGACAAGGAAGTCACGGCGGCCGACGTGGCCCGCGTGATCGAAACCGCCAAGGCCATCAACATCTCCAGCGACCAGCGCCTGCTGTTGGTGGAGCCGCAGGAATTCGTCATCGACGGCCAGGATGTGCGAGAGCCCATTGGCATGAGCGGCATCCGGTTGGAGGCCAAGATCCATATCGTCACGGGTGCGCAGAGCGCGGCCGAAAACATCATCAAATGCGTGCGCCGCTGCGGCCTGGAAGTGGAGCAGCTCATGCTGAACCCACTCGCGTCCAGCCAGGCGGTCCTGACCGACGACGAGCGGGAGCTCGGCGTGGCGGTGGTGGACATCGGTGCCGGCACCACCGATGTGGCGATTTTCACCGGCGGTGCCATCCGGCACACGGCGGTCATACCTATTGCCGGTGACCTGGTCACCAGCGACATCGCCATGGCGCTGCGCACGCCCACCAAGGACGCCGAGGACATCAAGGTAGAGAGCGGCTACGCCAAGCAGCTGCTCGCCGACCCCGAAGCGCAGGTCGAGGTGCCGGGCCTGGGCGACCGGGGCCCGCGCATGATCAGCCGCCAGGCGCTGGCCGGTGTGATTGAACCGCGCGTGGAAGAAATTTTCACGCTGGTGCAGCAGGTGGTGCGCGAATCAGGCTACGAGGAAGTGCTTTCGTCGGGCATCGTACTGACCGGTGGCAGCGTGGTGATGCCCGGCATGGTGGAGCTGGGCGAAGACATCTTCTTGAAGCCCGTGCGCCGCGGCATTCCCAAGTACTCAAGCGCCTTGTCCGACATGGTGGCGCAGCCGCGCGCCGCCACGGTGATGGGCCTCCTCGAAGAAGCCCGCCTGGCGCGCATGCGCGGCTTCAAGGTGGCGCAAAAGACCGGCTCGGTGCAGACCGCGTTCGGTCGCTTCAAAGATTTCATCGTGGGGAATTTCTGAGCATGCGAAATCCGAACCTTTGCTTGCGTCCTCACCCGCCGCCCCGAAGTCGTTGGGGCTGCGTCGGCCCGCCCCGAGGGCGATGGCGTCCGCCCCGAAGCCGTTTTCCCGTTTTGTCATTTATTGAAAACCCGTCAGCAGTACCAGGAGATACCAAATGCCCATCGAAATGATCGAAGCCGAAGAATTCAACCAAGGCACCCAGATCAAAGTGATCGGGGTCGGCGGTGGCGGCGGCAACGCCGTCGAGCACATGATTGCCCGCGCCGTCCAGGGCGTGGAATTCATCAGCGCCAACACCGACGCGCAGGCCTTGACACGCAGTTCAGCGCACCGTGTCATTCAGCTCGGCGAGAGCGGGCTGGGCGCGGGAAGCAAGCCCGAGAAGGCGCGCGATGCCGCAGAAGCTGCGGTGGACGACATCCGTGATGCGATCAAAGGCGCACACATGCTGTTCATCACCGCCGGCATGGGCGGGGGCACCGGTACCGGCGCTGCCCCCGTGATTGCGCGCATCGCCAAGGAAATGGGCATTCTCACCGTGGGCGTGGTCACCAAACCCTTTCAATGGGAAGGCGGCCGGCGCATGACGAACGCAGACAACGGCCTGGCGGAGCTCGAAGCCAACGTCGATTCGCTGATCATCGTACTCAACGAAAAGCTGCTTGAAGTGCTGGGCGACGACATCTGCCAGGACGAAGCCTTTGCGCACGCCAACGACGTGCTCAAGAACGCGGTCGGCGGCATCGCCGAAATCATCAACGAGTACGGTCAGGTGAACGTCGACTTCGAAGACGTACGCACGGTGATGGGCGAGCCCGGCAAGGCCATGATGGGCACGGCCACAGCCAGCGGCCCGGACCGCGCCCGCATTGCGGCCGAGCAAGCCATTGCCTGCCCGCTGCTCGAAGGCATTGATCTCTCCGGCGCCAAGGGCGTGCTGGTGCTGGTGACTGCCAGCAAAGGCAGCCTGAAGTTGTCGGAGTCGGGTCTGGCCATGAGCACGATCAATGCCTACGCCTCGACCGATGCGCATGTAATTTTCGGCGCGGCTTACGACGACTCGCTGGGCGACGAAATCCGCGTGACCGTGGTGGCTACGGGCCTGGCCCGCCAGAACGCCCGCCGTCAGCCGATTTCGGTGGTGCAGGGCGGCCTGCGCAATGGCACGGATGGCATGGCCTACCACATGCCGGTGGCGGCAGGAACGGCGCTGGGCGCAGGGGGGAGCTCGGCTGCGGACTACGGCAACATGGCGGTGCCGAGCGTCTGGCGCACCAACCGCAATTCGGCTGCGGCCCGAGTGGATGCGATGTCGTCCGGCGGCATGGACGATCTGGAAATTCCTGCCTTTCTGCGCAAGCAGGCGGATTGATGGAGTGCATCCCCCTTTCACTCGCTGCGCGGGAAGAGGGGAGATGCCCACGCGGTGGGGTGGCCCTTGCGCGGTATCGCCGGTTGGGGTCCGCGCGCGCGTCAGGCGCTCTTGTTTTGAATCGGGGGCATAGGGGTGGCGTGTGCGTCGCCAGGCAGTTGGCCCACTAAAATCGCAGGATGCTCCAGCAACGCACCATCAAGACTCTGACGCGCGCCGTCGGGGTCGGTCTGCACAGTGGCCAGCGTGTCGAGCTGACGCTTCGCCCCGCCGCGCCCGACACCGGCATTGTTTTTCGCCGGATTGATCTGGCGCAGCCGGTGGACATCCCGGTGTCCGCTGAAGCAGTGACAGACACGCGCATGGCTTCCACCATCGGCGTCGGCGCGGCCAAGGTGCATACGGTGGAGCACCTGATGTCCGCTTGCGCCGGCTTGGGCCTGGACAACCTCTACATCGACATTACGGCCGAAGAGGTACCGATCCTCGATGGCTCCTCGGCCTCATTCGTCTTTCTGCTGCAAAGCGCCGGGATCGAGTTGCAGAAGCTTCCCCGGCGCTTCATCCGGCTCAAGCGCCCGGTAGAAGTCCGCGAGGGCGAGGGGGCGCAAGCCAAGTGGGCCCGGCTCTCGCCTTACCATGGCTTCAAACTCAGTTTCGAGATCGATTTTGACCACCCGGCGGTGGATTCGACCGGGCAGCGGGTGGAGTTTGATCTGGGCAGTGGCAACTACAGCCGCGACATTGCGCGCGCGCGTACCTTCGGTTTTACGCGCGACGTGGAAGCGCTGCGCGCGAGCGGCCTGGCCCTGGGCGGTGGTCTGGACAACGCCATCGTAATGGACGACTACAAGGTACTCAATGCGGGCGGACTGCGCTACGACGACGAGTTCGTCAAGCACAAGATTCTTGACGCCATGGGTGACCTGTACTTGGTGGGCAAGCCCTTGCTGGCCGCCTACAGCGCGTTTCGCTCCGGCCATGCGCTGAACAACCTGCTGCTGCGCGAACTGTTGGCACAAGGAGATGCCTGGGAGGTCGTTACGTTCGACGATCAGGGCGAAGCCCCCAAAGGTTTTGCCCAGCCCGTGCGTGCGTGGTAGGGCGCAGTCATGCTCATTGCCCGCACACTGGTCTTGCTGCTGCTGCTGACTTCAGCGGTCTTTTTCGCCTTCTATGCGGCTACCGGACAGGTGCGGTATCGGCACCTGGGGCTCGTAGTCCTCAAATGGACCGTGATCGCCGGGCTGTTTTTCTTCGCCGTTCTCTTCATCACCCGTCTTGTCTGAGGCATCTTCGCGGGTGCGCGAGTCGGGCGTACACTTGCCGTTGCTCCGGGGTGTGCTGATGCGCTGAGATGCTGGGGGTCTGGAAACAGATCTCCTGGCGAACCCGACGAACTTGATCCGGTTCATACCGGCGGAAGAAGAGCCGACCTCCTTGTCTGCGTGCATGTCCCATCGGGCGCGTACGCCGTCCACAGACGCCACCCGTGTCTATGGGAGCGCAGGTCCAGTCCGGAGCAACCCATCCACCGGACCGTAGGAGACCTGCCATGAACGCCCCCGACCCCCTTGCCCGTGAATCCTTTGCCAGCCTGCTGGCGCGTGCGCGCGAGCCCTTTCCCGCGTCGCGCAAACAGTACCTTGCAGGAGCCTTGCACGCCGACCTGCGTGTGCCGGTGCGCGACATTGCGCTCACCAATGGCGAACAGGTCAGCGTGTACGACACTTCCGGCCCCTACACCGACCCGCAGGCCGTGATGGACGTGCGCAAGGGCCTCGCCAGCGTGCGCGGCGGCTGGATTGCCGCCCGTGGCGATACCGAGCACTACGAAGGCCGCGCACCTGTGGCGCTGGATGACGGACAAAAAAGCGAAGACGCCACGCGCCTGGCCCAGTTGCGTGCCGAGGCTGCGGCCCTGCAGCGCCAGCCGCGGCGCGCCAAAAGCGGCGCCAACGTGACGCAGATGCACTATGCGCGCAAAGGCATCATCACGCCCGAAATGGAATACGTCGCGATCCGCGAAAACGGCAAGCGCGAATGGATGGAGCAATACCAGCAGGACGCCGCCCGCGAGCAGCGCCTGGCGGGCAACCCCCTGGGTGCCATGATTCCGAAGATCATCACGCCCGAATTCGTGCGCGATGAAGTGGCGCGTGGTCGCGCCATCATTCCGGCCAACATCAACCACCCCGAGGTGGAGCCGATGGCGATTGGCCGCAACTTCCTGGTCAAGATCAACGCCAACATCGGCAACTCCGCCGTCACCTCAAGCATCGAGGAAGAGGTCGAAAAACTGGTCTGGGCGATCCGCTGGGGCGCCGACAACGTGATGGACCTCTCGACCGGCAAGAACATCCACACCACGCGCGACTGGATCGTGCGCAACTCGCCCGTGCCGATCGGCACCGTGCCCATCTACCAGGCGCTGGAGAAGGTCGGCGGCATCGCCGAGGATCTGACCTGGGCCATCTTCCGCGACACCCTGGTCGAGCAGGCCGAGCAGGGCGTGGACTACTTCACCATCCACGCCGGCGTGCGCCTGGCCTACATCCACCTCACGGCGGCGCGGCGCACGGGCATCGTCTCGCGTGGCGGCTCCATCATGGCCAAGTGGTGCATGGCGCACCACCGCGAGAGCTTTCTGTACGAGCATTTCGAGGACATCTGCGACATCGTGAAGGCGTACGACGTCGCCTTCAGCCTGGGCGACGGCCTGCGCCCCGGCTGCGCGTCGGACGCCAACGACGAGGCCCAGTTTGCCGAGCTGCACACGCTGGGCGAGCTGACCCAGGTGGCCTGGAAGCACGACGTGCAGACCATAATCGAAGGCCCCGGGCACGTCCCCATGCACATGATCCAGGCCAACATGACCGAGCAGCTCAAGACCTGCCACGAAGCGCCGTTCTACACCCTGGGGCCGCTGACCATCGACATCGCGCCCGGCTACGACCACATTGCCTCGGCCATCGGCGCGGCCATGATCGGCTGGATGGGAACCGCCATGCTGTGCTACGTCACGCCCAAGGAGCACCTGGGCCTGCCCGACCGCGACGACGTCAAGCAGGGCATCATTGCCTACAAGATCGCCGCGCACGCCGCCGACGTGGCCAAGGGCCACCCTGGCGCCCGCGCGCGGGACGATGCGCTCAGCCAGGCGCGCTTCGACTTTCGCTGGCAAGACCAGTTCAACCTGGGCCTGGACCCGGAGACGGCGCAGGAATACCACGACGAGACCCTGCCCAAGGATGCGTCCAAAGTGGCGCATTTCTGCTCCATGTGCGGCCCCAAGTTCTGTTCCATGAAGATCACACAGGAAGTGCGCGAGTTTGCGGCACAGAAAGGCGTCAGCGAAGCCGCTGCCCTGGCCCAAGGCCTGCAGACCAAGGCGGCGGAGTTTCAAAAGGGAGGCGGAGCCATGTACATTCCGCTGCAAAGCATTCCATAAGCAATGGTGATGGCGCGAAATATCGCTGCGGAGAGCCCTCGATCAGAGGGTCTTTCCGGAGTTCGGCCCGCCTCCGTCTTGGCTATGCTTGAATCAGGTACAAATGTAAATAGATGTTCGATCTTGGATAATCCATCCAAACTCGGGCCGAGGACCCCACAAGGAAATTCATGATTGCATTGGCAGGCAAGGCGACATCCATCCGAACACGGCTCTATTTCGCCACGGTCTTTTCCTTGTTGCTGCTGGTTGGCGTGGGCTTGCTCGGCTACGTGGGATTGGACCGAACCCGCGACACTGTGACGGTGCTTTTCAAGCAGCACGTGCAAACGCTGACCGACATGTCCGACCTGCGTACCACGCTGGGGGAAATGCGGCGCGTCGAGAAAGACATCATTCTCAATTTCAACAACGCCGTCGAGGTGGCTTCGCAACGCGAGATATGGGCCAAAACGCTGGCTTCATTGCGCGCGCGGCTGGCCGCTGTGCGCACCCTGAAGGCCGATGACGCCAGCTTCACTACAGCCATCGACAAAACGCTGGAAGAAGTGAAACAGTACGAAGACGGGGTGTCGCCGGTGTTCGCGCAAATCGAAGCAGCGCAGCTCGACGGTGCTGGCGGCGCCGCCTACGCTGACAAGTTCAAGGGTCACATGGAGGCCAGCGACGAGTTGCTCGCCGGCTTGGCGACTCAGGCACGCACGCAGATGGACGAAGCCCGTGCAGGTGTCGACGCGCGCGCAGCAAGGCTGTCGCTGGCCATGCTGGCAGCGGTGCTGCTGGCGCTGGCCATCGTACTGCCGCTGACCATCTTCACGCTTCGCTCGATCACCGCGTCTCTGGTCCAGGCGCGCGGCCTGGCTGAGCACATTGCCGCCGGCGATCTCTCGCACGATGTGGCGCCGCGCAGCCAGGACGAGCTGGGCCAGCTGGTGCTGACCATGGGGCGCATGCAGGAATCGCTGCGCACCCTGGTGCGTCAGGTCCAGGACGCGGCAGGCAACATTTCAACGGCCAGCGCCGAGATCGCCACCGGCAACATGGACCTGAGCCAGCGCACCGAGCAGACTGCAGCCAACCTGGAGGAAGTCGCCGCTTCCATGGACATGCTCACCGGCACGGTGCAGCACAACGCAGACAATTCGCGCAGCGCCAGCGCCTCGGCCGGAGATGCAGGCGCCGTGGCGGGTCGGGGCGGCGAGGTGGTGAGCCAGGTGGTCAACACCATGGAGCAGATCAGCACCAGCTCGCGCAAAATCTCCGACATCACCGGCGTCATTGACGGGATCGCCTTCCAGACCAACATCCTGGCGCTGAACGCCGCCGTGGAAGCGGCGCGCGCTGGCGAGCAGGGGCGTGGTTTTGCTGTTGTGGCCAGCGAGGTGCGCAGCCTGGCTGGTCGCAGCGCCGACGCCGCCAAGGAAATCAAGGCGCTTATTGGCGCCTCGGTGGGCCGTGTGGAAGATGGCGCGCGCCTCGTAGGCCAGGCCGGCCAGACCATGACCGAGATCGTCGGCAGCGTGCAGCGTGTCTCCAGCATCATTGGGGAGATCAGCGCCTCCGCTGCCGAAGAGCGCGACAACATCGAGCAGATCGGGCAAGCGGTGCGTCACCTGGACCAGATGACGCAGCAAAATGCCGCGCTGGTAGAGCAATCGGCGGCGGCCTCGCAGTCACTGCGTGAGCAGGCAGCCAACCTCACGCGCGCGGTGAGCCAATTCAAACTGGGTGAAGCGGCTGCGCACGCCCATGCCCCCAAGGCGCGGCCTATGCAGCGCCTGCCGCACCGGCGCGTGCGGTGGCTAACGAACGGCAGCCACTCCGATTGGGTTAAGGGCGTAGTGCGCCCAGGCGCCGGGCGCTGGCGCTTCGCGCGGCCAATGTCCGGCGCAGGGCGCCAGCCCGGCTCGGGCGCGGTCGCCCTGCAGCCACTGCACGCAGCGCGCCACTCCGGCGTGCGCAATCCAGACCACGTCTTGCCCGGTGCTTTGGGCAGTACCGCGTGCTTCGGCCAGCGCCGCCGAAACACGGGCCAGCATGGCTGCGAGCGGTTCGCCGCCGCCGGGTGCCAGGTCCGCCAGTTGCTCTGCCCAGGCGTCGATCTCGTCGCGCGGCAAGTTTGCCCAAGGGAGGCCTTCCCAGCGGCCAAAATCCATTTCGCGCAGCCGGGGGTCCGGCTTCAGAGCCAAATCGGGCCGCAGCGCTTGTATTGCAAGCGCAAGCAGCTCACATCTTTGTAGCGGGGAGTGATGTAACACCAGCGCGTGCGGCAATACGGAGGCGAGTTCTTCCGCGCATTGGGTGGTGGCGTGTGAATCTGCGGGCAAATCCAGTTGGCCGTAGCAGGTTCCGGGCGGCGCCAGTACCGGCGCGTGCCGCACCAGCCACAGCCGGCTCACCGTCACCCGCCGGCTCCGCGCACCAGTGGCCCCAGGGCCAGCGCCGCCCCGAGGTAGAAGCCGATCTCGCTCAGTTGCTGTACCGCGCCCAGACAGTCGCCGGTAAAGCCCTGCAGACGCAGCCAGAACCAGCGCGCCAGGAGGGCTGCGGCGAAGCCGCTGAACAACACGCCAAGCAGCACGAAGCCAAGACCTTCGCCCAGCGCAATGATGGCCAGCGGGACAATGCACCAGGCCGCTGCGCCGGCCAGCTGTGCGCGGGTGATTTGATCGGCCAGCGGTTTGCTTTTGGAGCGTGCTCTATCGCCCACATGCACCATGGTGCGTACCAGCAGCAGTGGCAAAAGCCGGGAGAAGACATGCGCGCCCACCAAGGCGGCCAGCGCGGGCGAGAGGCCCCGCTGGCCGAGCAGGGCCAGCAGGCCCAGCTTGGTAAGCAGCGTGAGCGTGAGCGCCATCGCCCCGAACGCGCCGATACGTGAATCTTTCATGATGTCCAGGGCGCGCTCGCGCTCCTGGCTGCCCCCCAGCCCGTCTGCCACATCGGTCAGCCCGTCTTCATGAAAGCCGCCCGTGAGCAGCGCTGTGGCGGCCGTGCTGAATGCCGCCGCGACCCAGGGTGTGGCGGGTGCCGGGCCGAGGCTCAGGTACAGCAGGGCGTATACGCTGCAAGCGCAGGCCGCCACCACCCAGCCCACCCCAGGAAAATGCGCGCTGGCGCTGCGCAGCATATCGGGGCTGAAACCCACCCACGCTGCCAGCCGTCCCGTGACAGGAATGCGGGTAAAAAACTGCAGCGCGAGCAGATAGTGGCGCAGTGCCTCGTGCACCAATGCTTCGAAGTTCATAGCTATGGACGCTTACCAGATATGCGCTGGAGGCCTATTTGACTTGATATTCAGTCTGCATCGGTCCCTGTCTGAAGGAACAAGCGATAGGCGGGGTTGTCCGTCTCCTCCACGCAAGGGTAGCCCAGCGTCGCCAGGAAAGCATGGAAGGCATCGGCGTCCTGCGCAGGCACCTGCAAGCCCACCAGAATGCGGCCGTAGTCCGCGCCCTGGTTGCGGTAATGGAACAGGCTGATGTTCCAGCTCGGCTGCATCAGACTCAGAAACTTGAGCAGTGCGCCGGGCCGCTCGGGGAAGACGAAGCGCAGCAGCCGCTCCTCGCGCGCCAGTGCCGAGCGCCCGCCCACCAGATGGCGCAGGTGCTCCTTGGCCAGTTCGTCGTGCGTCAGATCCAGTGCGTCAAACCCGTGGCGGCTGAAGTTGCGCGCCAGCTTTTCCGACTCGCCCCGGCCGTGCGTCGTCAAGCCGACGAAGACATGGGCGCGTGCCGCGTCGCTGATACGGTAGTTGAACTCGGTCACGTTGCGCGGGCCGCCGGGCAGTTCGCCAATCACCTCGCAAAAACGCCGAAAGCTCCCGCGCTCTTCGGGGATGGTGACGGCCAGCAGTGCCTCGCGCTCCTCGCCCACCTCGGCACGCTCGGCGACAAAGCGCAGGCGATCGAAGTTCATGTTGGCGCCGCACAGAATCGCTGCGTAGGTTTCTCCGCGCGTCTTGTTGCGCGCCACGTATTCCTTGATGGCGGCGACAGCCAAAGCCCCTGCCGGTTCGACAATGCTGCGCGTATCGACAAACACGTCCTTGATGGCGGCGCAGACGGCGTCGGTGTCCACGGTCATGAACTCGTCCACCAGGCCGCGTGCGATACGGAAGGTTTCTTCTCCCACCAACTTGACCGCCGTGCCGTCGGAGAACAGCCCAACGTCGGGCAAAGTGACACGCTTGCCTGCTGCCACCGACTGCATCATGGCGTCGGAGTCGTTCATTTGCACACCAATTACCTTCACATCCGGCCGCACCGCCTTGATGTAGTTGGCCACGCCGCTGATCAAGCCGCCGCCGCCAATGGCGACAAAGACCGCATCGAGCCGCTGTGTCCCGAGCTTTTGCACCTGCTGCAGGATTTCCATGGCCACCGTACCCTGGCCCGCAATCACGTCGGGGTCGTCAAAGGGGTGAACGAATGTCAGCCCTTGCTTCTCTTGCAATTGCACTGCATGGAGGTAGGCGTCCGAATAGCTGTCACCGTGCAGCACCACCTCGCCGCCCAAGGTACGTACCGCGTCGATTTTTACGCCTGGCGTGGTGGTGGGCATGACCACCACGGCGCGCGTGCCCAGCTTGTGCGCGCTCATGGCCACGCCCTGGGCATGGTTGCCGGCGGAGGCGCAGATCACGCCGCGCTGCAAGTCGGCCGGTGGCAGGTGCGCCATCTTGTTGTAGGCGCCGCGCAGCTTGAAGCTGAACACCGGTTGCTGGTCCTCGCGCTTGAGCAGCACCTTGTTGTGCAGGCGCTGACTGAGCGTGCGCGCCAGATCCAGGTCAGACTCGATGGCCACGTCGTAGACGCGCGCGTTGAGAATTCGGGTGAGGTAGTCGTGGGGGTCAGAGGCTCGGTCATGGCGCGCAGCGGCAAAAGGCCCGGTGCCGGCGGCGCAGGCACGGGGCCGCCATCATAGGCGGGGCCGCGCACGACGCGCTTTGCGAAGGGGCCAAAAAAAAGCCCCTGGCCGCAAGGCCGGGGGCTGAATCCATCCTTTTGAGGAGATGGAGGAGACAATCATCGCGAAGCACCGGGACTGGGTTGCGGCCAGTGGTGCCTTGCATGTTTGCAGTGTAGCGCTTTGTTTGCTGCAATGCAGCAAGTGACGGCTGGATTTTTTAGAATGTGGCCTCCAAAACACAGCCGCCCGGCGGCACACAAGGAAGATCAGATGGAATGCACAGTCAGTTGGACCGGTGCTGCCGGTACGCGCTCGGGCATGGGGTTTGTCGCCGAGACCGGCAGCGGCCACGTGATAGCCATGGATGGCGCGCCGGATACGGCCAAACCAGAAATGGGAGGCCAGAACCTCGCGCCGCGCCCCATGGAAGCGGTGCTTGCAGGCACTGGCGGCTGCACAGCCTACGACGTCGTGTTGATTCTGCGCCGAGGCCGCCACGACGTGCGCGGCTGCAGCGTGCGCCTCCAAACCGAGCGTGCAGCAGCCGATCCCAAGGTGTTTACCCGTATTCACATGCATTTCACGGTGTCGGGTAAGGATCTGCCAGCTTCTGCTGTGGAGCGCGCCATTGCACTGAGCCACGAGAAATATTGCTCGGCCAGCATCATGTTGGCCAAGACCGCAGAAATCACGACCAGTTTCGACGTTTTGGAGGGCTGAAGCACAGAAGAGAGGCAACCGATTGACGCAAGGGTGCTTGTGGTGGGGCTGTCGGGGTATTTGCCACATTTGTTGCATACAGATACAAATTAGTTGGAACTTGTAGGCTCAACTTAAGACCGGGAGTGCCGATGGGGGAGTAATGGCGCAGGCTGTTGCAACAGGACAACGAATTGCCGCTTTGCGGCTCTTGGACCGTGAATTCCTTTGCGAAACCAGCCAGCCTCTGGTGCAATAGCAGCAACTTCCCCACCAGGAGGTTGGCCCGGGGAACCGGCGGGACTGTGCAGGTGCCACAACACCCAAGACCCCCCGTACCGGCGCCCTATGTTTAACCTTGGAGTAACTCGCAATGAAAAAATCCCTGATTGCCCTGGCCGTGCTGGCTGCTTCCGGCGCTGCCATGGCTCAGTCTTCCGTCACCATGTACGGCGTGGCTGACCTGTCTTTGGCCAAGTCCAACGGCGTTTCGGCTCAAATGAGCGGCAATGGCGTGATGAACAACGGCAACAGCCGTCTGGGCGTGCGCGGTGTGGAAGACCTGGGCGGCGGTCTGAAGGCTTCCTTCAACTTCGAACAAGGCATCAACGCTGAAACCGGCGCCACCGATGCAAACACCTTCCAGCGCAATGCCTATCTGGCTTTGTCGGGCGGCTTCGGCAAGTTCCAACTTGGTCGTGCACTGAACCCCAGCTTCTGGGGCGTAGCTGCTTGGGAATTGACCGGTACGGCCAACTACTCCGCTGTGGCGAACCAGTTCGGCTTTGCCGGTGGCCCTTCGCGTAACAACAGCATGTTCATGTACACCACCCCCAACATGGGTGGCTTCAGCGGCACGCTGGGCTATGTAGCCAAGCCCGACAACGGTGGCAATGCCAAAGTTGACGCCAACCTGACGTACGCCAACGGCCCTCTGGCTGTGGCTCTGTCGTACTTCAAGGTCAAGGGCACGGACAAGGGTCTGGCTCTGGGCGCCGCGTATGACTTCGGCATGTTCAAGCTGGCCGCTTCGCTGCAAGACGCTCCTGGCGCTTCCAAGGGCTTCACCCTCGGCGGCACGGTTCCTGTCGGCCCCGTGGCTCTGACGCTGGACATCGCTCGTGAAAACGGCACCGGCATGAAGAACACCGACGTTTTGGTGGAAGCCAAGTACGCTCTGTCCAAGCGCACCTTCACGTACGCTGCTTACTACAAAGACGGCGATGCAGGCGGCGGTGTTTACAAGACTGGTGCCAAGAACCACCTCGGCCTGGGCATTCGCCACAACTTCTGATGACGCGCTGGCGTAAGCCAGCTTTGCATCGCAAGATTGAAAGCCGCAAACCTTCGGGTTTGCGGCTTTTTTATTGGCTCGTGCGCACGACGATTGGCGTTGTTCCTTGCCGACGGCACGTGCAGTCAACGGTGCCAGGCACTGAAACACCGCTATCCTTGCACCATCATGATGCAGATCATTACTTCTAGGCGAGCCGAGCACCTCATGGGCGCGTGCCACTGCAGGTTTACCGCTTGATGGCCAGGAGCTGACGCCCGATGTTCGCCTTTGTGATCCGTCGCTTGATGCAGGCCATCCTCGTCCTGGTGGTGGTGGCATTCATATCTTTTTTGCTGTTCCAGTACGTAGGCGACCCAGTGGTGTTTCTGCTCGGGCAGGATGCGCGTCCGGACCAGATTCGGGAACTTCGCTCTGCTCTGGGGTTGGACCAGCCTTTTTTTGTGCAGTTCTGGCATTTTTTAGTCAATGCTGCGCAAGGTGAATTCGGTTTGAGTTTGCGCCAGGGAGCCAAGGTCTCACGCCTGATTGCCGAGCGCTTTCCTGCCACCCTGGAACTGTCCTTGGTAGCGGCCGTTCTGGCTCTGGTGGTGGGCGTGCCTATGGGCGTATATGCGGCGCTGCGGCGCGGCAGTTTTCTCAGCCAGCTGTTCATGGGCTTGTCGCTGCTGGGGGTGTCGCTTCCCACCTTTCTCATCGGCATTTTGCTGATCTTGGTGTTTTCGGTGCTGCTGGGCTGGTTTCCCAGTTTTGGTCGCGGTGACGTAGTGCAACTGGGCTGGTGGAGCAGCGGTTTGCTGACGCGCGATGGCTGGCACCACATCGTCCTGCCCGCCATCACACTGGCCATTTTTCAGCTCACGCTCATCATGCGGCTGGTGCGGGCCGAAATGCTCGAAGTGCTGCGCACCGACTACATCAAGTTTGCACGGGCGCGGGGGCTGTCCGATCGCGCGATCCATTTTGGCCATGCGCTCAAGAACACGCTGGTGCCGGTGATGACCATCACCGGTTTGCAGTTGGGTGGCCTCATTGCTTTTGCCATCATTACCGAAACTGTTTTTCAGTGGCCGGGCATGGGCCTGCTGTTCATTCAAGCGGTCACGTTTGCCGATATCCCGGTCATGGCTGCCTATCTGTGCCTGATTTCGTTGATTTTCGTAGTGATCAACCTGGTCGTTGATCTGCTGTATTTTGTTGTCGATCCCCGCCTGCGTGTGGGGAGCCTGGGAGAGCGTTGATGTTGTCTTCCCACCGTCTCAAGGCCGGCGGCCGTGCTTTTGCACAGATTGCACAGTTTCACCCCGAGCTGACCGCGCTGCGCCGTGATCTGCATGCGCATCCCGAGCTGGGATTTGAAGAGGTCTATACCGGTTCGCGCGTCAAGGAAGCGCTCAAGGTCTGCGGGGTGGACGAGATCCACGATGGCATTGGCCGCACCGGCATCGTCGCCGTCGTGCGCGGGCGCAGCACGGCCAGCGGCGCCATGGTCGGCTTGCGCGCCGACATGGACGCCCTCCCGATGGCTGAGCACAACGACTTTGCCTGGAAGTCGTGCAAACAAGGTTTGATGCACGGCTGTGGGCACGACGGACACACGGCCATGCTGGTGGGCGCCGCTCGCTACCTGGCCGCGACGCGCGATTTCGATGGCACGGCCGTGCTCATCTTCCAACCGGGCGAGGAGGGGTTTGCTGGCGCCCGCGTGATGATGGAGGACGGCTTGTTTGATCGCTTTCCTGTCCAGTCGGTGTATGCCATGCACAACTGGCCGGCCATGAAGCCCGGCACGGTGGGGCTGAACGACGGCGCGATGATGGCAGCAGCGGACCGCATCACCATCCACATTACCGGGCGCGGCGGCCATGGCGCGCATCCATACCAGACAGTGGATGTGGTGCTGGTGGCGGCGCATCTGATAACGGCGGTGCAAAGCATTGTCGCGCGCAACGTGCGGCCAATCGACAGTGCGGTGGTCAGTCTTTGTGCAATCCAGGCGGGCGATCTGGGGGCCTTCAGCGTGCTGCCGGGAACGGCCACGCTGGTGGGAACCGTGCGTACCTTTGACCACGAGGTCCAGGCGTTGGTGGAGCGCCGCCTGCACGAGGTCTGCAGCGCTGTCGGCCTGGCCTTCGGTGCCACGGTGGCGCTCGACTACCAGCGTATTTACCCCGCCACCATCAACACCGAAGCCGAAGCCCGATTTGCCGGTGATGTGGCTGAGGCACTCGTCGGGCATGAAAACCTGGTCCGAGACATGGAACCCAGCATGGGCGCAGAAGATTTTTCCTTCATGCTGCAGACCAAGCCTGGCGCCTATTTGCGCATTGGCCAAGGTATGGGCGCGAGCGGTGTGGCACTGCACAACAGCCGCTACGACTTCAACGACGATATCCTGTCACTGGGCGCGGCCTTGCACGCCAGCCTCATTGAGCGCGCCATGCCGTTGCCAGTGGCCTGATGGCGCACGCAAACGGCCTTTCTTTCACTCCTGGAGACCTGCATGAAAAATACGAGACAACTGGTTGCCACCGCTTTGTTCGCCGCCCTGTCGGCTGCAACCTTGGTGGGCCAGGCGCAAACCATACGCATCGCCAACCAGGGAGACGCCCTCTCCATGGACCCGCACTCGCTCAACGAATCGTTGCAGCTGAGCGTGACCAGCAATGTCTATGAACCGCTGGTAGGGCGCAACAAGGACTTGAGCCTGGCGCCGGCCCTGGCTACGGCCTGGAAGCAGACATCACCGTTGGTGTGGCGCTTCGAACTGCGCAAGGGCGTCAAATTTCATGACGGCACGCCGTTTACGGCCGATGACGTGCTGTTCAGCTTCGCTCGCACCCAGGTCGATGGCTCCGACATGAAGAGTTACACCAACGACTTCAAAGAGGTGCGAAAGATCGACGACCACACGGTGGAGATCGAAACCAAGACCGCATTTCCCATCCTTCCCGATGTGATCTCTCAAGTCTTCATCATGAGCAAGAAGTGGAGTGAGGACAACAAGGCGACGGGGCCCGTGGACAGGCGCAAAGGCATTGAAAACGCGGCTTCCTTCCGTGCCAACGGCACAGGTCCCTTCCGCCTGCGCGAGCGCCAACCGGGCGTGCGCACGGTGTTTTCGCGCAACGGCACCTACTGGGGCCAGATAGAAGGCAACGCGCAGGAAATCATCTTTACCCCCATCGGGAACGACGCGACCCGCGTCGCGGCTCTGCTTTCGGGCGAAGTCGACGTGATGGAGCCCATTCCCGTGCAAGACATCGAGCGCGTGAACAACAACCCCGGCACCCGTGCCATCACCGGCCCCGAGCTGCGCACCATCTTCCTGGGCATGGACCAAAAGCGGGACGAGCTGCTGTACTCCAGCGTCAAGGGCAAGAATCCGTTCAAGGACAAACGCGTGCGCCAGGCCTTCTACCAGGCGATTGATATCGACGGTATCAAAAAGACGGTCATGCGCGGCGCATCGAACCCCTCGGCGCTGATGGTGGGGCCTGGCATCAACGGCTTTCAGCCCGATGCCAAGCGCCTGCCCTACGACCCAGCAGCAGCGAAGAAGCTCATCACAGAGGCCGGCTATCCCGACGGCTTCGAAGTCACGATGAACTGCCCCAACGACCGCTATGTGAATGACAGCCGCATCTGCCAGGCAGTGGCTGCGAACCTCGCGCGCATCAATGTCAAGATCAAGCTGCTGGCCGAAACCAAAGGCACCTATTTCCCCAAGGTACTGCGGCGAGATACCAGCTTCTACATGCTGGGTTGGACGCCCGCCACCTATGACGCGCACAACGCACTCAATGCCTTGATGGCCTGCGTGGACGACAAGGGTGCCGGCCAGTTCAACCTGGGTGCCTACTGCAATCCCAAGGTGGACGAGCTGACAAAAATGATCCAGGCCGAAACCGACAAGACCAAGCGCAACGCCATGATCAAGGAGGCTTTTGATCTGCATTCGGCCGACATTGGTCACCTGCCTCTGCACCAGCAGGCGCTGGCCTGGGGCGTGAGCAAAAAGGTCAAACTGGTGCAGTTGGCCGACAACTACATGCCCTTCAAATGGATGAGCATCGACAAGTGATGCAATCTTGCAGCGGCGCCCTGGCCGCCCTGACTGTGCGCCCGGCGCGGCCATGACGGCAGCGTTGCGGCGCTGGTTCGACAGCGATCTGATTCACAGCCTGCGCAGTTCACCCGTCGCCATGGTGGCGGCGGTGATTGCGCTGGTCTGTGTGTTTGCGGCCTTGTTTGCGGGCTGGGTCTCGCCGCACGATCCTTTCGACCTGGCCACGCTCGAACTGAGCGATGCGCGCCTGCCGCCCGCGTGGAGTGAGCTGGGTTCGAGCAAATACCTTTTGGGAACCGACGACCAGGGGCGTGACATTCTCTCCGCCGTCATCTACGGCGCACGCATTTCGCTTATCGTCGGCCTCGCCTCGGTGGTGCTCTCGGTACTGGTGGGCGTCGTGCTGGGCCTGGTTGCGGGCTACCTGGGTGGCTGGGTGGACGGCGTGCTGATGCGGATGTGCGACGTGATGCTCTCGTTTCCAGCCATTCTGGTGGCTTTGCTGATCGCCGGTGTGGGGCGCGCCCTGTTTCCCGATGCGCACGAATCGGTGGCCTTCGGAGTGCTGATCTTGTCGATTTCCCTGACCGGCTGGGTGCAGTACGCGCGCACGGTGCGCGGCTCTACGCTGGTGGAACGCAGCAAGGAATACGTGCAGGCCGCACGCGTCACGGGCGTGCCGCCGCTGCGCATCATGCGCCGGCATGTGCTGCCCAATGTGATGGGACCCGTCATGGTGCTGGCCACTATCCAGGTGGCGACCGCGATCATCACCGAGGCCACGCTATCGTTTCTGGGCGTGGGTGCGCCCGTGACCTCGCCGTCGCTGGGCACATTGATCCGTGTTGGCAACGACTATATTTTTTCCGGCGAATGGTGGATTACTGTCTTCCCTGGCGTGATGCTCGTGCTCATTGCGCTGTCCGTGAACCTGCTGGGCGACTGGCTGCGCGATGCGCTGAACCCGAGACTTCAATGAAACTCCTCCCTGTGTCGCTTCGCGCCTCGGTGCAGCCGTCAGAGGCGGCAGCCCTTCGGGGATGTCCAAGCCTGCGCAGGCAGGCTTGGAGCCGCACCCCTCAGCCCCCTCTCTCGAATCGCTTTGCGATTCGGAAAGGGGGACGCAGCCCGTGCGGCGGGGCGGCCCTTGCACGGCTGCCGCTGGTTTGGACCGCCCGGAGCTTTGCGCGGCATGTGTTCTTTGACGCAATGGACTCGTCGCGTGCCGCTGCTTGAAGTCAAAGACCTGGTGGTCGAATTTCCAAACCGGCGCGGTACGCTGCGTGCGCTGGACGGCGTGTCGTTTGCTATCGAGCCGGGAGAAATTTTGGGCGTGGTGGGCGAATCGGGCGCGGGCAAGTCGCTGACGGGCGCTGCCATCATTGGGTTGCTGGAGCCGCCGGGCCGCATTGCCTCGGGCGAGATCTGGCTCGAAGGTCGGCGCATCGACAACCTGGGCGCCAAGGAGATGCGCCAGGTGCGTGGCCGCCATGTGGGCGCCATCTTTCAGGATCCGCTCACCTCGCTCAACCCGCTCTACACCGTAGGGCGGCAGCTGACCGAGACCATTCTGACGCACCTGCCCATGAGCCGTGCCGCTGCCCGCCAGCGTGCCATCGAACTGCTGGCCGACACGGGTATTCCGGCGCCCGAGCAGCGCGTTGACCATTACCCGCACCAGTTTTCTGGCGGCATGCGCCAGCGCGTGGTGATTGCCCTGGCCTTGGCGGCCGAGCCGCGTCTTATCGTGGCCGACGAGCCCACCACGGCGCTCGACGTGTCGATCCAGGCGCAGATCATTCAGTTGCTCAAGAGCATCTGCGCCTCGCGCGGCGCCGCCGTCATGCTGATTACGCACGACATGGGCGTGATTGCCGAGACCTGCGACCGCGTGGCGGTGCTCTACGCCGGGCGGGTGGCCGAAATCGGCCCGGTGCACGAGCTGATCAACCACCCGGCGCACCCCTACACCGCAGGCCTGATGGCCGCCATTCCCGACATGAGCGAGGAGCGCGAGCGCCTGCACCAGATCGACGGTGCCATGCCGCGCCTGAACGCCATTCCACCCGGCTGCGCCTACCACCCGCGCTGCCCGCAGGCCTTTGCCCGCTGCCATACCGAGCGCCCGGAGCTGCTTGACGCCGGGGTCACCCAGGCGGCCTGCTGGCTGCATGCCAAGGAGGGCGCATGAGTTTGGTGTCCAACCCTGCACTGGTGCAGGCCAGCGATCTGGCCAAGACCTTCGACGTCTCCCCGCCCTGGCTCAACCGCGTGATTGAACGCCAGCCGCGCACGCTGCTGCACGCCGTCGATGGGGTCAGTTTCGAGATCGAGCGCGGCAAGACTCTGGCGTTGGTGGGCGAATCGGGTTGTGGCAAAAGCACCGTGGCGCGCCTGCTGGTGGGCCTGTACCACCCGACACGCGGGGATTTTCGGTTTGACGGACAGGACGCACACGCCGGCTTTGCGGGTGCGCAATCGCAGGCGCTGCGCCGCCGCATCCAGATGATCTTTCAGGACCCGTACGCCAGCCTCAATCCGCGCTGGCAGGTGGAAGACATCGTCGGCGAGCCGCTGCGCGAGCACGGCATGGCGAGCGGCAAACCCGAATTGCGCGAGCGTGTCGGGGCACTGCTGGAATCCGTAGGCCTGTCGCCGCTCGACATGGCCAAGTTCCCGCACCAGTTTTCGGGCGGCCAGCGCCAGCGTGTGTCCATTGCCCGCGCCCTGGCCACCGAGCCTGAGTTTCTGGTCTGCGACGAGCCAACGTCCGCGCTGGACGTGTCGGTGCAGGCGCAGGTCCTCAACATCATGAAGGACCTGCAGCAGCGCCGTGGCCTGACTTATTTGTTCATCAGCCACAACCTGGCCGTGGTGCGGCATGTGAGCGACGAGGTGGGCGTGATGTACCTGGGACGCCTGGTGGAACTGGCAGACAAGCGCAGCCTGTTTGCCACGCCGCGCCACCCCTACACACGCATGCTGCTCGACGCCATCCCCAAGATGCACGACACCGGCAGCGCGCGCACGCCAGTGCAGGGCGAAGTGCCCAACCCGCTTGCGCCGCCGCCGGGCTGCGCCTTCAACCCGCGCTGCCCGCACGCCAACGATCGCTGCCGCACCGAGCGGCCGGCGCTGCTGAGCATCGGCGGCATCCGCATCGCCTGCCATGCCGTGGAAGAGGGGCGGATCTGAGCGTGTGCCGGGGCGCGATTTGCTCCTGAATAGATAGCTTGTGGCGCTTACCTGAAAAACGCTAGAGGCCATTTTTACCCATATTGGTGAGCTTGACGCAGGGCTTTGTGCAGGACACGAACGCACCCGTCTGCTACAACACGCTGTAGCCGTTTTCACCTGAACAGGAGACAGGACATGAGCAACTTCACCCTCAGCAGCCCAGACATCCCCGCCGGCGGCAGCGTGCCCGCGCATTTTGAGTTTGACGGCTTCGGCTGCTCAGGCCGCAACGAATCGCCGTCCCTGCACTGGAGTGGCGCGCCCGAAGGCACGAAAAGCTTTGCGCTCACGGTCTATGACCCGGACGCCCCCAGCGGCTCGGGCTGGTGGCACTGGTTTGTCGTCGACATTCCGGCGGACACTGCCGCCCTGGCCCCGAATGCGGGCGCCAAAGGCGGGGGGAGCCTGCCGCAGGGCGCGCGGCAGATCCGCAACGACTACGGCGCCTTTGCCTGGGGCGGTCTGTGCCCGCCGCCCGGCGACAAGCCGCACCGCTACGTCTTCACCGTGCATGCGCTCGGCGTCGACAGGCTCGACATTCCCGACGATGCCTCGGCCGCGCTGGCAGGCTTCATGGTGAACGCCAACACCCTGGCCAAGGCGAGTTTTACCTCCACCTACGGGCGCGCGGCGCAATAGTTCTTCGGCCTTTGGGGGCCTGAATCCGAAGCCTTGCATTCGGACCACGGCGGGGTATCGCGGGCGTGAATGCTATGCTAGTTATAGCTGTTAGCGCCCGTGGATAGTGCGCTAGAGCGCTAAAAAACTCGAAATTTCACGTATACCGCTTGGCCCGCAGGTTGTCCTTCATCTGCTGCAGTACCGGTTGCAGCGAGCTGCCAATGCGCAGCGCCACGCTGGTGGCCAGCACGTCGATGATGAGCAGATGCAGCAGGCGCGAGACCATGGGGCTGTAGCGGTCGTAGCCCTCGGGGTGGTCGGCGGCCAGGTGGATCTGGCACGACCCCGCAAGGGGCGAGCCGCTGGAGGTGATGGCAATGGTGGTGGCGCCATTGCGCCGGGCGATGTCGGCAGCGTCCATCAGGTCGCGCGTGCGGCCCGAGTTGGAGATGGTCACCAGGCAATCACCCTTGCCCAGCAGTGTCGCGCTCATCACCTGAATGTGCCCGTCGCTGGTGGCCAGTGAGGTCACGCCCAGGCGGAAGAACTTGTGCTGCGCGTCTTGCGCCACGATGCCCGAGTTGCCGGCGCCGTGAAACTCGATGCGCCCGCGCTGGCGCCAGGTTTCGGCCAGTGCCGCAGCGGCGCGGTCCAGCGCGCTGGTGCTCGCCGCGTTGCGGTACTGCAGGAAGGCGGCTACGGCGTTGTCCACCACCTTCACCAGCACGTCGCCCGTCTTGTCGTCCAGGTCGACGCTGCGGTGGATGAAGGGCACGCCCTCGCTCACGCTGCCGGCGAGCTTGAGTTTGAAGTCGGCCAGCCCGTCGTAGCCCATGCTGCGGCAAAACCGCACAACGGTGGGCTTGCTGACCTGGGAGCGTTCGGCCAGTTCGCGCACCGGCAGCCGGGCAAAGGCGCGGGGATCGGCGAGTACCAGCTTGCCCACGCGCTGCTCGGCCGGAGCCAGAGAAGACAGGGATGCGGTGATGCGGTCGAGCATGGGTGGGTGATGGAATCGAAAGAGCGGCGCGCAAGGCCTCGCTGGCGCAATGTAACCGGATTTCACTCCCAGAACGCAGCGCATACACTTGGCAGCAAAGTCATTTCACCGCTTTGCTTGCCAGGATTCCGCATGAACCAGCTCGACGCCCTCAAACAATTCACCACCGTTGTCGCCGACACCGGCGACTTCAAGCAACTGGCCCAGTTCCAGCCACAGGACGCCACCACCAATCCTTCGCTCATTCTCAAGGCGGTGCAAAAACCCGAATACGCGCCTTTGCTGAAGGACACTGTTGCTGCATGGCGAGGCCGTGCCCTGGACGAGGTGATGGACCGCCTGCTGGTGCGTTTTGGCTGCGAGATTCTGGGCACCATTCCCGGCCGCGTGTCCACCGAGGTCGATGCACGCCTGTCGTTCGACACCAGCGCCACCGTATCGCGCGCCGAGCGCATCATCGAGCTATACCAGGCCGAGGGCCTGCACATCGACCGCGTGCTGATCAAGGTTGCAGCCACCTGGGAAGGCATTGAGGCCGCGCGCAGGCTCGAAGCGCGCGGCATCCATACCAACCTGACGCTGTTGTTCTCCATGGCCCAGGCCATCGCCTGCGGCCAGGCCAAGGTGCAGCTCATCTCGCCGTTTGTCGGCCGCATTTACGACTGGCACAAGAAGCATGCCGGCGCGGCGTGGGACGAAGCGGCGCGCGCTGGGGCGAACGACCCCGGCGTGCAGTCGGTCACACAGATCTACAACTACTACAAGCATTTCGGCATTGCCACCGAAGTCATGGGCGCGAGCTTTCGCAACGTCGGGCAGATCACTGCGCTGGCGGGCTGCGATCTGCTCACCATTGCACCGGACCTGCTGGCCCAGCTCGCGCAGACCGAGGCGCCTCTAGTGCGCGCGCTGGATGCAAATGCGGCCCGCAAGATGGAAATTGCAGCTGTGCAGTACGACGAGGCGGGGTTTCGCTACGCCCTGAACGAAGACGCCATGGCCACCGAGAAGCTGGCCGAAGGCATTCGTGCTTTCGCTGTGGATGCCATCCAACTGGAAAAGCTGATCCTGGCGGCGTGAGAGCTTCGCCCGCAGGGCGAATGCTGGTTCAGGTCAGGGGCAGTTTCAGCCCTGCCCGCAAGCCGTGTGGACGCACGGGCTCTGCCACGGCGCGGCCCCCATGGCGCAGGGCGATTTCTTCGACGATGGACAAGCCCAGGCCGCAGCCACCGGCCTGATCGGAGCCGCGCCAAAAGCGCGAGAACAGGTCGGCGAAGTGCTGCTGCGCCACCCCCGGTCCGTCGTCTTCCACCACCAGCTCGGCCCAGCCATTGGGGCCGGCCGATACGTGCACCGTGACGGTGGCGCCCGGACCTGCGTAGTGCAGCGCGTTGTCTATCAGGTTGTTGAGGGCTTCCCGCAGCAGCAGCGGCTGGCCCTGCACGATGCGTTGCTCGTCGCCTTCATAGCCCAGATCGGTGCCTAGTGCCAGCGCGCGGCCCGCCCAGTCGCGGGCTACTTCCCGGGCCAACGCGGCGAGGTCGAGTGGCTGCATCTCCACGCTGGCCTCCGAGCGCGCGAGCTGCAGCAACTGGTGCACCAGATGGGCGCTGCGCCGGGCGGCCGAGAGAACTTTCTCCAGACGCTCGCGCACCGCCGGCTCCTGGCTTTCGTGCAGCGCCAGCTCGGTCTGCGCAATCAAGCCGGCGAGCGGCGTGCGCAACTGGTGTGCTGCGTCATTCAGAAAGCGCTTTTCCTTTTGCTGGCCGCTTGCCACAGCTTCGAGCAAGCCGTTGATGGTGCGGGCCAGCGAATGCACCTCCTGCGGCGCTGAGGTGAGTTCGATCGGCAGCAGCGGGTCGGCGCCGCCGTGCGGCCGGGCACCCGCTTGCTCGATCTGCGCTTCAAGCCGCTTGAGCGGCTGCAGGCCGCGCAGCACCCCGGCGTACACCAGTGCGCTGAGCGCAAGGCCCATCAAACCCATGGGGAGCAGCATTTTCGCCAGCAGCTCCTGTGCGATGCGCTGGCGCACGGCCAGGCTTTGGGCCACCTGCACGCGCAGGGTCTGGCGCGCCTGGGGCGTGCCATAGTCCACGTCCAGCAGGGCGACGCGCACCGTCTTCCCCTCCAGCCGTGCCTGGTACAGCAGCGGCTCGCCCACCCGCACGCTGACCGGCGGCGGGGGCGGCAACTGGGCATTGCCCAGCAGGAATTTGCCGGGGGGGACGACACCATGTAGGTGATGCGGTCGGCCGGATCCTGCTCCAGCAAGTCTTGCGCCGCCTTGGGAAAATCGACCAGCAGACCGTCGCCAATCGGCTTGATCTGCCGTGCCAGCCCGCGCACCGACTGCGTCAACGTCTGGTCAATGCCTTTTTCGCCGTTTTGCAGCGCCAGCCGCCAGGCGAAAAATCCGCCCGACAGCCACAACACCAGCTGCGGCAACAGCAGCCACAGCAGCAGTTTGCGCTTGAGCGAGACGCGCGAGACGGGTTGCATGGGGTCTAGGCCGACCGGACCTTGTGGGTCTTTGCGAGAGCGACCAAAACGCGGTGCGCCGAAGTCATTGTCGGCATCAAGGTTTGGCCAGCATGTATCCGAGACCGCGAATATTGCGAATCGCCAGGCTGGAGGGGTCGAGCTTCTTGCGCAGGCGGTGCACGTACACCTCCAGCGCGTTCGAGTTGAGCGTGGCGGCCGCCTGCCCAGGCTCGGGTGGGCTGGCGCGCCATGCGGCCAGCACGTCCTCGCGCGTGACCACTTCGCCGCAGCGCTGGACCAGCAATTCCAGCAATTCCCACTCGCGCTGCGTCAATTCGAGGGCTACGCCGCCCAGCGCGGCCGTCTGGCTGGCCGGGTCGAGCTGCAGCGGCCCCAGGCTGATGCTTTGGCCTCCCGGTGCGCTGGCGGCATGGGTGAAAGCCGGTTGGCGCGCGCGCCGCAGCATCGCTTGCAACCGAGCCTGTAGCTCCTGCATGTTGAAGGGCTTGGTGATGTAGTCGTCGGCACCGGCATTGAGCCCGCGTACGCGTTCGTCCACGCCGTCGCGTGCGGTCAGGATGAGAACCGGCAAGCCCGCAATGTGGCTGCGCACCCAGACCAGCAGATCCATGCCGTCGGCCCCCGGCAGACCGAGGTCGAGAATGATCCCGTCCACCGCCTGCGCCTGCAGCAGCGCCGAGGCCTCCGGCACGCTGGATGCGGTGCAGACGCCGTAGCCCTGTTGTTGGAGCTGTCCGGTCAAGGCGTCAAGCAGCAGGGCGTCGTCTTCGACGATGAGAATCGTGAACATGGAATTGAGCATAGCTCCGAAATTTGCCCGACGGTACTCTCAGGGAAAGTACCAGGACAACAATTAATTATTGTAATTAAAGTACGAGCTGCGCTGACAGCGAGGGCGCCGGCTCACCAGGAAACCACAACATTCAGGAGACAACGGGTATGGGGAACATCACAAAGATCGCGGCAGCGACGATAGGCTTGGCGGCCGCCTTGTCCGCCAGCGCCGGCGAAGTAGAGGTCTTGCATTATTGGACTTCCGGCGGCGAGGCCAAGTCGGCGGCCGAACTGAAGAAGATCATGCAGGCCAAAGGCCATACCTGGCGCGATTTTGCCGTCGCTGGGGGCGGTGGCGACAGCGCCATGACGGTCCTCAAGAGCCGCGTGATCTCGGGCAATCCGCCGTCTGCCGCCCAGGTCAAGGGGCCCGCCATTCAGGAGTGGGCCGCCGAAGGCGTGCTGGCCAACATGAATGGCCTCGCCAAGGCCGAAAAGTGGGACGACGCGTTGCCCAAGGTGGTGGCCAACGTCATGAAATACCAAGGCAACTATGTGGCGGCCCCCGTCAACGTGCACCGCGTCAACTGGCTGTGGGGCAGTGCGGACGCGCTCAAGAAGGCGGGCGTGAGCGCCATGCCCACCACCTGGGACGCGTTTTTTGCTGCGGCCGACAAGCTCAAGGCGGCTGGCCTGATTCCGGTGGCCCATGGCGGGCAGAACTGGCAGGACTTCACCACCTTTGAGTCGGTGGTGCTCGGGGTGGGTGGGCCCAAGTTTTACCAGGACGCCCTGGTCAAACTCGACCCCAAGGCTCTGGGCAGTGACACCATGAAGCAATCGCTGGAAACCTTTCGCCGCATCAAGTCGTACACCGATCCGGCGGCTCCGGGGCGCGACTGGAACCTGGCCACCGCCATGCTGATCCAGGGCAAGGCGGGCTTTCAGCTCATGGGCGACTGGGCCAAGGGTGAATTTCTGGCAGCAGGCAAGGTGCCCGGCAAAGATTTTCTGTGCGCTGCAGCGCCGGGCACGGCCAACGCATTCACCTTCAACGTCGACTCGTTCATTTTCTTCAAGTTGAAAGACCCGGCGGCGCAGAAAGCACAGAGCGACCTGGCGAGCGCGCTCATGAGCAGCGGATTTCAAGAGGTGTTCAACCTCAACAAGGGATCTATTCCTGTGCGCACCGGGCAGAACATGGACAAGTTTGACGACTGCGCCAAGCTCTCCAGCAAGGACTTCACGGAAACCGCCAAGAACGGTGGTCTGGTCCCCAGCGTAGCCCACGGGATGGCCATTGCCCCCGCTACGGAGGGCGCCATCAAGGATGTCGTCAGCCAGTTCTGGAACGACGACAAGGTCAGTGTCGCCGACGCCATGAAGCAGATCGCGACCGCCGCGAAAACCCAATAAAACAGCACTGAGGGATTCATCATGATGAAAAGAAGCCGCCTTACGGCGGTGGCTTTGGCCGCCGCATGCGCGAATGGCGCAATGGCAATGGACGTTGCAGGCTTTGAATTCAACGGCTACTCCCGCGGGGGCCGGTATTCAACCACTCCGACGGCATCAAAGGGGGTTTGGCCCTGGGGGGTGACCTGCAGAAGTTCCGCCTGGGCAACGAGGGCGACAACGGTATTGAAATCAACCTGGCGCGCAGCTTTGAAACCAACGGCGTGAAGTGGAAGGTCGACTACATGCCGGCCAAATGGAACAGCGGCAAGATCGGCACCGAGCAGGCCTACGTGGAGATGAGCGGCTTCTCGTTTCTGCCGGAGGCCAAGTTCTGGGCCGGCCAGCGGCGCCTGCGCATTCAGGATGTGCACATTGTCGATAACTTCCTGATGAACTACGGGGACTACCAGGGCGCTGGCGTGACCGATATCCCGGTGGGCGGCATGAAGCTCGGCCTTGGAGTGTTCACGGGCGACAAGTTCGATAACAGCCTGCCGGACAACGTCAAGGCGCACCGCATCAATGCCGATCTTTCCGACATCCACACCAACCCGGGCGGCAAGCTGCGCGTTCTGTTGACGGCGGTGGGCGGCAGCGGCCAGGTACACGGGGATTCGGGTTCGGGCATTTCGGTCTCGCACAACCAAGCCGATTTTCTGGTCAAAGGCATGAGCAATGCGCTGTTCCTGCAGGCTTCGCGCGGGCATGCCCGCATCGACGGTGAATTTGAGTCGATTGACGGGCTGTCCGCCGGCAAGCGTGCGACGCGCATCGCCGATTCGATCACCTGGCAAAGCGGGCCTTTTGGTGGCCAGGCGCTGATCGCCTACCAGACCCAACGCTCCGATCTGGGGGGGCCAACCACCAAGGACTTCTCCTTGGGTGCGCGCGGCTCCTATGCCTTTACCAAGCACTTCAAGGGGTTGGCTGAGGTGTCCACCACCACGCGCAAGGGCGCAGGCCCGGACCAGCGGCTCAGCAAGCTCACGCTCGCCGGCGCGCTGGCCCTGTCGGAAGACTTCTGGTCCCGCCCCGAGTTGCGCCTGTATGTGACCAAGGCGAACTGGAACCAGGCAGCCGCTGTGGCGAATGCGGGCAGCTTTGGAATCAATGGGAAGACTTCGCGCACGTTGGTGGGCGTGCAGTACGAAGTCTGGTGGTAAGAGAAGCTTGCGAGTTCGAGTTGGCTTTGTTCTTTGGGGGACACGCAGTGGGTGTCCCCCCTTTTTTTCCTTGCAGGTGTATGCAAAAAAATTTCTGCGGCCATGAAGAATTCGTTTGAAACCTGGCTGCCCAAGCTCGTCGTCACGCCTGCGTTTGTCTTGGGGTTAGCGTTCATTTACGGCCTCATGCTCTGGAATGGTGTGCTGAGCCTGTCGACCTCGCGCATGCTGCCCAACTACGAGTGGGCGGGGCTCGCCCAGTATCAGAGGCTCTGGGAGATGGACCGCTGGTGGGTGGCGCTCAAGAACCTCGGCATCTTTGGTGCGGGATACGTCGGCGGGTCACTGGTGATCGGTGTCGTGCTTGCGGTGCTGCTGGACCAGAAGATCCGCGCTGAAGGCGCTTTGCGGACCATCTATCTGTACCCCATGGCGCTGTCCTTCATCGTCACGGGGACGGCCTGGAAATGGCTGCTCAACCCAGGTCTGGGCATCGAAAAGATGGTGCGTGACTGGGGCTTTGCGGGTTTCAGTTTTGACTGGCTGGTGGATACCGACAAGGCGATCTACTGCGTGGTGATTGCCGGCATCTGGCAGAGCGCCGGCTTTGCCATGGCACTCTTTCTCGCGGGGCTGCGCGGTATCGACGACAGCATCATCAAGGCGGCGCAGGTCGATGGCGCATCGCTGCCGCGCATCTACTGGCGCATCGTGCTGCCGGCTTTGCGGCCGGTGTTTTTCTCCACCCTCATGGTCTTGTCGCACCTGGCGATCAAGAGCTTTGACCTGGTGATGGCGCTGACCGCCGGTGGCCCCGGCTACGCCACCGATGTGCCGGCCACCTTCATGTACACCATGTCGTTCTCGCGCGGGCAGATCGGCCTGGGCGCGGCCAGCGCCACCATGATGCTGGCCACCGTGGCGGCCTTGGTCATCCCCTACCTCTACAGCGAACTGCGGAGCAAGCCCCATGACCGCTAAACCCCATTTCTTGCCGTCGGCAGGCCGATTTCTGGTCTATGCCGTTCTGGTGCTGGCCTCGGTGTTTTTCCTGCTGCCGCTCTACGCCATGCTGGTCACCTCATTCAAGGACGCGCAGGAAATCCGCTCCAGCGCGCTGCTGGCGCTGCCGCACGCGCTGAACACAGCGGCCTGGAGCACGGCGTGGTCCAGCGCCTGCACGGGGGTGGATTGCCAGGGCCTGCGTCCCTTCTTCTGGAATTCGGTCTGGATGGTGCTGCCCGCAGTGGCGATCTCCACCGTCTGGGGCGCGCTCAACGGCTATGTGCTCAGTCTGTGGAAGTTTCGCGGCAGCGACGCGCTGTTTGGCCTGCTGCTCTTTGGCGTGTTCATGCCTTACCAGGTGGTATTGCTGCCCATGAGCCAGGTGCTGGGCTGGCTGGGTCTGTCGAGCTCGATTGCCGGGCTGGTGCTGGTGCACTGCCTGGCGGGCCTGGCCGGCACCACGCTGTTCTTTCGCAACTACTACGCGGCGATCCCCAACGAGTTGGTGAATGCGGCGCGCATGGACGGCGCGGGCTTCTGGCAGATCTTCTGGCGCATCGTGCTGCCGCTTTCCACGCCCATCATCATGGTGGCGCTGATCTGGCAGTTCACCAACATCTGGAACGATTTTCTGTTTGGCGTGGTGTTTTCGGGGACCGAATCCAAGCCGATCACCGTCGGGCTGAACAACCTGGCCAACACGTCCAGCAGTGTGAAGGCCTACAACGTCGACATGGCGGCCGCCATCATCGCCGGCCTGCCCACCATGGTGATCTATGTGCTGGCAGGGCAGTTTTTTGTGCGCGGCCTGACGGCCGGCGCAGTGAAGGGATAGGAGCCTGTCATGCACTTTTACGTCCCCGCGTTGGAGTCCAACCCTTCGGGAAAGCTGGGGAAAGGCCCGGCCACGTTGTTGCAGAACGCTTGCGGAATCCATACCGCGGCGCGTCCTGCGCCTAGTTGCCGGGCCTTTCCCCGGCTTTCGTGGGCACGTAAGCGTGCATAACAGGCTCCCCATCATGGCGTCTTCATTAGAGATTTGTGGCATCAACAAGCGCTTTGGCAAGGGCGACAAAAGCGTGGAAGTGCTGCAGAAAATCGATATCCACGTCGAACCGGGCGAGTTCCTGATCCTTGTCGGCCCCTCGGGCTGCGGCAAATCGACGCTGCTCGGCATCATTGCCGGGCTCGCCGAGCCGACCGAGGGCGAAATCCGCATCGCGGGCAAGAACGTGGTCGGCATGGCGCCGCGCGACCGCGACATCGCCATGGTGTTCCAGAGCTACGCGCTCTACCCCACACTGTCGGTGGCCGACAACATCGGCTTTGCGCTGGAGATGCGCAAGATGCCCAAGGCCGAGCGCAAGAAGCGCATCGATGAAGTGGCTGCCATGCTGCAGATCGGCCACCTGCTGGACCGCCGCCCCAGCCAGCTCTCGGGCGGGCAGCGCCAGCGCGTCGCCATGGGGCGGGCGCTGGCGCGCCAGCCGCAACTCTTTTTGTTTGACGAACCGTTGTCCAACCTGGACGCCAAGCTGCGGGTCGAGATGCGCGCCGAAATCAAGCGCTTGCACCAGGCGAGCGGCATCACCAGCGTGTACGTCACGCACGATCAGGTCGAAGCCATGACGCTGGGCTCGCGCATCGCGGTGATGAAAGGTGGCGTCGTGCAGCAGCTGGGCACGCCGGACGACATCTACAACCGTCCCGCCAATACCTATGTCGCCACGTTCATCGGCTCGCCCACCATGAACCTGCTGCGCGGTGCGCAGATGGACGGGCAGTTCGGCGTTCCGGGGGCGCTGCTGGACCTGAGCGCGCCGCAGGGCGGCGGCGAATGGCTGCTGGGCGTGCGGCCTGAGCACCTGGAGCTGCAGGACGGCGCTGCGTGGCGCGGAGAGGTGAGCGTGGTGGAACCCACGGGGCCGGACACCTACGTGATGGTGGATACCTCGGCCGGCAGCGTCACGCTGCGCACCGATGCACAGACGCGGGTGCAGCCCGGTGACCGGGTTGGACTGAGCGTGGCGCCGGCCCATGCGCACTGGTTTGACCTGCGAACTGAAAGCCGCGCCGCCTGACACGGTTTCGCAGACCCGCGCACTGGCGGTGCGTTGAAATTTCAGGTAAAAACAGGCTCCAGCGCTTATTCCACAAGCGCTAAAAGCTACATATTTAATAGCTAACGGTCCTGGCCGGTGCTGGGGCACGCGCTTCGCTTCTTATGCACCCTTCGCGACTTCTTGCCGATATTGGCGGTACCAATATCCGCCTGGCCTGGCAGGCCACGCCCCACGGTCCGCTCAACGACATCCGGGTACAGCCCTGTGACGACTATCCAAGCCTGACGGCGGCCGTGACCGCCTACCTGGCGCAGGTGCGGGTGCCCGAGCCGCGCGAGGCGGCGTTTGGCATTGCCAACCCGGTGGTGGGCGACGAAGTGCGCATGACCAACCACTCCTGGAGCTTTTCACAGCGCGCCGTGCAGGAGGCCCTGGGCTTGCAACGCTTGATCGTCATCAACGACTTCACCGCGCTGGCGCTGGCGCTGCCTCAGCTCAAGCCAGAGCTGCTGCGCCAGGTGGGCGGCAGCCAGGCGGTGCCCGGCGCGGCCATTGCGCTGCTGGGGCCAGGCACCGGCCTGGGGGTGTCGGGCCTGGTGTTTCCGTATGGCGCCGGGCAGGGCGTTCCGCTGGCGGGCGAGGGCGGCCACGTGTCGCTCGCGGCCGAAACGGCGCAGGAGTTCGATGTGGTGTCCCTGCTGAAAGAGCGCTACGGCCACGTGTCGGCCGAACGTGCCCTCTCGGGCGCGGGCCTGGTGGATCTGTACCACGCCTTGCGCAAACTGGGGCAGCAGGCCGGCAAAGAAGTGACCGAGCCCGCACAAGTCACAGCGCTCGCCCTGGAGCAGCACGAGCCCTTGGCGCTAGAGGCACTGGACATGTTCTGCGGCTTTTTGGGTAGCGTGGCGGGCAATCTGGCGCTCACCCTGGGGGCCAAGGGCGGCGTGTACCTGGGCGGGGGCATCGTGCCGCGCCTGGGCCCGTGGTTTGACCAATCGTCCTTCCGCAAGCGCTTTGAAGCCAAGGGGCGCTTCAAGGACTATCTGGCCAGCATTCCGTGCTGGGTCATTGACCCCGACGGCGCGCCGGCCCTGTATGGCACCGCGCGGGCCTTGGACATGGCGGACGCCGACAGCCCATAGGTCTGCGGGCGCCTGCCGCGTCTGCCACTACATCTCCTCGCTCCAGCAATGGCCGTCGCGCGCAATCATGGCGCTGGCGGCGCTCGGCCCCCGGCCGCCGGCCGCGTACGAGCGCGGGCCCGCCGGGTCGTTTCGCCAGTGCTGCAAGATGGGCTCGACCCAGCGCCAGGCTTCTTCCTGTTCGTCACTGCGCACAAACAGGTTCAGGCGCCCGGCAATCACGTCGAGCAGCAGGCGCTCGTAGGCGCCCACGCGCTCGGCACCGAAGCGCTGGTCAAAGTCGAGGTTCAGATGCACCGGCGCCAGCGTGGGCTCGGCCTGGTCTTGCGCGGCGCTTTGGGCCAGCAGGTGCAGCTCCAGGCCATCCCGTGGCTGCAGGTTGATCACCAGGCGGTTGGCTGCGCCCAGCGGTGTCTTGAAAATGGGGTGCGGCACCGGGCGAAAGTTGATGGCAATGTGCGCGTCGCGCCCCGCCAGCCGTTTGCCGGTGCGAATGTAGAAAGGCACGCCCGCCCAGCGCCAGTTCGAGATCTCGGTGCGCAGCGCCACAAAGGTCTCTGTGGTGCTGGTGGCTGCCACGCCTTTTTCCTGCAAGTAGCCGGGCACGGGTTGGCCCAGCGCCGTGCCGCTGGCGTAGCGCCCGCGCACCACGTGCTGCGCCAGCGACTCGGGTGTCCACGGCTTGAGCGATTGCAGCACCTTGAGCTTTTCGTCGCGGATGGCGCCCGCGCTGGAGTTGATCGGCGGCTCCATGCCGATGGCGCAAAGCAGCTGCAAGGCGTGGTTCTGCACCATGTCGCGCAGCGCGCCGGTCTGGTCGTAGAAGGCACCGCGCGTCTCGACGCCCAGGTCTTCGGCAATCGTGATCTGGATGTTGGAAATGGTGTCCCGCCGCCACAAGGGCTCGAACAAGGTGTTGCCAAAGCGCAGCGCAAACAGGTTCTGCACCGAAGGCTTGCCCAGGTAGTGGTCGATGCGAAAAATCTGGTCTTCGCTCAGCACGCCGGCCAGCGTGGCGTTGATCGCACGGTTCGATTGCAGGTCGTGTCCCAGGGGCTTTTCCAGCACCATGCGCGTCTTGGGGCCGTTCAGCCCCACCGCGCCGATATGCTCGGCCACCGAGGTGAACAGTCCAGGGGCCGTCGCCAGGTACATGACCACGCAATCGGCCTCACGCTCGCGCAGCAGCGCTGCCAGGCGTTCGTAGTCGGCGGGTTGCGACAGATCCATGCGCAGGTAGTGCAGCATGGCGCCAAACTGGGTAAATTCCTCGGCGTTCGGCCGCTTGGCCACTTCGACGCGTTCGGCCCGTTCGGCCATCAACTGGCGGTATTGGGCGTCGCTCAGATCGTCGCGGGCCACGCCGATGATGCGGCCGCCCGCCGGCAACGTGCCGTGGCGAAAAGCCTGGAACAGCGCCGGCATCAGCTTGCGCCAGGCCAGATCACCGGTTCCGCCAAACAGCACCAGATCGAAACTCATGGACACTTCCTTAGGAATGGGACGAAAAATTGTAATCGCGTTACATGAAAAAACTGAAGAAAATTTTGCTATCTGTAATTACATAGTGTAATTAAGTTACATTTTTTGACCCAGAGCTAGTCCCTCTCCCGATCCAAGGATTCCCCGATGCAACGTTGCGATCAAACCGCCGAATGGCCCCTTCTGCAAGCCCATTTCGAAGCACAGGGGCGCGCGCTGGACCTGCGCGTGGCCTTTGCGCGCGACTCCCAGCGCTTTGCGTACTTCAGCCAGCAGGCCCCCGAGGTGTTTGCCGATCTGTCCAAGAACCTCTGGACGCGCGAGACAGAAGTGCTGTTGCAGCAGTTGGCCAGGGCCTGCGGCGTCACCGGGCAGCGCGACGCCATGCTGCGCGGCGACCCGATCAACACCACCGAGCAGCGCGCCGTGCTGCACACCCTGCTGCGCCGGCCGGTGGGCCTGGCCTTGCCGGGCGATCGGCCGGAAATTTCCGGGCTGCTGGCCGAGGTGCATGCGGTGCAGACAGCCATGCTGGACTTTGCCGAACAGGTGCGCGCTGACGACTGCATTACCGATATCGTCAACATTGGCATTGGTGGCTCGGACCTGGGGCCGGCCATGGCCGTGCGCGCGCTGGAGGCGTACCGCGCGCCGGGCAAGCGCCTGCATTTCGTCTCCAACGTCGACGGCCATGAGCTGCAGACCGCGCTGCAAGGTTTGCGGGCCGAGAGCACCGTGTTTCTGGTGGCGTCCAAAACCTTCACCACCGCCGAGACCATGGCCAACGCACATTCGGCGATGGCCTGGTTTGCGCAGCAGGGCGGGCAGGACGTGGCGCGCCATTTCATCGGCCTCACGACCAACATCGAAGCCGCGCGGGCGCTGGGCATCCACACCTGCTTTGGTTTCTGGGACTGGGTGGGCGGGCGCTACTCGATCTGGTCGGCCATTGGGCTGGCGCTTGCCATCGCCATCGGCAAAGCCCGCTTTGGCGAGTTTCTGGCCGGCGCCCATGCCATGGACGAGCATTTTCGCACCGCGCCGCCACAAGCCAATCTGCCGCTGCGCATGGGGCTGCTGGACGTTTGGTACCGCAACTTCCATGGTTTTAGCAGCCGCTGCATAGCGCCCTACCACGCAGCCCTGGGCCGCTTGCCGGCCTATCTGCAGCAGCTTGAAATGGAAAGCAACGGCAAGCGCGTGGACCGCAGCGGCGCACGGCTGGCCGTGAACAGCGCCCCCGTGCTCTGGGGCGAGCCCGGCACCAATGGCCAGCATGCGTTCTTTCAGATGCTGCACCAGGGCACGGAAGTGCTGCCGCTGGAGATTCTTGCTGTGCGCCAGGCCGACCACCCCTGGCCCGGACACCAGGAAAAGCTCCTGGCGAACGCGCTGGCCCAGGCCCAGGCATTGATGCTGGGCCGCGCCAACGCGAACCGCCACCGCGAGTTTCCAGGCAGCCGGCCCAGCAGCTTTTTGTTGCTCGATGCCCTGATGCCCCGCAGCCTCGGTGCGCTGCTGGCGCTGCAGGAGCACCGGGTGTTTGTCAGTGGCAGTCTGTGGGGCATCAACAGCTTTGACCAATGGGGCGTGGAACTCGGCAAGCTGCTGGCCAACGATCTGGAGCAGCGGCTGCGCAGCGAAGATGTGCAGGGGCTGGACGGCTCCACCGCCGGGCTGCTGAAGCGCTTGCGCGCTGAGTAGATATGTAATTTGGTTACTTATTCGTATTTCAATAACAAGGTAGAACTAGATTTCGATTGACGCAGAAGCCAATTTTTCTTGAAGAAAAATGGTTATTTGGTTACATTACTTGTTCTTTTTCAGATCGGAGCCTGCCATGCATCCCGTCGTCGCGCGAGTCACCCAGCGCATCGTTGATCGCAGTTGCGAGAGCCGCGCCGCCTACCTCGCCCATGTCGAGACCATGATCGCCCGCCGACCGCCGCAGGACCGCATGGGCTGCGCCAACCTCGCCCACGCCTACGCCGCGTTGCCGGGGGCCGACAAGCTCAAAGTGACAGTGGAAAAGGCGCCCAACATCGGCATCGTTACTGCCTACAACGACATGCTCTCGGCCCACCAGCCCTATCAGGGCTTCCCGGACGTACTTCGCGATGAGGCCAGGCGCCTGGGCGCCACGGTGCAGGTGGCGGGCGGCGTGCCAGCCATGTGCGACGGCATTACCCAGGGCACGGCCGGCATGGAGCTCTCCCTGTTCTCGCGCGATGCCATCGCCCTGTCCACGGCCATCGCCTTGTCGCACGACGTGTTTGATGGCGCCTTGCTGCTGGGCATTTGCGACAAGATCGTGCCGGGCCTGCTCATCGGCGCGCTGCACTACGGCCACTTGCCTTGTGTTTTCGTGCCCGCCGGCCCCATGGGTACGGGCATTTCCAACAAAACCAAATCCAAGGTGCGGGAGGACTATGCCCAGGGCAAAGTGGGCCGATCGGAGCTGCTGGTGTCTGAGCAGGCTGCGTACCACAGCCCAGGCACCTGCACCTTCTATGGCACGGCCAACAGCAACCAGATGCTGCTCGAAGCCATGGGCCTGCACGTACCGAACGCCGCCTTTGCCCACCCAGCCAGCCCCGAGCGCGAGCAGTTCACACGCGATGCCCTTGCCACGGTGCTGAACATTGGCAATCGCGGCGCACGCTTCACGCCCATTGGCTACCTGGTGGACGAGCGCTGCATCGTCAATGCCATGGTGGCTTTGCTGGCGACGGGGGGCTCGACCAACCACCTCATCCACTGGGTGGCGGTGGCGCGCAGCGCGGGCATTTTCATTGACTGGACCGACTTTGACGATTTGTCGTCGGTCGTCCCCTTGCTGGCCCGGGTCTATCCGAACGGCGACGCTGACGTGAACCAGTTCCAGGCGGCCGGTGGCCCGCCCTGGATCTTGCGCGAGCTGCTGGACGCGGGCCTGATGCACGAGGGTGTGCTCAGCGTGAACGCCGGTGGCATCCGCGCTGGCGCGGCGGCTGCCCCAGCTGGTTCGGGCGACGAAGGCGTAGTGCGCACGGCGGCAGCGCCGTTCTCGCCCACGGGCGGGCTGCGCCTGCTGCAGGGGCGCCTGGGCCGCGCCGTCATCAAGGTGTCTGCCGTGCCGGAGGACCGGCATGTGATCGAGGCGCCGGCGCGCGTTTTTGACTCGCAGGAAGCCTTGCTCGCGGCCTTCAATGCGGGTGAACTGACGCAAGACATGGTGGCGGTGGTGCGCTTCCAGGGCCCGCGCGCCAACGGCATGCCCGAGCTGCACAAGCTCACGCCGCCGCTGGCCGTGCTGCAAAACCAGGGCTTGCGCGTGGCGCTGGTCACGGACGGACGCATGAGCGGCGCCTCGGGCAAGGTGCCCGCCGCGATCCACGTTACGCCCGAAGCGCTGGGTGGCGGTCCGCTGGCGCGGGTGCGCGATGGCGACGTCCTTCGCGTGGATGCCGATGCCGGAACGCTCGACGTGATCGTGGGCGCAGAAGAATGGGATGCCCGCGCACCCGCGCAACCGAGCGCCCCGCCGGCACATACGTTTGGGCGCGATCTTTTTCACAACTTCCGGCAAAACGCTGCCGGTGCAGAACAGGGAGCCTGCACATGGCTTTGACCACCCGCGACTTGCCCGGCTGGGGCCCCGTCATTCCCGTGATCGTGATTGAGCGCGAAGCCGACGCGCTGCCGCTGGCCCGCGCGCTGCTGGCCGGCGGTGTGCGGGTGCTGGAAATCACCATGCGCACGCCGGCTGCCTTGCCTGCCATCGAAGCCATTGCCAAAGCCTTGCCCGAGGCCATCGTCGGCGCCGGCACGGTATTGAATGCCGACGATGCGCGCCGCGCCCAAGCAGCAGGCGCGGTGTTTGCCGTGAGCCCCGGCTACACGCATGCCGTGGGCACAGCCTGCCGGGCGCTCGGCCTGCCGCTGCTGCCCGGCGTGGCAACGTCGGGCGAGATCATGGCGGCGCTGCAGGACGGCTACGACTTTCTCAAGCTCTTCCCGGCGCAGGCCGTGGGCGGGCTCGGCCTGCTCAAAGCCTGGGCCAGCCCGTTCGGTGCAGTGTCGTTCTGCCCAACCGGCGGCATCACGGCGCAGTCGGCGGCGGACTACCTAGCGCTGCCCAATGTGCGCTGCGTCGGCGGCTCGTGGCTGACGCCGCCCGATGCCGTGCGCGCCGCCGACTGGGCGCGTATCAGCGCACTGGCGCAGGCGACGCACGCGCTGAAAAATCAAGTGAAATAAGGCTCCAGCGCTTATCTGATAAGCGTTGTTAGCTATTGAAAATAGAGCATAAAATCTTGCGATGCAGCGCCTGAAGCTCGCGAGCAGCATCGGCGCGCTGCAGTGAAAAACGGGGTGCAAAGCGGCGGCTTGCCGCCCTATCATGGCGCGGGGCGTTCGTCCCACCATCCAAAAAAACTCACCAAGAGAGGAACCATGCCATGAATTTCATGCAGGCCATTCAGAGCTGTCTGACCCAGTACGCAACGTTTACGGGGCGCGCGCCGCGCTCGGAGTTCTGGTGGTTTTTCCTGTTCCAGATTCTGGTGGTGATCGTCTCCAGCCTGTTGGGCGAGATGGTGTACAGCGTCGTGGTGCTGTTGCTGCTGCTGCCCGCGCTGGCAGTGGGTACGCGTCGCCTGCACGACGTGGGGCGCTCAGGTTGGTGGCAGTTGCTCATGCTGACCGGCATTGGGTATCTGGTGCTGCTGTTTTGGTGGGTGCAGCCCAGCGCAGCGCAGGCCAACAGTTTTGGCGAGGCACCGGCCGCCTGAACGAAAAAACCCGCAGGCCGTGAGACCTGCGGGTTCTGCGAAACGTTGAGGCGGAGCAGGCTCTGCCTCGGGGCCGTTACATGCCCATGCCGCCCATGCCGCCCATGCCACCCATGTCGGGCATGCCGCCGCCAGCGCCGCCTTCTTCCTTCGGCGCCTCGGCCACCATGCACTCGGTGGTGAGCATCAAGGACGACACGGAAGCTGCGTTCTGCAGTGCAGTGCGCGTCACTTTCGTTGGGTCCAGAATGCCCATCTCGATCATGTCGCCGTAGGTGTCGTTGGCAGCGTTGAAGCCATAGTTGCCCTTGCCAGCCAGGATGGCCGCGACCACCACCGATGGCTCGCCACCGGCGTTGGCGACGATTTCGCGCAGCGGCGACTCAATGGCCTTGAGCACCAGCTTGATGCCGGCTTCCTGATCCGGGTTGTCGCCCTTGATCTCGCCAGCAGCCTGCTTGGCGCGCAGCAGAGCCACGCCACCACCAGCCACGATGCCTTCTTCCACCGCAGCGCGGGTCGCGTGCAGGGCGTCTTCGACGCGGGCCTTCTTTTCCTTCATTTCGACTTCGGTGGCAGCGCCCACCTTGATCAAGGCGACACCGCCGGCCAGCTTGGCCACGCGCTCTTGCAGCTTCTCGCGGTCGTAGTCGCTGGTGGCTTCTTCGATTTGCACGCGCACTTGCTTGACGCGCGCTTCGATGTCGGCAGCCTGGCCTTCGCCGTCGATGATGATGGTGTTTTCCTTGCCCACTTCGACGCGCTTGGCCGAGCCGAGGTCGGCCAGCGTGACCTTCTCCAGCGTCAGGCCGACTTCTTCAGCGATGACCTTGCCGCCCGTCAGGATGGCGATGTCTTCCAGCATGGCCTTGCGGCGGTCGCCAAAGCCTGGGGCCTTGACAGCCACAACCTTCAGGATGCCGCGGATGGTGTTGACCACCAGCGTTGCCAGGGCTTCGCCTTCGACGTCTTCCGAGATGATGAGCAGCGGACGGCCCGACTTGGCCACGGCTTCGAGCGTGGGCAGCAGGTCGCGGATGTTGCTGATCTTCTTGTCGTACAGCAGCACGAAGGGGTTTTCCAGAATCGCGGATTGCTTCTCTGGGTTGTTGATGAAGTAGGGCGAGAGGTAGCCGCGGTCAAACTGCATGCCTTCGACGACTTCGAGTTCGGATTCCAGCGACTTGCCGTCTTCGACGGTGATGACGCCTTCCTTGCCGACCTTGTCCATCGCATCAGCAATGATCTTGCCAATGGTTTCGTCCGAGTTGGCCGAAATCGAGCCGACCTGGGCGATTTCCTTGGAGGTCGTGGTGGCCTTGGACGCTTTTTTCAGCTCGGCAACCAGGGCCGTCACAGCCTTGTCGATGCCGCGCTTCAGATCCATGGGGTTCATGCCGGCGGCCACGTACTTCATGCCTTCGTGCACGATGGCCTGGGCCAGCACGGTGGCGGTGGTGGTGCCGTCGCCAGCGATGTCAGAGGTCTTGGAAGCAACTTCCTTGACCATCTGCGCGCCCATGTTTTGCAGCTTGTCCTTGAGTTCGATTTCCTTGGCCACGGACACACCGTCCTTGGTCACGGTGGGGGCGCCGTACGAACGCTCGAGCACCACGTTGCGACCCTTGGGGCCCAGGGTGGTCTTGACTGCGTTGGCCAGGATGTTCACACCCTCGACCATGCGTGCGCGGGCTTCGCCGCCGAAAACTACGTCTTTTGCTGCCATGTTGGAGCTCCTGAAAAGTCTAAAAAATTCGTGAAACGGATAACTGGTTGTGGGGGAAGAAAGCGTAGCGAGCAGGTGTCAGGCTAGGCGCACGGAGCGCAGCAACCGGAACGTACTTGTGTACGTGAGGATTGCGAGCACCGCGCAACAACGCCAGGCGCCTGCGCAGTAGCTTTATTTCTCCACAACTGCGAAGAGGTCGTCTTCTTTCATTACCAGCAACTCGTCGCCATCGACCTTGACGGTCTGGCCGCTGTACTTGCCAAACAGCACGCGGTCGCCGACCTTGACGCTCATCTCGATGCGGTCGCCGTCCTCGTCGTGCTTGCCGGGGCCCACGGCCAGCACTTCACCCTGATCGGGCTTTTCGGCAGCGTTGTCGGGGATGAAAATGCCGGAAGCGGTCTTGGTTTCAGACTCGATGCGCTTGATAATCACGCGGTCAGCAAGGGGACGAAGTTTCATTGCAATACTCCTGGTTCAAAAATGCGCCTGGACGGCAAAGCGCCTGACAAACAGGCGCTTGTGAATGGCAGTCCATCGAAGCTGCTAGCACTCGCGATGGACGAGTGCTAATGATAAGGGCATTTCCCCAGTTTTCAAGGGCTGGGTGGTGGCGAAGCCCTGCGGCGCCGCGCGATTTCCCGTCTGGTCCTATGGGCGAGCCGCCCCACATGACAGGCTGGCGCGGTAAGGCGCCAGAGATTCGTCGACAGCCTCCAGCAGCTCACGGCGCATGTTTTCGCGGGTAAGCATTTCTTCTGCGGCGAGCAGCGTCAGGTCGACCCCGGCGCCCAGCGCCAGACCCACCGCTGCGCCCAGGCCAGCGCCCAGCGCCGTTCCCAGGCCGGGCGCCACCACGGTACCCAAGGCGGCGCCTGCGGCTGCGGCGCCGGCCTTGCCCAAGCTTTTTTTTGCCGCTGCCTTGAGCAGCAGCTTGCTGGCCGCCTTCATGCTCGCCTTGCCCATTGCTTTGGCGGCCACCGTGCCGGCAAAGCTGCCGGCAATCAGCGCAACACCGGAACTCGCCGCCAGTCTGGCGCTGTGGCCGCGCACCGCGAGCAGTGCAGGGCTCTCGGGTGCCTCGTGCACCACGCGGCACTGCGATTCGCTCAGCACCAGGTGCTGCGACTCCAGTAGCGCCAGCGCATCGGCCCGTGCGTTCAGGGCGGCGCCCCATTGCGCGGCGTATTCGCGTTGAACTGTGCCAAGCGCGCTGCCAATGCCGTCGTCTTGCAGGACGAGCTGCTCGAACTTCACCCGCATCAGTAGCTCTGCGTCGCCGGCCAGCATGGCGGCGAGCCGCGCCCATTCAGCGCCCAGGCTGAAGTACCAGTCCAGGTAGGCGTCCACTCCCGGTTCGGCCAGCGCCCGCACTTTGTCGAGTGCGGTGCAGGCCTGGACCTGCGAGGCAGCAAGGCTTTTTTGGGTGCGGGCGCCCAGTTGCTCCAGCAGTGCCTCGGCGCCTACGCGGTAGACGCGTCCGCCAATGCGCTCGCATTCGGGAAGCGCCTGCACGGCAAAGGGGCTGGGGCTGCTCTGGGCCAGGTATTCGGTGCGTCCGGCCAGATCGAGCCAGAGCCAGGTCGCCAGCACGCCAATCGCTGCCCAGACGGCGGCCCGCTCAGGCGTCAGTCGCGGCGGAACCACTTCGGCACACAGCGGCACGGCACTTGCCCGGCGCAGCTCGGGCAGAGAGAGGGCGCAACCGGCAATGGCCAGGGCGCTGTGGCCGAACAGCGCCAGCGGCGCCAGCACGAGGCCTGCCAGCGCCTGCCAGCGCCGGTCCGCTGGCAGCTGCGAGAGCGCAGTCTCAAATCCTGCCTGACTCCAGGCCAGGGCGTCGAGTGCCCAGCGCAGTGCGTGCGATGGCGCGTCGCTCCAGCCGGCCTGCCACTGGCCCAGCCGCTCGGCCAGCGGCAGCGGCACGCTGGCGTGGTCCGACAGGCGCAGAGCCAGCCAGGCCAGTGCCAGCAGCAGCACCAGCGTGGCATGGGTGGCTCGCCGCACCCAGCGCTGCGCGTAGCGTTCGGTGGCGAACTGTGCGGCGCCGAGGCGGTAAAAAACCGCTTCCAGCAGGGCGTAGCCAGGAGCCGCCAATGCCAGCAGGACCCACTCGGAGAGAGCAAAAAAAGGCGTTTGTAACAGCGCAGCAGCCGTCAGCAGCAAGGCCAGCATCACGCGCAGCGCCATCGGCAGCACACGGCGCGCGTACCAGCGGTGCAAGGCAGCGCCACTGCGGTAGGGATGCAGAGCGAGCAGGCGGTGCGTCGCATCCTGGTGCCACCAGGCGGCGAGGACCGGCAGCGCGAGCAGCCAGCTGGCGGCGGCAACGCCCAGCATGGGCCAGCGCAGCAGACCGTGGGCCACCGCAGCGAACAACAACAGATAGGCCCACCCTGCCAGCACCACTCGGGCCGCCCGCCGCAGTCCGGCGCGCGGATCGGCGCCTGCGGGCGGATGCGGCGGATGTGGCGGTTGGGCCATGGCGCAGGGCCGTCAGCCGCGTTGGCGGTAAATCAGCGCATCGAGCTGCAGACTGCGAATTTGCGTGGCCGCCTTTTGCGCGTCGGCCTCGCTGTCAAACGGACCGACGCGAACGCGGGTGCGCTCACCGTTTTTGGTGCTGAAGGTCTGGCGGAATGCGGGCAGCCCGACATTGAGCAGCTTGGCCTGGGCCCGGCGCGCGTTGGCCTCTTCTGCAAACAGACCGACGTTGATGTAGTAGCCAGGCGCACTGCCCAGCGGAGTGGGCGTGGATGCTGGCGTGGGTGTGCTGGCAGCTTTGCGGGAGGCGGTCGCGGCGCCGTCTGGGGTTGCGGCCGGAGCGTCAGCCGGCGAAGGGGTGCCTAGCGATCTGGATGCTGCAGGCGAGGCTGCCCCTGGGACGCGCCGTTTGCCCGGCGGTGGGGACGCTTTCCCTGCCTGGGCTGCTGCATTGTGCGTTGGTGCGGTGGCTGTGGATGGAGAAAGGGCTGCTGCTGCGCTGTGCTCACTTTGCGCAGGGGCGGGACTGGTCGCATCCGGAACGCGCGTGCCTTCGGCGTCGCCATCGCCCGCGCCGGGGTGCACAGGTGCGGCACTGCCGAGCGCTGTGGCCGAAGCAGCAAGGGTCTGAGGCCCTGACGCAGTCACCGCCGGGGCGCTGGCAGAGGCGGTGCGTGCTTTGGCGGCGAGCGTTGGCGTTGAAGCAGTAGCAGAAGTCGATGCTGAAGCAGGCACGCTGGCGGGCAAGGCCTTGCCTGCACTCTGCACCGGACCGGATGCTACCTGCGTATCGCTCGGGCGGCCGGCACGCCAGTCGTCCTCCGGCACCCACAGCCAGGCTGCGGCGATGGCCAGAAACAGCCCCCCATTGGCCACGGCAATCCAGATCAGGCGCCGCCAGCTGCTGGCCTGGCGGGCGAGCAGCTGGCAGGCTTCGGGAATGCTGTGCGCTGCCACCAGCGCGCGCGCCATGCGTTTGCGGATTTCGCTGTACAGCAGCGCGTCGCCAAACAGGCCGGGCAGAACGATGGCAAACAAGGCAAAGGCGGCGAACAGCCCCCATTCCACCTGCTCGGGCCAGTGCAGCAGCGGGCGACCCACGCCAAAGATCAGCAGGGCCAGGCCTTCCACCAGGGCCACATAGACCAGGGCTGCGGTCCATAAATGGTGCAGCAGCATCCAGTTGAGCGTAGCCAGGCTGGCAGCAAGGTTCCAGCCCACGGGCGCCCGCCCTGCCTGGTCAAAGCGTTCAAACAGCGCCAAATAGCGCGGCTGCTGCACCGGGCCGAGCGCGGCGCGGTAGAGCGCATCCACGGTGTTGCCGCTGGCGGCCTGCGATGGCGCGTTGGCGTCGGCATAGGGGCTGTGCGTGGGCATGCGGCATTCTGGCATGGCAACGCCCTGCTGTGAATGCTGGAAAATCCAGGCCAAATTGGCCTCTGGCGCTTTGTGGGTGAGCGCTGGGCGCTATGAATACAGGAGTCTTTGCTGCCACGCCCATGCCGCCCAAGCAGGTTCCGCACGGCTGCGCTGCGTCGGTGGCGGCTTCGCTCCAGAATGCAGACTTGCTCGCTTGCTGGAGATTGCGATGGCCACTCCTCTCAAAATTGATTTCGTTTCCGATGTGTCCTGCCCCTGGTGCGTCATTGGCCTGCGTGCGCTGGAGCAGGCAGCCGAGCGCCTGGCCGGTGAGGTGCAGCTGGACCTGCACTTTCAGCCGTTTGAACTCAACCCGCAGATGGGGCCGGGCGGCCAGGACATCGGCGAACACCTGCAGCAGAAGTACGGGGCGTCGGCCGAGCAGCGCGAAGCCACGCGCGCCGCCATTGCTGCGCGCGGTGCCGAGCTGGGCTTTACCTTCACCTCCGGCGCGCGCAGCCGCATCTACAACACCTTTGACGCCCACCGCCTGTTGCACTGGGCCGAGCTGCAGGGGCGGCAAGCGCCGCTTAAAAACGGCTTGTTCAAGGCCTATTTCACCGACGGCCAGGACCCGAGCGACCACGACGTGCTGGTGCGGGTGGCGCAAGAGGCGGGGCTGGACGCGCAGGAGGCGCGCACCGTGCTGGCTTCAGACCGCTACGCCGACGAGGTGCGCGAGCGCGAGCAGTTTTACCTGCAGCAAGGCATCCACTCGGTGCCGGCGGTGATCGTCAACGACCGGCATCTGATCCAGGGCGGGCAGCCGGTGGAAGTCTTCGAGCAGGCGCTTCGGCAGATTGCGGCGCAGCGCCAGGAATAGGCGCCGGTTTGGGCCGAGCGGTATCGCTCGGCGTCAACATGTCCAGCACGTCCTGCACCAGCGCGACAAATCGCTCGCGCCCATGCGGCCCCGTTTGCTGAAACCCGATGAAGGCGAGGCATGCAATCCTGGCGAAGCGGTGGAGCGCATTTTCTGCAGCGCAAGGAAACAAGTCGCGTCCCAACTGCCGAACAAATTCAAGGCGGGCTGCATCGGTTTGCTCCAGCACCGCGAGGACCGTGCGATCCCGCGCGGCCCAGGCCCGAATGGCGACCTCCCGGCCCGGCTGCAGACGTCCCGCGACCGATAGATAGCGCTCCAGCCGCCGCTGGGGGTCGCCTTCGGCGCTGGCCTGGGCAATGACCTCGGCGGTGTAGTCTTGCCGCCAGCGCACCAGCAGGGCGTCGACGAATTCGGCGCGGCTGCGGAAGTGGTGGTAGAACGAACCGCGCGTGACATGCAGGCGCCGCGCGATTTTTTCTGCAGAAAGCTGCGTGTAGCCGAGCTGATCCAGCGTCTGGAAGCCGGCCTGAATCCACGATTCGCGGGAGACTTTTTTCATCGAATTGCCACCATACAGGCTGTGTATGGTGCCAGGGCGGGCTCTAGAGTTCGTGCATGGCAAATTTATCCCAATCGCTTCTCGGGCCAGCCCAGCGTGTCCTCGTGGTCGGGGCGGGAATGGCCGGTCTGGCCGCCGCGCAGTCGCTGCACCGTGCAGGGTTTCAGGTGCGCGTGCTCGAGCAGGCGCAGGGGGCGGGCGGTCGGGTGCAGAGCGATTCCTTTCACGGCCGCACCATCGAGTGCGGCGCGCAGTTCCCGTCGAGCGGCTATCGCCACATTCCCCGGCTGCTTGACGAAGCCGGTATGGCCGGGTCGGTGGAGAAGGCTTCTCCCTGGGCGGCGTTCGAACGCCATGGCCGTCTGCACAAAGTCCATCAGAAGCGCCCTGGCACCTTCGTGACAAGCGGCCTGTTGAGCAGGCGCGAAGGCGCGCGCCTCATTGCGGGCTCGCTCCCCTTGGCGCTTACCGGGCGCTGGCGCGACCGGTCGAGCTATGCCGCGTTTGCGCGTCTGGATACGGAGGAAGCTGCGCCCTGGTGCAACCGCAACCTGGGGGCAGCCGCGACCGACCATCTCCTGGCGCCCACCATCCACGGCTTCTATTTCCACACGTTGGAGCAGACCTCGCGGGCACTGATTGGTGCGGTGATGTCGTTCCTCAATGCCGAAGCCCTGGCCATCAGAGGCGGCTGGGGCCGCCTGCCGCGCGCCATGGCGGCCGAGCTGAATGTGCAGACGGGCGCGAAGGTGGAGGCTTTGGTTGAAGGCCCACACGGCGTGCAGGCCCATCTCGGTGGCGACTGCCTGGAAGCGGATTGGGCGGTGCTGGCCGTGCCTGCGCCAGTTGCCAAGCAATTGCTGACAACGCCGGACGCGCTTGAAAGACGCTTGCTGCAAACAGGCTATGCAGCTGCAGCACATGTTGCGCTGGGCATGCATTCGGATTGGCGATTGCCCGGCAACCTGGAGGCGGTGCACGGGCTTTTGCTTGCGCCCGGCGCATCTGCAGCCACCGGCCACTCCGTGGCCGCCATGGTGGTCGAGTCGGCGCGATTGCCTGTCGCGCAGGCGCCCGAGGTGTTGACGCTCATGCTCGGCGACGCCGGTGCGCGCAAGTACCGGGACGAGCCGGACGCGTCGCTTGTCGAGGCGGTTCTGCAGTGGCTCGAGTTGCGCTGGCCCGGCATTTCGCGGGCGGTGGTGGACCACAGGGTGCAGCGCTGGCCCTGCGCCGAGCCCTTGTCACCACTGGGCCGCGCCCGCGCAATTGCGCAGTACCGCGCCGAACTCGTACCCAAGCGCCGCATCGTTTTGTGCGGCGACTACCTGGGCATGCCGTGGACGGACGGCGCAGTGGAAACCGGCTTATGGGCTGCAGAGCGCATTCGCCGCCTGGCGCCGACGGCGAAGTGATCGCCTCGCCAGTTCGACCAACCCAATCACATTGAAGGAGAACGACAGATGGAAAACACCATGTATGTGGCGGGCGCAGTGCTGTTGACGCTGGTGGGCCTGATTCACAGCGTCCTGGGCGAAGTGCTTATTTTTTCGCGCATGCGGACCGAGGGAGTGGTGCCGACCAACGGCGGCAGCGTACTGAGAGAGCGCCACGTGCGCATCCTCTGGGCCACTTGGCACGTCGTGACCGTACTTGCGTTTCTGGCGGCGGCAGCCATCTTGAATCTGAGATCGTCGCCTTCGGCGGGACCCGGCGCGGGTTGGATGGAGGCGATGGTCGTCGCCGCATTGCTGGCGAGTTCGGCACTGGTAGGAATCGGAACCCGAGCACGGCACCCCGGTTGGGCAGGGCTGTTGGCGGTTGCGGTCTTGGTGGGCCTGGGCACCTATGCGCGGTGAGCCGGGCACTCCTGAAACCCCACTTGAGCCGCCTTCACCACCGCACGCCGCCCACTACGGATTGGCGCACAAGCGCCCAGGTTTGGGTGCCTTGCTGCGCACGACGTACCGCCTTGCGCCCGACACCAGCGTGGCGATAGCGCTCCAGGTGCTCTCCAGGCCCCGGCCTCGCACAGGCATGCTTGAGCGCTCCGCGTCTCGAAGCGGATGGCGCCGCAGCCGCCTTCCGTTTGAGTCCGGAATGCTGAGTGTTTCCGAGCATTTGGGCAGTGGCGCTCGCCCGCGCATCGTGCTGGTTCATGGCTGGGGCGGCAACGCCATGCAAATGCAGGGCATTGCCAACCTGCTCGTCGAGGCAGGGTTCTGCACCACGCTGGTCGACTTGCCCGCCCACGGCAGCAGTACCGGGCACACAAGCAGCGTGGCGCAGTTCTCGCGGGCATTGTTTGCGCTCCAAGCGCGTTATGGCCGGGTGCATGGCGTGGTTGCGCATTCGGCAGGCGCGCTTGCCTCCGCGCACGCCGCCACGCGAGGCTTGGCGGTCGACCGATTGGTCCTGATATCTCCACCCGATTCGCCTGCGCGCATGGTGCAGAGCGTGGCGCACGCTTTTGGTCTGCCGGCGTCATGGGCTCGCCGTCTGGTCGAGCGGCTGGGAAGCTACGGGGGTGCGCGATTGTCGGAGTTCGAGCTGGATCGCATGGCCGTGCAGATTGCCTTGCCCACGTTGATTGTTCACGACGCGTGCGATCGCGTGGCGCCGGTAGCGAGCAGCCGAAGGATCGCTGCCTTATTCGCCTGCGGCGAATTGCTGGTGACCCAGGGCCTTGGCCACCAACGACTGCTCAGCGATCCGGCTGTCGCATCGCGGGTGCTTGTCCATATGGCGAGGAACTGCACGTCTTTGTCGTGGTAGCTCGAACTGTTTTGCTATTATAAATATAGCTATTAGCGATTATGGAATAAGCGCTAGCGGCCATTTTTACCAAAAATTTCTGTTGTGAATCACTTGTCCAGCGGAATGGGCGTGGCGCGATCCACCGGCACGGCGGTGATGCTGTTCTGTGGCGAGCCGTCAATCAACTTGTCCGAGTAGCTCAGGTAGACCAGGGTGTTGCGCTCTGCGTCCACCATGCGCACCACGCGCAGGCGCTTGAAGAGCAGCGACATGCGTTCGGAAAAAATCTCTTGCTGCTGGCGCAGCGGTTTGGCAAACGACAGTGGGCCGGTCTGGCGGCAGGCAATGGACGCCTCGGCCCGGTCTTCGGCCAGCCCGAGCGTGCCCTTGATGCCGCCGACGCGGGCGCGTGAGACGTAGCAGGTCACGCCGGCAACCCCTGGGTCGTCGTACGCCTCGACGAGGATGTCGTGGTCGCGGCCGATCCACTGGAACGCGGTGTCGACGGAGCCGATCTTGTCGGCTGCGTGGCCAGCCATGGCGCCGGTCAGGCACAGCGCGCCAATGGCTGCGCGCAACAGGTGGACGGTGCCGGTGGAGTGATGTGGGTTCATGCTGCCCTCATGTTTCTGCGCAGCGGCGCGCCAGATGCGCCAGCGCTTGTTCCACCTGGTCGACCAGCACCAGGCACAGGTCACCGGGTGCCAGGCGTGCCAGGGCGGTGTCGATGGCGATGAACTCGCCGCGAATTTCCTCGACATGCTGGGTGCGCCCGGCGCCGGCCAGTCCTTCGCGCAGCAGGCGCATCACCTCGCCGTCGGCGCGCCCGCGCTGGGCTGCGTCCTGGTACAGCAGTACGTCGTCAAAGGCGGCGCCGAGAATCACGGTTTGCGCGCGGATGTCCTCGTCGCGCCGGTCGCCGGCGCCACTGATGACCACGCTGCGGCGCTTGGCCGGCAGCGCATTGACGGCGCCCACCAGGGCGCGCATGGCGTCGGGGTTGTGGCCGTAGTCGGCAATGACCGTAGCGCCTTTGTAATCCATCAGGTTGAAGCGGCCGGGCGCGTTGTCGCTGTCGTTGACGAAACCCGAGAGGCCGCGGCGGATGGTCTCCCACGACAGGCCCGCGCCCCAGGCGGCGGCCACCGAAGCCATGACGTTTTCCACCTGAAAAGCGATCTTGCCGCTGCGCGTGATGGGCACGTCGCGCAAATGGATGGCCTCGCGCCACGAACCTTCGGCAGCAATCACCGAATCGCCATCGACGTAGACCGAGCGGTTGCCCTGGGCGCGGTGCGTGGCCATCACGGGGTGGTGGCGGTCAGCGGCAAAGAAGATGATCTTGCCCGGGCAGGCCGGCGCCATGGCCGCGACGATGGGGTCGGCCGCATTGAGCACCGCATAGCCCTCGGGCGCCACGTTCTGGACGATGACGCGCTTGAGCACCGCCAGGTCTTCCACCGTGGTGATGAAGTTCAGCCCCAGGTGGTCGCCTTCGCCAATGTTGGTGACCACCGCCACCTGGCAGCGGTCAAAACCCAGGCCCTCGCGCAGGATGCCGCCGCGCGCGGTTTCAAATACTGCCGCATCCACCTCGGGGTGCAGCAGCACGTTGCGCGCGCTCTTGGGGCCGCTGCAGTCGCCGCTGTCGATCTGGCGGCCATTCACATAGACGCCGTCGGTGTTGGTCATGCCCACGCGCAGTCCCTGGGCGGAAAAGAGGTGGGCGATGAGGCGCGCCGTGGTCGTCTTGCCGTTGGTGCCGGTCACGGCCACCACCGGAATGCGTCCGTCGTTGCCGGGCGGGAATACCAGGTCCACCATCGCCTGGCCAATCGCGCGCGGCTTTCCGTACGACGGCGCAAGGTGCATGCGCAGGCCAGGGGCGGCGTTGACTTCGACGATACCGCCGGCTTGTTCTTCGATGGGGTGCAGCACGCTCTCGCACACCAGATCGACGCCGCAAATGTGCAGACCGACCATTTGCGCCGCCGCCACGGCGCGCGCTGCCACGTCGGGGTGCACGTCGTCGGTGACGTCGGTGGCCGAGCCGCCGGTGGATAGGTTGGCGTTGTTGCGCAGGATGATGCGCTGCCCTTTGGGCGGCACCGAGTCGGGCGTCAACCCTTGGGCGGTAAGGCGCGCGACGGCAATGTCGTCGAGGCGAATCTTGGTCAGCGGCGTGGCATGGCCTTCGCCGCGGCGCGGATCGAGGTTGACCAGATCCACCAGCTCGCGCACGGTGTGGATGTCATCGCCCAGCACCTGCGGTGGCTCGCGCCGCGCGGCAGCCACCAGCTGGTTGCCCACCACCAGCAGGCGGAAGTCGTGCCCAGGCAGAAAGCGCTCGACCATGACCTCGCCGTATTCGGCGGCGACGCGAAAGGCTTCATCGAGTTGCGCACGTTCGGTGATATTGACCGTGACGCCCTTGCCCTGGTTGCCGTCCTGCGGTTTGACCACGACGGGCAGACCGACATCAAGCGCCACCGCCCAGGCGTCGTCCACGGTAGCGGTGGGCCGCCCCATCGGTACGGGCACGCCAGCGGCGTGCAGCAGGCGCTTGGTCAGGTCCTTGTCCTGGGCAATGGATTCGGCGACGGCGCTGGTGGCATCGACTTCGGCGGCCTGGATGCGGCGTTGGCGCGAGCCCCAGCCGAACTGCACCAGACTGCCTTGCGTGAGCCGGCGCCATGGAATACCGCGCGCTGCAGCGGCCTCAACGATGGAGCCCGTACTGGGACCAAGGCGCTCGTCCTCGTCCAGCTCGCGCAGCGCCGCCACCACGGCCTCGCAGTCAAACGCGCCGCCGCCCTGCGCGGCGGAAATCAGTGCCTGCGCATCCTCGAAAGCCTTGCGGCCCACGGCCTCTTCGGTGTACTCGACGATGACCTGGAAGACGCCCGTCTCTGGCGTGTGTGCCGTGCGGCTGAAGGTCACCGGGCAGCCCGCCTGTGCCTGCAGCGCCAGTGCGGCCGATTGCAGGACGTGGGCCAGCGTGATGTCGCTTTCGCTGCCTTCGGGCAGCAGCGCGCCAATGGCAGGAAACAAGGCGCGCAACCGGGCTTCAAAGCCGGCCATTTGCGACACCGCGCATTCGTCCGCCGTGCAGCGTACGACGGCCTCAATGGCGGTATTGCGGCTCCAGAGGTTGGGGCCGCGCAAGGCGCGAGTACGTGAAACTTCCATGGAGTCTTTCGAGGGAAGAGGATGTCAGAGCGGGAGCACCGGAACGCGCGGCACGCCGGCGGCAGCGGCAGCGGGCTCGAAGGTCTTGATGCCAGCGGCAATCAGGTCGGGAGCAATGTCAAGCGCCCAGGCTGCGCCAATGGCTGCCAGCAGCGCCGGTTCCGGCACGGGCGCGTCGCCGTGGCCCTGGGTCAGGCGATCGAGCGCACCCAGCGACTTCTCGCTCGGGCCCTGCACCAGCAGCACCTGGCCGCCTTGCAGCAGTACAGCGCGGCCGTTGTCGTTGGCGCGGTGCGCTGCCAGCAAGGGATTGGCCGGGTCGGTGGAGGTCAGGATCACCGCACCGTCGCACAGCCGGGCGAGCGCCGCCACCTCGGGTTCGTCGGCATTGAGAACCGCCGCTCCGCTGGCCAGCACCACGTCCACCTGGGTGCGCAGCACGCGCGGCATCTGGTCCTGCGCACGGATGTCAAAGGAGGCCAGCGCTTCCCAGCCGTCCATGTCGGTCACCACGCCGACGCTGCAGCGGTCATAGGCCAGGCCATCTTGCAGGATGGCGCGGGCGTCGTTTTCAATCACGGCGGCTTGCACCATCTGGCTGGTCAGCAGGCGCCGTGCGCCTTCCCAGTGGGCGCTTGCGCGGGTGTCCACGCAGCGTTCGTTCAAAAACAGGCCCTGGCTGCACGCCAGGCCCGTATAGCGCCCACCCAGGTGCAGAAACCAGGCCACCAGCCGCGCAATGGTGGCGCTGGCGCGTGTTCCCGCAACACCCACAATGGGAATGCGGCCGGCGTGGTCGCCGTCAGCGCCGTCTTCCACCTGCGGGAAAAGGTGCTCGGCAATCGCCTGTCCGACCGGGCGCGGCGCACCCACGGCGGGTTTGAGGTGCATCAGCAGGCCTGGGCCGGCGTTGACTTCGACAATGGCGCCTCCCTGGGTGTGCAGGGGCTTGCCGATGTCCTGCGCCACCATGTCGATTCCCGCAATGTCCAGTCCCACCACTTTGGCAGCCAGTGCCGCGATGTAGGCCACCTCGGGGTGGACTTCGTCGGTGCAGTCCACGGCGACATTGCCGTTGCGCTGCACCACAACCTGGCGGCCGGCGACGGGCACCGAATCGGCCGTCAGGTCCTGGCGCTGGAGTTCGAGCTGTACCGTGACCATGGCACGTGGATCAATGAGGTCCAGCGGATACTCTTCCTCATAGCCCCGGCGCGGGTCGGAGTTGAGCTGGCTCTCGATCAGCTCGGCCACCGTGCTGCGGCCGTTGCCGGTGACGCTGACCAATTCGCCCCGCGCCGCTGCCGCCAGCTTGCCGCCGACGATGAGCAGGCGGTGCTCGTCGCCGGGAATGAAGCGCTCGACCATGACCTCGCTGCCTTCGGGCTCGGCCACGTGCCACGCGGCCTCGATGTCCTCTCGTTTGCGCAGGTCGAGCGTGACGCCGCGCGCGTGGTTGCCGTCTGAGGGTTTGACGACCACGGGCAGGCCGATGTCCTGAGCCGCCTCCCAGGCCGCTTCGGGGCTGCTGACCACCTGGCCCTCGGGCACCGGAACGCCGCAGGCCTTGAGCAGGCTCTTGGTGAGGTCTTTGTCGCTGGCGATGCCTTCGGCGATGGCGCTGGTGAATTCGGTCTCGGCCGTCCAGATGCGGCGCTGCGCTGCGCCATAGCCCAACTGCACCAGATTGCCGTCGTTGAGGCGGATGTGCGGAATGCTGCGGTCGGCTGCCGCAGTGACGATGCAAGCCGTGCTGGGGCCAAGATAGCGGTCATCCACCACCGTGCGCACACGCGCCACTGCGGCGTCCACGTCAAAGGGCAGGTCGTTGATGGCAGCCATGATGAGCGCGTGGCCCTCTGCCAGCGCGCTGCGCGCCACCTGCTCTTCGCGCGCCCGGAACACCATGCGGTACACGCCGTGCTGGCTGGTTGAGCGCGTCTGGCCAAAGCCTGTGGGCATACCGGCCAGGTTGAGCAGTTCGATCACGATGTGCTCCAGCACGTGGCCGCACCAGGTGCCCTCCTGCAGGCGCTGCAGGAAGCCGCCGCGCTCGCCCACACCGCAGTGGTGCTCGATCAGCGCCGGCAACCAGGCGGTGAGCCGCTCATTGAAGCCGGCAAGCTGGTGTGAGGGGTGGTCTTCAAGCGTCCCCAGGTCCAGCCAGACCTCCAGCACCGGCCGGTAGGTCCAGATATTGGGGCCACGCAAATAGTGGATACGCAGAAGTTCGATGTCTTTAAAGGGTGTCATGGGGCACTACAGGGAGGGGGCGAATATCTGTGGCAAACGTAGAAGTACCCCGCGATGGCAATGACGGGAAAGCAAAATGGCAAGCATACCGTTGCCAGCGCCGCGCGTGTTTGGGTGAAAATTCGCCTGCTGCCCGGCGTTGCCGGGTCTGCGCATTTCGCGCTTATTCCAATCAAGATGCAACATCACCACCGTGCGGCCGATCTGGGCGCCGCGCCCCGTTTTTCTGACGCCGCTCTGAACGAGCGGCTTGCCTCCGATGAAAACGTGCTCGCCACGCTGGAGGTTGACCTCAGCGAAACCCTGCAGTTTGCCAGCGGCCTGCTGGTGCTGACCGATCAGCGCCTGATGGCACGCAACCACGATCGTGAGTGGCGCGAGTGGACACTGGAGCCGGGACTGGGCCTGCGCTTGCTGGACCATGGCGGCGTCGGCACGCTGGAACTGCACGACGACGTCCGCCGCATTGCGCTGTGGCGCTTTACCCTGGCACAGAACCCGGTGGCGCAGCGGCTGCTGCGGCAGTTCGAGCAGCGCATTGGGCAGATCGTGCGAGGCGGGTGGGAGGCGCGCGCGTCCGAGGACGGCGACGCACTGTGTCCCGTCTGCCAGAGCGAGCTGCCGCCGGACGCCGAAGAGTGTCCGGTCTGCGCCCGCGCTCAGCCGGCGAAGACGTCCACCTGGGTTTTGCTGCGCCTGTGGCGCTTTGCGCGTCCGTACCGCAAACAGCTGGCCGCAGGTTTTTTTCTCACGCTGGCGTCCACTGCCGCGACGCTGGTGCCGCCCTACCTGACCATTCCGCTGATGGATGACATCCTGATCCCGTTTCAGAACGGGCAGACGATTGAACCTGGCCTGGTGCTTCTGTACCTGAGCGGCTTGCTGGCGTCGGCCTTGCTGGCCTGGGGGTTGGGCTGGGCGCGCACTTACATCCTGGCCCTGGTGTCCGAGCGCATTGGCGCCGACCTGCGCACTACGACGTACGAGCATTTGCTGCGCCTCTCGCTGGACTACTTTGGCGGCAAGCGCACCGGGGATCTGATGGCGCGCATCGGGTCCGAGACGGACCGCATCAATGTCTTCCTGTCGCTGCATGCACTCGACTTTGTCACCGACGTGCTGATGATTTTCATGACGGCGGCGATCCTTTTCTCGATCAATCCCTGGCTGGCGCTGGTCACGCTGGTGCCCTTGCCCTTCATTGGCTGGATGATCCACACCGTGCGCGACCGCCTGCGCACCGGCTTCGAGAAGATTGACCGGGTCTGGAGCGAGGTCACCAATGTGCTGGCCGACACCATTCCGGGCATCCGCGTGGTCAAGGCGTTCGCCCAGGAAAAGCGCGAAGCCCAGCGTTTTCACGACGCCAACCAGCACAACCTGCAGGTGAATGACAAACTCAACAAGACCTGGTCTCTGTTCACGCCCACGGTGTCGCTGCTGACAGAAATCGGCCTTCTGGTGGTCTGGGGTTTTGGCATCTGGCTGGTGTCGAAAGGCCAGATCACGGTGGGCGTGCTGACGGCATTTATTGCTTACATCGGACGCTTCTATGGGCGGCTCGATTCCATGAGCCGCATTGTCTCGGTCACGCAAAAGGCCGCTGCGGGCGCCAAGCGCATTTTTGACATCCTGGACCACGTCAGCAACGTGCCTGAGCCGGTCCATCCGGTGCGCATGGAGCGGGTGCAGGGCGCCATTGCGCTGCGCGGCGTGGGCTTTCGCTACGGCAGCCGCGCCGTCATCAAGAATCTGGACCTGGACATTCGCCCCGGCGAGATGATTGGGCTGGTGGGCCACAGCGGTTCGGGCAAGAGTACGCTGGTGAATCTGATCTGCCGCTTTTATGACGTGACCGAGGGGACCATTGCGCTCGACGGCACCGACATCCGCCGCTTTGCCGTAGCCGACTACCGGCGCCACATCGGCCTGGTGCTGCAGGAGCCGTTTTTGTTCTTTGGCACGATTGCCGAGAACATTGCCTACGGCAAACCCGAGGCGACGCGCGCCGAAATCGTGGCGGCGGCGCGCGCTGCCCATGCGCACGAATTCATCCTGCGGCTGGCGCATGGCTACGACTCGCTGGTGGGCGAGCGCGGCCAGGGGCTGTCGGGCGGTGAGCGCCAGCGCATCAGCATTGCCCGCGCGCTGCTGATTGATCCGCGCATCCTGATCATGGACGAAGCGACTTCGGCCGTGGACACCGAGACGGAAAAGGAAATCCAGAAGGCGCTCGACAACCTGGTCCAGGGCCGCACCACCATTGCCATTGCCCACCGCCTGTCCACGCTGCGCAAGGCCGACCGGCTGGTGGTGATGGACCGGGGCGAAATCGTTGAAGTCGGGCCGCACGACGCGCTGATGGAGCGGCAGGGCGCCTACTGGCGCCTGTACGAAGCGCAGGCGCGGCGCGCTGAGGAAGACGCGCAGGCCGCAGGCATCCTGCCCGAAGGCGCGCTGACCCATTCCGCCCACCCCGCAGGCCAAGTATGAATACGCATTCTGATCCCACAAAGTTGCAGCTGCGGCGCGACGCGCATGGCCGCCTGGTGCTGACCCTGGCCGATGGCAGCGAGCACAGCGGCGTGCAGCCCGTGCGCGCCTTTCCCATTGCTGCACCGCAGGAAGGACTCTCCCTGCTGGGCCACGACGGGCACGAACTGCTGTGGGTGGCCCGCCAGGCGGACTTGCCCGGCGCCTTGCGCACGCTCGTCGACGAGGAACTGGCGATGCGGGAGTTTTCTCCGACGATCACGCGCCTGGTATCGGTATCGAGTTTTTCCACCCCCAGCGTCTGGCAGGTAGAGACCGATCGCGGCGACACCCGCCTCACCCTGAAGGCCGAGGAGGATATCCGCCGGCTTGCCGGGCGGACGCGCCTGTTGATTGCCAGCGGCGAGGGGGTCCAGTACCGCATTGCCGACACCGAAGCGCTGGACCGCAGCTCGCGCCGGCTCCTGGAGCGATTTCTTTAGGGCTATCTGAGAGGCTTGATAGGGATAAACCCTTATTTTTGGGGTGATTCGTCGAAAAGGGCTTAAGTTCCCCTTCACTTCGCCGAAATGGACGTACGAGATGGGAGTAGCCCACCCCGTCCCCTCAGCCTACCGAGGCCACTGCCATGCAACTGCCACCTGTTGACCGATCGACAAGCTGGCGTCCCCAGGGCGCCGATCTGTACTCCACCGGGGCGTCCGGAGCGGTGCCGGTGCGTCCCATCAACGCCGCCAATCCGGTCGAGTCCATGGATCGCCTGGGCGAGGGCGCCATCGTCAAGACGCCGGAAAAGCCTTCGGCCGCCGACAAGGAAAATCTCGACTGGACCGAAGTCAAGGAGAAGAAAGAGATCGAAAAGCCGGTGGAGCCGCCCAAAGAGCCCATTTACAAGCAATTGATCGAATTCATTCAGTCGATGTGGCGCGCCAGCGGCAGCGCCATCGAACTCGCCCAAGACGTCAATAAAGTGACCTTGGCCGAGCGCATGGCGCAGCAGGCCAAGAACGAGCCGCTGACCTATTCGGACCCCAAGATCAAGCGCACTTCGGGGCTGTAAGCGCTTTGTTCTAAGCCGCCCCCGGCAGACTGCGCACATGGCCAGCGGGCACATGGCGCGCGGCCGAGCTGACATGGCCGGTTTGGTCGTCAAAAAAGAAATCGGGTTCGAATTCGCGCAAAAACGGCCCCTTTTCCAGCCCGCCCAGAAACATCGCCTCGTCCACCGCCAGATTCCACTTCATCAGGGTGTTGATCGCGCGCTCATGCGCGGGCGCGCTGCGTGCTGTCACCAGCGCAATGCGCAGCCGCATGCCCGCTGCATCGCCCTGCTGCTGGAGTTGGTGCAGGGCGGCCAGCAGCGGCTTGAAAGGGCCGTCTGAGAGCGGCAAGGCGGCCTTGCTGGTCTCGTGTGTCACAAAGGCTTCGAGCCCCCCTGTCTGGTACACGCGCTCGGCTTCGTCCGAGAACAGCACGGCGTCGCCGTCAAAGGCAATGCGCAGCTCATTGGGGTAGTTGATTCCGGCGGCCACCGATTCGGTGAGCACCCGCGCAGCGGGAAAACCCAGTTGCAGGGCTTCGCTCACGTCGCGCTCGTTGGCTGAGAGGAACAAATGCGCCCCCAGCGGCCGCAGGTAGCGAAACGGATCGCGCCCCTGGGTGAATACGCCGCGCTCCAGCGCCAGGCCTTCGTTCTGCGCTGAGCGAAAAATGCGCAGCGCCGTCACCGGGTCATTGCGCGACAGCATCACGACTTCGACGCGTTGCGCCGCGCCGGCATTGAAGGCCAGGAGCTTGCGCACCAGCGGAAACGCCACACCCGGCCGCGCCGGGACGGCGAGGCGCTCTTGCTGCAGCCGCATGTAGGCGCGCGGATCCTGCGCGTCGAACACGCGGTTTTCTTCCTCGAAATCGAACAGCGCGCGCGAGGAAATGGCTACGACGAGCTTGTCTTGCAGGCTGACGGGCATAGGCTATTTGACGAACTGGTTGAGCTGGATGATGGGCAGCAGCACGGCCAGCACGATCAGCATGACCACGAGGCCCATGGCGACGATCAGCAGTGGCTCAAGCAGCGTGGCCAGGGCCATGGCGCGGCGCTGCACTTCGGCCGAAAGCTGCACCGCAGCGCGCTGGAGCATCAGCGGCAGCTGGCCGGTCTGCTCGCCCAGGCGGGCAAACATGGACAGCAGTCCCGGAAAGCGCTTCTTCTGCGCCAGGGCCGAAGCCAGCGGCGCGCCTTCGCGCACCTGCACCAGGGCGTCCAGCGCGTCAGCGCGCATGGCCCGGTTGTTCAGGGTTTCGGCGGCCGCCTGCAGGGCTTTCAAAATGGGCACGCCAGCGCCGGCCAGCATGGCCAGGGTGCTGGCAAAGCGCGCCGCGTTGTAGCCACGCGCCAGCCGGCCCACCATGGGCAGGCGCAGAAAGAAAGCGTCGAATTTGGAACGAAATTCGTCCTTAGCGTAAGCCAGGCGGGCGCATACAGCTCCAATAACAATAGCAATCAACATCCAAAAACCGTAGTTGCGCACCACGCTGCTGATACCCAGCATGGCTACGGTCAAAAAGGGCAGCGCGCGGCGCGAGCCCGCAAACACGCCGGCCACCTGCGGCACCACGTAGCTGACCAGAAAGATCACGATGGCAATGGCCACCACCGTGACGATGGCCGGGTACAGCGCCGCGCCCACCAGCTTGGCCTTGAGGGCCTGGCGTTCTTCCAGGTCGTCTGCCAGGCTTTCCAGCACCAGGCCGAGCTTGCCGCTGTGCTCACCCGCGCCAATCACCGCGCAGTAAATGTCGGAGAACTCGCGCGGGTGCTGGGCCAGCGCCCGCGCAAAGGACGCACCCGCGTTGACTTCGGCGCGCAGCACGGCCACCAGGTGGCGCTGGCGTTCGTCGTCGGCCTCGTCGGAAAGCGCCGTCAGCGCGCGCTCCAGCGTGAGGCCGGAGGAGACCAGCCCCGCCACCTGGCGCGTCCAGATCGCCAGCCCCGTGCTGCCAAACACCGGCCGCTGCAGCCAGCCGCCCGGGTTGCGCGAACCGTCTGCCGCACCCGATTGCGCGGCGGGAGAGACATCGAGGGGAACCAGCGCCTGGGCCCGCAGCTGGCTGCGTGCGGCCTTGGCGTTGTCGGCTTCCAGCATGCCGGTGCGCGTCTGGCCCTGGGCGTCGAGGGCTTCAAAGGCAAAGGCAGGCATGGGCAGTGTGAGAAATCGGCATGGGCCGCAATGGTAGCCGCTGCCCACTGGCCGGCTGCGGCCGCGCGGTCCACAATGGACCGCAAGCCCCGGCGCTTGGTCCGGGGCAGCAAGGAGTTCCCATGTTGAAAGACAAAGTCGCATTGATCACTGGCGGTTCCTCGGGCATTGGCCGCGCCGTTGCCCTGGCCTGGGCGCGCGAGGGTGCCAAAGTGGTGGTCTCGGACGTGGACCGCGGTGGCGGTGGGGAAACGGTAGAGCAGGTCCGCGCTGCGGGCAGCGAGGCGATCTTCATCGCCGCAGACGTTGGCAAGCCCGAAGATTGTGAAGCACTGGTTCGGGGCGCTGTGGAAAAGTTCGGGCGGCTCGACATCGCCTGCAACAACGCTGGCATTGGCGGGCCGCAAGCGCCCACCGCCGATTACCCGCTGGACGGCTGGGCGCAGGTGATTGCCATCAACCTGTCAGGTGTCTTCTACGGCATGAAGTACCAGTTGCCGGCCATGCTCAAGAACGGCGGCGGCGCTATCGTCAACATGGCGTCCATCCTGGGCGCGGTAGGTTTTGCCGGAGCGCCGGCCTATGCGGCCGCCAAGCACGGTGTCGTAGGGCTGACGCAGGCGACAGCGCTCGAATACAGCGCGCAGGGTGTGCGCATCAATGCCGTCGGGCCGGGCTTCATCCACACGCCCATGATCAGCGCCTTGGAAGAGGACAAAGCAATCAACGACATGCTGGTCGCGGCGCACCCCATCGGGCGGCTGGGCCGCGCCGAGGAGGTGGCTGAGCTGGTGCTGTGGCTCTCGAGCGACAAAGCCTCGTTTGTGACCGGTTCGTACTACCCGGTGGACGGGGGTTACCTCGCGCGCTGAAAGTTGGGTTAAATTGGCAGATGACGCTTATCAGGTAAGCGTTGGTAGCTATATTTACGATAGCGTATGTGTGTCTTTGGCCTGCAGTTGTGCGTGGGCGGCTGCCGCGATATCGAGCGAGCGCAGGCGCAGTGCGGGGTCGTAGATGTCGCAGACCAGCATCAGCTCGTCGGCTTGGGTGGCCTGCAGCAGCGCAGCAAGCCCCTTGTGCACCGTGTTGGGCCCGCCGATCACCGCCGCCGCCAGAAAGTCCTGGATGGCGGCGCGTTCCTGCGGCGACAGCCGCTCGGCCAGTCCGTGAACCGGCGCGGCCAGTTTGCGCCGCTCGCCTTTGAGGATGCCGAGCACCCGCTCGAAGGTGCTGCTCGCGAGAAACTGCGCTTCCTCGTCGGTAGGCGCAGCGATCAGCGGCACGCCAATCACCACATAGGGCTTGGACCACTCGGCCGAGGGTTTGAACAGTTCTCGATACAAACCAATCGCCTGAAGCAGCAGGCGCGGCGCAAAGTGCGAAGCAAAGGCATAGGGCAGACCGCGTTCGGCCGCCAACTGAGCAGAAAACAAACTGGAGCCCAGCAGCCAGATGGGCACCTCGGTGCCGGCGCCGGGCGTGGCAATCAGGCGCTGCCCCGGCTGCGCGGGCGCCAGCAGGCGCTGCAGCTCGGCCACGTCGCGCGGGAAGTCCTGCTCGGTTTCTTGCCGGTCGCGGCGCAGCGCGCGCATGGTGAGCGGGTCGGTGCCGGGGGCGCGGCCCAGGCCCAGGTCGATGCGGCCGGGAAACAGTTCGGCCAAAGTTCCAAAAGCCTCGGCCACCACCAGCGGCGCGTGGTTGGGCAGCATCACACCACCTGAGCCCACGCGCATGTGCTCGGTGCCGGCAGCGATGTGGCCTACCAGAACGGCCGTCGCCGAGCTGGCAATGCCCTCCATGTTGTGGTGCTCGGCGAGCCAGTAGCGGGTAAAACCCAGTGCCTCGGCGTGCCGGGCGGTGGTGAGGGCAATGGCGAGTGCGTCGCGCACGCTGCCGCCTTCGCGGACGGCTACGAGATCGAGCATGGAAAGGGTGGAACGGTCAGTCATAAGCGCATTCTGGCTGCTGCCCGCGCATTGGGCTGTCGGCTTGGGGCGAAAGCCCCTGTATGCACTGCGTAAGAGAATCGTATCAAAATGCTCCAAAACGAAGATATTTACCGGCCGCGCCCTTGGGCGCCCCAGCAGCGAGTACCGCCATGGGTTTTTTTAGCAAGATATTCAAGCTGCGCGAGCAGAACCCCGATAGCCAGGAAACTACTTGGGCGTTCGAGGACAACGCGAGCGAGCTGGTGCTCGACGCGGACTATGCACGCACCCTGTCGTCCGAATTTGATATTGATGCCGCCATCGTCTCGCATGAAGAATGGAAGCATCGGCTGCGTCAGCAGCTCAGCGGAGAGATCGACACGCCCATCGACCTGGAGCGTCTGCGGGACCCCAAAGGCTGCCCGCTGGGCCAATGGCTGTACGGGCGGGGGCGCGAGCTGTTGGGGAAATACCCGGCTTTTGAAATCCTGTTGGCGCGCCACGCCTACTTTCACACCCAGGCCGCAGAGGTGGTCGAACTCAGCCGGGCGGGCGAATACGACCGCGCCCTGCATGTCTTTCACGGCGGCTACCGCCACGCGTCCAACCAGGTGATCTTGCTGCTCAAGGAATTGAAGCGCAGTCTGGGGCGGTAAAACCACGTGAAAGCGGGCACGGTTCTGGGACACGTGCTGGCCGTGTGTACGGGCCAGACGGTTCCTTATGCACGCGGCTCGATCAGTGGCATCGCCAAGCAGGCCCGCAGCGGCCCTGTTTTTTGCAGCGTTCTGGGTTTGGCCGGTGACGCGCAGGGCGATTTGCGCGTGCATGGTGGCCCCGACAAGGCGGTGCACCACTACGCCAGTGAACATTACGCCGCATGGCGCCAGGAACTGGGTGCGAGCGCCGTGCTGGATGCGCCTGCCGCCTTTGGCGAAAACCTGCACAGCGTTGGCCTGACCGAGAGCGATGTGTGTCTGGGCGATCAAGTGCGTGTCGGCGAGGCGCTTCTGGAAGTCTCCCAAGCGCGCCAACCCTGCTGGAAGCTCAATGAGCGCTTTGGCCGTACCGACATGGCCAGGCAGTTGCAAAACACGCGCCGTACCGGCTGGTATTACCGGGTGCTGGAAGAGGGTGCCTTGTGGGCTGGGGCCGAGCTGTTGCTGCAAGAGCGTCCCCATCCGCAGTGGTCGATGGCGCGCCTGCTCGACGTGCTCTACCGCCCCAGCCTCGATGCCGCCGAACTGCGCGCCGCTCTGGCCTTGCCGCTGCCGCCGAACTGGGAACGCCTGATTGCGCGCCGACTCGACAGCGGCGCAGTGGAAAGCTGGGCCTCGCGGCTGGAAGGCCCTGCCGCTTAGGGTGAGTTTTTCACCTTGGCGTGCTCGCGCAGCCAGGCGGCAAAGGCCTCTTCGCTGAGTTCACCTGAGGCGACGGCGAGCATGGTGAGCGTGGCTTGCGCTTGTGAAGCGGTCAGACGAAAGCCGTTAAGGTACAGAAAGAAGCCAACGGCCAGAAAAGCCGCGCGCTTGTTGCCGTCCACGAAAGCGTGGTTCTTTGCGAGGCCCACGCCGTAGCTGGCGGCCAGTGCAGCATGATCTGGCGACTCGTACGCAGCAGGATTCTTGGGCCGTGCCAGCGCCGATTCAAGCAAGCCTTCATCGCGCAAACCTGGGCTGCCGCCGTGCTCGGCCAAGCTTTCGCCATGCAACAGCACGAGAGTCAGTTGGCTGACCCAGCGCCAATTCATTTCGCAAGCTGATGAAAGGTGTCGCGGTAGTCGCGCATGAACTCGCGACCGGCCTGAATTTCTTCTTCCAGTGCCGGATCGTAGGGCGTGAGCACGTAGCCGTCCGGCGTTTCGGTGAGAAAAACGCTCTCTCCCTTGAACAGTTTGAGGCGGGCCAAGGCTTCCTTAGGCAGGATCACGCCAATCGAGTTGCCGATTTGAGTCAATTTCAGCATGTGCATAGAGTGATCTCAAAGTTATAACGTATGTTATATATATCGCGCAAAACCGCCCGTCAACTCTATCTATCTACCGAGTGCGTCCATCCCTCAATCCCGCGTCACCCGCAGCACTTCCTCCCGGCTGGTGATGCCCGACGCAATCAGGCGCTCACCGTCTTCGCGCATCAGTTGCATGCCGCCGGCCAGAGCCGCAGCGCGGACGTCGGCCTCCGAGGCGCGGTTGTGGATTTGCGCGCGCAGCGCGTCGTTGGTGACGAGCAGCTCGAACAAGCCCGTGCGTCCGCTGTAGCCGGTCTGGCCACAAGCCTCGCACCCCTGGCCATGGCAGATGGTGCAGGTTTTGCGCACCAGGCGCTGCGCCAGCACGCCGAGGAGCGAGCTTGAAAGCAAAAAGGGCTCCACTCCCATGTCGGTCAGGCGGTTGACGGCGCTGGCGGCATCGTTGGTGTGCAGCGTGGCCAGCACCAGGTGGCCGGTCAGGCTGGCCTGGATGGCGATCTGCGCCGTCTCGAAATCGCGGATCTCGCCGATCATGATCACGTCCGGGTCCTGGCGCAGGATGGCGCGCAGGGCCTTGGCGAAGGTCAGGTCGATCTTGGCGTTGACCTGGGTCTGGCCAACACCGGCCAGCTCGTACTCGATCGGGTCTTCCACCGTCATGATGTTGGCCTGTGCCGCGTCCAGCCGGCCCAGCGCTGCGTACAGCGTGGTGGTTTTGCCCGAGCCCGTCGGGCCGGTGACGAGCACGATGCCGTGCGGCTGCCGAATCAGACCCTCGAAGCGTGCAAGCGTAGGGCCCTGCATCCCGACGGCTTCGAGTGTGAGGCGGTTTTCGCTTTTGTCGAGCAGGCGCAGCACGGCGCGCTCACCATGCGCGCTGGGCAGGGTGGAGACGCGCACGTCGATGGCGCGCGTCCCCAGACGCAGGCTGATGCGGCCGTCCTGCGGCAGGCGTTTTTCTGAAATATCGAGGTCCGCCATGATCTTCAGGCGGCTGATCAGTGCCGCGTGCAGCGCGCGGTTCGGCTGCACCACTTCGCGCAAGGTGCCGTCCACGCGAAAGCGCACGCTGGAGTGGCGCTCGTAGGGCTCGATGTGGATGTCGCTGGCGCCGTCGCGCGCTGCCTGCGTGAGCAGGGCGTTGAGCATGCGGATGATGGGCGCGTCGTCGGCGGCCTCCAGCAAGTCTTCGACGGCGGGCAGCTCCTGCATCATGCGCGAGAGGTCGGCATCGCTTTCCACCTCGCTGACGACGGTGGCGGCGCTGGATTCGCGCTGCGAATAGGCTGCGCTGATGCGTTGTGCCAGTGTTCCGGCGTCGAGCGGCTGCAGGCGCTGCACGGGATATTTGCGCAGCACTTCGCCCAAGGCCGCAGGCTGCGGCGCGGGGCCGTGCCACAGCACGAGCTGCTCACCGTCGGTTTCCAGCAGAAGCTGCGCACCGCGCGCAAACGCATAGGGCAGGGGGTAAGCCATCAGTCGCCGGCCGGAAAGATGGGCTGCGTGACGATGTTGCTGCGCACCCCGGCGGGCTGCGCGGGCAGTGCAGGCAGGATGGGGGCCCCCGATACCGGGCGCAGCATCACGCTCGGCTCGGGTTGGCTGACCTGTTGCAGCGCGCGGATGGACTCGTAGCGGTCCAGCATGAGCGCGTTGCTGGTGGCGTTGTCGCGTACCACGGTCGGCCGCAGAAATACCATCAGGTTGGTCTTGCTGCGTGAACGGCTTTCGCTGCGAAACAGGTTGCCCAGTACCGGGATGTCGCCAAACACCGGTACCTTGTCTTCGCCCGAGCTGTAGGAGTCCTCCAGCAGGCCACCAATGACAATGATGTTGCCGTCGTCCACCACCACATTGGATTCGATGGCACGCTTGCTGGTGGTCGGGCCATTGGGGTCCTTCAGGGTGCTGGCCTCGATTTTTGAGACCTCCTGGTAGATCGCCATCTTGACTGTGCCGTTCTCACTGATCTGCGGGCGAACGCGCAGCACCAGGCCCACGTCCTTGCGCTCGACCGTCGTGAAGGGGTTGACGTTGCTGGTGCCGGCCGTGGCGGCGTACGAGCCGGTGACGAAAGGCACGTTGTTGCCGATGATGATGCGTGCCTCTTCGTTGTCCAGCGTCATCAGGTTGGGCGTGGAGAGTACGTTGGCATCGCCGCTGTTTTGCAGGAAATTGGCCAGCGCGCCCAGGTAGTACTGGCCGTTGATGCGTGGCGCCAATGCCAGGTTCAGACCCTTGCCCAACTTGCCTAGCGCAGTGGCAGCAGCGGTGCTCGATCCGCTGGCCAGTGCCCCCGTGATGTTCACGATGTTGGCGCCGGACTGGTCTGAGTTGGTACCGATCACACCGATCGTGCCATCGCCCTGCTTGCCCAGGATGCCCTGCCACTGGATACCGAATTCCGCCAGCTTGCTCGCGGTGACCTCGACGATCAGGCTCTCCACCAGCACCTGTGCGCGCCGGCCGTCGAGCTGGTCGATCACGGTGCGCAGTTGCCGGTATTGCGGCTCGGGCGCCGTGATGATGAGCGAGTTGGTGGCCGGATCGGCCTGGATCTGCCCGCCGGTCGAGGGCGCCGTGCTGCTGGCGCCACTCAGGCTGCCACCCCCGGCACCCAGGCCGCCCCCGCTGGCGCTCCCCAGGCCCGGATTGCTGGCAGAGGCGGTGCTGGTGCCGGCCGTGGCGGTGCTCAGGCCGCTGGTGTTGCCCGGCGTGGTGCCCGGACCGCCGCTGGCACCGGAACTTGCGCCCACCGCCATGGCAGCGCGCAGTGTGGTGGCCAGTTTCGTGGCGTCGGCATTCTTCAGGTAGACCACATGGATGTTGCCGTTGGCGCTGCTGCTGCCCGGCGCCGGGGCCTGATCCAGCTTTTGCACCAGCGCGCGCACCTGGGCCAGGCGCGCCGGGTTGGCGGCGCGCAGAATCAGCGCGTTGCTGCTGGGGTCGGCCAGCATCGTGGTCTTGAAAGAGCTGTCCGTCTGGCCCTGCACGGCGCCCGGCGTCGCCCCTGTGGTGGATGAAGTTCCCCCCTCGATCAGGCGCGCCACCAGAGGCGCGAGGTCGGTGGCGATGGCGTTCTTTAGGGGAATCACTTCCACGTCGCTGGCATTGGACATGTCCATCGCGGCGACGATCCGGCCCAGGCGAGCCAGGTTGTCCGCGTAATCGGTGATCACCAGCGAGTTGTTGCCGGGGTTCACGTTGATGGTGTTGTTCGGGCTGATGAGCGGCCGCAGTACCGGCACCAGGTTGGCCGCGTTCTCGAAATTGAGCTTGAAGATCTGCGTGACGATCTGCCCGCCCCCTGCAGTCGCCGGCGCGCCGCCCTGCCACACGCGCACGCTGCTGCCCTGGAGCTTGCCCTCGGCCTCCGGCACTACCTTGTACAGCCCGCTGGTCTCCACCACCGTGTAGCCCTGCAGGCGCAGCGCCGCCAGGAACTGCTCGAAGGCGGCCGCCGGTGTCACTGCCCGCTCGGTGATCAAATTGAGCTGGCCTTTGACGCGCGGGTCCACCACCACGTTGCGCCCGGTGATGGTGGCCATGGTGCGCGCCACGGCTTCGATGTCGGCGTTGGCGAAGTTCAGCGTCACCGGCTCGCCTGGGCGCACGCTTTGCGGGTTGGGCGTGGCCGTATTTTGAGCATAAATTTGGCCTCCAGCGCTTATCAGTAAAGCGAAAGCAGCTATTGAAATAATAGTGCGATGCAGATGGTGCGGAGTGAGGCTGGACATAAGTTTTGCGGTGTTAGCCGAGCGAGATGAGTGAGCGTTCGCCCACGCGGCGCCCGATGATGTTGAGCAGGTTCGAGAGCGCCGGCTCGCGCCCTGGCGCAGCCTGCGCCTCGCCGGCAAAGCGCAGGCGCTGGCCCACCCATTGCCCGCTGCCCGAGAGCTGCAGCGCACCCGCCAGGGTCGAGAGCTGCAGTGTCGGCGCTTCGCCGCCAGCCAGCGCCAGCCGGTAGCTTCCCATGGGCCGCAAGGTGGACAGGCGCGAGGAGACCTCCAGGGCGTCGAGCTGGGCCGATCCCCGCAGCAGCACGCGGCCGCGCACCGATTCGATCACCAGGCCTTGTGTCTGCAAGGCCAGCTGGCCCTGCAGTTGCAGCGTGTTCCAGGGCGTTCCCAGGCCGGTCAGCACGGCGGCCGGCCAACGGCTTTGGCCGTCGGCCAAGGCCAGACGCAGCCCCCCCCAGCGCGGCTGCATTTGCAGCTGCAGGGGCACTTGCGTGCAGCAGTCGGCTGAAATATGGGCTTGTAGCCCGCTCCCATTCGGACGCAAGCGCCAGTGCACACGCCCCGGCAAAGCGGTCGCGCTTTGGCTCTCGCTCCCGCCTGCCAACACCAGCTGGGCCGAACCGTTCCAGACGCTGCCGCGCGCAGCAACCAGTTGCAGCTGCGCGCCGCTGGCGCGCTCCACGCCCGCAGCCATCCAGTGCGCGGGCAGGGCTGCGAGCAGCGCGCCGCCACCGCCCAGCAGCGCACCGGCCAGCGCCCAGCCCCAGGGCGCGTGCGGCGCGGTGTCCAGCGCGCTGCGGCGCCGCGATGCGCTGGGCGCACGCGGGCTTGGGCGGGAAAAGGGGGTGGGGGCCATGCCAAGACGCGTGCGGATCTATCGCGGGGGCAGGGCAAAAACGATGGCACCATCCCAGCGCGCTTCGCCTGCAGGGGTCGGTTTTTGGGGTGCTGCGCTGGCGGCGGGCTGGGCCTGCGGCTTGGCACTGCTGCGCGTCAGGTGGGCTTCTACCGGCACGCTGCGTGCATTGCCGCGCACCTGGGCCAGCCAGGGAGGGATGGCCGCAGCGGGCACGCCCTGCAGGCCGACGGTGGCGCGTTCGCCCATCAAACTGACGCGCGCGCCGGACCCCAATGCCGCTGCCGCGCTTTGCAGTGCCCGCTGGGCCTCGGCCTGGCTGGGGCGGGTGCTGGCGTCGGCCTGCAGCAGGCGGGCCTCGGCCGCCAGCGCCTGCATGCGCTCGAGCTGCGCGTCCAGCGCGGCATGGCGCGCGGGCGCCTCGCGCAGGGTGCGCAGGGCGGGTGCGAGCAGCAGCCACCACGCCAGTGCAGCGGCGACCAGCAGCGCAGCGGCGAGCACCAAGCGGCGTTCGCGCGGGGCCATGGCGTCCCAGCGGGTGCGCCAGACTGGAGGGGCGGTATGGGGGGCGCTGGGCGTGCTCATGGTCGGCCTTCCAGGCGCAGCCACAGACTGTCGTTCTCGCGGCTCAAGTGGTAGGCCTGGGCCTGCAGCGCATTGCCTGCCGCTGCCTGGACATCGCCCGAGAGCGTCAGGCCCCGCAGTTGCAAGGCGCCGGGGCTGTAGTCGATGGCGCTGGGGCTGCCTTGCAAGGCCAACGCACTGCCCGCAGCCGCCAGCATGGGTTCCAGATCGGCCGCAGCCAGGGCTCCGCTGGCCTGGCGCAGCAGCGCCAGTTCGCGCTCCATTTGCAGCGGCGCATCCACCACCACCTTGACTTGGGGGAAGGCCGTGGTCAGCGTGCTTTGCACAGCCGCCTGCTTGGTGGCCAGCGCCGAGCGCTCCTGCCAGGCCCAGGCGTTCAAACCGACGACTTGCGCCAGAACCAGCACCGCGCCCGCCCAGCGCGCCGCGCGCCACTGAGGCGCCTGCAGCAGTGCGCCCAGCAGGCCGCCCGCTTTGCGCATGGCACGGGTGCGGCCGGAACTGGCCAGGTCGAACTGCGCCAGGTCCCAGCGGCTGCGTGCGGCCTGCAGGGCGCGTTCGCTGGCGGAGGACAGCGCCACAGGGCGGCCCAGGATCTGTTCGGCCAGGCTGGCCACAGCGCTCTCGCTGGTGGCGGTGATCGGTTCTTCGTCCTGCGCCTGAGCGGGCAGCAGCGCCAGCGCCGCGAGCGAGAGCGGCAGCACGGCCACGGTGCCTTCGGGCGGCAAGCCGCTGGCCAGCAGCAGCGGCGCCTCGGGTGTGCCGGCGCAGTGCAGGACGGTGGCGCTTGCGCCGGGGGCCATCTCGGGCACCACGCGCGCCACCGGGCGGCCTGCCGTCTCCAGGGCCTGCAGCGCGCCGCGCAGCCAGGCGCGGTCGCAGACCGCCACCCAGGCGCTTGCACCGGCCGCTGCGTCAGGCGCCAGTGCAAAGTGCAGGCGCGCGGGCTCGTCCAGCAAATGGTCTTCCAGCAGGCCTTCGAGCACGGCGCGCATGCGCGGGCTGTTCAAGGCCACGCCAGGAGGTAGCTGCACGCGCTGCCACGACAGCGCCTGCGCCGGTACCAGCGCCACCAGTTCGCCTGCCGCCCGGCCGGTGGCGGGCAGCAGCGCGGCCGTGGCGCGGCCGTGGCGGGTGGGCTGGTGGCCGTCCTGGCTCAGCGTGAAGCTGTATTCAGGAGCCCCTGCACCGCTGGCCAGAGGAAGGGTGAGGACAAGAATGCTCATGGGCGAATTTCGCGGGCCATTGTAGGGGTGCGCTCAGCGGGGCGCGGCGGGCGCCAGGTCTGCCACGCGGGTGCGCCAGAGGGTGCTGACCTGGGTGCCGATGCGGTGCACCAGCGAGCGCTCCTTCACGGCGGCGTCGCCCAGGCGCAGTCGGCCTTGTACTTCAAAATAGTTGCTGCCCACGCTGACTTCGGTGGGAGACAGCGGGGACTCCATACGCAGAAGGGCACGCACGTCGTCGAGTGAGCGAAAAGGCCGCGTCTCGCGGGCCGTGGCCAGCGCCTGCGCCCCGGCCCGGTCCAGCCCATCCATGGCTGCCTGCAGCACTTCGGGGCTGGCGGTGTTGAGGTTGACGGGCGTGCGCTCTGGCAGCACCGTGACATAGGGCGCCAGCAGCGCCGCATTGGCTGCCGACAGCCCCAGCCATGGCAATTGCTCAACCTGCTGGGGCATGAGGGGGGCGTCGTCGCCCTGCGCCGCTTCGGGCGCCGTCGCGCGAATTAGCGCCTGCTCCAGCGTCTCCAACTGGGTTGCTGGCAGGCCGAGCTGCGAAAACAGCCGGGCAAACTGCCTGTGCGCTGCAGGCTGAACGGCCCCGCTGACCACCAGGCTGCCCACGTTCAGGCGCGATTGCAGGTCGATGATCCGGCCCGACAAAAATGCGTCCTGGGTGTCGGTGCTGGCATCGTTCTGTGCGGCGCCGTCCTGCGCGGCGAGAAAAGTGGACAAGCGGGCTTCTTCCAGCGGCACCGCCCAGGGCTCGGCCAGGTGGTCGCCACCGCCGGCGCGCGCGTCCTCGTGCAGGATCAGGCGGGACCAATCCAGGGCCCCGATCAGAATCCAGGCCGACTGCACGCGCGCACGCTCGGCCGTCTCGATCTCGATACTGCGCCACTGCTGCCACATGGCGGCCGCGGCAAAGGTGGCCACCAGGGTGACGGTGAGCATGGCGGCGAGCAGCGCGGCGCCGCGCGTGCGCCCCGGTGTAAAAGAGGGCTTCATGATTTTCCGCCCCCATTCAGCGGGTTGACCCAGTCGCGCGTCAGGCGCCCGGCCAGGGCCTCGTTGGGGCCCAAATCAAGTTGCAGGCGAATGCCCTCGGGCACCAAGGCCTGCGCCTTGGCGGCCGGGCTCGCCTGGCCCACGTTTTGGGCTGTGGGCGTACCGCTGCTGGAGAGCGGGTTGCTCCAGGCATTCCCGCGGAAATAAAAAATTTGCCAATCCATCAACGGCACCAGCACCACTTCGCCCTTGCGCTCGGCGTCGCCCGCGCTGCGCGCCCACACGGTAGCCTGGTCCCAGGCGCGTTGCCAGTCGCCGCGCGTCGTCACGGGCGCCGACTGCCAGCGCAGCCACTGGGTGGTACCGGCCACCTCGCGCTGGCTCCAGGCCACCACCAGCGCCCCCGCATCGCCCCCTGCGCTGCTGCGCCGGGTGATGCGCAGCGCCTGGCCATCCCAATCGATCGGTGTGGTGTTGGGCAGGGCCAGCAGCGCATCCAGATCCGCGCCCCACTGGCCGAGCGCGGCCTGCAGCGTGAGCAGGGCGTCGCCCCGCGCCTTGGTCTGCTGCTGGGCGCGCACCATGCCGTCGATGCCGCGCCAGCTCATCAGGGCCATCAAGCCCAGCAGGGCGATGGCGATCAGCAGCTCGATCAGCGTGAAGCCGCGCGCAGAACGGGGGCTGCGCCTGCTCAACGCCGCCCCACGATGGTCGAGAGCCGCAGTACCTGTCCGCTCTGGCTGCGCACCTGGGCGTCGACACGGCGAAAACTCGGGTTCGGTGTGGGCCGCACCGAGAGCGTCAGATCAAAGCGTTCGCTGGCCTGCTCGCAGCCTTGCACGCTGTCACCAATGGAGGGCATCTGGCGCGACAGGCGCACCGCCACCAGCGCGTTTTCAGCGCACACATGGGCCAGCATGACTTCGGACTGGCGCTCGGCGTTGCGCACCAGCGCGCCCGTGGCCTGGCTGCCCGCCAGCAGCGCAATCGCCACGATGCCCAGCGCCACCAGCACCTCGATCAGCGTAAAGCCCCGCGCCGCAGGAAGGCGATAGTGCTTCATGGCGCGCCCAGCACGGCAAAAGGCCGCAGGCCATCGGTGCTCACCTGCAGGCGGCGCTCCGGGTGGCTGGCCTGGCTCAGCACCACGGTTTGCGGCGCAATCAATGGCTCCGGCCCCAGCAGCACCGGGGCCAGGACGAAAGCGCGCGTATTGGCGTCCAGCCACTGCGTGGGCAGTCCGCTGCTGGCCGGCAGACCGTCAAAGCGAAACCCGCCCTGGACCAGGCGCCAGCGCACCGGCACCCCGGCCGCCCGCGACTTGGCCCGCGCGCCTTCGAGCAGCGCCGCCAGGCGCTCGGCCTCGCGCTCCAATTGGGTTTCGGACGGATCGCGCAGCACCAGCGACACCCCGGCAGTGGCCAGGGCCATGATGCTGATGACGAGCAACAGCTCCAGCAGCGTAAAACCGTTCTGCTTTCTACTGCCAGCTGCCAATGTCCGCATCCTTGCCTTCGCCTCCCGATTGGCCGTCGGCGCCAAAGGACATCACATCCACTTCGCCTTTGATGCCTGGGCTCAAGTACTGGTAAGGCCGCCCCCAGGGATCGTTGGGGAGCTTTTCCAGGTACGGCTTCCAGTTGATGGGCGGCGGGCCGGAGCTGGGCCGCGCCACCAGCGCCTGCAGGCCCTGCTCGGACGTCGGGTAGCGCTGGTTGTCCAGGCGGTAGAGCTTGAGCGCCTGCATCAGGTTGGTCACGTCGGTGCGCGCCGCCGTGGTGCGGGCATCGTCGGCGCGGTCGAGCACGTTGGGGACGATCAAGGCGGCCAGCACGCCGATGATCACCAGCACCACCATCAGCTCGATCAAGGTGAAACCGGCAGCCAGGCGCCGGCGTGCGGTTCGGGCAAGGTTGAGGGCGAGGGTCATGAATGTTGGGGCGAGGCGCAAGCGGCGCCGGGTTGCGTGGTGCGCTGAATGATAATCGTGCGATGAGCCGCCTCACCTCCAGCCCCTGGCCCGTGCGCCTGACCACGCTTGCGCTGTGGGCGCTGGCGGCCGCCAGTGCGGTGTTCTGGGGTTTGCGCCTGAGCACACCGGCGTCCCTGCCAGCCGCCCCTGCCAGCCCCGCTGCTGTCGCCGCGCCGGATGTGCAGGCGATGGCCCGGCTGCTGGGTGTGCAGCCCAGTGCCGCAATGGCTTCGGCGCAGCCCGCCGCAGGCAGCCGCTACACCCTGGTAGGCCTGCTTGCGGGCCAGGATGGTGCCAGTGGCGCCGCCTTGATCGCCGTGGCCGGCCAGCCCGCCAAGCCGTTTCGTGTGGGCAGCGCGGTGGATGGAGATCTGGTGCTGCAGAGCCTGGATGCGCATGCAGCCAAGCTGGGCCCTGCAGGTGCGCAAGCGACACTGACGCTGTCGGTGCCGACAAGCCCATAACGTTCCTTGGCAACACCACGGTGTGTTGCGCGAAACCAGTCGATTTGAAACTGACAGCAGCCGCTGGTTGCTGCGATGACAGACCATTTTTTTCTGGAGGCGAGAGCGGTCCATGCGCACAACGTACACAGTGAATACTGTTTATTTATACAGTAAACTGTCTCTCCCGTGTCCGCCCTTCCCCTTTGGTCCGAAGACGCACCGTCTCCGCCGGACCGTTCTCCCCCATCGCCTCTGGCTTCGACCGGCGGGTGCTGCCCACGCGCGTTTCCGAAGCGCTTTGGCGGGGTTCGGAGATGGGTGGCATGGATGCGCCTACCGTGGCCACCGGGTTTGCTGCTTTGGATGCAGAGCTGCCTGGTGGCGGGTGGCCAACGCACAGCCTGAGCGAATTGCTGCTGGCGCAGGCAGGGCAGTGCGAATGGCGCTTGCTCGGGCCCGCCTTGCCTGCGCTGGTGCATGGCGGTGGCCGCATCTACCTGATTGCGCCTCCCAAGCAGCCCCATGCCGGCGGTCTGTTGCAGTTGGGCCTACCGGCAGCACAAGTGGTCTGGATCGATGCCACGGCGCCCGCAGACAGGCTCTGGGCCACCGAGCAGATCGTCAAGTCCGACCCTGCGGGCGCCATCCTGGCGTGGTTGCCGCAGGCGCGTGCTGAACAACTGCGGCGTCTGCAGGTGCACGCGCAGGGGTGCAGCGCGCCGGTGTTTTTGTTTCGTCCGGCGCTGGCCCTGCGCGACGCCTCGCCGGCGCCACTGCGTGTGTCGGTGACCCTGGAGGCAGGATGGTGTCTTGGGCTGCGCATTCCCAAGCGCCGCGGCGTGCCGTTGGACGAGGTTCTGCATTTGGCGGCCATGCCCGCAAACCTGGTGTCCGCTATTCCGCCGCGGCTGATGTCGATCCCCGCACCGGCTGGTGTACGTTGGTCTTCGGTAATTCCAGATGCTCGGACATTGGGCCGCGCTGCTCCCCATTCCTTTGCCCAACTGCCCATCGCCCATTGATGCGCCTTCGCTGGGCATCTGGGCGCTGCAGTTCACGCCTCGGGTGGCCCTGCTGGAAGAAGCGGTGGTGGCAGAGGTGGGCGCCTGCGCGCGTCTGTTTGGCGGTATGGAGCCGCTGCAGCGCACCGTGCAAGCGCAGGCCGGGGACATTGGTGCCCGCCTGGCCTGGGCGCCCACAGGCAGCGCCGCGCTGGCTTTGGTGCGCCAGGGTCAGCGCAATGGTTTTGCCGCGCCGCTGGCGCAGATTCTGGATGCCCTCCCGCTCGCCAGCCTGACGCCGGTAGCCCGCCACGGCACCACGCTGGAGCGCATGGGCTGCCGTACCCTGGGCGATGTGCGCAAACTGCCGCGCGGGGGGCTGGCCCGGCGTTTCGACAAAGCCTTGCTTCTGGCCCTTGACCAGGCCTATGGACTGCGCCCCGAGGCCTACGAATGGATCGTGCTGCCCGAGAGCTTCCATGCGCGCCTGGAGCTGATGGCCCGCGTCGAGACGGCCCCGGCGCTGCTGTTTGGTGCCCGCCGCCTTCTGGTGCAAATGGCGGCTTGGTTGTCTGCACGCCGTCTGGGCGCCACGGCCTTCACTTTGCGCTGGCGCCACGATGCCATGGGCCCCAAGAAGGCCGGTGCGGGCGACGAACTCACCATCCGCACCGCACAACCAACACAGAACGTCGAGCACTTTGCCCGCCTGCTGGGCGAGCATCTGGACAAGCTGCGTCTGCTGGCCCCTGCGGGAGAGATTGAGCTGCTCGCCTCTGAAGTGGCATCGGTGGTCGAGAACAACCGGTCTTTGCTGCCCGACGTGGTCTGCAAGGGCGCGTCCGTGGAACTGGCGCTCGAACGCATTGCCGCGCGGCTCGGAGAACACTGTGTGCGCTGCCCGGCGCTGACGCCCGACCACCGCCTGGAATGGATGCAGCGCTGGGAGGCCCGCAGCAGCCAGCACACCCGGCGCAGCGAGCCGCCGTACGGGCTTCCCCTGCCCACCTGGATTCTGGACGCGCCCTTGCGCCTGGCCGAGCGCGAGCACCGGCCCATCTACCAAGGCCCCTTGCAATTGCTGCTCGGGCCGGACCGGGTGGAAGGCGGCTGGTGGCACCGCAGCGCTGGTGATGGGCATGGCCATGACCATGGCGGGAACGAAGAGGCGCTTAATGTGCAGCGCGACTACTGGCTGGCTTTGAGCCCGCACGCGGGGCTGCTCTGGGTGTTCCAGCAGCGCCTGGCGGGGGACCAGACGGCCTGGTTCCTGCACGGGTACTTTGGATGAAGGAGCGCCGCGTGCCAAGCCCGTACCCCTTGCCCGACTATGTAGAACTGCGCTGCATTTCCAACTTCACTTTCCTGCGCGGCGCCAGCCACCCCGAAGAACTGGTCGAGCGCGCCAAAGCCCTGGGCTACCGCGCTCTGGCGCTCACCGACGAATGCAGCATGGCCGGCGTGGTGCGTGCGCATGTGGCCGCCAAGCAGGCAGGGCTTGCTTTGGTTCTGGGCGCGCAATTCCTCGTTCAGGCCAGGCACGCGGACGAAGCAGCATTCACGCTGGTGCTGCTGGCCTGCAACCTCCAGGGCTACGGCAACCTGTGCGCTTTCATCACCCACCTGCGCCGTGCCTCGGAGAAAGGTACCTACCGTCTCACGCTGGACGGCATGGCGGGCAGCGATCTGCGGGACTGTCTGGCGCTCTTGTGCCCTGAGCGCCGCGCCAGTGCGGCACAGCTCGAATCCATGGGCCGCTGGGCTCTGGCGCAGTTCACTGGGCGCTGCTGGATCGGTGTCGAGCAGATCCGGCGCCTGGACGACGAGTTGTGGCTGCACCGCATGCGCGAGCTTTCTGCCTTGACGGCGCTGCCCCTCGTGGCTGTGGGCGACGTGCACATGCACGTGCGCTCGCGCAAGCCTTTGCAGGATGTGCTGACCGCCACGCGCCTGGGCCAACCCCTGACCGAATGCGGCCACGCCTTGCAGCGCAGCGCCGAGCGGCATTTGCGCAGCCGGGTGCGCCTGGCGCAGACCTTCTCCGCCGATCTGCTGGCCGAGACCCTGCAGGTGGCCGAGCGATGCCGTTTCAGCCTGGACGAACTGCGCTACCAGTACCCCGATGAGGTGGTGCCTGCCGGGCATACGGCGGCCAGTTATTTGCGCCAGGCCACTTACGAAGGTGCTGGGCGGCGCTGGCCGGCCGGCATTCCCACCAAAGTGCAGGAGCAGATCGAGCACGAGCTGGATTTGATCTGTGAGCTGCGTTACGAGGCCTACTTTCTGACGGTCTACGACATCGTGGCCTTTGCGCGCTCGCGCCACATCCTGTGCCAGGGCCGCGGCTCGGCCGCCAACAGCGTGGTCTGCTACTGCCTGGGCGTGACCGAAGTGGACCCGGCGCGCATGTCGGTGCTGTTTGAACGCTTTATTTCCAAAGAGCGCAACGAACCGCCCGACATCGACATCGATTTCGAGCACCAGCGGCGCGAGGAAATCATTCAGTACCTGTACAGCAAGTACGGGCGCGATCGCGCAGCGCTCACCGCCGCCGTCGCCACCTACCGGCCGCGTTCAGCCATCCGCGACGTGGGCAAGGCCCTGGGTTTTGACCTGGCCACTGTGGACGCCATTGCCAAGGGCCAGCAGTGGTTCGACGGCAAACAGGTGCGGCGGGAGCGCTTTGCCGAACTGGGAATGGAAACCGAATCGCTGGCCGTGCGCCAGCTCATTGTGCTGACCGGGCAGCTCATCGGCTTTCCCAGGCACCTCTCGCAGCACACGGGCGGCTTTGTGCTGACCCGCGATTTGCTGTGCCGCATGGTGCCGGTGGAGAACGCCTCCATGCCCGAGCGCACCGTCATCCAATGGGACAAGGACGATCTGGACGCTGCGGGCCTGCTCAAGGTGGATGTGCTGGCGCTGGGCATGCTCTCGGCCATCCGGCGTGCGCTGGACTTCATCGGCCTGCGCCGGGGCTACGACTTCGGCATGCAAGACATTCCGGCAGAAGACAGCGCCACCTACGACATGATCTGCAAGGCCGACACCGTGGGCGTGTTCCAGATCGAGAGCCGGGCGCAAATGAGCATGCTGCCGCGCCACAAACCCCGGTGCTTTTACGACCTGGTCATTCAGGTGGCCATCGTGCGGCCAGGCCCCATTCAGGGCGGCATGGTGCATCCCTACCTCAACCGGCGCCAGGGCAAGGAGCCGGTGACCTACCCCAGCAAAGACCTCGAATTGGCCCTGGGCCGCACGCTGGGGGTGCCCGTGTTTCAAGAGCAGGTGATGCAGGTGGCCATGCTGGCGGCAGGCTTCACGCCTGGCGAGGCCGATGGCCTGCGCCGCGCCATGGCGGCCTGGAAGCGCAAGGGCGGGCTGGAAAAGTACTACAGCAAGATCGTCGACGGCATGACGGCGCGCGGCTACGAGCAAGCCTTTGCCGAATCGATCTTCGAGCAGATCAAGGGGTTTTCTGAATACGGGTTTCCCGAGAGCCATTCGGCCAGCTTTGCGCTGCTCGTCTATGCCTCGTCCTGGATCAAGTGCCACGAGCCAGCGGCCTTCCTTGCGGCCCTGCTCAACAGCCAGCCGCTGGGCTTTTATTCGGCCAGCCAACTGGTGCAGGATGCGCGGCGCCACGGCGTCCTGGTGCGGGCTGTCGATGTCATGCACAGTGGTGTTGAATCGTCGCTCGAAGACTTGCCCGACACACCGGCTGTGCGTTTGGGCCTGCATTTGGTCCACGGCCTGCGTTCGGCCAGCGCCGAGCGCATCGTGCTGGAGCGCGCCAAGGCGCCGTTTGACAGCGCCGAAGACCTGGCACGCCGCGTCCGGCTGGAGCAGCCCGAGATGCAAAAGCTGGCCGCTGCCGGCGCCCTGCACAGCCTTGCGGGCCACCGCAGGCAGCAAGTGTGGGAGGCCGCAGCGCTGCATGCCCCGCCCGAGCTGCTGCAGGACGCACCCATCGATGAAGACTATTTGGAACTGGCGCCCGCGCCAGAAGGCGAAGAAGTGCTGTGGGACTACCGCGCTACCGGGTTGACGCTGCGCTCGCATCCCCTGGCGCTGCTGCGGCCGCGGCTGGAGCGCTACCGGCTCAAGACCTCAGAGGAACTGCGCCAGATACCCAACGGGCGCACGGTGCGCACGGCCGGCATCGTCACCGTGCGCCAGCAACCGCAGACGGCCAACGGGACCATTTTTGTCTCCATTGAAGACGAGCATGGGTCCACGCAGGTCATCGTCTGGCGCGCCGTGCGCGAAGCCCAGCGCCAAGTGCTGCTGGACGCCCGCCTGCTGGCCATCAAGGGGCGCTGGCAACGCGAGGGCGAGGTGTGCAATCTGATCGCGGAGAAGCTGGCGGATTTGACGCCGCTGCTTGGGCGTTTGGCCACTGCGAGCCGGGATTTCCGGTGATTGGGGGCTGCGCGGGCGCCCGCTGCCCGCCTGGCTTGCTCCCGCAGCTCAGTGCGTGGGCTCGGGCGCCAGCCCACCTTGGCGCACCAACTTGTCGTACCACTGCGCATAGCCCCGGCTGCTGGGATGCAGGCCGTCGGCCGCGTGCATCAATTTGGGTTGCAGCGCAAAGGGATCGGTCTCTGGCGGCTCCAGCAGACGCACGTAGCGGGCGCCGCTCTCCTGCGCGATCTGCTCCACCGCAGCATGCAATTGCTTGGACCGACGCGACATCAGCCACGAGACGGGCGGAGGAAAAAACGGTGCATGCCCCACGTTGCCGCTGGGCATCAGCACCACCACGTTTGCATGCGCCTGGGCCAGGCGCACGGTGCTTGCAATGTTCTCGCGCAGGCGCACGGCCGGGGTCAGGCGAATCACATCGTTGCCACCGGCCAGCACCAGCACCAGGTCGTAGCGCTTGTTGGCGGCGCGCAGTTGCTCTGCCACATCGGCGAACTTGGCGCCGTTCTCGGCCTGGTTGTCGATGAGCCAGTTCGGGTGGGACCGGGCGATTCGGCCCGCCACGCTGTCGCGCGGGTGGGTGGCGCCGGTGCCTACGCCCGTGCTGTCGCCCACCAGCAGCAAGCGCCGCTCAGGTTGTTCAGGGGCCGTGGAGAAGGCTTCGGCGTGCGCTGCCAGGTCTTTGGCTACCGACAGGCGTTGCGCCATGCAGCCGGTGGTGGCCGCAACGACGCCGGCCAGGCCGAGCCAGGCCAGAAGGCGGGCGCGGCTCATCGGCGGCGCCCTGAAACAAAGAGAAAAAAGTGCATGCGATCAGCGTACGTGGCTGCGTGGGGACGCGGTTTCGGACGTCCGCGCGCATCGCTGTCGGACAGGGGCGTGTGATCACGCCGTTCTGGTGGGGCGCGCAAGCAAGCCAAGAAAGCTGTCAAGAATGTGGAAATGGTCGTCGAAAAACTGATCTTCCAGCGCGGCCAGGTCCGCAATGGGCAGCCACTGCGCGAGCGCAGCGTCGTCGTCTGCAAGCACTGCGGGCGGCTGCTGCTCGCGCAGATCGAAATGGTGCACATGCGTGATGGTGCGGCCGCGCTGGCTGCGCGCGGGGTGGGCAAAGACGCGCACCTCCCGCAGGGCGGCCGTGAGCGCGCTGGCCGGCAGCGCGCAATGCGTTTCCTCGGCCAGTTCCCGCAGGCAGCTTTGCAGCAGCGTCTCGTGCACATCGATAAAGCCGCCGGGCAGGGCCAGCAGGCCTTTTCCCGGACTGTGGCCACGCCGGATCAGCAGCACTTGGTCACGCGATTGCACCAGGGCGTCCACGGTGACGAAGGTGGGCGGATAGGGTGCGCTGGCCCAGGCGGCCTTGTCGTCTTTCAAGGCTTGCCAGTCTTGCTGCAGCAAGGAAAAGGCTGGTGTGCGCGCGAAGTCTTCCAAAAATGCCACTGCATTGGCAGGGAGTGCATCTGCCAGGGTGCTGGGCACCGCGCCGCCCAGCCACGCGTCGCGCAAGGCGGTGGCGTCGATCTGGCCTTGGCGGGGCAGGGCGCGCAGGGGCCACTGGGGAAAGCTGCGCAGATAGCCACTGCTCGGGTCTTTGAAATGGCCCACGAGGCAGATGCTTTCAGAAGCAGACGGCGCCGTGGTGGAACCCAGCAAGGAGTGCACTTTCTCGGTTACCGCCTTGGCCCAAACGGGCTCGTCGTAGTAGTCGCGCACGGGCAGTGGGTGGATGCGGCTGCGCTCAGACTCCTCCACCGCCCCCAGAATCAAGTCAGAGCGCTCCTGCCAGGTGAAGGGATTGCGCGGCGAGCGCGCTGCATGGGCCGAACCCAGGACCACCACAACGCGCTGAGCAACCGACAGCGCGTCGCGCAGCAAGGCCAGATGGCCCTGGTGGAAAGGCTGAAAACGCCCGATGAGAATGGCAGTGTCGTACACGTGGGGCAGTGCAGAGTGGCAATCCATCGAAGCTTACGGCACGGAAGGTTCCCGCGTGACGCAGCCCCTTCACCCTCCCAGCGTGAGACAACGTAGCTTCTATGAATTTGATAGCTGACAGCGCTTTATGGATAAGCGCTGGAGCCATATTTCACTGTTTATTTGAGTGCCTTGCGCGCTGCACCTATGCCGAGCACGGCCAGCACCACGAAGACGACCGCGATGACCAGGAAGATGAAGAACAGGATTTTGGCGATGCCTGCGGTTCCGGCCGCGATACCGGTGAAGCCCAGAGCGCCTGCAATGAGCGAAATGATGGCAAAGATGATGGCGTACTTCAGCATGGCGTTCTCCTTAAGGCATGGGCCGCGCACGGATGGCTCGGCATGCGGGCAAAGATACCGTCACGCCGCAAGGGCGTTCGTGGGAGTCCGGCAGCAGGCGGTGTAGGACGTTGGAAGGCGCTTGCCGCCCGGCCGCAGCCGCAAGGCTGCGGTTTTGTGGTCTGCGCTCACCGGGCTGCGCCCTATGAACTTCGCCCCAAAGCCCAAGATTTGCTGCGCAAATGCTGGCCCTACAGGCCAGCCGCTGCACGCAGCGCTTGGGCTTTGTCGGTGCGTTGGCTTCGGCCGGGCCTTGCGGCCCTTCACATCGGCTGCGCCGATATGAGCCTGCGCCGAAAGCCAGACAAGCTCGCTTCGCTCAGGGCCTTATAGGCCCGCTGCCGCGCGCAGCGTGGCAGCCTTGTCTGTCTTTTCCCACGTGAACTGGGGTTCGTCGCGGCCGAAGTGGCCGTAGGCGGCGGTTTTTTCGTAGATGGGGCGCAGCAGGTCGAGCATCTGGATGATGCCCTTGGGGCGCAGGTCGAAGTGCTCCTGCACCAGCTTGGCCAGCTGGTCATCGGGGATCACGCCCGTGCCCTCCGTGTAGATCGTCACGTTCATCGGGTGGGCCACGCCGATGGCGTAGGCCACCTGGATCTGGCACTGGCGCGCCAGGCCGGCGGCGACGATGTTCTTGGCCACATAGCGGGCCGCGTAGGCGGCGCTACGGTCCACTTTGGTTGGGTCCTTGCCGCTGAAGGCGCCGCCGCCGTGCGGGCAGGCGCCGCCATAGGTGTCGACGATGATCTTGCGGCCCGTGAGGCCGCAATCGCCTTGGGGACCGCCGATGACGAAACGGCCAGTGGGGTTGATGAGGTACTTGGTGTCCGCCGTCAGCCATTCGGCCGGCAGCACGGGGCGGATGATTTCTTCGCGAATCGCCTCGTAGAACTCGGGCTTCATCTTGTCGCCCAGGCTCATTTCGGGCGCATGCTGGGTGGAGAGCACCACCGTGTCGATGCTGTGCGGTTTGCCGTCGACATAGCGCAGCGTGACCTGGCTCTTGGCATCGGGGCGCAGAAAGGGCAGGCGCCCATCCTTGCGCAGCTGCGACTGGCGCTCCACCAAGCGGTGCGCGTAGTAGATCGGCGCGGGCATCAGATCCGGCGTCTCGTCGCAGGCGTAGCCAAACATGAGGCCCTGGTCGCCAGCGCCGGTGTTCAGGTGGTCGTCCGACGCATGGTCCACGCCCTGGGCGATGTCGACGCTCTGCTTGTCGTAGGCCACCAGCACCGCGCAGCCTTTGTAATCAATGCCGTACTCGGTGTTGTCGTAGCCGATGCGCTTGATGGTGTCGCGCGCCACCTGGATGTAGTCGACATTCACGCCCGGCTTGGCACTGATCTCTCCGGCCAGCACCACCAGTCCGGTATTGCAAAGCGTTTCTGCGGCTACGCGGGCGTTGGGGTCTTGCGCCAGGATGGCGTCGAGGATGGCGTCCGAAATTTGATCGGACACCTTGTCGGGGTGGCCTTCGGAGACGGATTCGGAAGTAAAGAGAAAGTCGTTCGCCATTTGAATAAACTCCTGTGCTGGCTGGTGGGGCGTTGCCCGAAGCCTCAGGAAGCTTTGGCGAACGCTTTAGCAGTCTTGTTTAACGTCGCTCTGCAAGTTGCTCATTTAACTCAGCGACCGCATCATTTTAATGCCTGTTCTCGTACGCCTTCTGGCACATATCCCTTTGCGCTTCATGCATGTTCTGGGCGCCCTGCTCGGTTGGCTGGCTTTTTTGGCATCGCCAACCTATCGCCGCCGTTTCCTCGCCAACGCCGCGCGGGCGGGCTACCGCTTTGCACAAGTGCGCGCCGCCGTGGCACAGGCCGGGCGCACGGTGGCGGAGATTCCGCGCCTCTGGTTTGGTGCCGTGCCGGACTGCGCACTGGTCAACGAGGGTCTGGTGGCCGAGGCCTACGCGGCAGGGCGGGGGGTGATCTATTTGAGTCCGCACCTGGGCGGTTTCGAACTCTGCGCGCAGGATGCTGCGCGACGCTGGGGCCACCTGTACGGGCCCATTACGGTGCTCTACCGCCCCGCCCGGCAAGCCTGGCTGGCGCGGATGATGGAAACCGCGCGCAACCGCCCCGCCATGCAAGCCGTGCCCACCACGCTCACCGGTGTGCGCCAGATGATCAAGGCGCTGCGCCGGGGCGAGGCCGTGGGCCTGCTGCCCGATCAGGTGCCGCCGGGCGGCCAGGGCGTGTGGGCGCCGTTCTTTGGGCAGGGCGCCTACACCATGACACTGGCGGCGCGTCTGGCACAGCAGACCGGTGCACAGGTGCTGATCGTCTATTGCGAGCGTCTGCCCAAGGGACGGGGTTTTGTGACGCATTTCGAGCGCCTTGACGCGCCGCTGGCAGACGATGCGGTGCTTGCCGCCACGCAGATCAACCGCGCCATGGAGCAAGCCATCCGCCAATGCCCTGAGCAGTACCTGTGGGGCTATGCGCGCTACAAGCGCCCACGTGGGCAAAGGCTGGCGGATGCGGCAGCGGAGGGAATGGCATGAGCGGAAGGATGGGGGTGGCGCTGATGCGCCTGTTGGCCCATGTGCCGCTGCCGCTGCTGCGCGCGCTGGGATGGCTGATTGGCGAGGTGCTGTTTGTGCTGGCAGCGCCGCGCCGGCGCGTGGCGCTGCGCAACCTGGAACTGTGTTTTCCGCACGAAGCGGCGCGCACGCGCCGGCGCTGGGCGCGCCAGAGTTTTGTGCTGTTTTGCCAATCGTGGCTGGACCGCAGCTGGCTGTGGTTTGCCCCGCGCGAGACGGTGCTCAGCCGCGTGCGCCTGACGGGGGCGCTGGAGGAGCTGGAGGGGGACGCGCCCACCATCATCTTCGCGCCGCACTTCTACGGCATGGACGCAGGCGGCTCAGCGCTCACCCTGCACACGCCGCGTGCTTTTACCTCGATCTTTTCGACGCACCCCAACCCCGCCGTGGACGCCTGGTTTCGCAATGGCCGCCAGCGCTTTGGCGACGTGCGCATGCTCAACCGCAAGGACGGCGTGAAGCCGATCCTGTCGAACCTGCGCAAGGGCGGTCTGCTGTACCTGCTGGCCGATATGGACTTCGGCCGCAACGACTCGCTTTTCGTCCCCTTTTTCGGCGTGCCTGCTGCCACCGTGCCTTCTCTTTCGCGTTTTGCCCGGCTGGGGCGCGCCAAGGTCATCGGCATGGCGACGCGGCTGGTGCCGGGTGGCTATGTGGCCGAGATCACCCCGGCGTGGGAGCATTACCCGACGGACGATCTGGAGGCCGACACGGCCGAGATGAACCGCAGGCTGGAGCAATGGATTGCGCCCGAGCCCGGCCAGTACTACTGGGTGCACAAACGCTTCAAGACGCGGCCCGAGGGTGAGCCGAGCATCTATTGATGCTTGGCCCTTGCCCGCGCATCAGGAGCAAAAAATCAAAGAAAATAGCCTGTAGCGCTTATCTACAAAGCGCTTTAAGCTATTATTTTGATTGCAAAAAATCCGCCAACTCTGCAGTCACGCACTCCGGCTGCTCGTGCACCAGCCAGTGCGAGGCCTGGGGAATCTGGCGGATGTCCAAATCTGGAATCCATGCGTCCAGCCCCTCCAGAAGGCTGGGCAACAAGGCGAAGTCGTCGCTGCCCCAGAGCACCCGCGTTGCTACCTTGATGCTGCACATGCTGTCTGGCATCTGCACTGCCCGCGCTCCTACGTCACCGGCGCGCGGTGGGCGCAGGGGCGTGGCGCGGTAGTAGTTGCAGGCGCCGTGCAGGCCCTGCTGCCACAGGGCGCGGTATTTGGCGCGCTCCTCCTCGGTGAGCCAGGCCGGCGGCTCGCTGGCGGTGTTGCTGAAAAAACCGAACAGGCGGTGAAAATCGTCCTCGGCGAGCAAGGCTTCGGCATCGTCCCGGCGCAGGAAATGCATGTACTGGCTGGCCGCTTGCTGGGCAGCGTTGTGTTGCAGTTCGCGCACAAAGGCGCCGGGGTGGGGCGAATTGATGATCATCAGGCGCCGCATGCGCTCGGGCTGCTGGTTGGCGAGGTTCCAGGCCAGGGCGCCGCCCCAGTCGTGCGCGATGAGGCATTCCACCGCGCCGTTCGGGCACAGGGCTGCGATCAGCGCATCGATGTCCTGCACCAGGTGGCGCGGGCGGTAGGCCTCGGCGTCCAGCGGGCTGCTGGAGGCGCCAAAGCCACGCAGATAGGGCGCCACGCAGTAGTAGCCGCCATGCTCGGGTTGGGAAAAGTGCGCCAGCTGCGCGTCCCAGATGAAGGCGCCCTCGGGGAAGCCGTGCAGAAACAAAAGGACCGGTCGCGCCGGATCGCCGCTGACGCGGCCATCGAGCGTGATGCCGTGCGGCAGGGAAATGCTGCGCCTTGAGATCACAAATGCTCCTGAAATATGAGCTTTCTACGCTTATAGGGTAAGCGCTAGAGGCCAATTTGGCTTGAAATTTAGGTGGCTTCAGGCCGATGCGTCCGGCGCGGCCTGCGCCTCGGGGTGCGCCCATTGCCACAGCAGCAGCGCGGCCTCGTCCACGCCCTGCTTTTTCAGCGCAGAGAACATCCTGACCTCGCCGCCGCCGGTTTGCAGTCGCGCAATCGACAGCGCCTTGGTCTGCTCGGCGCGGGTCAGCTTGTCGGCTTTGGTGAGCAGGACCAGAAACTTCAAGCCGTCTTCCACGCGTGGGCGAACCACCTCCAGCAGCGCTTCATCGAGACCGGTGATGCCCAGGCGCGGGTCGCACAGCAGCACGATGCCGGTGAGGCTCTCCCGGTGCACCAGGTAGTTCACCATCACCTGTTGCCAGCGCATCTTGTCGGAGCGCGACACTGCCGCGTAGCCGTAGCCGGGCAAGTCGGCCAGCACCGCGTCGGTCAGGTTCTGGCGTCCCAGAGAGAACAGGTTGATGTGTTGGGTGCGCCCTGGCTTCTTGGAGGCAAATGCGAGCTGCTTTTGCTGCGTCAGGGTGTTGATGCACGAGGACTTGCCCGCGTTGGAGCGCCCGACGAAGGCGATTTCGGGCACCTCCACGGTGGGCAACTGGTGCAGCTGGGCCGCCGTGGTAAGGAAGCGGGCAGTGTGCATCCAGCCCATCGCACTTTTGGCGTCGGCGGCGGGCAAAAGGGAGCCAACACTTTGTGCAGGATCAGAAACGGTCATGAAGGGTGCCGGTGGGGTTGGAGCGGCATTGTAGAATCGCCCGGTTTCGCGCTACCTAACAAAGTCCCCCGTCATGAAGTTGCTCGCCTCCCTGTTCATGGCTGCCGCGCTGGCAGCCCCCGCTTTTTCTGCCCTGGCGGCAGATGCACCGGCGCCGGCCGCCAAGCTCGACCTGGCCAAGGGCGAAGCGAGCTATTCGCAGGTCTGCGTTGCCTGCCACGCGGCGGACGGCAACTCGATGATTCCCGAAAACCCCAAGTTGGCGCAGCAGCACCCGGAATACCTGGTCAAGCAATTGCAGGAATTCAAGTCGGGCAAGCGCGCCAGCGCCATCATGCAGGGCTTTGCCTCCATGCTGTCCGACGAGGACATGAAGAACGTCGGCTGGTGGTTGGCCGCGCAGCCTGCCAAGGAAGGCTTCGCCAAGGACAAAGACCTGGTCGCACTGGGCGAGCGCATCTACCGCGGTGGCATTGCCGACCGCAACATTGCCGCCTGTGCCAGCTGCCACAGCCCGAACGGTGCTGGTATTCCCTCGCAGTACCCGCGCCTGTCCGGCCAGCACGCCGATTACACCGTTGCCCAGCTCAAGGCTTTCCGCGACGGCGTGCGCCTCAATAGCGCGCAAATGACTGGCGTGGCCGCCAAGCTCAACGACCGCGAGATCCGCGCTGTATCCGACTACATTGCCGGCCTGCGCTGAATTTGATTGGCTCCCAGCCGCGCGCCGGGAACCATTGGCAGGCAACTAACCCCAATGCGGGCGGGTCCATCTTCACGGTGGAGCCGCCCGTTTTCACTTGGCGCTGCATACTCCCCCTCTCATGTCTGATACCACCCAAGGCGTTCGCATCCAAAGTGCGCCGCAGCCGCTGCGCCGCGCCGTCGAGCTGCTCTCGTCGATGCGCTTCGCGATTGCGCTGTTGACGGTCATCTGCATTGCCTCGGTCATTGGCACCGTACTCAAGCAGCACGAGCCGATCGTCAACTACGTCAACCAGTTCGGGCCTTTCTGGGCCGAGGCGTTTCTTGCGCTGCAGCTCAACGCGGTCTACAGCGCCTGGTGGTTTTTGCTGATTCTGGCGTTTCTTGTGACCAGCACGTCGCTGTGCATCGCCCGCAACACGCCCAAGATCATCACGGATCTGAAGACCTACAAAGAAAATATTCGCGAGCAGAACCTGCGCTCCTTTCACCACAAGGCCGAGGCCCAGCTAGGCGGCGACAGCGCCGCAGAGGCCCAGCGCATTGGCGGCATGCTCGTGGGCGGCGGCTGGAAAGTGAAATTGCAGCAACGCGACACCGCTGCCGGCCCCGGCACTGGCTGGATGGTGGCGGCCAAGGCAGGCGCGGCCAACAAAATTGGCTACATCGCCGCGCACAGCGCCATCGTGCTGGTGTGCCTGGGTGGTCTGCTCGACGGCGACATGATCGTGCGTGCGCAGATGTGGCTGGGCGGAAAAGCCCCTTACGCGGGCGGCGGTCTGATCTCCGAGGTCAGTCCGAAGCATTGGTTGAGTGATCGCAACCCGGCCTACCGCGGCAACTTGGTGGTCACTGAGGGCACGCAGGCCAGCACGGCGATTCTGAGCCAGTCGGACGGCATCCTGCTGCAGCCGCTCCCGTTCTCGCTGGAGCTGAAAAAATTCGTTGTTGAATACTATTCCACCGGCATGCCCAAGCTGTTCGCCAGCGACGTGGTGCTGCACGACCGCGAGACCGGAGAGGCGACTGCCGCGCGCATCGAAGTGAACCATCCGGCCAATTTCAAAGGCATCGAGATCTATCAATCGAGCTTCGATGACGGTGGCTCGCGCGTCCAGCTGACCGCTATGCCGCTTGGCATCGGCGGGAAACCGTTCGAGATCGAGGGCGTCATTGGCGGCAAGTCGCAAATTGTCGAGGGCGTGGGCGAACGCGCGCTGACGCTGGAATTCACCGGTCTGCGCACCATCAACGTCGAGAACTTTGGGGCCGATGGCGATGGCGCCAGCGGTTCCGGCGCCGATGTGCGCAAGGTGAATCTGCGCAGCACGCTCGATTCGCACCTGGGCGCCGCCAACAACACGGTCAAGTCCAAAGAGCTGCGCAACGTCGGCCCGAGCATTGGCTACAAGCTGCGCGACGCCTCTGGTCAGGCGCGTGAATACAACAACTACATGCTGCCGGTGGACTTGGGCGAAGGCGGCGTGCCGGTGTTTTTGCTTGGCGTGCGCGAGAACCCCTCCGAGCCCTTCCGGTATTTGCGCGCTCCGGCAGACGACAGTGGCAGCCTCGACGGTTTCGTGCGCCTGCGCCAGGCGCTGGCAGACCCGCAGGCCCGCCAGGCTGCGGTGGCACGCTATGCCAAGCAGGCTGTGGAGCCAGGCCGCGTTGAACTTGCTGCGCAGTTGCAGCAGTCGGCCGAGCGAGCGCTCAGCTTGTTTGCCGGCTCCGGCGCGCCGCAGGGCATGGTGAATGGCAAGTTCGATGGCGGCCTGCCCGCTATTGCCCAGTTCATGGAAGACAACGTGCCCGAGGCTGAGCGCGCGCGGGCGGGCGAGGTGCTGGTGCGTATTCTCAACGGCACCTTGTTCGAGCTGGCGCAGATCACGCGCGAGCGTGCCGGACTGGCGCCACTCAAGGCAGACGCCGACACGCTCGGTTTCATGACGCAGGCTGTGATGGCGCTCAGTGACGTGCAAGCCTACCCGGCGCCGCTCGTGTTTGCCCTTAAGGATTTCACGCAGGTGCAGGCCAGCGTCTTCCAGGTGGCGCGTGCCCCTGGAAAAAAAGTGGTCTATCTGGGCTGCGCCCTGTTGATTCTGGGTGTCTTCTCGATGCTCTTCATTCGCGAGCGGCGGCTTTGGGTGTGGCTGGTGCCTGACGGCGCCGGCAGCCGGGCGATGATGGCGCTTTCGACCAATCGCAAGACCATGGACGGCGATCGCGAGTTCGCCCAGCTTACGGACAAACTCATTGGGGTAGCCCCCACAGGAGGCAAGACATGAACACGGTCACCACCGCCAACACCACGGTTACCCTCAACGAGGGCCAATTTTCCCGGCGCAGCGCGTTCGACTGGTTGTTTGCTGCGCTGGTCGTGGGCGGCGGTCTGTTCGCCTTCCAGCGCTACGCGTCCTTCATGGACGTGTATGAAAAGGGCATTTTGCTGGCGGCGATTCCTTCGTTGATCGCGCTGGGCTGGTTTTGGCGACCGCTGCGTGCGCTGATGCTGGTAGTGGCCGGGGCGGCGTTGCTGGGTATCGCCTTGTATCAGGTGGACGGTCAAGGCCAACTGGCGCGTGCGGAATCGGTCTTCTGGCTCAAATACTTTCTCTCCAGCCAATCGGCCATTCTGTGGATGAGCATGCTGTTCTTCATGAGCACGGCGTTCTACTGGATTGGCATGGCCTCGCGCGGAGAAGGGGCGACCATGTCGATGCTCGGCTCCCGCCTGGCTTGGGTCGCGGTGGGAATGGCGCTCATCGGCAGCATGGTGCGCTGGTACGAAAGCTATCTGGTGGGCGCGGATGTCGGGCACATCCCGGTGAGCAACCTCTACGAAGTGTTTGTGATGTTCGCGTGGATGACGGCGCTTTTCTATTTGTATTTCGAAGAGCATTACCGCACGCGGGCACTGGGTGCCTTCGTGATGCTGGTGGTGAGTGCGTCGGTCGGCTTCTTGCTCTGGTACACCGTAGCGCGTGAGGCGCAGGAGATCCAGCCGCTGGTTCCGGCGCTCAAGAGCTGGTGGATGAAGCTGCACGTGCCGGCCAACTTCATTGGCTATGGTACTTTTGCGCTCTCTGCGATGGTGGCGTTTGCCTACCTTATCAAGCAACAGGCGACGGAAACCAGCTGGACGCGACTCGCGCCGCTGGGCATTCTGGGCTTGGTGCTGTGCTTCGAACCTATCGTGTTCCGTCCCTCCGCCGGTGCAGCAGGGAGCGGATTCTGGATGGTGTATTTCGGCCTTTCGGTATTGGCCGTCGGCGGCATTTTGTATGGTCGCCGGCATATCGCCGCCAAGCTGCCGCCACTCGAGCTGCTCGACGACCTGATGTACAAGTCGATTGCGGTCGGCTTTGCGTTCTTCACTATCGCCACGGTGCTGGGCGCGCTCTGGGCGGCCGAAGCCTGGGGTGGTTACTGGAGCTGGGACCCCAAGGAAACCTGGGCTTTGATCGTCTGGCTCAACTACGCTGCCTGGCTGCACATGCGCATGATGAAGGGTCTGCGCGGCACAGTATCGGCCTGGTGGGCATTGGTAGGCCTGGTGGTCACCACCTTTGCCTTCCTGGGCGTCAACATGTTCCTCAGCGGTTTGCACAGCTACGGCGAGCTTTGAATCCAGTTGTGATCCGGCTGCGTATTGTTGGAGCGGGCAGGGCAAGCGCCGCTTCCGGCGTCGGCTGACACGAAAAATGTCTTCCAGGCTGTAACCTGGGATGGATGCCCTGCGAACTATTCAGTGAGCATTCATTGAAAAATTGCGATTCGGCGTTGTGATCCTTGGAGGGCGTCGGATGCAAACAAGAAATGGTTCCCATTTCTGCCAACAGGAGTTTCGCCATGCATTTTTTTCACCGCGACAACGGGTTTGTCCATCCTCTGGCTTCAGAAATCACCTCGCGCGCGGTCTATGAAGACCGTCGCAATCTTCTGCGCCTGGTCGCGGCGGGCGCAGCCGGAGGCACGCTTGCCGCGTGGGCAGGGCGCAATGCCCTGGCCGCTACCGAACGCGCCGGCAAGCTCGCGCCTTTGGCGGGGATGCCCTCCAAGGTACCGGGCGCCATGACCATGGAAAAGCTCACGCCGTATGAGGACGCCACCAGCTACAACAACTTCTATGAGTTTGGCACCGACAAGGCCGATCCCGCACGCAATGCCGGCACCTTGAAAACCACGCCCTGGACGGTGGAGATCGAGGGATTGGTTAAAAAAGCGGGCAAGTACGGTTTGGAGGATTTGCTCAAGCTCTCGGCCCAGGAAGATCGTATTTACCGCTTGCGCTGCGTTGAAGGCTGGTCCATGGTCATTCCATGGGTGGGCTACTCGCTGTCGGCGCTGATTCAGCGCGTTGAGCCGCTGGGCAGTGCCAAATACGTGGAATTCGTAACCCTGGCGGACAAGGCCACCATGCCCGGTGTCAGCTCGCGGGTACTCGAATGGCCCTACGTGGAAGGCCTGCGCCTGGACGAAGCCATGCACCCACTGACGCTGCTCAGCTTTGGCATGTACGGCGAGGTGCTGCCGAAGCAGAATGGCGCGCCGGTGCGCATCGTGGTGCCGTGGAAGTACGGCTTCAAGAGTGCGAAAAGCCTGGTCAAGATCCGTTTTACCGACAAGGAGCCCGCTACCGCGTGGAACAAGGCTGCGGCGCAGGAATACGGGTTTTATTCGAATGTGAACCCTGAAGTGGACCATCCGCGCTGGAGTCAGGCCACCGAGCGGCGCATTGGCGAGGGCGGCTTGTTTGCCAAGCGCCACAAGACCCTCATGTTCAATGGCTACGAAGCGCAGGTCGGGCAGTTGTATGCCGGTATGGATCTGAAAAAGAACTTCTAGGCACCACTTCTTTGCTTGCTTCGCGTTCGCCATGAAAAAGCTTCTCATGCACCGCGCCGCCAAGCCGTTGGTGTTCGTGCTGTGCCTGCTCCCGTTTGCCTGGTTGTTCTATGCCGCTGCCGCCGATCAGCTGGGCGCCAACCCCGCCGAGGCCTTGATTCGTGGCCTGGGCGACTGGACGCTGCGCTTTCTATGCATTGTGTTGGCAGTCACGCCGTTGCGGGTGATGACGGGAACGCCGGCCCTGGCGCGTTTTCGCCGCATGCTGGGTTTGTTTGTGGCGTTTTATGCGCTGATGCATCTTCTGTCCTATGTCGCGTTCGACATGGGCTTTGAGGTGGCCGAAATAGCCAAGGACATTGCCAAGCGGCCTTTCATTCTGGTGGGATCCCTTGCGGGCCTTCTGCTGGCGCTGATGGCGGCCACCTCGTTCAACCGTGCCATCAAGGCGCTGGGCGCGGCGCGCTGGCGTCGCTTGCATCAAAGCGTGTATGTGGTGGCAGCGCTCGCCATCCTGCACTTTTACTGGATGCGCGCCGGGAAAAACAATTTTTCCGAGGTCGCGGTGTACGGGGTCATTCTTGCCAGCCTGCTCGGCTGGCGGGTCTGGGAGGCGCTGCGCAAGCGTCGCCTAAGTGCGCAGCGCCCCGCACGGACAAAGGTGGGAAATGCGGCAGCACTGCAAAAAAGATAGCATCCAACGCTTATGAAATAAGCGCTAGAACCCTATTTGAGCAATAATTTCTGCTCGAACAAGGCGCGGTGCTGCTCAGTCTGTGAGCAGCCGCTCGGCGCGCATCATGTCTTGCGGCGTTTCGCGCACACGAATCAAATGGGCCTCGGCCCCATCCACCAGCACCTCGGCCGCGCGGCCGCGCGTGTTGTAGTTGCTGGCCATAGACATGCAGTACGCGCCAGCAGACAGCACAGCCAGCCGATCGCCTGGCTGCACCGCCAGCTCGCGGTCGCGCCCCAGCCAGTCGCCGCTTTCGCACACTGGGCCCACAACGTCGTAGGTACTTGTTTCAGCGGCGCTGCGGTGCACTGGAACAATGGCATGAAACGCCTGGTACATGGCTGGGCGCGGCAAGTCGTTCATCGCAGCGTCGACGATGCAGAAGTTTTTTTCTTCGCCCGGCTTGAGGTAAAGCACTTCGGTCACGCACAGACCGGCGTTGCCCACGAGCGAGCGACCGGGCTCGATGATGAACTGGCGATCCCCAAAACCGCGCGCGTCGAGCTTGGCCAGCAGTTCCTGCCACAGCACGTCGGCCGCAGGCGGAGTGTCGCCGGCGTAGTCAATGCCCAGGCCACCACCGAAATCGAGGTGCTCAATGGCTATGCCGTCGGCCTCGATCTGCTCCACAAGATCGAGCAGGCGGTCCACCGCATCGGCAAAAGGCCTGGAGTCGGTGATCTGCGAGCCGATGTGAAAGTCAATCCCAGACACATGCAGTCCCGGCAGCTGCACGGCGCGGCGGTACGCTGCCAGGGTTCGCTCGTGCGCGATACCAAATTTGTTGCCCTTGAGTCCGGTGGAAATGTAGGGATGCGTTTTGGGGTCCACATTGGGGTTGACGCGGATGCTCACGCGCGCCGTGTGGCCGCTGTGGGAGGCAACTTCGCTGAGCACTTCGAGTTCGGCCTCGCTCTCGACGTTGAAGCACAAGATGCCGGCTTCCAGCGCCTGCAGCATTTCGGGGCGCGTCTTGCCCACACCCGAGAAAATGACCTTGGAGGGATCACCGCCCGCCGCCAATACGCGTGCCAGCTCGCCGCCGGAAACGATGTCGAAGCCACAGCCCTGGCGGGCGAAAAATTGCAGGAGAGCCAAAGAGGAATTGGCCTTCATTGCGTAGCAAACATGCAGTTTGCGGCCCGAGAAACCACTGCGATAGGCTTGCAATGCATCCGCCATCGACGCCTGCGAATATGCGAACAACGGCGTGCCATGGGTGCGGGCCAGGTCACCAACAGAGCAGGCCTCAATGAACAGGTTGTCACCCTGGTAAGCGATGTGGGGGCGGCCGGGAAGCTTGGAGGGTGTCATGGGGGCGAAGAAGCAGGGGAGCGAGGCGGAGGAGCCGACACGGCGGCTGGAAGAAGGGTCTGGGGCAGACTGGCGCGCTGGCTGGCCGCCGGTTCGCTCGGCAGGTACAGCGGCCCACGCTGCCCGCAGGCGGCGAGCACCGCCCCGCTGGCAGCAAGGACTAGCGTCCTGACTAGAATTTGCCGGGCTATCAATATCAACATGCGGAAATTGTAATGACCGACCTGGAATACGCGGATCGCGCCGAGCAATTGCTGCTGGCCATCGAGCAATGTGTGGACCGTATCAACGTGGCCACCGATGCCGACATCGACAGCCAGCGCAGCGGCGGGCTGATCACGCTGGTGTTCGCCAATGGCAGCCAGATCGTTGTCAACCAGCAGAGGCCGCTGCACGAGATCTGGATGGCATCGCGCTCCGGTGGCTACCACTACCGCTTCGATGGCGTGGCTTGGCAGGACACCAAGGGCGCGGGCGAATTCTTTGGTGCACTCAGCCGCGACGCCAGTGAGCAATCGGGATTGGTGTTGCGTTTTCACGATTGAGGCCAGCGCGCTCGGCGGCGCGCCCACATTGTGAAACGTCAATTGCGGAACAGGTCCAGGATTTTGCTGCGCTCCTCGGGCGCTGGCGCCTCTTGCGGCGCCAAGATCGAACCGGCTCCGCGATCGTCCAGCCCCACACTGGCAACGCCGGTGTTGCGGGCGTATTCGTCGTAGAACCATTCACCGCCGACATTGACGACGCCGGGCGGTACGGTGGGCTCCATGACAGGGACGCCCTTGAGCGCCCGATCCATAAAGCTGATCCAGATCGGCAGGCTTAGCCCACCGCCGGTTTCCCGGCTGCCCAGGTTGCGCGGGGTGTCGTAGCCGATCCAGGTGATCGCTGCGAGGGTCGGCTGGAAGCCTGCAAACCAGGCGTCCCAGGCGTCGTTGGTGGTTCCGGTTTTGCCATACAAGTCAGGGCGCTTCAAGGTGGCCTGGGCCCGAGCTGCGGTGCCACTGCGGGTCACTTCGTTGAGCAGGCTGTCCATGACGAAGGCGTTGCGTGCATCGATGGCACGCGGGTTCTGCTCCGTGGGAACCGGCGTGGTTTCTGAGATGGTTCGGCCCTTGAAGTCTGTTACCTTGGCAATGAGCCAGGGATTGACGCGAAAACCACCATTGGCAAACACCGAGTACGCCACTGCCATTTGCATCGGGGTCACCGAACCCGCGCCGAGCGCCATGGTCAGGTAGGCGGGGTGCTTTTCCGCATCGAAACCAAAACGCGTGGCCCATTCCTGGCCGTAGCGCGTACCGATGGCCTGCAGGATTCGAATCGACACCATGTTCTTCGAGCGCGCCAAGGCGGAACGCATGGTCATCGGGCCATCGAACTTCCCATCGTAGTTTTTGGGCTCCCACGGTTGGCCGCCGGTGAACCCGGAATCGAAGAACAAGGGTCCGTCGTTGATCACGGTGGCCGGGGTGAAGCCTTTTTCCAATGCTGCAGAATAGATGAAGGGCTTGAAGCTCGACCCTGGTTGGCGCCAGGCCTGTGTCACGTGGTTGAACTTGTTCTTGTTGAAGTCAAAGCCCCCCACCAGTGCTTTGATGGCGCCACTGCGTGGATCAAGTGCAACAAACGCGCCCTCCACTTCAGGCAGTTGGGTCACTTCCCAGCCCTCCTTGTCGGTGCGCGCTACGCGGATGACCGCGCCACGTCGCAACTTGATGTTGGGCGGCGCCTTGTCGCTCAGACCCGATTGAACAGGCTTGAGCCCGTCGCCGGTAACTTCGATGGTGTCCCCGTTGCCCCGAACAGCAATCAGCTTTCGCTTGCTCACTTCCAGTACCACCGCAGAAAGCACATCGCCATTGTCCGGATGGTCGGCCAGCACGTCATCAATGGCGTCGTCGATGTCTTTGGGGTCTGTGGGCAATTCAATGAACTGCTCGGGACCACGGTAATGCTGGCGCCGCTCAAAGTTCATGATGCCGCGGCGCAGGGCGCTGTAGGCAGCTTCCTGGTCGCTGGCGCTGAGGGTCGTGTACACGTTCAGCCCGCGCGTGTATGCCTCGGCTCCGTACTGCGCGAAAATAAGTTGGCGAGCCATTTCGGCGACGAACTCTGCATGCACCCGTGTGTCGTCCTGTCCGGTGTGGATATGGATGGACTCCTTGCGCGCCTCCGCCGCCTGCGCTGCAGTAATGAAGCCATTTTCCTCCATCCGGTCGATGATGTATTGCTGGCGAATGCGCGCGCGCTTGGGGTTGCTGATGGGGTTGTACCTCGAAGGCGCCTTGGGCAGACCGGCGAGCATGGCTGCTTCCGCGATGGAAATCGATTTCAAAGGCTTGCCAAAGTAGGCTTCCGAGGCCGCTGCAAATCCATATGCACGGTTGCCCAGATAAATCTGATTCATGTAAACCTCAAGAATCTGATTCTTTGAAAGCAGGTGCTCCAGTTTGAAAGTAAGTAATATTTCGTAAATTTTGCGGGTAAATGTCTTTTCGGAGGAGAGATATACGTTGCGTGCCACCTGCATTGTGATGGTCGAGGCGCCCTGGCTTTTGATCCTTCCAAGGTTGGCCAGCATCGCCCGAACCATGCCTTTGTAGTCCACACCACCATGTTCGAAGAAGCGCGTGTCTTCGATGGCCAAGACAGCATCTGTCATCACCTTCGGGATCTCGGCAATCGGGGTGAGGTTGCGGCGTTCTTCCCCGAATTCACCGAGAAGTGCCCCCTCGGAGGAATAGACGCGCAACGGAAGCTTGGGACGATAGTCCGCCAAGTCGGAGATATCGGGAAGATTGGGATAGGCAAAAGCCAAGGCAACTGCTATCACCAGGGCCAAGGCCAGAGCGCCGGCTGCGGCCAGGCCGAGCAGCCACATCAGAATGCGCAGAGGCCATTTCCACCAAGAAGCAGGAGGTGGCGATGTCTTTTTTGACGTGGGGGATGAGGGGGCTTTGGGGTTGGACGGCGGCATATCGCTCCGGCATGAAATGAGCCGGCATTATAAAAATCCGGTCACGCGGGATGGCGCGCATTGCAAACCGGTGGAGGGATGTTTTGTGCATCTGCCCGGAAAAAGCAGATTCAGTCGAGCGGCAAAGCCTGCTGTTCCGTCTGCTTTTGACAACGTTCCAGAGTTGCGACAACCGGAAAACTCTTTGCCGGAGAAGTATCTTACTGCTAGCATTCATGTGAAATGTGAAGTTTTGTTGTCTCACATTCACAACTACAAGGGGGCATCTTGATCTCTACGGGATCCTTGTTCGGTCGCCAGTCTGCGCCGCTGCTGGGCATTGACATCAGTTCTTCCAGCGTAAAGTTGGTTGAGCTAGGGCGTGACAAATCGGGTGCCTGGGTTCTTGAGCGCTGTGCGATCGAGCCCCTTGAGCGTGGCTGGATCACAGACGGCAACATCGAGAAATTTGATGAGGTGGCCGACGCCCTCAAACGCGTCGTGAAAAAGAGCGGGACGCGTACCAAGCAGGTCGCGCTTGCGCTGCCCCCGTCCGCTGTCATCACCAAGAAAATCTCGCTGCCTGCCGGCATGACGGATCAGGAGCTGGAGGTGCAGGTTGAGTCGGAAGCCAACCAGTACATTCCCTTTTCGCTCGATGAGGTGAGCCTCGATTTCTGCGTGATGGGCCCGAGCAAGAACGCTCCGGGCGACGTCGACGTGTTGATCGCGGCGTCGCGTCGAGAAAAAGTTCAAGATCGTCAGGGTCTGGCTGAAGCGGCGGGGCTCAAGGCAGTCATTCTGGATGTCGAGTCCTATGCTTCGCGCCTGGCGGCAAGTCGCCTCATTGAGGCCTTGCCCAATAAAGGTGTCGACTCCATGGTCGCCCTGTTTGAGGTGGGCGCCTTGACGACGAGTATGCAAGTCATTCGCAATGACGAAGTTCTCTACGACCGCGATCAAGCATTTGGCGGCGCACAACTTACGCAGCTCATCGTCAGGCAGTATGGTTTCTCGGTGGAGGAAGCCGAGAACAAAAAACGCAGTGGCGACCTGCCAGAAGACTACGCAAGCGCAGTTCTGCGGCCTTTTGTCGAAAGCATGGCGCAGGAGATCGGGCGGGCATTGCAGTTTTTCTTCACCAGCACGCCGCACAATCGTGTCGACCGAATCCTTCTGGCCGGGGGATCTTCTCCCTTGCAGGGTCTGCCAGAGGCGGTGACGCAGCATACGGGTTTTCCATGCAGCGTCGTCAATCCGTTTGAAGGTATGGAAATGTCGAGCAATGTGCGCATCAAGAAGATGGTTCGGGAAGCTCCGTCCTATCTCACGTCCTGTGGCCTTGCGATGCGGAGGTTCATGCAGTGATTCTCATTAATCTGCTCCCGCATCGGGAAGTGGCGCGCAAGCGCCGCCGTGAAGCCTTCCAAGCCACGATGTTTGCGTCGTTTCTCGTGGGCTTGTTAATCGCTGGTCTGATCTATTGGTGGTTTCAAATGATGATTGAGCAGCAGCAAGCCAGAAACAGCTTTCTGCAAAGTGAGATCACGATACTTGAAAATCAGATCAAGGAAATCGCTGGTATAGAAGAGGAAATCGCTTCTCTGCGTGCTCGACAGAAAGCGGTCGAGGATTTGCAGGCCGATCGCAATCTTCCTGTGCATTTGTTGAGTGAGTTGGTCAAGCAGTTGCCTGACGGTGTTTACGTTACCGCATTAAAGCAAACCAATCAGCAAATTGCACTGCAGGGTATGGCGCAGTCGAACGAACGAGTTTCTGAATTGCTGCGCAACCTGTCAAACAATACGCCGTGGCTTTCCAAGCCGGAATTGGTGGAAATTACGGCTGCCAAAGTTGCGTTGACTCCGCGTGATGAGCGACGTGTATCCGCATTCAATTTGCATTTTACTTTGAAGCGGTCTAGCGATGCAAAGAAAACCGAAGACGGTGCTGTAGGTGCACCTTCGGCCGGAAACTGAGTCATGGCCAAAAAGCAAAAAAACTCCATAGATACAGCGGCGCTGCAAGATTCTTTGCAGCGTCAGTTTCGTAATCTCGATACCAAAGATCCTTCCCTTTGGCCACCATTGCCGCGCTATTTGCTATGTATTTTCATTGCTGCCGCAGTAGCTTTCGGCCTTTGGTACGTAAAGCTGACGGACTACCGCGATGCACTCGACGCTGAGCGCGCAACGGAAGTGACGCTGCGGCAAGATTATCAGACCAAATTGAACAAAGCTGTCAGTTTGGATTTGCTCAAGAAACAGCGTGAACAGATCCAGCAATACGTCATACAACTCGAAAAACAGCTTCCAAGCAAAGCGGAAATGGCTGCCTTGCTTTCTGATATTAACCAGGCGGGTATCGGAAGAAGCTTGCAGTTTGAACTTTTCCGTCCAGGGCAAGTGATCGTTCGCGACTACTATGCGGAACTTCCAATCGCTGTTCGGGTCACCGGTAAATACCACGACATGGGGGCTTTTGCTGCCGATATCGCGAATCTGTCCCGAATCGTGACACTGAACGATATAGCAATAACTGCGGGAGACAAAGGTGGGCCAAACCTGATCATGGATGCGACTGCGCGAACCTTCCGCTATCTGGATGCGGATGAAATCGAAGCACAGCGCAAGGCAGTTCAGGGGGCTCCGAAATGAAGCTAAGTCATGCTGCGTATTTAGGTTTTGCGGTGGCGCTTCTTCTGGGTTGCGACTCATCTGGCGAGGCAGAACTGAGGGACTGGATGGCGCAGGAACGTGCGCAAGCCCAGCCGCACGTCACACCACTCACTGAGCCCAAGCAGTTTCAGCCACAGCAATACGCTGTTCAAGGCGAGCTTGAGCCTTTTAGCCCGCAACGTCTCACCCAGGCTTTGCGTCGTGATTCAGCGCAGGTGGCATCCAACGCCGCTTTGATTGCTCCAGAGCTGGCTCGTCGCAAAGAGCCGCTAGAAGCCTATCCGCTGGACGCAATGGCAATGGTGGGCAGCCTGATGAAGGCCGGAAAGCCAACAGCCTTGCTGAAAGTCGACAATCTGCTCTACCAAGTGGGCATTGGAGAGTATCTGGGTCCCAACTATGGGCGCATCACACAAATTACGGAAACTGCGATACAGCTGCGTGAAATCGTGCAGGACGCGACGGGCGACTGGATAGAACGCATGGCATCGCTTGAGCTGCAAGAGGGGGTCACCAAATGAAGCGGAAGAATTTTAAAATGAAGAACCTGATTCGAGGTTTTGTGTTGGCCACGGCGGCAGCACTTGCTTCCACTTTCGTACTTGCACAAGGCGCCATTAAATCCGTCACTGGATCACTGCAAGGTGGGGCAGAGGTTTTACGAATCGATTTTACGCAGCCACTTCCGGCACTGCCGACTGGGTTCGCGACGCAATCGCCGGCACGCATTGCACTCGATTTTCCAGGAATGTCGAACGCGATGGGGAAATCGCTTGTCGAAATTAATCAAGGCAACCTGAAGTCAGTGAATGTCGTTCAGGCTGACGGACGTTCTCGCGTGGTGTTGAACCTCAAGCAGGCAACGGCCTATCGGGCGGAGTTACAAGGCGACGCCTTAATGGTCGTTTTGGCGCCAGTAGCATCAAGCGCAACGACACCTGCGCAGACTGAAGTTTTCGCAGAATCTGGTAGCTTGGACGTCTTGCCTATAAAAGATATTGATTTTCGCCGCGGCCCGGATGGGTCCGGGCGCATCGTGGTAGCGCTTGCGAGTAGCCAAGTGGGTGTTGATCTGCGCCAACAGGCCAAAACCCTTACGGTTGACTTTCTTCGTTCTTCGTTAGCTGAAGGGTTGAGGCGTAAACTTGATGTGACCGATTTTGGAACACCGGTACAGAAAATCACGACCACTGAAGACGGTGATCGCGTACATATGGTCATTGAGCCGATCGGAGAGTGGGAGCATAGCGCTTACCAGAGCGATAATCAGTTTGTTGTGGAAGTTCGGCAGAAGAAGGTCGATCTCACGAAACTTAGTCAGGGTCCGGGATATACCGGAGAGAAGCTTTCCCTGAACTTTCAGAACATTGAAGTACGTTCGTTGTTGCAAGTAATTGCTGATTTCACAAATTTCAACATTGTCACTTCCGATACGGTAACGGGAGCGCTCACCTTGCGACTTAAAGACGTTCCGTGGGATCAGGCCTTGCAGATCATCATGGACGCCAAAGGTCTCGGAATGCGTAAAAATGGTACGGTCCTCTGGATTGCACCCAAAGACGAGATCGACGATCGCACAAAGAAGGATTTCGAGGCAGCTTTGGCGATCGAAAAGCTCGAACCTCTTAAAACGCAGGCATTTCAGCTCAATTACGCTAAGGCTGTGGATATGGTCACACAGCTCACTTCTAGCGCTGCCGGTGCAACGGGCGCGACGAACACACGCTTTCTTTCGGAGCGAGGTAGCGCTATCGCCGAGCCACGCACGAATCAGCTGTTCGTAACGGATACGAGCAATAAAATCGAGGAGGTACGCAAGTTGCTGGCTACTTTGGATGTCGCGGTGCGTCAGGTACTGATAGAAGCGCGCATCGTGGAGGCACGGGATTCCTTTGGGCGTTCTCTCGGCGTGCGTCTGGGCGGAAGTGACCTGAGAGCAAATCGGGGCGGGCAGGGTGGCTATGCCCTGGGCAGCGACAACCGGGTGGTGTTTGGAAGCAGCTATAGCAATAGCGTCGCCAGCAGCGGCGCTGGTGGAACGACAGACCCCACCGGCAGCTTTGTCAACTTGCCTGCGCAGCTATCAGGTGGTGATGCGGTAGGCAGCTTTGCGCTGTCCATCTTCAATGCAGCTGCCAATCGATTCCTCACCTTGGAGCTTTCGGCACTTGAGGCAGACGGCAAGGGCAAGATCGTATCCAGTCCCCGGGTGATTACCGCTGACCAGACAAAGGCACTGATCGAGCAGGGTACGGAATACCCGTATTCCGTCACCGCACCCAATGGAGCAACCACAATTGCTTTCAAAAAGGCTGTGCTTAAGTTGGAAGTCACACCGCAGATTACACCCGAAGGCGATATCATTCTTGATCTTGATATCAACAAAGACAGTCGCGGTGAGACCACCTTGCAAGGGGTTGCTATCGATACCAAGCATATCGTCACCCAAATTTTGGTAGAAAACGGCGGTACGGTAGTTATCGGCGGCATCTTTGAAATGGAAGAGACTAATCAAGAAAGTAAAATCCCCTTCTTGGGCGATGTCCCGGTCATGGGTAATCTCTTCAAGAGCAGGACGAAAGAATCAACAAAGCGTGAAATGCTCGTCTTCATCACGCCCAAAGTGATTTCTGACCGCGGCCCAACGCGCTAATTTTGGTAAAAGAGAGGTAAAAAGTGAACAAATTTATGGGATTGACGGCATTGACGCTGTCTGCACTATTAGCGGCGTGCGGGGGCGGCGGGGGAAGCCCTGGAAGCAGTGATCTGCCTTATAGTATTTCATTGCGCGCAGATAAGACACAGTTGCCGATCAATCTGTCCAACGAAATGGCGAACATCAGCGCTTATTCTCCATTTACGACGACTCTTTATGTTGAAGCTCGGGAAGGGGGGCGGCCGATCTTGGGAGGGGAGGACACCTTCGCTTGCAACGTAGCCGGAGGCTTGGACACTGGTGCGTTGTATTACTTGGATGGCAAAGATGAGCACATGGTCGAGGTAGACGATGGGAAGGGAGGAAAGATAAAGGTTCCTGGCGCTTATCGAAATATTGTTCTTGGCTCTAATGCCGGTGGTAATTCGTTCCATTTTCATGCTGGCGACAAGGCTGGTACGGCGCGCATTACCTGTGCGGTCACTAACCCAGCGGACAAATTGGTCTCCAGTGCAAGCGTTGATATCGTAGTGGGCGCGGCAACCGGAAAACCTGCTAGCGTAACCGTGACGACGCGCGGTCCCCGTTACCTGGGCACTACTACCAACACTTTCAATTTACCGAAAAGCGTTGCGATCAGTGCAAAAGTGATGGATGATGCAAACCAGCCGGTCCCGAACCCTTCGGGAGCTAATTTGAAAGTGCGTATCCGCCCATTCGGTGCCTCTGCAGGTGCGCGCTTGCTGGCTGGAGCGCAATCAGGTAGTGAAGTACAGATCAGTACCATTGGTGGAGAAGGATTGTTTTCGATCTCCAGTGGCCCAACTGCGGGTGTGATTCTTCTTGAAATGACTGCAGATCGTTTTGATAATAATGTCAGCAACGGCGTGCAAGACCCCGTGATGCAACTCATGGCGATCAGCGTGAACAAGGCCATTAGTACAGTACCTCTTTCGATCACGGATACTTCGCTGACGGTAACGAATGGAATGGCATACTCGTTTGCTTTGACCGCGCAGGGGGGCTTGCCGCCATATGCTTGGACGAGCAGTGCCCTACCGAGCGGGCTCAATTTGAGCAGTGACGGCATCGTTTCCGGGGTTCCCACCGCCGCGAAGGGCAGCTACAACGTCGTGGTGACTGTGACCGACGATACGGGTGCATCATTGAGCAAAAACCTGACCATCAAGGTCGAAGGTGAATTGGCGATTGATGGCTGCAGCAGCGACGTCAGTGCGCCGTGCGCCTTGCCGGGTGGAACAGTGGGTGACGGTTATTCGCATACGCTCTCCTTCTCGATTGGCGATCCTGCGGTTCCCGTCGTCTGGAGCATCACCGGCAACCTGCCCCCAGGCCTTGCGTTGGCGGCGGATGGAACCATTTCGGGTACTCCAACCACGGCAGGTACCTACACCTTCATCGTGACGGCCACACGCGGCACCCTGGTGGTGCGCAGGCAGGTCTCGATCGTGGTCGCTTGACGTGTAAGGCGGGGCGGGGATTCACCTAGTTCCGTTCTTGCCCCTTTTTTGAGCTTCGATCACAGCCCCTTGGATAATGTCCAAGGGGCTGTTTCTTTTGTTCTCGACTGGGCGCTTTGTCCGTCGTGGTCGGTAGGGGCGCTGGCAGGATCAAGTTGCTTGGCAGACAGCCGGTGCCATCACGTACTCACCCATTTCTCATGATTTCTCTCATCGGCATGCCCGGATGTGGCAAGACGACGGTCGGGCGGCAACTTGCGCGGCGGCTGCGTGCGGTTTTCATCGATTCGGACCGTGTCATCGAAGAGCGCATTGGTTGCTCGATCAGGGTACTCTTCGAGCGCGAGGGGGAGGAAGCCTTCCGCGCCGTAGAGGAAGCCACGCTGGACGATCTGACGAGAACAGGCGGCGGCGCCGTGCTCTCCACCGGTGGCGGTGCGGTGCTGCGGCCCGCCACGCGGATGCGTCTGCGCGAGCGGGGGCAAGTGGTCTACCTGCACGCCTTGCCCGACGACATCTACCGGCGCCTGCGGCATGACACTACCCGGCCGTTGCTGCAAACCAAAGATCCCTTACAGCAATTGCGTAGCCTCTACGCACAACGCGACCCGCTCTATCGGGAAACCGCGCACTTCGTCATCGAAACTGGGCGGCCGTCTGTTGCTACCCTGGTCAACATGGTGGTCATGCAGCTTGAGCTGGCAGGCGCCCTGAACGCCGGGGCGCTGGGCGGGGCCACCCAGCCAGCCCCATCGAACGAAACGTCAACAGACCCTTGACCTCCCTACAGCGGATGGATGGCTCACTGGCCCCGCCCGCCTGCTCTACACTCGGATCGAAATGACCATTGCATCAGAATCCGCAGATGTGGACTCGGCAACCGCGGTTGCCGAACTGCCAGCTCGCTCCACGCAAAATGACGCTCCGCAAATTGTGCGCATCGGTTTGGCTGAGCGCAGTTATCCCATAGCCATAGGCACACACCTATTTTCCGAGGCTGAGGCTTATGCTTCATTGCCCCAGGGACATTGCGCGTTGATCGTTACCAACACCACGGTCTCACCACTCTACGCGGGGCGCCTGAAAAGCGTCCTTGCTGCCAGCTATTCGCAGGTTCACCGCGTGGTGCTCCCGGATGGCGAAGCTCACAAAACCTGGCAAACCCTGAATTTGATCTTTGACGCTCTGCTCCAGCATGGCTGCGATCGCAATACCGTGCTCTTCGCCTTGGGAGGCGGCGTGGTGGGCGATATGACTGGGTTTGCAGCAGCCAGCTTCATGCGCGGCGTACCCTTTGTGCAGGTGCCCACCACGTTGTTGGCGCAGGTGGATTCGTCGGTTGGGGGCAAGACGGGCATCAATCACCCCTTGGGCAAGAACATGATTGGTGCGTTTCACCAGCCGTTGCTGGTGGTCTGCGATCTCGATACGCTCGATACTTTGCCTGCGCGCGAGCTCAGCGCGGGGCTGGCCGAAATCATCAAGTACGGCCCGATTTACGACATGGACTTCATGGCTTGGCTGGAAGCCCATATCGACGCGCTGCGCGTGTGCGATCGGGTGGCATTGGCGCATGCGGTGCGCCGCAGCTGTGAGATCAAAGCGGCAGTCGTCGGCGCAGACGAGCGCGAAGCCGGGCTGCGGGCGATTCTCAACTTCGGCCACACCTTCGGCCACGCCATCGAGTCGGGTATGGGCTACGGGGTGTGGCTCCATGGTGAAGGCGTGGGCGCGGGCATGCTGATGGCGGCAGAGCTTTCGCACCGGCTCGGACTGGTGGATGCCGCCTTTTGCGCGCGACTTCGGGCGCTGGTGGCACGCGCCGGGCTGCCAGTGCGGGCCCCGGTGCTGGACGCCAACGACAATGCAGGACGGTATCTGGAACTGATGCGCGTCGACAAGAAGGCACAAGCGGGTGAAATCCGATTTGTGCTGATCGACGGCCCAGGCAAGGCTGTGCTGCGAACCGCGCCCGACGCTTTGGTGCGCGAGGTGGTGAACACATGCTGCGCACCGGCTTGAAAGGAGCTGAGCCAAGCCTGGGATGGGATGGGATGTATCGCTATGTTTTCAGGAGCTGTCAGCGCTTATGGGATAAGCGCTGGAGGCCTATTTGACTGATATTCTGGCTCTGGCTCCCTATGCCTGCCACGCGGCGGACAGCCGTGGTCGGCGCCACGCCGAAGCGCCAGCGCCGACACGCTCGGACTACCAGCGTGACCGCGACCGGATTGTCCATTCCTCGGCTTTTCGTCGGCTGGTCTACAAGACGCAGGTTTTCCTCAATCATGAGGGAGATCTGTTTCGCACCCGGCTGACGCATTCGCTTGAGGTTGCGCAACTGGCGCGCTCGGTCGCGCGCTCGCTGCACCTCAATGAAGACCTGGTGGAGGCCATTGCCCTGGCGCACGACCTGGGCCACACGCCCTTTGGCCACGCCGGGCAAGATGCACTCAACACCTGCATGCAAGACCACGGAGGCTTTGAGCACAACCTGCAGAGCCTGCGTGTGGTGGATAGGCTGGAGCTGCGCTACCCGCAATTTGCCGGACTCAACCTCACCTACGAAACCCGGGAGGGCATTCTCAAACACTGTTCCCGCAGCAACGCCGAGTTGCTTGAGGTGCAAGAGCCGGGCGGCGTCGCGTCGCGCTTTCTGCTGCGCCAGCAGCCGAGTCTGGAGGCGCAACTGGCCAATCTGGCCGATGAAATTGCCTACAACGCGCACGACATTGATGACGGTGTGCGCTCCGGGCTGATTACGCAGGAGCAACTGGCCGAGGTACCGCTGTTTGCGCGCTACCGCAGCGAGGCCCTTGACGAGTTTCCTGGGCTGGACGCCCCTGCCACCGAGCGCCGGCTGCTCTACGAAGCCATTCGTCGCATGCTCAGTGCACAGGTCTACGACGTGATTGCCGCGACGCAGCAGGCCATTGCCGACGCAGCACCGGGCGATGTGGACGCCGTGCGCCGCGCCGGCCCTCTGGTGGCTTTTGGACCGGACATGCGGGTGCGGTCGCAGACACTCAAGCGGTTTTTGTTCGACAACCTCTACCGGCATCCGCAGGTTGTGGAGACCACCGATCGGGCACAGGTAGTGGTACGGGAGCTATTTGATGCATACCTTGCCGCGCCGCACGCCATGAAGCCTGCTTACGCGGCCCGCGCTGCGGCAGCGCCACCGGGCCATGGTGCCCGCGTGGTGGCGGATTTTATTGCGGGCATGACCGATCGTTTTGCAGCAGCCGAGCATGAGCGGCTGACAGGGCGCAGGCTGCTTCCTTAGGTTGGTCCAGAGCGCCAGGCGAGCGCGTGGATTTACGCAATGGCCGGACCGTGCTCGCGGGCAAAGGTGACGACATGATCGGCCTGCACGCGCACGCCAATCCATTCCCCCACCGCGTGGTCGTGGTGACTGGGAACATGGGCTTGCAACTGCTGGCCATTGGCAAGTTGCAGCGTGTACAGAAATTCTGAGCCGCGAAATGCCTTGCGCAGTACGCGCGCCTGGACCGGCGATTCGTCGTCGTGCACGATGTCGTCGGCCCGCAGCAGTACATCGCACTCGCCATTTTCGTAGTAGGACGGCAGCGGGCAATCGGTCAGATTTTCCAGGGTTCCGAGCGCCGTCCGGACCGCGACACCGCTCGCACTTTGCTCCAACTGCGCAGGTGCAAAGACGCCATGGCCGATGAAGTTGGCAACAAAGCGCGTGGCGGGACGGTGATAGATCGTGTACGCATCGTCCCATTGGTGCAGCGTGCCATCTCGCATGACGCCGATCAGATCTCCGATGGCAAAGGCCTCGAGCTGATCGTGGGTCACAAACAGAGCCGTGGCACCGGCGGCCTTCAAGATGCCGCGCATTTCATGCGCCAGGCGTTCGCGCAGGCCCACATCCAGGTTGGAGAAGGGCTCATCGAGCAACATCAGCTTGGGGCGCGGCGCAAGCGCGCGTGCCAAGGCCACGCGCTGCTGCTGACCGCCAGATAGTTCATGGGGATAGCGCCCTTCGCTGCCAGGCAGCCCAACCAGCGCCAGCACCTCCGAAATTCGCTCGGCCTGCACGTTCTGCGCCACGCCGTGCAGACCAAATGCGATGTTGCGGCCCACGCTGAGGTGGGGGAACAGGGCGTAGTCCTGAAACACCATGCCGATGCGCCGCTCCTCCGGCGGCACGTTGTGGCCGGGGCAGCTGACACAGGCTCCGCCCAGTTGCACCTCACCCCGCTCCACCGGGGCCAGCCCCGCAACCGCGCGCAGCAGCGTGGTCTTGCCGCAGCCTGATGGCCCGATCAGTACGCCAATGCTCCCCGCTGGTAGGCCCAGACCGACACCCCGCACCGCAGGCAGGGTCTGACCGGGGTAGCGCACATCCAGATTCGAGAGCGTCAAATACATGCAGGCATTTTATGTTTGCGAATGCGTAAAATTCTCATTTGCCTGCCGTTGTACCGAATGGTGTCTGTTCTGCAGGCTGTCATCTCCACTTATTCCCATCTTGCCCACTGTCCGTGCGGCCTTGCGCCACCTTCCCTTGTTCGCCCTGGCTGGCGTCCTGTGCCTGCCTGTGCTCGCTTTGCTCGGTGCCTGGTTGCCGGGCGTTGATTCGAATGCGCCCCTGCCGGTGCTCGCTTCAATGGCGCAGACCGTGCTACCGGGCTATCTGTGGACCACGCTGTGGCTGGCCATCGGCGTAGGTGTGGGCGCTGCACTGGTCGGCACGGCCGCTGCAGTGGCGGTGACCCTGTTTGATTTTCCGGGCCGCCGCAGCTTTGAGTGGCTGTTGCTGTTGCCATTGGCGATGCCGGCCTACGTCACGGCCTATGCCTATACCGATTTTCTGCAGTACAGCGGTCCGCTGCAGACTTGGGCGCGCGCAGCGTTTGGCCTGGAAGGCCGCCTGCTGCCTGAAGTACGAAGTTTGGGCGGCGCTGTATTGGTCTTCGTGGTGTCGCTCTATCCTTATGTGTACCTGCTTGCGCGGGCAGCGCTGGCAGAGCGTATTGCGCATCTGATGGAGGCGGCGCGCATGCTCGGCGCGCCACTGGCTCGCCGGATTGCTGCGGTGGCTTTGCCGCTGGCTCGACCGGCCGTGGCCGCCGGTGTCGCCCTGGCATTGATGGAAACCCTGGCCGATTTTGGCGTGACGAGTTATTTCGGCATTCAGACATTCAGCACCGCCATCATCAAGGCTTGGCTGGCAATGGACGATCGCCGCGTGGCGGCGCAGTTGTCCACCATGCTGCTCGCCCTGGTGCTGCTGTTGCTTTGGCTGGAGCGGCGGTCCCAAAGTCGCATGCGCTTCAGCGCACGCGGCGCAGGGGGCTCGGCGGTTTCCTTGCCCAAGGTATTGACGGGTTGGCCTGTGGTGCTGGCGTATGCCGTTTGCGTTGTGCCGGTTCTCCTTGGGTTTGTAGCGCCTGTGGCTTTCATGCTGCGTCCTCTTGCGGCCGATTGGTCCGTGCTTCCTTGGCAGCGGTTTCTGGAATGGGCGTGGAACAGCGTGCGGCTAGGCGGCATGACGTCGGCCTTGGCGCTCGCGGTGGCCCTGGCGCTGGGGTTTGCACTGCGACGGGCGCCACGCGGACCCGTGCGGGCCGTGGTGCGTCTGGTGGGTGCAGGCTATGCGGTGCCCGGAGCGGTGATCGTGGTCGGCGTGCTCCTGCCGGTCGGCTGGCTGCAGCAGCAGTTTCCCCATCTGGGTGTTGCAGCGCTGGTGACGACTACGGCTCTGGGCATCGTCTGGGCCTATCTGGTGCGGTTTTCTGCCGTAGCCTTGCAAAGCATAGAGAGCGGCTACGCGCGCATTCCCACCAGCCTGGACGAGAGCGCTCGTTTGTTGGGGGCGGGCAGCATGCGCGTTGCGAGCCAGGTCCACTGGCCGCTGCTCAAGCGTGCCGCAGCGGCCGGGGCGCTGTTGGTGTTTGTCGATGTGATGAAGGAACTGCCCGCGACCATGGTTTTGCGGCCATTCAACAGCGACACCCTGGCGGTGGTGGCGTACCAGTTGGCGCGCGACGAGCGGCTGGGCGAAGCAGCGCTTCCATCGCTCGCGCTGGTGCTGGTAGGGCTGGTGCCCGTGCTGCTCCTGAGCCGGGCGCTGCGCAGTCGTTGACGGCGCGTGGCTGAACTAAATATGCCGTCAGCGCGGTCTATGTTTGAATTTTGATGCGAATCGCGCTAACCTCCCACCCCTTGCTGCGCAGATGGGCTTCCAGGGTGGGTTGAAGCTGGCGCAATTTGGCTGCGGCCGAGCTGCCTTTGACCAGGATGCACCAGTGGGTGCCGTCAATCGGCCCCGCACGCACTGACGTACGCAGCGCAGCAGGAATCAAAGTTTCAATGGCGCGCAGCCGCGCGCTCGAGTCCTGCACCAGAGCCGACAGCTGGGCCAGCATGGGCGCCTCGTCGGCGGCTTGCTGAAGAGTTACAGCATGGTTGCGGCGGTGCATCACGGGGTGGGGTCCAAGCGGAAAGGTGGTCAATGCAGCTAATTATCATGGACGCGCGTCTTGCGCGAAGCCGGTCCATCACGCTCTCGGGGCCGCGTCTGTTGCTTGCTGTGCTGGGCTTGGCGCTGGTCTTGATGTGCATGGCCGCTGGCCTGTACCACCTGGTTTTTCTCAAAGGCGCGCGCGAAGGCTGGCCCGTGGTCAGCGATCTGGTTCGCCTGGTGGCGCGGGACGACACGGCCCAGCGCGAGCGGTTCATGCGCCAGAACATCGACGCCATGGCTCGCAAGGTAGGGGAGATGCAGGCGCGCATGGTGCAACTCGAATCGCTGAGCGACCGCATTTCCGGTTTGGCGGGTGTCCCACTGCCCTCCAATGGCAGTGGCAAGGCGGGTGCAGCGCCAGGCCAGGGCGGTGTACTGGTCGCAAGCCGGCCGCTGAGCCTGGGTGAGCTGCAGCGCACGCTGGATGATCTGGAGCAGCTGAGCGGCCAGCGAGCGGATTTGATGACGGTGATGGAATCGCGTCTCATGGACCAGCACTTGGCCAAACACATGATTCCCACGCAAGAACCTGTGCCCGGCAACGTCGTCGGCTCGGGGTTTGGCTGGCGCATCGACCCCATCACTGGCGGTTCGGCTCTGCACACCGGGCTGGATTTCGCGACGGCGCAGGGCTCCGACATTCTTGCGGCGGCGGGTGGCGTCGTGGTGACGCAGGAATTTCACCCCGCCTACGGCAATATGGTGGAGATTGATCATGGAAACCAAGTGATCACTCGCTATGCCCACGCATCCAAGGTCCTGGTGCGACGCGGAGACCTGGTCCGCCGCGGTCAGAAGATCGCCGAAGTAGGCACCACAGGCCGGTCCACGGGGCCGCACCTGCATTTCGAGGTGTGGGTCCAGGGCGTCTTGCAGGATCCAAGAAAGTTTCTGGCTGCGGGTGATGCCGCCACGCGTACCCAGGGGGCACGCGCCAGCCCGTTGCCAGGAAGGGCTGCAGCCGGTGCGGTGGCGCGCAGGTAAAATTGCTTTTTTCGAGCCCGAGCGCCGAGAGCCTGCTTGATTTGCTTGCACTCCTCGCATCCGACCTCATCTGACCTACTTCTTCACAGGGATCGCGGATTTTTCGCGCACTTTTGGGTGCCGCGACGAATTCATGTCTGCATGGCCACCAACTTCCTCACCAAAATTTTCGGCAGCCGCAATGACCGCCTGCTTAAGCAATACCGCAAGACGGTGGCACGTATCAATGAACTCGAGCCGACCTACGAAGCGCTGAGCGATGAGGCACTGCGCGCCAAGACCGACGAGTTCAAGTCTCGCGTAGCCGGTGGTGAGCATCTCGATGCCCTGTTGCCCGAGGCCTTTGCCGTGGTGCGCGAAGGCTCCAAGCGCGTAATGAAAATGCGCCACTTCGACGTGCAGTTGGTCGGTGGTATAGCGCTGCATTTTGGCAAGATTGCCGAGATGCGAACCGGTGAGGGCAAGACGCTTACGGCGACGCTACCCGTGTACCTGAATGCCCTTTCTGGCAACGGCGCGCACGTGGTGACCGTGAACGACTATCTTGCCAACCGCGATGCACAGTGGATGGCACGTCTCTACAACTTCCTCGGCTTGAGCGTGGGCATCAACCTGCCCAACATGCCGCGCGAGGAAAAGCAGGCCGCCTACCGCTCCGACATCACCTACGGTACGAACAATGAATACGGCTTCGACTACCTGCGTGACAACATGGTCTACGAGGCGGGCGACCGGGTCCAGCGTGGCCTCAACTACGCCATCGTCGACGAGGTCGATTCGATCCTGATTGACGAGGCGCGCACGCCGCTCATCATCAGTGGCCAGGCCGAAGACCATACGGCGATGTATATCGCCATGAACAAGGTGGTGCCGTTGATGGTGCGCCAAGAGGGCGAGGCCGATCCGCGCACGGGTGAGGGCGTGATCAAGCCGGGCGACTTTACGGTGGACGAAAAAACGCACCAGGTTTTCCTGACCGAGCAAGGCCACGAGACGGCCGAGCGCGTCCTGGCAGACCAGGGCATGCTTCCCGAAGGTGCGTCGCTCTACGACCCGGCCAATATCACGCTGATGCACCACTTGTACGCTGCACTGCGTGCCAACCATTTGTACAACCGCGACCAGCACTACGTGGTGCAAAACGGCGAGATCGTCATCGTCGACGAGTTCACCGGTCGCCTGATGGCTGGCCGACGCTGGAGCGAAGGACTGCACCAGGCGGTGGAAGCCAAGGAAGGCGTGGAGATCCAGGCGGAAAACCAGACGATGGCTTCCATCACTTTCCAGAATTATTTCCGGCTGTACAACAAGCTTGCCGGCATGACGGGCACCGCCGACACCGAAGCCTACGAATTCCAGGAAATCTACGGCCTGGAAACCATGGTGGTGCCACCCAATCGGCCCAGCCGGCGTGAAGACCAGCTCGACCGCGTCTACAAGACCACGCGCGAAAAATACGAGGCTGCGATCGCAGATATCCGCGAATGCCACGAGCGGGGCCAGCCGGTGCTTGTGGGTACCACGTCGATCGAGAACTCCGAAATCATCGATGAGATGCTCAACAAGGTGGGCTTGCCCCACCAGGTGCTCAATGCCAAGCAGCACGCGCGGGAAGCCGACATCGTGGCCCAAGCTGGGCGCGCTGGCATGGTCACCATCGCTACGAACATGGCGGGTCGCGGCACCGACATCGTGCTTGGTGGCAACGTCGAGAAGGACGTCGCGGCCGTAGAGGCCGACGAATCGCTGGACGCAGCGGCCAAGCAGACACGGATTGCCCAACTGCGTGCCGAATGGGCGGTGGAGCACGAACGCGTGAAGGAGCTGGGGGGGCTGCGCATCATCGCAACGGAGCGCCACGAGTCGCGCCGTATCGACAACCAGCTGCGTGGCCGCTCGGGCCGCCAGGGTGATCCGGGTTCTTCGCGCTTTTACTTGAGCCTGGACGATTCGCTGATGCGTATTTTTGCCGGCGATCGCGTCAAGTCCATCATGGACCGGCTCAAGATGCCCGACGGTGAAGCCATCGAGGCGGGCATCGTCACGCGCAGCATCGAATCGGCACAGCGCAAGGTCGAGGCGCGCAACTTTGACATGCGCAAGCAGCTGCTGGAGTACGACGATGTCGCCAACGACCAGCGCAAGGTGATCTATCAGCAGCGCAACGAGATCCTTGACGCCAGCGCGCTGGAAGACATCATCGGTGCCATGCGGGAAGACTGCTTCTCGGACCTGGTGCGCGTCCATGTGCCGGTGGAATCCGTTGAGGAGCAGTGGAACCTGCCTGCACTGGAGAAGGCGCTGCGCGAGGATTGGCAGTTGGATCTGGATCTTCAGAAGGAAGTTGAAGCATCGAGTTCGATGACCGACGAGGACGTTCTCGAGCGTGTGCTTGCTGCAGCCAACGAAGCCTTCGGGGCCAAGCTGGAGGCGGTGGGCAGCGAGAACTTTACCCAGTTCGAGCGCGTGGTACTGCTCCAGACCTTTGACTCCAATTGGCGCGACCACTTGAGCGCGCTGGACTACCTGCGCCAAGGCATCCATCTGCGTGGCTATGCGCAAAAGCAGCCCAAGCAGGAATACAAGCGCGAAGCGTTCGAGCTGTTCCGTCAGTTGATCGATATGGTGAAAAACGAAGTCACCAAGGTGCTGATGACAGTGCAGATTCAGTCGCCCACCCAGCTTGACGCTGTCGCAGAGGACATGGAGCAGCGAGCCGAGAACATCGCCAACGTGACCTACAGTGCTCCGAATGAAAGTGGCGACGCCGAAACCACCGTGGACGAGCGCACGCTGCGTGTTCAACAGAAGGTGGCGGCCGGCGGTCGGGTGGGGCGCAACGACCCTTGTCCCTGCGGCAGTGGAAAAAAATACAAGCAGTGCCACGGAAAATTAGCGTGACATCCCCCTGAGCCGAGGCCCTCAGCCCCTTCTCTTGCAACTGCGCTGCGGAAGGGCGCGGCGGGGCGGCCCTTGCGCGGTGTCCCTGGCCTGGGGCCGTGCTAGTTCATGGGTAGCTTCCCGAGTTTGGATTTTTCTAGGACCACCATGCCTGTCAATCTTTCTGCCCCCATCGCATCCGAGCTTCGCCCTATCGCTGGCATTCGCATCGGCACGGCTGAAGCGGGCATCAAGAAGCCGGGTCGCAAAGACCTGACCGTGTTCCTCCTTGATGAAGGCGCAGCGATTGCCAGCGTGTTCACACAGAACCGTTTCTGCGCGGCGCCGGTTCAGGTGGCGCGCGAACATTTGGCGGGCACCAGCGGCATCCGCGCGCTGGTGATCAACACCGGCAACGCCAACGCGGGCACCGGCGCCGATGGTCTGGCACGCGCCCGCCGCACCTGTGCGGCTGCGGCTCAGGCGCTGGGCATAGACGCAGCGCAGGTGCTGCCGTATTCCACCGGCGTCATCATGGAGCCGCTGCCGGTCGAGCGGATCGAAGCTGGTCTGCCGAGCGCCATCGCCAACGCCGCTGCCGACCAGTGGGGCGCGGCGGCGCAGGCCATCATGACGACCGACACCATCCCCAAGGCCTTCAGCAGCGAAGTGCAGATTGGCGGTGCGCGCGTGTGCATCACCGGGATCTCCAAGGGCGCGGGCATGATCCGCCCCAACATGGCGACCATGCTGGGCTTTCTGGCCACCGATGCCTGCGTGGCGCCGGCGCTGCTGCCGCAACTGGTGCGCCAGTTGGCCGAGCAGTCGTTTAACCGCATCACCATCGATGGCGACACCTCGACCAACGACTCGTTCACGTTGATGGCCACGCAGCGCGCGGGCAACGCCGAAATCACCTCGCTCGAGAGCGCCGAGGGCCAGGCCCTGGTCGCTGCGCTGGGCCGTGTGGCGCGCTTGCTGGCGCAGGCCATCGTGCGCGATGGCGAGGGCGCGACCAAGTTCATCTCCGTGCGCGTCGAAGGTGGCGCCAGCAGCGAGGAATGCCGCAAGGTGGCCTACGCCATTGCGCATTCGCCGCTGGTGAAGACGGCGTTCTTCGCCAGCGACCCCAACCTGGGCCGCATTCTGGCGGCGGTCGGGTATGCGGGCATTGAAGATCTGGACCAGACTCTCATCGACCTGTATCTGGACGACGTTCTGGTCGCGCAACGCGGCGGACGCAATCCGGATTACCGCGAAGAGGACGGCCAGCGCGTCATGCAGCAGCAGGAGATCACGGTGCGCGTGTTGCTGGGGCGAGGCGGGGCGCAGGACCAGGTCTGGACCTGCGACCTGAGCCACGACTACGTGAGCATCAACGCCGACTATCGCTCTTAATTAGATAGCTGCTTGCGCTTATGTAGTAAGCGCTACACCCTGAAATGACTCAAAATCTGGATCGCCTGATTGCCCGCGCAGAACAACTGATGGCACGCATCGAGTCGGTGCTGCCGCAGCCGCTGGCGGCGCCCGACTGGCAGGAGGCCATCGCCTGGCGGTATCGCAAGCGCTCCAGCGGTCACGGCCGGCTGGAGCCGGTGCGCCATGTTGCTGCCATGCAGTTGGCGGATTTGAAGGAGATCGACGGCCAGAAGGAAAAAATCCAGCGCAACACCGAGCAGTTTGTGCGTGGCGTGCCGGCGAACAACGTCTTGCTCACGGGCGCGCGCGGCACCGGAAAAAGTTCGCTCATCAAAGCCTGTTTGAATGCCTATGCGCCTGAGGGGCTGCGCTTGATTGAAGTCGACAAGGCCGATTTGACGGACTTGCCCGATATCGTTGAAGTGGTGGCCGGGCGCAGTGAGAAATTCATCGTATTTTGCGATGACCTGAGCTTCGAGGACGGCGAACCGGGCTACAAGGCGCTCAAATCCATTCTTGACGGCTCTGTGGCCGCTGCCACGCCCAATGTATTGATCTACGCCACCAGCAACCGGCGCCATCTGCTGCCCGAGTACATGCGCGAGAACCTGACCTACACGCACACCGACGACGGTGAGGTGCATCCGGGCGAAGGCGTGGAAGAGAAGATTTCGCTTTCCGAACGGTTTGGCCTGTGGGTCAGCTTTTATCCCTTCAGCCAGGACGAATACCTGGCGATTGCTGCACAGTGGTTGTCGTCGCTGGGCGTGAATGTGGTGGACATTGCTGCTGCGCGGCCCGAGGCGCTGGTCTGGGCGCTGGAGCGAGGTTCGCGCAGTGGCCGTGTGGCCTACCAGTTCGCACGTGACTACGCTGGGCGCCGGGGTGCCTGATGCGCGCGCACACCGAAGTAGCCGTTGGCATCTTGAGCCGCGAGGACGGCGCGCTGCTATTGACCAGTCGGCCCGAGGGCAAGGTCTACGCGGGCTACTGGGAGTTTCCTGGCGGCAAGCTTGAAGCGGGCGAAACGGTGGAGCAGGCACTGCGCCGCGAGCTGCAGGAAGAACTGGGCATCGTCATCGACTCTGCGCAGGCGTGGAAAGTGACCGAGCACGACTACCCGCATGCGCTGGTGCGCCTGCACTGGTGCCGTGTCACCGCATGGACGGGAGACTTCGAGATGCGCGAGGCGCAGCAAATGTGCTGGCAGCACTGGCCGATCACCGTGCGCCCGGTGTTGCCTGGCGCGCTGCCGGTATTGCAGTGGCTGGCACAAGAGAAAAATCTGCAATTCGATCCAGAAATACTACAAAAATAGTAGCTGCTAACGCGCGCCACTATTGCGCCGGAGCCCTATTTCAGTCTTCATTCATGCGCGGATCACCGTAAGGTGCATCGTCTGGCGGCGCCTCGGTGGGCATGCGGAATTCTTCGCTGGCCCAGGCCCCCAGATCCCGCTGCCGGCAGCGTTCGCTGCAGAATGGCCGCCACGGGTTGGCGGCGCTGTAGATGCTCTTGCCGCCGCAGGCCGGGCAACGCACTTCGCGGATCTGTGGTTCAGAGTTCATCGCCGCTCCTCGATCAGGCGCATAGCGTGAGTTCAAAGCTGGTGTTCTCGGTGCTGGGTACCGAAGCAAAGCCCGCTTGGACCTGCATCAGCCGCACCGACACCATGAGGCGATTGCCGCTGATTTCGGGTACCAGATCGAGAGAAGGGTCAATGCGCATGCGCAGCAACTGAAAACTGCGGCCCTGGGGCAGCGTTTGCTGCAACTGGCCGTGCTCAGCCACCACTTTCTGCGGAACGCCCGTGTCACGGATCAGCTGGAGCAACAGCAGGATGGCCTCCGCCAAGGGAGCCAATGCGCTCGCCCAGCCGCCAAGCGCTTGTTGGCGTTCGACGGGCGGGCGATGCTGCCAGGCTGAGTAGGACGGCAGGTCAAAGCCACAAGTGCCGCCGGGGATACCGACGCGACTGCGAATCGCCATCAGCCACTCGTTTTCAGTGAGAGTCTGACCGGCTTTGCCGATCTGCGCATTCAAGGCCACAAAACACGCATCAAGCTGCGCCACGACGCCATCGAGCGCATCCACCGAAATCGAAGGATTGCCTCGGTAGCTGTCGAGTTGGTGCTTTTGCTTTTCTAGATCTTTGAGCACATCGGATTTGAGATCGGCCCGTGCGGCGACGTCCATCACCTCGAAAATGGTCACCAACGCAAAGTGATGGTCCAGGGCATGCTCGCGCGAGACCAGTACACCGAGCCGGCGAAACAGATGCTCCAGGCGCAAATAGGTGCGGATGCGCTCGTTGAAGGGGTATTCGTACAGGATCACGCGGCCAGATTCCTTGGGGAGCGATGGGTGGAGGCGGAGCTCTCGGATGGCGGGCCGGTTTCGGCCAAGTCTGCAGGAATCATAGCGCCAAGCCCTGGACGAGCGTCAACGTCTTGGCCTCCAGCTCGGACAGAGACAGGCCGTCGTTGAAAACCACAGCGTCTGCCACGGCACGCCGCTGGCGGCGGCTGGCTTGGGCGTTGATCACGGATTGCACCTGCTCGCGCGTCATTGCGCTGCGCTGCATCACGCGTTCTATCTGTGTTTCTTCCAGACAATCGACCACCAGGACCGCGTCGACTTCGCGTGCCCAGCGGCCCGATTCCACCAGGAGTGGGATATCCAGCACCAACAAGCGCGCGCCCGCCCGCCTGGCAGCGGCGGCGCGTTCGGCGATACCGCGCAGAACAATAGGATGGACGATGGCTTCCAGCCGCGCGCGGGCCGAAAGATCAGAAAAAACCAGGCTGCGCATGCGCGCGCGGTCCAATGCCCCATGCGCATCCAGAAACTCCGGTCCGAAAATCTGCGCGACGGCAGATGTTGCTTCGCCCTGGCTGGCCGTGCTGGCGCGGGAGAGGGCATCTGCGTCAACGAGCGCGCCACCGGCCTCTGCGAGAAATTTTCCGACGGTGCTCTTGCCACTACCGATGCCGCCCGTGAGCCCAAGGCGACGCATGGACACTGCGGGGCTGCTCACAGTCCGAAGAGACCCAGAATCGCGTCTTGTACGGCGTTAGGCCCCAAGATCAATGCCGCGAGGCCGGCTCCCACGAGAAATGGACCAAACGGCACGTAGCCGCCTTCGCGCAAACTGCTCGCTACCTTCATGGCAATGCCGACACAGGCGCCGACCACCGAGGCCATCAGGATCAGCGGGACCAGGGCAGGCCAGCCGAACCAGGCACCCAGGGCCCCGAACAGTTTGAAGTCTCCATAGCCCATGCCTTCCTTGCCTGTAGCCAGTTTGAAAGCCCAATAGACCAGCCAAAGAGACAGATAGCCCGCCGCAGCACCCACCACCGACTGAACGAGCGGAACTTCGATCAACCCGGCCGCTGATGCCAAAAGTCCGGCCCACAGCAGCGGCAGCGTGAGGTTGTCGGGCAATAGCGTGGTGTCCCAATCGATAAAGGCCATGGCCACAAGCATGGCGCAGAAAAACGCCCAAGCCGCACCTGTTGCGGTCAACCCAAAGCGCTGTGCGCAATAGACGAACAGTGCCCCTGTCAACAGCTCGACCAGGGGGTAGCGCATGCTGATGCGCGCGCCGCACGAAGCACACTTGCCGCGCAAACCCAGATAGCTGAAAACCGGGATGTTCTCAAACCAGCGCAGTTGGTGTCCGCAAGTTTGGCAGCGCGAGCGGGGGACGAGTAGATTGAAAGGCTCAGGCTCAGCTACTGCCGAGCCGGAAGCGACTTCTGCAGTACGGGATGCAGCATAGTCAGCGATTTCTCGCTCCCATTGCCCCTCCAGAATGCGGGGCACGCGGTATATGACTACGTTAAGAAAGCTGCCAATAAGCAAACCGAAGACGCCAGCGACTGTGGCGTCCAACCAGGCCTCAACCGGCATCAAACAACCTGGCCCAGCTTGAAGATCGGCAGATACATCGAAACCACGATGCCGCCGATAAGAGTACCCAGGAACACAATGATGATGGGCTCCATCAGGCTGGAGAGTCCGGCCACCATGTCATCGACCTCGGCCTCGTAGAAGTCCGCAGCCTTGCCAAGCATGTGGTCAATGGAGCCCGATTCCTCGCCAATGGCGCACATTTGCAGCACCATGGAGGGGAAAACATTGGCGTTCGTCATTGCTGCGGTGAGGCTGGTGCCAGTCGATACTTCCTGCTGAATCTTGTCGGTAGCCATCGCATAGACCGAGTTTCCCGAAGCGCCACCCACCGAGTCCAAGGCTTCGACGAGCGGCACACCGGCGGCAAACATGGTGGAAAGCGTGCGGGTCCAACGCGCGACTGCAGATTTTTCGATCAGGACGCCAAAGATTGGAATTTTGAGAAGTACACGATCCATGAACATCTGCATTTTTTCATTGCGTCGCCATGCTTGCATGAAGAAATAAAAACCACCGCCAATCACGCCAAAAATCAGCCACCACCATTTGACGAACACGTCGCTGATGGCCATTACAAACAATGTGGGTGCGGGAAGGTCCGCGCCAAATGAGGTAAAGACTTCTTTGAATGCAGGGATCACAAAAATCATGATCACAGTAACCACGACAAAAGCAACGATGATTACGGAAATCGGATACATCAGCGCGGAACGAATCTTAGATTTGATCGCCTCAGTTTTTTCCATATAGAGAGCAAGGCGGTCGAGCAATGCTTCGAGAATACCGGCCGCTTCGCCTGCTTCCACTAGATTGCAATAGAGACTATCGAAGTACATAGGGTACTTACGAAATGCACCATTGAGGGATGTTCCCGTTTCCACATCGCTGCGGATGTCGTTTAATAGTTTGCCCACACTTGGATTGGCATTTCCGCGTCCGACTATGTCAAATGCCTGCAACAGAGGCACACCCGCTTTCATCATAGTGGCCATTTGGCGCGTGAACAGCGCAATATCCTTGGGTTTGATTTTCCGGCCAGAGCGCATTTTGCGCTTTTTAATTTTTACTGGCAGGACCCCTTGGCGCCGCAAGGTGGCTTGAACCTGGTTTTCGCCCATCGCGCGGATCTCGCCTCGGACGATTTTCCCATTGCGGTCCTTGCCTTCCCATTCATAGACGAAGTCTTTCGTACTCCGTGCGGATGCTGCAGTCGCCATTGCGTTCCCTGGTGATTGGTTGTTAGAGGTTCGTAACCGCAAGGACTTCCTCAAGGGAAGTCACGCCGAGCTTGGCCTTGTAAAGGCCCGATTCGCGCAATGAGCGCACCCCTTCGAGCTTGGCTTGCGCGGCGATTTCAAGCGCACTGCCATCGCGCAGGATGATGCGCTGAATCTCTTCGGTCACTGGCATCACTTGATAAATGCCAAGCCGGCCTTTGTAGCCGTTGTTGCAGGCCGAGCAACCGACGGGCTTGTAAGGAACCCAGGAGCCGTCAATCTCTTCTTCTGCATAGCCTGCATCGACCAAGGCTTCATGCGGAATATCGATTGGCTCTTTGCACACGGGGCACAATTTCCGCGCCAAGCGTTGGGCCGTAATCAGTATCACGCTGGAGGCAATATTGAAGGGCGCAATCCCCATGTTGCGCATGCGCGTCAATGTGGTCGGTGCATCATTGGTATGCAGTGTCGACAACACCAAGTGACCGGTTTGTGCCGCCTTGATCGAGATGTCGGCGGTCTCCAAATCGCGGATTTCGCCCACCATGATGATGTCGGGATCCTGGCGCAAAAAAGACTTTAGGGCCACAGCAAATGTGAGCCCCGCCTTCTCATTCACATTCACCTGATTGACGCCAGGCAGGTTGATTTCCGAGGGGTCTTCGGCTGTCGCGATGTTCACGCCCGGCTTGTTCAACAGATTGAGGCAGGTATACAGGGACACCGTCTTGCCCGATCCAGTGGGCCCGGTGACCAGAATCATCCCGTAAGGGCGCTCGATGGCTTTGAGCAGGCGCTCTTTTTCTTCTGGTTCGTAGCCTAGCGCCTCAATTCCCATTTTCGCGCTGCTGGGGTCCAGAATACGGATGACGATTTTTTCCCCAAAAAGCGTAGGCAAGGTACTGACCCGAAAATCAATGACCCGATCCGGTCCCACCTTCAGCTTCATGCGCCCGTCCTGCGGAACGCGTTTCTCCGAAATATCAAGTCGGGAAATTACCTTGATTCGAGAGGCGAGTTTGTCTTTGATGGCAATCGGTGGCGAGGCAATCTCGCGCAACTCGCCGTCCACCCGAAACCGCACGCGGTAATGGTGTTCATAGGGTTCAAAATGCAGGTCTGATGCCCGCATGTTGAAGGCATCGAGCAGCATCTTGTGCAGGAATTTGACGATGGGTGCGTCTTCGACATCTCCGCCCGACGCGTCCGACGTGTCAGCTGCTTCTTCAATCGCAACGTCTTCAAATTCAAAATCGCCGGCACCGGCGTAAGCATCTATCGCCTCGTTGGCCGATTTGGTGTTGGAGTCGATGAGGCGGGCGAGCTTGTCGTATTCGGCAATGACCCAATCCACCCCCATCTGCGTGGTGAATTTGATTTTTTCTGCAGCTTCTTGATCTGTTGGGTCCGCAGTTGCGACGATGAGGCGGTTGTTGCGTTTGCTCAGAACCAGAACGCGGTAAGCCTGACAGATTTTTGCATCCAGCAGATCACGCGGTAGACGAAGCGGGTCAATGGCGTTGAGGTCAAGCAGCGGCGCGCCGAAGATGGAGGAAACGGTGTGCGCCAATTCACTGGCCGATACGGCGCCAGTGCCGGTGACTTCGGCGATGAAGCCTGTACGTGAGGCCTGCGATTTGCGGAAAATGTCTTCGGCCGCCTTTTGCGTCAGCTTTCCCGCAGAAATCAACGCCCGGCCCAACCCTGGCAAGGCTATCGACGAAGCGTCTTTTTGGGCAATATCAACAGCGGCCATGAAGAGCGGGAGTCCAGTAGAAAGTCGGCAATCATCCTATCATCGCTGATCGGTCTGGCCATGTAAATCGCTGGCATCCTGCATGGCCGCAAGCATTTGCGCCAGAAGCAAAAAACCGCCTGGCTTTTTCCTGTGCCAGGACGTGGGGTAAGTAATATTTTGGTCGGGGTGAGAGGATTCGAACCTCCGGCCTCTACGTCCCGAACGTAGCGCTCTACCTGGCTAAGCTACACCCCGAAGTGGCTTCTAGCGTGTGCACTGACTCAAGTTCGGCGCCCGAGAAGCTGAGCTGCCAATTCTATCAAACAGGACTTGTATGCGTTGCTTGCCAAGGGAGCAATGGACGCGATGGCGCGCTCTGCTTCCGCCGCAGCGCAAGCGCGTGCAACTTCCAGTGCGCCGGTGTCGCGGACGATGTGTACGATCTCGTCAAGTCGGTCTGTACTGCCATGCTCAATGGCGCTCTTGATCACTTCGCTCTCAGCCAACCCGGCGCGCTGCATCGCTGCGATCAGAGGGAGCGTGGCCTTTCCCTCTCGCAAATCGTCGCCCAGGTTCTTGCCCATTTCAGCCGCCGCGCCATCGTAATCCAGTACATCGTCGATGATCTGGAATGCCGTGCCCAGAGCTTGACCATAGTTGGCGCATGCTTGCTCGGTGACGGGATCGGTCTTTGCCAAGACTGCCGCAAGACGGGCGCTGGCTTCAAATAATTTCGCAGTCTTTGAGCGGATCACATGCAGGTAGCTGGCTTCGTTGAGCGAGGCGTCGTGCATGTTCATCAATTGCAAAACCTCACCCTCTGCGATCACGTTGGTCGCATCGGCCAGGATCTGCATGATGCGCATCTCGCCCACATCCACCATCATCTGGAACGCCCGTGAGTAGAGAAAATCGCCGACAAGCACACTGGCGGGGTTACCAAAGGTTTCATTTGCTGTGGCGTTGCCGCGACGCAAGGTAGATGCATCTACCACATCGTCGTGCAGCAGGGTGGCGGTGTGGATGAACTCCACCACTGCGGCCAGCGTAAATCTCTCCGACCCTTGAAACCCCAGCGCGCCGCTCATCAACAGCAAAATGGCCGGCCGCAGTCGTTTGCCACCGGCGGCAATGATGTATTGCGAGACTTGTCCTACCAAGGGTACGGCGGAGTCTAGGCGCTGCGCAATCACCGCATCTACATTGCGCATGTCCTGCGCAATCAAGGCGAGTGGAGGGGGCGTTGCAGGCACCCATGCGGGGCTGGATGGCGCGATCAAGGTAGGGGTTGCAGACACGTCTAGATTATAGAAACAGGTGAACGGGCAGGGGCCCGACGAGCAGCATGTGGCGCTTGTCCGTACAGGCTGGGACCACTACATGGGTGAGCGCAGCGTGGTTGACAGTACGAGGGCATGATATAGTCTTGGGCTCTGCGGAAATCCTTCTGTGGAAATCTCGTGGGAGGCGGTTTGCTGCCTTCGCTATTCAAGACTTAAGAGGTCAGTATGTACGCGGTCATAAAAACCGGGGGCAAGCAGTATCGTGTTGCTTCCGGCGAAAAAATTAAAGTAGAACAGATTGCTGCGGACGTAGGCCAGGAAATTGTGATCGACCAAGTTTTGGCCGTCGGAAACGGCGCTGAACTCAAGGTGGGCACACCCCTGGTGTCCGGCGCCACCGTGACAGCCACCGTGCTGGCACACGGCAAGCACGACAAGGTGCACATCTTCAAGATGCGCCGTCGCAAGCACTATCAGAAGCGCCAAGGCCATCGCCAGCAGTTCACGGAACTGCAAATCGGCGCAATCGCTGGGTAATCCGGCCGGCTAATCAGGAAGAGATGTCATGGCACAGAAAAAAGGCGGCGGCTCTACGCGAAACGGGCGCGATTCCAAGCCCAAGATGCTCGGTGTGAAGGCCTTTGGCGGCGAACTGATCAGCGCAGGCTCGATCATCGTGCGCCAGCGCGGTACCAAGTTTCATCCCGGCTCCAATGTCGGCGTGGGCAAGGACCACACCTTGTTTGCCCTGGTGGACGGCCACGTGTCGTTTGCTGTCAAGGGTGCGTTGTCCAAGCACACGGTCAACGTGACTGCTGCAGCCTGAAGCGCGCGCGCTTTCTTTGCAGTCCAAGCCCCGCTTAGTCGGGGCTTTGTTTTTTGCGGCGGTCAAAGTGTTGGCCGCCGCTTTTGTACACTGGATTCCCCATGAAATTCGTCGACGAAGCTTACATTGACATTGCCGCGGGCGACGGTGGCAATGGCTGCGTGTCGTTCCGGCACGAAAAGTACAAGGAGTTCGGCGGGCCCAACGGGGGCGACGGTGGGCGCGGCGGCCATGTATTTGCCGTGGCCGACCCCAACCTCAATACTTTGGTGGATTTTCGTTATGCGCGCCGCCATGAGGCCAAGCGCGGCGAACATGGCATGGGTTCCGACATGTTTGGCTCGGCGGGCAGCGACATCACGCTCAAGATGCCCGTAGGCACCATCCTCAGCGACGCCGAAACCGGGGAAGTGCTTTTCGAGCTGCTGGTGCCGGGCGAGGTCGTCACGATTGCCAAGGGGGGCGACGGCGGCTTTGGCAACATGCGCTTCAAGAGCGCGATCAACCGTGCGCCGCGCCAGAAGACGCCTGGCTGGCCGGGTGAGAAGAGAAACCTCAAGTTGGAATTGAAGGTACTTGCCGATGTGGGCCTGCTCGGCATGCCTAACGCCGGCAAATCCACCTTCATTGCTGCCGTATCGAATGCCCGTCCCAAGATCGCCGACTATCCGTTCACCACGCTGCACCCCAACCTCGGCGTGGTGCGCGTAGGACCCGAGCAAAGCTTTGTCGTGGCTGATATCCCTGGCCTGATCGAAGGTGCTTCGGAAGGTGCGGGGCTCGGACACCAGTTTCTGCGCCACCTACAGCGCACGCGGTTGTTGCTGCACGTGGTCGATATGGCACCGTTTGACGATGCGGTGGACCCGGTGGCGCAGGCCAAGGCCATCGTCGGCGAACTCAAGAAGTATGACAGCGCCTTGTTCAAGAAGCCGCGTTGGCTGGTGCTCAACAAGCTGGACATGGTGCCAAGCGACGAGCGCCGCGCACGCGTCGATGATTTCGTCAAGCGTTTCAAGTGGAAAGGGCCTGTGTTCGAGATTTCGGCCCTGACGCGCGAGGGTTGCGAGTCGCTGATCCACGCCATCTATGCGCACGTCAAGGCGCAGCAGGTGGCAGAACAGGCACCCGTAGAGGAACGAGACCCGCGGTTTCCAGAGGGAGCAGACGGGGCAATCCACTGAATTGCTATTATTAATATAGCTAATTTAGCTTATAAAATAAGCGCTAGAGGCATAAATGGCGATTGAAAGTACCCAGATATTGCGCAGCGCGCGCCGTATCGTGGTCAAGGTGGGGTCCAGCCTGGTGACCAACGAAGGTCGGGGGCTGGACGCGCAGGCGATTGGCGAGTGGGCGCGCCAGTTGGCGGCGCTGGTCAACGGCGAGGCGGGAGCCAAGCGCGAGGTCATCATGGTCTCCAGCGGCGCCGTCGCCGAAGGAATGAAGCGCCTGGGCTGGAGCGTGCGCCCGCGCCAGGTGCATGAACTGCAGGCGGCTGCAGCTGTGGGCCAAATGGGCCTGGCGCAGATGTACGAGACCAAGCTGCGGGAAAACGGCATCGGCAGCGCGCAGGTGCTTCTCACCCACGCTGACTTGGCCGATCGCGAGCGCTACCTCAATGCGCGTTCCACGTTGCTGACCTTGTTGCGCCTGGGCGTCGTGCCAGTCATCAACGAAAACGACACCGTCGTGAACGACGAGATCAAGTTTGGCGACAACGACACCTTGGGCGCGCTGGTTGCCAACCTGGTGGAGGCCGACGTGCTGGTCATCCTGACCGATCAAAAGGGCCTTTTCACCGCAGACCCGCGACGTGATCCGCAGGCTCAGTTCGTGCATGAAGCGAAGGCGGGTGATCCGGCGCTTGAAACCATGGCAGGGGGTGCAGGCTCGAGCATTGGGCGCGGCGGCATGCTGACCAAAATCCTGGCCGCCAAGCGCGCCGCCGGTTCCGGCGCGTCCACCGTCATTGCCTGGGGACGCGAGAGCGATGTCTTGGTGCGACTGGCTGCCGGTGAAGCCATGGGCACGCTGCTGGTTTCGCAGACTGCAAAGAAGCAGGCGCGCAAGCAGTGGATGGCCGACCACCTGCAACTGCGCGGCGCGGTGAGCGTCGATGCCGGCGCGGCGGTCAAACTCTGCGCCGAAGGCAAGAGCCTGCTGCCTATTGGCATGACCGGTGTGGAAGGTGATTTCGCGCGCGGCGATGTCATTGCAGTGCATGACCCGCAAGGCCAGGAAATCGCACGGGGGCTTGCCAACTATGCAAGTGGCGAAGCCCGGCGCTTGTGCCGCAAGCCTTCCAGCGCGTTCGAGCAATTGCTGGGCTATGTCGCAGAGCCCGAGATGCTGCACCGCGACAACCTGGTGCTGACCGGGCGCTAAAGCAGCACTGTGCGCGGGTCGCGCAGCGCCCCATCAGCGTGGGCTGCCCGCCTGCGGCGTCCCGTCGTCTTGTGTCTCGTTGGGCGTGCTGCCACTGGCCGTTTGAGGATCGGGGTCGAAGCTGGCGCCCGGCGGCAGTTCCACCCCCGGATGCACCAGCATGGCGCCGCTTCGGTGCAGATGGCTGCTTGCAGGCTCGGCATCGCGCGCACGCATGCCGCTGCGCAGATAGCGGTTGCGTTGCTCGTTCCGAGGCACAAAGCGCGAGAGTTCCGTGAGCGCCATCTCGTAGACGCCGCGCTTGAACTCCACCACCACATCCAGCGGCACCCAGTACTCGTTCCAGCGCCAGGCGTCGAATTCCGGGTGGTTGGTGGCACGCAGGTTCAAATCCCAGTCGTGGCCCACCAATTGAAGCAGATACCAGATCTGCTTCTGCCCCTTGTAATGGCCCCGCGCGTCGCGGCGGATATACCGGTCAGGCACCTCGTAGCGCAACCAGTCCCGGGTTCGGGCTACCACGCGGACGTGGTTGGGGTGCAAGCCGACTTCTTCGTGGAGTTCCCGGAACATCGCCTGCTCGGGCGATTCGCCGCGGTCTATGCCGCCTTGCGGAAACTGCCAGCTGTGGGTGCGTATGCGCTTGCCCCAGAACACCTGGTTTCTCTGGTTGAGCAGGATGATGCCGACGTTCGGCCGAAAGCCGTCCCGGTCAAGCATAATCGAACCCCAAAATCTTAAAACTGCGTCCATTATGCACGGCACTTGCCTGCAGCGACGGCAAGCGCGCGCGCAGTCTGCAATGTTCCGATGAAAGCCTCCCAATTCTTTATTTCCACCCTCAAGGAAGCCCCCGCCGACGCTGAAGTTGCAAGCCACCAGCTCATGACCCGCGCCGGCCTGATCAAGAAGCTCGGTGCTGGTATTTACAGCTGGATGCCGATGGGGCTGCGGGTGATCCGCAAGATCGAAACAATCGTGCGCGAGGAGATGAACCACGCTGGCGCGGTGGAGCTTCTGATGCCCGTGGTGCAGCCGGCCGAGTTCTGGCAGGAAACGGACCGCTGGAACAAGATGGGGCCGGAGTTGATGCGTGTAAAAGACCGCCACGGTCGCGACTTCGTCATCCAACCCACCAGCGAAGAGGTTGTGACCGACATAGCGCGCCAGGAGCTGCGCAGCTACAAGCAGCTGCCGCGCAACCTTTATCACATCCAAACCAAGTTTCGCGATGAGCGGCGCCCGCGTTTCGGTGTGATGCGCAGCCGCGAATTCATCATGAAGGACGCGTACAGCTTTGACCGCGATCTGGATGCAGCCAAAATCAGCTACCAGGCGATGGCCAAAGCCTACCGAGCCATTTTCGACCGTTTCGGGCTGCGCTACCGCGCTGTCGCGGCCGACAGCGGTGCCATTGGCGGCGACCTGAGCGAGGAGTTCCAGGTGATCGCCGCTACCGGTGAGGACGCCATCGTCTACTGCCCCTCCAGCGACTACGCCGCCAACATGGAAAAGGCCGAGGCCCTGGCGCCCGCCGGACCGCGCCCTGCGGCGGCCCAACCCATGACCAAGACGCCCACGCCGGGCAAGGCCACCTGCGCCGATGTGGCTGCATTGCTGGGCGTGCCGCTGCAGAACACGGTGAAATCACTGGTGTTGGCCACCGACGAGACCAACGAGGCGGGCGAGATCATCCGCAGTCAGGTCTGGCTGCTGCTGCTGCGCGGCGACCACGACATGAACGAGATCAAGGTGGGCAAGGTGCCGGGCCTCGATGCAGGGTTCCGTTTCGCCACCTTGGGCGAAATCGAGGAGCACTTCGGTTGCAAGCCAGGCTACCTGGGCCCCATGGGGCTGAAGAAGCCTGTCAAGATCGTGGCAGATCGCGAAGTCGCGGTCATGGCCGACTGGATTTGCGGTGCCAACGAGCCCGACTTCCACATCACTGGCGTGAACTGGGGCCGCGACCTGCCTGAGCCCGATGCCGTGGCCGATCTGCGCAACATCGTCGAGGGCGATCGGTCGCCCGACGGCAAGGGCGTGCTGGCGGTCGAGCGCGGCATCGAGGTGGGCCACATCTTCGTGCTCGGCACCAAATACAGCGAAGACATGAACGCCACCTTTCTTGCGGAAGATGGCAAGCCTGCATTCTTTGAAATGGGCTGCTACGGCATCGGCATCACGCGCCTGCCGGCTGCTGCCATCGAGCAGAACCACGACGAGCGCGGCATCATCTGGCCGGACGCAATTGCTCCGTTCACGGTGGTGCTGTGCCCGATCACTCCGGAGCGTTTTCCTGAGGTAAAAGCCGCCGCCGAGCAGCTCTATGCGCAGTTGCTGGCCGCTGGCGTGGATGTCATCCTGGACGACCGCGGCGAGCGCCCCGGCGCCATGTTTGCCGACTGGGAATTGATTGGCGTGCCGCACCGCGTGACGATTGGCGACCGCGGCCTCAAGGACGGACTTGTCGAATACCAGCACCGGCGCGATACTGGTGCGACCAAAATAGCACTCACAGACATTCTGGCCCACCTGAAGGGTCGCCTGAGCCTATGAACGAGGGGATTTCGCGTCGCAGCTGCCTTGCCGCAGCGCTGCCTGCCATGGCGTCGCTGGGGTGGGCTGTGCCCGGCGTTGCGCATGCTGGCGGGCAACTCGAAGAACCTTTGATGGATTCGGTGCGCAGTGCGCTCAGTGCCGCTGTCGCTTTCGACGCGCCGCCTGAGCCCGACTTTGCAAGCACGCAGGAGCGCGTTCTGTACGTGCGCTGGCTGGCCACCATGAGCGACCGCCTGCGCCGGCGCAAGCTGGACTGGGAGGTGCGGCGCGATTTCCTGCAAACCCTTTGGTACGAAAGCCGCCGCGCGGGTCTGGACGTGTCTCTCGTGCTCGGTCTTGTGCAGGTCGAGAGCGCGTTTCGCAGATACGCCATCTCCAGCGCCGGTGCACGCGGCTACATGCAGGTGATGCCTTTCTGGACGCGGGTGATCGGCGATGGCGATCCTTCCAAGCTGTTTCACATGCAGACCAATTTGCGCTTTGGCTGCGTCATCTTGCGCCACTATCTGGACCGCGAGCGTGGTGATCTGTATATGACCCTGGGGCGTTACAACGGGAGTCGCGGTCGCTCGCCGTATCCCAATGCGGTGTTTGCAGCGCAGCGCAACTGGCAGTTCGACGGCCGTCTCACCGGCTGATCAGGCGTCGCCCAGAGGAGCGCTTGTCGGTACGACGCGCGAGACCATCACCTGATCGATGCGGTAGCTGTCTACATCCAGCACCTCGAATTTGTAACCGCCCCACAGCACGCTGTCGGTGCGGCGCGGCACGCGGCGCAGCATCACCATCAGAAAACCGGCCAGGGTTTCGTATTCCGAATCGTGCGGGAGTTCGTCCAGGCTGAGCGCATGGCACACGTCTTCGATGGGCGTGATGCCGTCGATCAGCCAGGAATCCTGGTCGCGCCGCACGATCTGCTCTTCGTCAAACGGCGACACCAGGTCGCCCATGACGGTGCTCATCACGTCGTTGAGCGTGACCACGCCCACCACCAGGCTGTATTCGTTGACGATGACAGCGAAATCCTCGTGCGCCTGCTGGAACTGCTCCAGCACTTCGGACAATGTGAGTCGATCAGGGACGATCAGCACCTTGCGTACCAGTGAGTCGTCGGCGAGCGAAATCGGCTGGTTGTTGAGCACGCGCTGAAACAGGTCTTTGGCGTCCACGTAGCCCACCACATGGTCGATGTCGCCTTCGCAGACCGGGTAGGTGGAAAACGGCTCGGCCGCAATGCGCAGGCGAATCACAGCATCCGCGTCGTCACGGCGAAAGAATGCCACGCGCTCGCGCTGCGACATGGCGCTGGAGACCGTGCGTGTATCGAGCTCGAACACGTTCGTGATGACTTGCTGCTCGCGCGCGGCCAGCACACCGGCGCGCGCTCCGGCCTCCATCATCGCCAGCACGTCGTCGGAGGTGACGCGCTCGTCGCGCAGAGAGGTCAGGCCCATCAGGCGAAACAGCGCGTCGGCCCCCCGGCTGTAGAACCACACCAGCGGCTTGAGCAGGGCCATGCACAGTGCCATGGGCCGCATCAGCCGCACCGCAATCGGCTCGGGATCCGCCATGCCAAGGCGCTTGGGCACCAGGTCGGCAAACAGGATGAAGAGCGAGGTCACCAGCAAGAATGAGCCGAAAAAGCCCAGGTTTTGTGCCGTTGTCGGGCTTAGCCAATTTTCGAAGAAGGCGCTGAACGTGGGGCTGAGCGCGGCCTCGCCGACGATGCCGCCCAGAATCGCCACTGCGTTCTGCCCAATCTGCACCACGGTGAAGTAGTCTCCCGGCTGCTCCTGCAGGCGCAGTACCCGGTCGGCACGCGGGTCACCATCGTCGGCCAATTGGCGCAGCCGCAGACGCCGTGAAGCGGCCAGAGAAATCTCGGCGGCGGAGAAGAAGGCGCTGGCAGCGATCAGAAGGGCGATGAAAAAAAGGTCTTGCAGCATGAAAACTTGGGCGCCGTGGGCGGGTGTCCGAGTTTAGAGGGCGCCCACAGCGTCTACTGCGCTGTGGGCGCAAAAAAACCGCCCGCAGGCGGTTTCGCTGACCGGCGCGGTCGCTCAGCGGTCCAGTGTCTGCTTGAGTTCACCCGACTCGTACATCTCCATCATGATGTCCGAGCCGCCGATGAATTCGCCTTTCACGTACAGCTGCGGAATCGTGGGCCACTGGCTGTAGTCCTTGATGCCCTGACGAATCTCGTCGTCGTCGAGTACGTTGACCGTGGTGATGTCCTTGGGATCGACTTCGCAGGCCTTCAGGATCTGGATGGCGCGGCCGGAAAAACCGCACATTGGAAAGCTGGCCGTGCCCTTCATGAACAAAAGGACGTTGCTGGATTTGACGAGGTCGTCGATGCGTTTCTGGGTGTCGCTCATGGGGGTTCCAAAAAATAAGGCCTGAGGAGGCTGGTGGGACGTGGGCGTGATTATTTCACTCTTGGCCACTGAGCGCCCGAGCAACGCCCTATGCCGGCCAGGTCATTGCGGGTTTGCACCGCCTCGAAGCCTTGGGCATGCAAGAGCGCGTGCACGGATTCGGCCTGGTCCCAGCCGTGCTCTAGCAGCAGCCAGCCGCCGGGAACGAGGTGGGTAGGGGCCGCAGCGGCAATGGCGCGCAGGTCGCGCAGGCCGTCGGCGCCCGCCACCAGGGCGGACAGAGGTTCGTGTCGCAAAGCGGGCAGATGCGGATCCTGCTCGGCAATGTAGGGCGGATTCGAGACGATCAGGCCAAAAGGGCCTTGCACCTTGCTGAACCAGTCGGACTGCAGGAATTGCACCGGCAGGCGCAGCCGCTCGGCATTGGCGCGGGCCACGTCCAACGCGTCTGCGCTGGCGTCCACAGCAAGCACGGCGGCATCTGGACGTGCATGCGAGAGCGCCAAGGCGATAGCGCCGCTCCCGGTACCCAGGTCCAGCACGCGGGGCGCTGACTGCCCGGCCAGGCAGTTCAGCGCCCAATCCACCAGGGTTTCGGTGTCCGGGCGGGGGTCGAGCACGCGTGCGTCCACCCGCAAGTCAAGGCCGTAGAAGCCCTTCTGGCCGGTGAGGTAGGCCACGGGCTCTCCGGCCGCCCGGCGCGCGCACAGGGTGGAAAACTGCTCCCATTGGGTGCCGGCCAGCGCATCGTCCCCATGGGCGATCAACCAGGCCCGTCCCGCGTCCGGCTGGCCCAGTACGTGCAGCAGCAGCCATTGGGCGTCGATGCGCTCCAGGCCCTGCGCCTGTGCCCAGACCAGCGCCAGAGTGACAGTGTTTGCTATAGTGTTCATAGCTTATAGCGCTTATGGATAAAGCGCTAGAGCCTTATTTCATTCAAATTTTTGGTGCCGCACGCGACCAATAGGCCTACAGGCCTATAGCGCACCGATCTCGAACTCTTCCAGCAGCTCGGCCTCGCGGGCGTGGGCGAGCGCCTGCAGCACGTCGCCCAGATCGCCCTCCATCACGTTCAGGAGCTTGTACAGCGTGAGGTTGATGCGGTGGTCGGTCAGGCGCCCTTGCGGGAAGTTGTAGGTGCGGATGCGATCGCTCCGGTCGCCGCTGCCGATCAGTCCCTTGCGCTCGGCCGCTTCCTTGGCAGCGCGCTCGCTGCGCTCTTTTTCCTGGATCCGTGCCTGCAGCACCTGCAGTGCCTTGGCCTTGTTGGCATGCTGGCTGCGGCCGTCCTGGCACTCGGCGACGATGCCTGTGGGCAGGTGTACGACGCGCACGGCCGAGTCGGTCTTGTTGATGTGCTGGCCACCGGCGCCGCTGGCGCGGAAGGTGTCGATGCGCAGGTCCGCCGGGTTGAGTTGGATGGCCTCACGCTCGTCCGGCTCGGGCATCACGGCGACGGTGCAGGCGCTGGTGTGGATGCGGCCCTGGGTTTCGGTGACGGGCACGCGCTGCACGCGGTGGCCACCCGACTCGAAGCGAAGCGCGCCATAGACGCCCGCGCCGCCGGGGCCACTGCCGTCGGGACCTTCAATGCGCAGCACGATTTCCTTGTAGCCGCCCAGCTCGGCCGCGTGTTCGCTGACCACTTCGACCCGCCAGCCGACGTTGGCGGCGTAGCGGGTGTACATGCGGGCGAGGTCGCCAGCAAACAGTGCTGATTCGTCGCCGCCCGTGCCGGCGCGGATCTCGACAAAGGCATTGCGCGCGTCGTCCGGGTCCTTGGGCAGCAGCAGGCGCTGCAGTTCATTCTCCAGCTCCGGCAAATCGGCCTCGCCGGAAGCGATTTCTTCCTGCGCCAACTCGGCCATTTCGGGGTCATCCAGCAACTCGCGTGCGGCGGCCAGATCGGCTTCAAGCTGCCGGTAGCGCGCGTAGCGGCCCGCTACCTGGGTGACTTCTGCGTGTTCACGCGAGAGCGTACGGTACTGAGCCATGTCGGACATGATGTCCTCGCGCGAGAGCAGGAAGTCGAGTTCCTCCATGCGCCGTGCATAGCGTTCGAGCTGGTTCCTGAGAAATGTTTGCATGCGCGAAAGATGGTTTAGCTACCAGAAGAGTAGCTAGAGAAGTAGGCTGAACCAGCGCTACAAGGGATTTTTGCTTTGCGAACGCAAAAACAGGCGCGATGCGGTGCGCGCCGTTTGATCGCGCGCCTCGGCGTCGCTGGCGCGCAGCTCGGCCATGGTGCCGTGCAGCATTTTGCGGGAAAGCCCGCGTGAGAGGGCTTCGAGCACTGCGTCCACATCCTCGCCGCGGGCCAGCCGGCGGCGGGCGCGGGCCATTTCGATGGCGCGCCACTGGTCGGTCTGCTCCTGAATCTGCCGGATCAGCGGTACCACGCCATGCTGCGGGTCGCGCTGGTCCATCCAGTGCATGAAGCTCTGCACGCCGGCGTCGATGATCACTTCGGCCTGCTCGACGGCGGCCTGGCGGCTGGCCTGCGCTGTTTGCACCACGCTGGCCAGATCGTCCACCGTGTAGAGGTACACGTCGCGCAGGGCTTTGACTTCGGGCTCGATGTCGCGCGGCACGGCCAGATCGACCATGAACATGGGGCGGTGGCGGCGTTTTTTCAGCGCCCGCTCGACAGCACCCAGGCCCACGATGGGCAGCGTGCTGGCGGTACAGCTGACGACGATGTCGAATTCGTGCAGGCGCTCGGGCAGGTCGGCCAAGCGCAGCACCTCGGCGCCGAAGCGCGCGGCCAAGCGCTCGCCGCGCTCCAGCGTGCGGTTGGCAATGGCGATGGATTGCGGGTTGCGCGCGGCGAAATGTGTGGCGGTCAGCTCAACCATTTCGCCGGCACCGATGAAAAGCACCTTGGTTTCGCCCAGGTCTTCGAAGATCTGGCTCGCCAGGCGCACGGCGGCGGCGGCCATGCTGATGCTGTGGGCGCCGATTTCGGTAGAGGTGCGAACTTCCTTGGCGACGGCAAAGCTGCGCTGGAAGAGTTGGTTGAGCGTGGAGCCCAGCGCACCGGCGCTCTCGGCAGCGCGCACCGCGTCTTTCATCTGCCCCAGAATTTGCGGCTCGCCCAGCACCATGGAGTCGAGCCCGCTGGCCACGCGGAAGGCGTGGCGGGCGGCCGGGCCGTCTTCCAGCACATAGGAGTGCGAGCGCAACAGGTCGGTGCTGACGCCCCCGCTTTGCGCCAACCAACCCAGGGTGTGGTCCAGCGCCATGGGGTCACCGGCACAATACACCTCGGTGCGGTTGCAGGTGGAAATGATGGCCGATTCGATGCCGCGATGCGGATGAGAGGCCCCCAAGGCCGTGCGCAAACCGTGCAGCGTCGGGGCAATTTGATCGAGCGCAAACGCAAAACGACCGCGCAAATCGATTGGCGCGGTGTTGTGGTTGATGCCCAAGGCCCAGACAGACATTGCCCGATTATAAAATCGCTGGCTCTTCAACGCCTATCGGTCTATGCAACAGCCTTGACTTGCGTCATTTTTATGGACTTTTTGTCGGCCCTGAACCATCTGCTCAACTTTCTTGCCCCTGCGCTGGCCGTGCCGCTGTTGCTGTGGCTGCCCGCGCGGCTGGTGCTGGGCCGGCCCGCCGCTGCGCCGCGCTGGTGGCTGCAGTGGCTGGCGCAGGCAGGCGTTGGCACGTGCGTGCTTCTGGGGGGCTGGTGCTGCTCGGGCGCGACGGCAAGATGCTGACCTATGCCGCCTTGGTGCTGGCGTGCGCGAGCTGCCAGTGGCTGCTGCAGCGCGGCTGGCGCCGCTGATCGTCCTGCACTTCAGGCTGCTGGGCTGAACAGATCCACGCGGTCGGTGATGATGCCGTCGGTGCCCAGTGCCAGCAGCGCATCGGCCGCCGTGGTGTCGTTGACCGTGTAGCTCAGCGCGCGCAGTCCCTGGGCGTGCGCCTGCGCCACGAGCGCAGCGTCCCAAAGCGTGTAACGGCAGATCAGTGCCACACAACCGAGCTCCTGGGCCTGGTCGAAGCAGCCTTCCCTCAGGCTGTCGAGCAGCAGGGCACGGGGCAGTTTGGGCGCTGCATCCCGGGCTTGCGCTAGCGATTCGGGGCGGAAAGACGAGAGCAGCGGCGCGCAGGCCGCATCTCTCCAGAACCGCTCGGCGTGTTCGGCCACCACGCGGCCGGTTTCTTCCTCTTGCCCAGGTGTGGGCTTGATCTCGATGTTCAGATGCAGATGGTTGGCTAGGCAGAAGCGCGCCACGTTTTCCAGCGTGGGCAGGGGCTCGCCGGCCCAGGCCCGCCCCAGCCAGCTGCCGGCGTCGTATTGCGCAAGCTGGGCGTAGTCTTGCTCGCCCGCCATACCGCTGCCGTTGGTGGTGCGCTCCAGCGTGCTGTCGTGCAGCAGGAAGGGCAGGCCGTCGGCGCTCAGCTTGGCGTCGCACTCGAACATGCGGTAGCCGTACTGCGCGCCCAGGCGAAAGGCCGCCAAGGTGTTTTCGGGGGCCAGTTTGCCGGCGCCTCGGTGGGCGATCCAGCGCGGGTAGGGCCAAGTGGGCAGAGCAGTCATGGAGTTGGGTCTGGAATGCGCTTGCCGCTGGCGGCGTCGAAAGCGTGGACGCGGCCGGCGCGTGGCGTCACATGAATGTGGCTTCCGGGCGCGGGTGCGTGGCTGCCTTCTTCCACGCGCACAATCAGCCCTTCGCCATTGAGGCGACCGTAGATCAGGCGCTCTGCGCCCAGCAGTTCCACGGTATCGACTTCCAGATCCCAGCCGCCTTCGGGAGTGACGTCCAAGTGCTCGGGCCGGATGCCCAGAAGCGTGCCGGGGCGCACGCCCGGCGCGCGCTCAAGAAGGTTCATTGGCGGCGAGCCGATAAAGCTGGCAACGAAGGTGCTTGCCGGGCGGTGATACACCTCTTCGGGCGTGCCGAACTGTTCCATGTTGCCGGCGTTCATGACGATCATGCGCTGGGCCAGCGTCATCGCTTCGATCTGGTCGTGCGTGACAAACAGGCTGGTGATGCCCAGCTCGCGGTGCAGCTTCTGGATCTCCAGCCGGGTCTGCGCGCGCAGCTTGGCGTCCAGGTTGGAGAGCGGTTCGTCAAACAAAAACACCTGGGGCTGGCGTACGATGGCGCGGCCCATGGCAACGCGCTGGCGCTGGCCCCCGGAGAGTTCGCGCGGCTTTCTCTCGAGCAGGTGACCCAGCTCCAGGATTTTCGCCGCCTTGTCCACGCGGGTCTTGATTTCGTCCTTTGGCACCTTGGCGATCTTGAGGCCGTAGGCCATGTTGTCGAACACGCTCATGTGCGGGTACAGCGCGTAGTTCTGGAACACCATGGCGATGTCGCGTTTGGCGGGTTCCAGGTTGTTCACCACCTTGTCGCCAATGAGAATTTCGCCGCCGGTCACTTCCTCCAGCCCCGCGACCATGCGCAGGAGCGTGGATTTGCCACAGCCTGATGGTCCGACGATGACGACAAATTCGCGGTCCTGGATTTCGGCATTGACGCCGTGAATGACCTGGTTGGCCTTGGGCCCGATGCCGTAGCGTTTGACGATATTGCGCAGAGTGATGGATGCCATTTTGCTATCTATTTTGAAGCTGCTTGCGCTTTATTAATAAGCGCTAGAGGCCAATTTGACCATTATTTTTCGGTATCGACCAAGCCCTTGACGAACCACTTCTGCATGAGCACGACGACAAAGGCCGGCGGCAGCATGGCAAGAATCGCGGTGGCCATGACGATGTTCCAGTCATTCGCGGCGTCGCCCCCGGCAATCATGCGTTTGATGCCGATCACCACCGGGTACATGTCTTCGCTGGTGGTGGCCAGCAGCGGCCACAGATACTGGTTCCAGCCGTAGATGAACTGGATGACGAACAGCGCGGCGATCGAGGTGCTCGACAGCGGTACCAGTACGTCCTTGAAGAAGCGCATGGGGCCCGCGCCGTCCATGCGTGCCGCTTCCACCAGCTCGTCGGGCACGGTCAGGAAAAACTGCCGGAACAGGAAGGTGGCCGTCGCCGAGGCAATCAGCGGCACGGTCAGGCCCGCGTAGCTGTTGAGCATGCCCAGGTCGGACACCACCTGGTAGGTCGGGCCGATGCGCACTTCGACGGGCAGCATCAAGGTCACGAAGATGGCCCAGAAGCAGAGCATCTTGAACGGGAAGCGGAAGTACACCACCGCAAACGCCGACAACAGCGAGATGGAGATCTTGCCCACGGTAATGACCATGGCCGTGACAAAACTGACCCACATCATGCGGGCCACGGGTGCGGTGGAGCCGGCGCCATCCCCGCCCCCGAAGAGCGCGGTCTTGTAGGTTTCCCACAGATTGCCGCCGGGCAGCAAAGGCATGGGTGCCTGCACGATGTCCTGCGCTGTGTGGCTGGAAGCGACAAACGCCAGGTACAGCGGAAAGGCGACGATGGCCACGCCCAGCCACATCACGGCGTGCGAGATCACATCTAAAAGGGGGTTACGTTCAACCATGGGGGGGTTTCATTGTTGTGGGCCAAGGCTGTGACCACTATTTTCGGAGCGCGCTGCACTACCAGCACCACCGCAGAACTGGCTTTGCCAGGCCGCTGGTGGTGTCCCCTTTGGGGAAGGCGCGAAGTCACGTTGGGGGGAGTCAATAGTTCACTTTCTTTTCGACGTAGCGAAACTGCACCACGGTGAGCGCAATGACGATGACCATCAGCACCACCGACTGCGCGGCCGAGCCGCCCAGGTCCAGTGCCTTGAAGCCGTCGTAATACACCTTGTAGACCAGGATGGCCGTATCGCGCCCTGGACCACCTTGCGTCGTGGCGTCCACGATGGCAAAGGTGTCAAAGAAGGCGTACACCATGTTGATCACCAAGAGGAAGAAGGTGGTTGGCGTGAGCAATGGGAACTGGATGCTCCAGAAGCGCCGCCATGGGCCCGCGCCGTCCATCGATGCAGCTTCGATGAGCGATTTGGGAATGGATTGCAAGCCCGCCAGGAAAAACAGGAAGTTGTAGGAAATTTGCTTCCACACGGCCGCCATGACGATCAGCGTCAGTGCGTGCGTCGAGTTGAGCAAATGGTTCCAGTGAATGCCGACATGCTCCAGCGCGTAGGCCACCACACCCAGCGTCGGCGAAAACATGAACAGCCAGAGCACGCCGGCGACCGCAGGAGCGACGGCGTACGGAAGAATCAAAAAGGTCTTGTAGACCATGGCCCCGCGCACGACGCGATCGGCAAAAACGGCCAGAATCAACGAGATGCTGATGCCCAGCGTAGCCACCAGCAGCGAGAACCAGGCCGTGGTCTTGAACGATTCCAGATAGGCCGAATCGCTGAACAACTGGCGGAAATTCTGCATTCCCACCCATTCGACGGAGGTGCCGAACGGATCTTGCACCTGCAGCGACTGAACCAGGGCCTGGCTGGCGGGCCAGAAAAAGAACACGATGATCACCGCCAACTGAGGGGTCAGCAACGCCCATGGCAGCCAGCTTGAGCGAAAAAGGACGCGTTTTTCCATGAATCCGGTGTCAATGCAGCGACCCGCCGTGCTGCGGCTTGCAGTGCGGCGGGTCGCAAAGGGTGGAAGCGGGCGCGAACGCCCACTGGCTTAGGACTTGTTGGCCTTCTGGAAGCGTTCGAGCTGCTCGTTGCCGCGCTGGATGGCGGTGTCCAGTGCTTCTTTGGCGCTCTTCTTGCCGGCCCAGATTTGCTCGGTTTCCTCGTCAATGATGGTGCGGATCTGGTTGAAGTTGCCCAGGCGGATGCCGCGCGACTTGTCGGTGGTCTTGCGGATCATCTGCGTCACAGCGACGTCGGTACCAGGCTTTTCCTTGTAGAAGCCCGATTTTTCGGTCAACTCGAAAGCCGCCATGGTAATGGGCAGGTAGCCGGTGCGCTTGTGGCTGGCGGACTGCACTTCGGCATTCGAGAGGAACGAGAAGAAGTCCGCCACTCCCTTGTAGTGCGCTGGTGGCTTGCCCGACATCACCCACAGGCTGGCGCCGCCGATGATGGTGTTTTGCGGCGCACCTTCCACGTCGGGGTAGTAAGGCAGCTGGCTGATGCCGTAGGCGAACTTGGCTTCCTTGCTGACGCGGGCGTACAGACCCGACGAGCCGGTGATCATGGCGCATTCACCCGAGGGGAACGAGACGTCCGCCGCGTTGGCGCGGCCCTTGTAGACGAACAGACCCTGCTTGGCCATGTTGGACAAATTGTCGAAGTGGCGCAGGTGCAGCGGTGAGTTGAACGCCAAACGCGCATCCGTGCCGCCAAAGCCATTGTTTTTGGTGGCAAACAAGGTGTTGTGCCAGGTGGAGAAACTCTCCAGCTGCGTCCAGCTGATCCAGCTGGTAGTGAACGGGCATTTTTCGCCATTGGCCTTGAGCTTGGCGGCCGCTGCAACGACTTCGGGCCAGGTGGTGGGCGCTTTCTCGGGGTCGAGACCGGCCGCCTTGAACTTGTCCTTGTTGTAGTAAAAGATCGTCGTCGAGCTGTTGAACGGGAAGCTCAACATCTGCCCATTGGGCGCAGTGTAGTAGCCCGCAACCGCAGGAATGTAGGCCTTGGGGTCGAATTTGACCTTGGCCTGCTTCATCACTTCGCCCACAGGCACGATGGCCGTTTTGGCTGCCATCATGGTGGCCGTTCCCACTTCGTACACCTGCAGGATGTCCGGTGCATTGCCGGCGCGGAACGCGGCAATGGCGGCGGTCATGTTCTCGTCGTAGGTGCCCTTGAAGGTGGGCACGACTTTGTATTCGGTCTGGCTGGCGTTGTACTGTTTGGCCAGATCGTTGACCCACTCGCCCAGCGGCCCGCTCATCGCGTGCCACCATTGAATCTCGGTCTGTGCCTGGGCTGTAGTGCTGGCCATGGCGGCCAAGGCGGCGCAGGCGGCGAGCGATCGGTATTTCATGAAATGGACTCCTTGCTGAAGTGAAAACGCTGATCCTGGCTTGTTTTTGTGACCACTGTGTGTCGCAACCCAGCACCATAGAGCTTTTTAACCAGCGTTTGCTTGTTGGAATAAGCGGGTTAACCCCGTACGCGTGTCTCGCATATTCCCTGGATGCAGGTAGTGCCAGCCGTTCAACGGCTTGGATGTTGCGCCGCAACATGGTACGGTTCCGGCTTCTTTTCACTTGCCGGCCTGACCCGTTGACCCATGAGCGCTGTTGCCCCCACCTCCCTTGATAAAAGCAAGATCAAATTCCTGTTGCTCGAAGGCCTGCACCCTTCGGCGCTAGAGGTGCTGCGCAGAGCCGGCTACGAGCAGATCGACGCAGTGTCGGGTGCCTTGCCGCAGGACCAGCTGATTGAGCGAATTCGCGACGTGCATTTCATCGGCATTCGCTCGCGCACCCAGCTGACGGCCGAGGTGCTGGAGCATGCCCACAAACTTGTCGCCATCGGGTGCTTCTGCATCGGAACCAACCAGGTGGACTTGAACGCAGCGCGCGAGCGCGGCATTGCGGTGTTCAACGCGCCGTATTCCAACACCCGCTCGGTGGCCGAACTGGTGCTGGCCGAGGCCATTTTGTTGCTGCGCGGCATTCCGGCGCGCAACGCAGCCGCGCACCGGGGCGGCTGGCTCAAGTCGGCCGACAAAGCGTTCGAGACGCGCGGCAAGACGCTGGGCATCGTCGGCTACGGCGCGATTGGCTCGCAGCTCTCGGTGTTGGCCGAGTCGCTCGGCATGCACGTGATCTTCCACGACGTGATTGCCAAGCTGCCGCTGGGCAACGCGCGCCAGGCCGCTGGGCTGACCGAACTGCTCGGTGCGAGCGACGTCATCAGCCTGCATGTGCCCGAGTTGCCATCCACCAAATGGATGATTGGCGCCGCAGAAATCGCTGCCATGAAGCCCGGCGCGGTCTTCATCAACGCCGCACGCGGGACGGTCGTGGAAATCGAGCCCCTGGCCGAGGCGGTACGCGCTGGCCGCCTGCTGGGCGCAGCGGTGGACGTGTTTCCGGTGGAGCCCCGCAGCAACAAGGATGAATTCGTCAGCCCTCTGCGCGGCTTGGACAACGTCATTCTCACCCCGCATATCGGTGGCTCCACCCTGGAGGCGCAGGCCAATATTGGCGTCGAGGTGGCGGAAAAGCTGGTGCGCTACAGCGACAACGGAACTTCGATCAGTTCGGTCAACTTTCCTGAAGTGGCACTGCCGGCGCAAAAGGGCACGCACCGCATCCTGCACGTGCACCGCAATGTGCCGGGCGTGATGTCCGAGATCAACCGCGTCTTTGCCGAGAACCACATCAACGTGGCCGCCCAGTATCTGCAGACGAACGCCGCTATCGGCTATGTGGTGATGGATATCGACGCCGCATCGTCCGAGCTGGCACTGCAAAAGCTCCAGCAGGTGCCCAATACGCTGCGCTGCCGCGTGCTGTTCTGAAGCTCCGGACGAGGGCGCGCCGAGAGCTGACTCTAAAGGGGGGTGAAGCGCAGAAGGCGCCAACCGGCGCAGCGTCTCTAAAATCGCGGGTTCCCGGGCGCCTGTGTGCCCCAGGCCGCCCACCCACCCCAGGTTCCCACGAATGAATGCTCCCACCGCGTTGGCCACCTTGATGGCGCAACCCGCTCAGCCTCTGCGCCTGCGCGAAATTCCCTACAACTACACCAGCTTCTCCGACCGCGAGATCGTCATCCGCCTGCTGGGCAGCCGCGCCTGGGACACGCTGTTGCAACTGCGCCAGGAACGCGACACCGGCCGCTCGGCGCGCATGCTCTATGAGGTGCTGGGTGATATCTGGGTGGTGCAGCGCAACCCTTATCTGCAGGACGACCTGCTGGGCAGCCGCGAGCGGCGCAAGCAGCTGGTGCAGGCGCTCGACCACCGTCTGGGCGAAGTGCACAAGCGCCGCCAGCCCGACGTGGCGCCCGAGCGCGACGCACTGGTGGGCCAGCTGCTGGGCGCAGCCACGGCTGCCGTGCGGCGTTTCGACGCCTCGTTTGACGCCACCGCGCAGCTGCGCCGCGAAGCGCGCCGCACGCTCTCGCGCCTGACCGCCAAGGACAACATCAAGTTCGACGCGCTCTCGCGCGTCAGCCATGTGACCGACGCAACCGACTGGCGCGTCGAATACCCGTTTGTTGTGCTGACCCCCGACACCGAAGCCGAAATGGCCGGCCTGGTCAAGGGCTGCATTGAACTGGGCCTGACCATCATTGCGCGCGGCGGCGGCACCGGCTACACCGGCGGCGCGATTCCGCTGACCGACAAGAGCGCCGTCATCAACACCGAAAAGCTCGAAGCCATGACGGCCGTCGAGATGCGCAAGCTGCCCGGCGTTGAGGGTGAAGTGGCCACGGTCTGGACCGAGGCGGGGGTTGTCACCCAGCGCGTCGCCGACGCGGCCGACGCCGCAGGCTATGTGTTTGCCGTGGACCCGACCAGCGCCGAAGCGTCATGCGTGGGCGGTAACGTGGCCATGAACGCCGGCGGCAAGAAGGCGGTGCTGTGGGGCACGGCGCTGGACAACCTGGCCAGCTGGCGCATGGTGACGCCGGACGCGCAGTGGCTCGAAGTGACGCGTGTGGGCCACAACCTGGGCAAGATCCACGACGCGGAAATGGCCAGCTTCGAGCTCGAATACTTTGAAGCCGACGGCAAGACGCGCGTGCGCAGCGACCGGCTCGACATCCCCGGCAAGCGCTTTCGCACCGAAGGCCTGGGCAAGGACGTGACCGACAAGTTCCTCTCGGGCCTGCCGGGAATCCAGAAAGAAGGTTGCGACGGCTTGATTACCAGCTGCCGCTGGATCGTGCACCGCATGCCGGCGCACACGCGCACCGTGTGCCTGGAATTTTTCGGCAATGCCAAGGATGCCGTGCCCAGCATCGTCGAGATCAAGGACTTCATGTTCGCCGAGCAAAAGCGCTCAGGCGTGGTGCTGGCGGGTCTGGAGCATCTGGACGACCGCTACCTCAAGGCGGTGGGCTACGCCACCAAATCCAAGCGGCCCGGTTTGCCCAAGATGGTGCTGTTTGGTGACATTGCCGGCGACGATCAGGATGCCGTGGCCCGCGTCACCAGCGAAGTGGTGCGCATTGCCAACTCGCGCAGCGGCGAAGGCTTCATTGCCATCAGCCCGGATGCGCGCAAGAAGTTCTGGGCCGACCGCAAGCGCACCGCGGCCATCAGCCGCCACACCAACGCCTTCAAGATCAACGAAGACGTGGTGATTCCGCTGCCGCGCATGGCCGAGTACACCGACGGCATCGAGCGCATCAACATCGAGTTGTCGCTGCAGAACAAGCTGGCGCTGTGCGATGCGCTGGAAGACTTCTTTGCCCGCGGCAAGCTGCCGCTGGGCACGGCAGGCTTTGAGTCGGGCGACGCGCTGTCGCCAGAAATGCTGCAGGAGCGCGTGAACGAGGCGCTGGATGTGGTGCAGCAAGCGCGTACCTTGTGGGCCGCCTGGCTACGGGATGCCGATGTGCTGTTCCCGCAGTTGCAAGACCATAGTCTGCGCGCCAGCTGGAAAACGCAAATCCTCGCGCCCCTGCGCGGCATTTTTGCCGGCGACGCGCTCGCACCGCTGCTGCTCGAATGCGTCACCATTCACCAGCGCGTGCTCAAGGGCCGCGTCTGGGTGGCTTTGCACATGCACGCCGGCGATGGCAACGTGCACACCAACATCCCGGTCAACAGTGACGACTACGCCATGCTGCAGACCGCGCACGCCGCCGTGGGGCGCATCATGCGGCTGGCGCGCAGCCTGGGCGGGGTGATTTCGGGCGAGCACGGCATCGGCATCACCAAGCTCGAATACCTGAGCGACGAAGAACTCGCACCCTTTGCCGACTACAAGCAGCGTGTGGACCCGCAGGGCCGGTTCAACAAGGGCAAGTTGCTACGAAATAAAGAGCTGCTAACGCAATCAGGACAAGCGCTAGAGGCCGATTTGGCATCAAATGTTCGCTTTGCCGACCTGACGCACGCCTACACCCCGAGCTTTGGCCTGATGGGGCACGAATCGCTGATCATGCAGCAGAGCGACATTGGCGCCATTGCCGATTCGGTCAAGGACTGTCTGCGCTGCGGCAAGTGCAAACCGGTCTGCGCCACGCATGTGCCGCGCGCCAACCTGCTCTACTCGCCGCGCAACAAAATCCTCGCCACCTCGCTGCTGGTCGAGGCCTTTTTGTACGAAGAGCAGACGCGCCGCGGTGTCAGCATCCGGCATTGGCAGGAGTTTGAAGACGTGGCGGATCACTGCACCGTCTGCCACAAATGCCTTTCGCCGTGCCCGGTGAAGATCGACTTTGGCGACGTGACGATGAACATGCGCAACCTGCTGCGCAAGATGGGCAAGAAGAGCTGGCGCCCCGGCAACGCGCTGGCCATGACCATGCTCAACGCCACCAGCCCCGAGAAAATCAAGCTGCTGCGCGCCGGCATGGTGGGCGTGGGCTTCAAGGTGCAGCGCATGGCCGTCGATCTGCTGCGCAAGGTGAGCCGCAAGCAGACCGCGCACCCTCCGGCCACCGTGGGAGCGGCGCCCATCAAAGAGCAGGTGATTCACTTCATCAACAAGAAGCTGCCCGGCGGCCTGCCGAACAAGACGGCGCGCGCGCTGCTCGACATCGAAGACAAGGACTACGTCCCCATCATCCGCGACCCGCAGTCCACCACGGCCAGCAGCGAGGCGGTGTTCTACTTTCCCGGTTGCGGCTCCGAGCGGCTGTTCAGCCAGGTGGGTCTGGCCACGCAGGCCATGCTCTGGCACGCCGGTGTGCAGACGGTGCTGCCGCCCGGCTACCTGTGCTGCGGCTACCCGCAGCGCGGCAGCGGCCAGTTCGACAAGGCCGAGAAGATGATCACCGACAACCGGGTGCTGTTCCACCGCGTGGCGACGACGCTGAACTACCTGGACATCAAAACCGTGGTGGTCAGTTGCGGCACCTGCTACGACCAGCTGCAGGGCTACCAGTTCGACAAAATCTTCCCCGGCAGCCGCATCATCGACATCCACGAATACCTGCTGGAAAAGGGCATCACCTTGCCCGGCGGGCAGGGCGGCTACCTGTACCACGAGCCCTGCCACAACCCCATGAAGCTGGGCGACTCGATGAAAACGGTGCGCGCGCTGGTGGGCGACAACGTGATGAAGAGTGATCGCTGCTGCGGCGAGTCCGGCACGCTGGGCGTCACGCGCCCCGACATTTCCACGCAGGTGCGCTTTCGCAAGGAAGAAGAAATCAAGAAGGGCGAGGCAGCGCTGCGCGCCAGTGGCAGCGTGGCACCGCAGGCCAACGTGAAGATTCTCACCAGCTGCCCGAGTTGCCTGCAAGGCCTCAAGCGCTACGAAGACGACCTCCAGAACGGCCTGCTGGAGGCCGACTACATCGTGATTGAAATGGCCAAACAAATTCTGGGCGAGAACTGGCTGCCCGAGTACGTGCAGCGCGCCAACAGTGGCGGTATCGAAAGGGTGTTGGTATGAGCAAATCGTCTTTTGGCTGTGCGCTGTGCGCGCAGGATGGCGGCGACCTGGTATGGCGCAGCGACAAGCTGCGGGTGGTGCATGTCGAGGAGGACGGCTTCCCAGGCTACTACCGTGTCATCTGGAACGCGCATGTCGCCGAACTCTCCGCGCTCTCGCCCGAAGAACGCGCCGAATGCATGGGCGCAGTGGTCTGCGTCGAGCGCTCACTCATCGAGCACCTTAAGCCCGCCAAGGTCAACCTCGCCGCCCTGGGCAACCAGGTGCCGCACTTGCACTGGCACGTGATTGCACGGTTTGACTGGGACACGCATTTCCCGAATGCCATCTGGGGCGAGCCGCAGCGCCCCAGAGACCATGACAGGGAAGCTGCAGTCGGCGCACTCCTTGACGTGGTCAACGCACAGATACGGGGGTATCTGGCCAAGGGCGAAACGCCCCAAGAGAAGTAACGGGCAGAGCGGCGCAAAATCTGTTCAAGACGCAGCGACAGCAAAAAATGCGCTCGCGATGAGCAGGCAGGCGGGGCAATACAGCCAACTGTCCCACAGGGCAAAGTCGGTTCCACGAATGCGTTTGAAGAAACCCACCAGCCGGAAATCGCCTATCGCCCGCAGGACGAAGAGCACACCAATGCCAATGCTGGCCCAGTGGGCAGGTGAGCCAGGAAACGACGAGAAAAGAAAGAATCCTCGAAGGATGGCGATGCCGGCGGCGCATGCCAAGGCTACGGCCACGACCGTTGTCAGCAAGCGCGAGGGTGTGAAAGCAGGTTTTCCCTCGATCTCTGGAATGGCCAGCCGCTTCGCCCATAGGCCACCGGCAGCCCAGTAGAAGTGCAAGCCTGAAAGACCAAGCAATGCGCAGGCCAGAAGGACAGGGATCATGACGCAATGCTACTTTCTTGGCGCTGTGCCCTCAAGCGCTGCCGGAGCCCTTTCAGCTTACGAAACCCGTCCTGATTTTGTCTTCTTGAGCGATGCATTGAGTTCCACCGCAGCACGGATGAGGGCCTTGAATGCGGTGGCCTCTACCTCAACGCCCTCGAAAATGTCGATTGCGCGCCGAGTGCTTCCCTCCATGCTGGCATTGAAGAGGCTCGCTGGGTCGCGCAGAGAGGCGCCTTTTGCGAACGTCAGTTTGAGCTTGTCTTTGTAGGTTTCGCCGGTGCAGATGATTCCGCCATGCGACCAGACAGGCACGCCCCGCATTGCATTCGAGGGCTTTCTCCACTTCACCTCCTCCACGATGTGGGGGTCAGCCTCCTGGATCAGCGCGCGGATTCTGCACAGCGCCTCAAAGCGCCAGTCTGCAGGCGCAGTGCCTTTCTCGTTCACTGACTCAGATGCTGGCTGCTTGCTGGACGATTGCGAAGCTTTCATGGAACCTCTTTGTTGCGCACGAAATTCGCCAACAGGCAGAGGCTGATGGCAGCGTGGCGCGCACGCGCCTAGCCGACCGATGGGCGCTCATCGGTGCCGCGCTGCCAGGCCGCAGTCGGGTTGCGTGGATGCAAGATTGCGACATGCTGAGGCGTCTGAAGGCCCGCCTCCAGCTGTGGTCAAAAGCCAGTGGGACAATCTTCCATTATTCAACGTTTTCGTCAAAGGCAAACCCATGGCAGGCCTCAAACCCGGCGCCCCCACGCCCGAATCCATCACTGTTCACGGCCAGTCGCGCGTGTTGGAGGTGGTGTTTTCCGACGGCGCGCGCTTTCGCCTGCCGTTCGAGCTGATGCGCGTGTACTCGCCCTCGGCTGAGGTCATGGGCCATGGCCATGGGCAGGAGGTGCTGCAGACCGGCAAGCGTGAGGTGATTTTGTCGGCACTGGCGCCGGTAGGCAATTACGCCGTGCAGCCGACTTTCTCTGATGGCCACGACAGCGGAATTTTTTCCTGGGACTACCTCTACGAACTCGGTGCGCGCCAGGCCGAACTGTGGGCGGATTACGAGGCCCGGCTGGCCGCTGCCGGGGTGGACCGCGACGCCTCCATGGCCCCCAAAGGCGTGAGCAAGACCAAAAGCAAGACCACGCACGGCTGCGGTGGGCACTGATTCCATTGGAATGGTGGCAGATTTGCCACTGTTGCACTATTGATTTGGTAGCTGTTGGCGTAGTATTCGTAAGCGCTAGAGCGTTGTTTGGCTTAAATGTCTGATATCCCACGTATTTAAAGGGTTGTCACACAAGCAGCTAGCATTCACCCCATGAGTACCACGCATTTTGGTTTCCAGTCGGTCGACGAGCGCGACAAGGCGCGCCGCGTGCGCGGCGTTTTTGATTCGGTTGCGCCCCGCTACGACGTGATGAACGATTTGATGTCGGGTGGCCTGCACCGCGCCTGGAAGGCGTACACGGTGCTGGTCGCCAACCTGCAGGAGGGCCAGCGCGTGCTGGATATTGCGGGCGGCACGGGCGATCTGGCGCTGGCCTTTTCCAAGAAGGTGGGCGAGCGCGGCCAGGTGGTGCATACCGACATCAACGAAGCCATGCTGCGCACCGGGCGCGACCGCCTGATTGACGCCGGGGTGGTCCTGCCGACCACCGTCTGCGACGCCGAGCAACTGCCGTTCCCCGACGGACATTTCGATCTGGTCAGCGTGGCCTTTGGTCTGCGCAACATGACGCACAAGGACTTGGCCCTGGCCGAGATGTGCCGCGTTCTCAAGCCGGGCGGCAAGCTCCTGGTGCTCGAGTTTTCCAAGGTGGCGAAGCCGCTGGCCAAGGTGTACGACTGGTACTCCTTCAACATCCTGCCGCGCATTGGGCAGTTGGTAGCGGGCGATGCCGACAGTTACAGATATCTGGCCGAATCCATCCGCATGCACCCGGATCAGCAGGCGCTCAAAGCACTGATGCACAAGGCCGGGTTTGGCCATGTCGATTGCCACAACATGACAGCCGGCGTGGTTGCCCTGCATGTCGGAATCAAATGTTGATATGTACGCGCTTTAAGGAGATTGCCATGAAGAAATTCCTCCCGGTCTTGATGGCCCTGATGCTGCTCCTGTCGTTTTCCGAGGCAGAAGCCCGGCGCATGGGGGGCGGCAAGTCCTTTGGTCGCCAGTCGAGCAACGTGACGCAGCGCCAGGCGACCCCGCCGGCGGCAGCGCCCGGTGCGCCGGCTCAGAACGCTGCTGCGGCCCGCCCAGGCACGCCGCCAGCCGCCGCCGCACCCAAGCGGCCCTGGGGCGCCATGCTGGGCGGTCTGGCTGCCGGTCTGGGCTTGGCCTGGCTGGCCAGTTCGCTGGGTCTGGGCGCCGGTTTTGGCCAGGTGCTGATGCTTCTGCTGTTTGGCCTGGCGGCGTTTGCGCTGTTTCGCATGCTGCGCTCGCGCAGCAAGAGCGCTGCGTCGCCTTTTGCCTTTCAGGGTGCGGGGGGCGCGGCTCCGGCCAATGCACCACTGGCCCGCGAATACAGCCCCGACAAGGTGGGCAACGATGCATCGGCGCGGCCGTGGGAACGCAGCAGCCTGGCGTTTGACGCTCAGCGCAATGCGGCCAGCAGCAATGGTTCAATCATTGGCTCGGCGTTGGCGGGATCGCAAAACTGGGGCGTGCCCGAAGGCTTTGACACGGCGGGTTTTCTGGAAGCTGCCAAGCGCAACTTCATCACGCTGCAATCTGCCTGGGATCGCTCTGACATCGCTACCCTGCGCTCGATGATGACCGACAGCATGGTCGACGAAATTCGCGGTCAGCTTACCGAGCGTGAAGACCACCGTGGCGCCCAGCCCAACCACACCGATGTGGTCATGCTTGAGGCCCAGCTTTTGGGTATCGAAGAGCTGGATGGCGCCTACATGGCCAGCGTGGAATTCTCCGGAATGATCCGCGAAGAGCCCTCGGCCGGCCCAAGCCCTTTCCGCGAGGTCTGGAACATGACCAAACCCAGCAGCGGCGCAAGCGGCTGGCTGGTGGCCGGCGTTCAGGCGCTGCAATAAGGCGCGCGCGTGGTGGCGCGGGGCGCCACCACCGCCGACACTGTTGCCATAATCGGCGGCTATGGCCACACAGTCTCCCTTTTCCGTTCTCGACGGCGTTTTCGAGCGCATTGCGCAGGGGCCGCAGCCCCCACAATGGCTGGTGCAGGAGGCACAGCAGCGCCTGGTGCTGCTGATCAACCATGTGCTGATGCAGGAGCGCGTTGCTACCGAGCGCCTGGTGCCGCGCAGCGGCCGCGTGGTGCGCGTGCAGTGGCGCCAGTTTTTCGTGGCGTTGCAGGTCACGCCGGCCGGTTTGTTCGACCTGGCCGCACCCTCGGCCACACCCGACCTGCATTTTGAAGTCACCGAAACCTCGCCCCTGGGCCTGGCGCAGTCCGCACTGCGCGGCGAGCGCCCACCGGTACGCATTGACGGGGCTGTCGATTTTGCAAGCGACCTGCAGTGGCTGGCGGACAACCTGCGCTGGGACATCGAAGACGATATGGCGCGCGTGATCGGCGATGTGCCGGCGCACACGCTGGCCAGCGTGGCACGCAGCGCTGCGCAGGCGCTGCGCGGCTTTGTGCGCAGCGGTAGCGCGCGCGGAGCGAACGCCGTGGCGCCCTGGTCGGGCACCGGCCCCCTGCCATGAAGCGGTTTTTCCGTGGCGCCGCCATTGTCTGGGTGGCGCTGCGCTACGGGCTCGACGGCCTGGTTCTCACCAGCTTCCAGAAGCCTTGGTTGCGCCTGCTGGCGCGGATCGTCTCGATCGGGCGCGATCTGCGTGCGCCGCGCGGCCAGCGGCTGCGGGAAGCCCTGGAGCGTCTGGGGCCGATCTTTGTCAAGTTTGGGCAAGTGCTCTCGACGCGGCGCGACCTTCTGCCGCCCGACATCGCCGATGAATTGGCATTGCTGCAGGACCGGGTGCCACCTTTTGGCAGCGACATCGCCATTGCCACCATTGAGCGGGCGTTCCGGCGCCCGGTAGACGAAGTCTTTGTCAGTTTTGATCGGGTGCCCGTGGCCAGCGCGTCGATTGCGCAGGTGCACTTCGCCACGCTGCGCGCGCGCGACGGTACGCTGCACGAAGTCGCGGTCAAGGTGCTGCGGCCGGGCATGCTGGAGGTCATTGAAAAAGACCTGAGCCTGATGCGCATGATGGCCGGTTGGGTGGAGAGCCTCTCGGCCGATGGCAAGCGCCTCAAGCCACGCGAGGTGGTGGCCGAGTTCGACAACTACCTGCACGACGAACTCGATCTGGTGCGCGAGGCGGCCAACGCCGCGCAACTGCGGCGCAACATGGAAGGTCTGGGCCTGGTGGAGATTCCCAGCATTTTTTGGGATTTCTGCCACCCCGAGGTGATGGTGATGGAGCGCATGAACGGCGTGCCCATCAGCCAGGTGCAGCGCCTGCGCGACGCCGGAGTCGATATCCCCAAATTGGCCCGCGACGGTGTCACGATCTTTTTCACCCAGGTCTTCCGGGACGGCTTCTTTCACGCCGACATGCACCCCGGCAACATTCAGGTGAGCCTGGATCCCGCTACGTTCGGGCGCTACATCTCACTCGATTTCGGCATCGTTGGCACGCTGACGGAGTCGGACAAGGAATATCTGGCGCAGAATTTTGCCGCCTTTTTCCGGCGCGACTACAAGCGTGTGGCAGAGCTGCACGTGGAGAGCGGCTGGGTGCCGGCGAGTACGCGCGTCAATGACCTTGAAGGCGCCATTCGCACCGTGTGCGAGCCGTATTTCGATCGGCCGCTCAAGGAAATTTCACTCGGCATGGTGCTGATGCGCTTGTTCCAGACCTCGCGGCGCTTTCAGGTGGAGATTCAACCGCAGCTCGTGCTCTTGCAAAAAACGCTGCTCAACATTGAAGGACTCGGGCGCCAGCTCGATCCCGAACTCGATCTGTGGAGCACGGCCAAGCCGTTTCTCGAAACCTGGATGCTCGAGCAAGTGGGTCCGCAGCGCTTTCTGCGCGAACTGCGCGCCGAAGCGCCGCACTTTGCCCAGTTTCTACCCGCATTGCCGCGTCTGCTGCACGACAGTCTGCAGCGCCGCTCGAACGATGTCCAGCAACGTGAGCTGCTGGCCCTGCTGCGCGAGCAGCGGCACACCAACCGCTTGCTGCAGATCATCATCTATTGCGGTATTGGGTTTGTCTTGGGCCTGATCGTGGTGCAGGCGATTGTTCGGGTGGCGGTGTTTCGTTAGGCTGGCGGGTGCCAGCCTGTGGCCAATGCGCGACGCTTGAACCACGAACCGGCGCTACGCCCCGCGCCGAACGCAGAAATGGCCGGGGTGGACCCATAATCCGCAGCTGATTTTTTGGTCAACCCTGAACCCAGGAGGCTGCGGCGCCATGCTCATCTCGTTCATTGTTCTGTACCTGCTGGTTTCGATCGGCATCGGTTTGTACGCATCTACGCGCGTGCGCAACACGGCGGACTACGCAGTGGCCGGGCGAAGTTTGCCCATGGCGGTGGTGATCGCCACCACCTTTGCCACCTGGTTTGGCTCGGAGACCGTGCTGGGCGTGTCGGGCCAGTTCGTCAAGGAAGGCTTGCACGGCGTCATCGAAGACCCATTTGGCGCCGGCATGTGCCTGATTCTGGTGGGGCTGTTCTTTGCCTACCGCCTGTACCAGAAGAACCTGATCACGATTGGCGACTACTACCGGCTGCGCTTTGGTCGCACGATTGAGGTGCTGTGCTCGGCCATCATCATCTTCAGCTACCTGGGCTGGGTGGGCGCGCAGGTCACCGCGCTGGGGCTGGTGTTCAACCTGCTGACGCACGGCGTCGTGAGTGTCACCACGGGCATGGTGCTCGGCACGCTGATCGTGCTGGTCTATACGCTGTTCGGTGGCATGTGGTCGGTGGCCATGACGGATTTTGTGCAGATGATCGTCATCACCATTGGCCTGGTGTTGATCGCCTGGTTTGCCGCCGACATGGCGGGCGGAGCCGGCAAGGTGATTGAGTACGCTGCGAGCGAGCGCAAATTCCAGCTGTTTCCCACCAGCGGCCTGCTCAAGGACTGGCTGTTCTTCTTTGCTGCCGCGATCACCATGATGCTGGGCTCGATTCCGCAGCAGGATGTGTTCCAGCGCGTCATGTCGTCCAAGAACGTGAAGGTGGCCACTCGCGGCCCGGTGATTGGCGGCATGCTGTACATCGTGTTTGCGCTGGTGCCGATGTTTGTGGTGACGTCGGCGGTGTTTGTCATGCCAGAGAAGACGCTCGCGCTGCTGGGCGACGATCCGCAGAAGGTGTTGCCGACGCTGGTGCTCGAGCACATGCCGCTGGCCTTGCAGATCGCGTTTTTCGGTGCGCTGCTCTCGGCCATCATGTCCACGGCTTCGGCGACGCTGCTGGCGCCTTCGACATCCTTCGTCGAGAACATTCTGCGCAACCTGCGCCCCGGCATGAGCGACGCCACCACGCTCAAGGCGATGCGCATTTCGGTGTTCGTTTTCACGATGTGCGTGCTGGTGTATTCGATCACCATGGAAGGCAGCTCCATCTACGAACTGGTGTCTGGCGCCTACCAGGTGCCGTTGGTCGGGGCGTTTGTTCCGCTGGTCTTTGGCCTGTACTGGAAGCGGGCGACGTCCCAGGGGGCGTTGCTGGCGATCTCCATGGGGATTGGCGTGTGGCTGCTGTTTGTCGCCAGCCCGGTGCTGTCCGAGGCCTTTCCGCAGCAGCTCGCCGGGCTGCTGGCCGCGCTGGTGGGTATGGTCGGGGGGTCGCTGGCGCCGCAGTTTCTGCCCGACCACAAAGACCATGTACACCATTACAAGGGCTCAGTAGCTCCCGACAGCACGCCCGATGTCGTGCTCGCCCCAAAGAGCTAAGTGGCTGGGGGGCTTGAAATCTGAGGCGCCGCCTATAATTGAGGGCTTTGCACTTGTGCACTTCTGAAGCGCCTCCCCATGCCAATTTACGCCTACAAATGCAGCGCCTGCGGCCACGCGCGCGACGTGCTGCAGAAAATGTCAGACCCGGTTTTGACCGTGTGCCCGGCATGCGGCGCGGAGACTTTCGCCAAGCAGCTGACCGCTGCGGGCTTCCAGCTCAAGGGCTCAGGCTGGTACGCCACCGATTTCAAGGGTGGACCGACACCGGCTGCTGCCGACAAGGGCAGCGAGGCCGCTGCACCTGCCGCAGCTGAGGGCGCTGCGCCCATCCCCACCAAAGCCGCGCCAGTTGCAAGCGCCGCGCCAGCGCCTGCTGTCGGTACTGCAGGCGCTGACTAGGCTGCTCTTCTCTTCCCATCCCATGACTGCGCTGCGCAATTGGCTGTTTACTGGTCTTCTGGTGATCGTCCCTGGGGCAATCACTCTGGCCGTGCTCAACTGGCTGGTGGGCCTGCTCGACCAGACGCTGCTGATTCTGCCCACCGCCTGGCACCCCGACCGACTGCTGGGGTTTCACATTCCGGGCTTTGGCGTCGTGCTGACGCTGGGCATCCTGCTCGCTGTCGGGGCCATGACCAGCAATTTCGCCGGCCGCAAGCTGGTGCAGTGGGGCGACCGCCTGGTCAGCCGCATTCCGGTGGTGCGCTCGATTTATTCCAGCGTCAAGCAGGTCTCCGATACCTTGTTTTCCGAAGGTGGCAACGCCTTTCGCACTGCAGTGCTGGTGCAGTGGCCGCGCGAGGGCGTGTGGACTGTGGCTTTCATCACCGGCGCGCCCGGTGGTGAGGTGGCGGCCCTGCTGCAGGACGACTACGTCAGCGTGTATGTGCCCACCACGCCCAACCCCACGGGCGGCTATTTCGTCATGCTGCGCAGGAGCGACTGCATCGAGCTCGATATGGGCGTGGATGCTGCCTTGCGCTACATCGTCTCCATGGGTGTCGTCGTGCCGCACGAAGCGGCTGCGTCCTCGCCCGCCTGATTTTTTCAACGCGCTCGACCGGGCGCCGGAAGTTTTGCCATGGCCATGCGTTCCCACTATTGCGGTCTTGTGACCGAAGCCCTGCTGGGCCAAACCGTCACCCTTGCAGGTTGGGTGAACCGCCGCCGCGACCATGGCGGCGTGATCTTTATCGATCTGCGCGACCGCGAGGGCTATGTGCAGGTGGTCTGCGACCCCGACCGCGCCGACATGTTTGCCACCGCCGAAGACGTGCGCAACGAGTTCTGCGTGCAGGTCAAAGGCCTGGTGCGCGAGCGCCCGGCAGGCACCGTGAACGAGGGCCTCAAGAGCGGCAAGATCGAGGTGCTGTGCCACGAGCTGACGGTGCTCAACGCGTCGGTGACGCCGCCGTTCCAGCTGGACGAAGAGAACCTGTCAGAGACCACGCGCCTGACGCACCGCGTGCTCGACCTGCGCCGCCCCTACATGCAGAACAACCTCATGCTGCGCTACCGCGTCAGCATGGAAGTGCGCAAGTTTCTGGACACGCACGGGTTTGTCGACATCGAAACCCCCATGCTCACCAAGAGCACGCCCGAGGGTGCGCGCGACTACCTGGTGCCCAGCCGCGTGCACGACGGCCATTTCTTTGCATTGCCGCAGTCGCCCCAGCTGTTCAAGCAGTTGCTGATGGTGGCCGGGTTCGACCGCTACTACCAGATCACCAAGTGCTTCCGCGACGAAGATTTGCGCGCCGACCGCCAGCCCGAGTTCACCCAGATCGATATTGAAACCTCGTTCATGGAAGAGCAGGACATCCGCGACCTGACGCAGGAGATGATCAAGACGGTGTTCCAGAACACGCTGGGCGTGGACCTGGGCGACTTCCCGGTCATGACCTACCAGGAAGCAGCGAAGCGGTTCGGCTCCGACAAACCCGACCTGCGCGTGAAGCTCGAATTCACTGAACTCACCGACGTCATGAAAGACGTCGATTTCAAGGTGTTCTCGGGCGCTGCCAACATGAAGAACGGCCGTGTCGTCGCGCTGCGCGTGCCCGGCGGCGCACGTGAGACCGGCGGGCTCTCGCGCGGCGAAATTGACGGCTACACCGAGTTCGTCAAGATTTACGGTGCCAAGGGCCTGGCCTACATCAAGGTCAACGACCTGGCCAAGGGGCGCGAGGGTCTGCAATCGCCCATCGTCAAGAACATTCACGACGCGGCGATTGCCGAAATCCTGCAGCGCACCGGCGCGCAGGATGGCGACCTGCTGTTCTTCGGCGCCGACAAGGCAAAAATTGTCAATGACGCCATTGGCGCGCTGCGCATCAAGATCGGCCACAGCGAGTTTGGCAAGAAGAACGCTTTGTTCGAAGACCGCTGGGCGCCCCTGTGGGTGGTGGATTTCCCGATGTTCGAGCACGACGAGGAGAACAACCGCTGGGTCGCAGTGCACCACCCCTTCACGGCGCCCAAGGACGGCCACGAGGATTACATGGTCAGCGCGCCCGAAAAGTGCATCTCCAAGGGCTACGACATGGTCCTGAATGGCTGGGAGATGGGCGGCGGCTCGGTGCGTATCCACCGCGCCGACGTGCAGCGCAAGGTGTTTGATGCGCTCAAGATCACGCCCGAGGAAGCGCAGGAAAAATTCGGCTTCCTGCTCGACGCCCTGCAATACGGCGCGCCACCGCACGGGGGCCTGGCCTTTGGCCTGGACCGCATCGTCACCATGATGACCGGCGCCGAGTCGATCCGCGACGTGATTGCCTTCCCCAAGACGCAGCGCGCCCAGTGCCTGCTGACCCAGGCGCCGTCGCCGGTGGACGAGAAGCAACTGCGCGAGCTGCATATTCGTTTGCGCAATCTGGATGCGGTCAAGGTGGCATGAACGGATTGAACCGGTTCCACGGGAGCGCTTGAATCGATGAACCCCGAGAGCGGCAGGAGCGTTTTGTTCCTGCCGCTTTTTTGATGGAAGAAGCACCTTACACATGCAAGCCCGTGCAATGACTTGGCTGGCCGTCGCGCTGGTGGCTGTGTTGGCCGCCTGCGGCGAAAAGAAAACCGAACTGGGCCAGGGCGGCTCGGTGGTGGCGGGGTCTGCGGGCCCGCAGGGCGCGCAGAACGCAGCGCGTGAGCTGCTGCGCTGTGACGCGCCTGTAGCCACGCTGGCGCTGGCCGAAAATCCGAACGGATATGCGATGGGGGCGGGCTACCAGTTGCCGGCGTCGCCAGTCCCCTTGATCAAGCTGCTGGCACAGCAGAGCGGCTGCTTTCGGGTGGTGGACCGCAATGCGGGCTTGCGCGGAACGATCCAGGAGCAGGATCTGAAGGAGTCGGGTGTTCTGCGGCCGAATTCCACCGTGGCCAGGGGCAAGGGCTACGAGGCCCAGTACACGCTGACGCCCAGCCTCACGTTCAGTGAGCAGGACGCGGGGCGGGGCTTGGCAGGGGTGGTGGCCATGATTCCTGTGCTGCGTGACATTGCCGGGCTGGCCGGGCTGATGGAGCAGGTCAAGTTCAAGGAGGCGCAGACCGCGCTGCTGCTGTCGGACAACGAAACCACCGAGCAGGTGGCTGCGGCTACAGGATCGGCGCGCACCACCGACCTGGGCGTTGGGGGGCTTGTGTTTGGCAAGCTCGGCGGTGCTGCGGGGGCCGGCTGGAGCAATACCAACGAAGGAAAGGTCATTGCTGCAGCGTTTCTGGACGCGCACAACCAACTGGTGGTACAGGTGCGCGCGCTTCAGGCAAAAGCGCTTCCGCCGCCTGTGCCCACAGCGCACGGTGCGCTTGGCTGAAGACGATGGGGGTCGATGGCGTTCAGGCTTTCAAGATACCGGAGTCGGTGCTGGTGGTGATCCACACGCCTGCGCTGGAGGTGCTGCTGCTCTCGCGCGCGGATTGGCCGGACCATTGGCAGTCGGTTACGGGCTCCAAGGACTTCCCCGAAGAATCCTTCCATGATGCTGCGGTTCGCGAGGTGGCGGAGGAGACCGGGATCAACGCGCTGGCGCCTGGCCATGCGCTGCTTGACTGGCAGTACGAGAACGAATACGAAATCTGGCCGCGCTGGCGGCACCGCTACGCGGACGGGGTAGTGCGCAACCGCGAACGGGTCTTTGGCCTGTGCGTACCGGCCGGTACGCCTGTGGTGCTTAGCGCGCGCGAGCATTCGGCGGCGCGCTGGCTGCCTTGGGCGGATGCGGCGCAGGCGTGTTTCTCAAGAACCAACGCGCAGATGTGCAGGGAACTGCCAGCCCGCGTTGCCGCCCTCAGCCAGTCGCAGCACCGGTAGCTGCCGGGTTGGGTGCTGGCGCAGTCGCCGGCGCTGCAGCAGGTGCACGCGCGCGCAGCGAGAGTCCCCCAGGGGCACGTTCGCCCTCGCCCCCCAGCAAGGCCCGCGGCTGGGCCGTGCCGCACTGCGGACGCAGGGTGTCGATGCGCGATTGCAGTCGGGTGGCGTTTTCTATCTGCGGGCCATGGCGCGTGAGCACTTGCTGCGCCAGTTCGAGCAGTTTGGTATTGCGGCTGCTTTCCGCGTGCCCCAGAAGCATTTCCACCGACTCGGCGGCACCTCCCTTTAGGCTTTGGGCAACGGCTTGTTCCGCCAGCTGGTTGATGACCGGAAGGCAGGCACGGAGCTGCTCTGCAAACCCGGTATGCGAGCCGCAGGCGCTGCCAAGCAGCTGTGCCAGAGCGCGCGTGTGGGCGTAGCGCATGCCAATTTTTTGCACCCAGCTCTCGGCTTCGTCCAGCGCGATCGAGGTGGTGGCCAGCGTCGCAATGAGCGCCACCAGATTGCATGCCGCCTCGAAGTCGAAATCGGGTTGTGTGATGTCGCGTGCCATGTCGCGCACCGCATCCACTGCGTCCGAGAATTTGCGCTGCGCAATGGACTGCAGTGCGGCCGTCACACGCGCGAAGCGCTTGATGCGCAGGCTGTCGCTGTGGCGTTCGAGAGCACGTCCAAAGTCGGCTCGGCAGCGATCCAGCCCCTTGGTGTCGCCTTCGTCAAAGCAGCTGAAGGCAAACAGCACCAGCGATTGGAAATCGAATAGCTTGGAGTCGATGCCCAGCTGCACCGCGCGGGAGAGCGCGCTGCGCGCTGCGGCGCGCTCTCCCAGGTAGTACGACATCAGCCCGAGCTTTTGCACACGCACCAGTGAATCCGGGGTGAGCGACACCGCCAGGCGGTAGGTTTCCAGCGCTGCCTCGAATTGGCCTTGTTCGATCTGCGCGCGCCCGAGCACGTCATAGGCGTCGGCAAAGCTTGCGTCCTCTTCGATCAGGCCCTGCAGCGTGGCGGCGGCTTGCAAGTTCTGGCCGCCTTCGATCTGCGCACGTGCAACCCCCAATTTGGCCCAGGGCAGGGCGCGAGCGGCAATGACGGCTTCAAACATTTTTTTCGCTTGCTCATGGCGCCCCAGGCGCAGCAGCAACTCGGTCCCGATGCGTGCCGCGTACAGCCAGTACGGGCCGCGATGGACAAACCGTTCCACACACAACCCGGCCGCCAGTTCGAAGTCGTCTGCCTCAATGGCCTCAAAGATGGCGCTGAGATGCTCCTTGCGTTTGCGCGCCAGGCGCAGCCGTTCAAACAGCGCAGATGGTGCAAACGGTTTGAGCAAATAGCCGTCCAGCGCCGATTCCGCAGCCTCGGCCACGCTTGCGTACGAAGCCTCGCCCGTGACCATGAAGAACACCGTGGAAAAAGGGAGCAGCTTTGCGCGCCGCAGATCGTCCAGCAAGGTCTGGCCGGCGTTATCGCCATCGCTGAACGATTGCTCGCAAAGCACATAGTCGAAGGTCATGTGCTCGAGGCGGTTGCGCGCGTCATGGATGCGGTTGCACTGCGTCACCCTGCTGATGCCATACGCCCGAAGCTGCGCCGCCAGAATACTGCGCGAGGTGGCGTTGGCGTCGACGACCAGCGCGACATACTCACGCGTGGCTTTGGATGAGGGGGCAGCCATGGAGAAGGTGTTGGGCGCGGCGCGGGTTTCGGCGTTTCGAAGTGTAAATACAGCGGAAAGGCCGGGCGATAGGGTCGGACCCGCGAGTTTCGCGCCTGCGCCACAATCGACGCATGGATTCTCCGTCGCTGCTGCGTGTTGCCACCTACAACATCCACAAAGGGGTGCAGGGCTTTGGCCCGGCGCGCCGGCTGGAGATTCACAACCTCGGGCATGCGGTAGAGCAGCTCGACGCGGACATTGTCTGCCTGCAAGAGGTGCGCAGCCTGAACCGCAGCGAGGCAGCTTATTTTGATCGCTGGCCCGATGTGCCCCAGGCGCAGTACCTGGCACCTGAGGGCTATGAGGCTGTCTACCGCACCAACGCCTTCACCAAACATGGCGAGCATGGCAATGCACTGCTGACGCGCTGGCCGGTGCTGGGTCACCAGCATGAGGACATCTCCGACCACCGCTTCGAGCAGCGCGGATTGCTTCATGTGGAGATCGACCTCGGGGGCAGATCGGTTCACTCCATCGTTGTGCACCTGGGGTTGATCCCGGGCAGTCGGGTGCGCCAGGTGCAGCGCTTGCGTGCCTTCATTGAGCGCGAGGTCCCGGCCGGCGCGCCGCTGGTGGTTGCGGGGGACTTTAACGACTGGGGGTTGCAGGTCAAGATGGCGCTGGCGCAGATCGGGTTGGTGGAGTTCGAGCATGGCGCGTTCACCTACCCGGCGCGCTTGCCCATCGTGCAGCTCGATCACATCTACGTGCGCGGCCTGACCCCCATGGGCGCGCATGTGCCGCAAGGGCGCATCTGGTGGCGCATGTCGGACCATCTGCCGCTGGTGGCAGAGTTCCGCTTGTAGCTTGTAGATGGCGCGCCCTGTCGAGCTGGTTCCTGGCCACAGTGCAGTGCTGCTGCAGGGCGCGCAGGAGCTGTTCCCCGCGCTGGTGCAGGCCATGGATGGCGCGGCGCAGAGCGTGCGGTTTGAAACCTATATTTGCGACTTCACCGACAGCGGTGCCAGCATTGGCGAGGCGCTGGAGCGCGCTGCGCACCGGGGCGTCGAAGTGCAGTTGCTGGTTGATGGCTTTGGCACCGGCGGCCTGGCCACCGATTGGCTTGAGCGCCTGCGCGCTGCCGGCGTGCAGTACCAGGTGTATGCGCCGCTCGGGCCGCTGGGCTTGCTCCTGCCCGAGCGCTGGCGCCGCATGCACCGCAAGCTGTGTGTGGTCGATGGCGCGGTGCTGTTTTGCGGCGGCATCAACCTGCTGGACGATTTTTACGATCCGAATTACGGGCGGCTCGAAGCGCCGCGACTCGACTTCGCGGTACAGGTGCTCGGCCCCATTGCCGACGAAGCGCAGGCGGCGATGCAAATCGTCTGGTGGCGCATGCAGGCTGCCAGTGCCGCGCGTTCGCGCCATCTGGGCGACGCCCGCCGTGCCATGCAGGCGGCGAAAGCGGCTTCGCGCGGAGCGGGCAGCACAAGGCGCGGCGTTGGAACAGTGCGCGCTGCACTGCTGCTGCGCGACAACCTGCTCCACCGCGCCGGTATCGAGAGCGCCTACCTGCGCGCCATTGCGCAAGCGCGCGATGAGGTCATCATTGCCAATGCCTATTTCGTTCCAGGTCGAAAGCTGCGCCGCGCGCTGGTGCTTGCGGCGCGGCGCGGCGTGCGCGTGCGCCTGCTGCTGCAGGGGCGCTACGAGTACTTTCTGCAGTACCACGCGGCGCGGCCGGTATACGGCAAGCTGCTGAAGGCGGGCATCGAAATCCACGAATATGCACCGAGCTTTCTGCATGCCAAAGTGGCGGTGATCGACGCTGAAGGCACGCACCCCTGGGCGACGGTGGGATCGTCCAACCTCGATCCGCTGAGCCTGCTGCTGGCCAAAGAGGCCAATGTGGCGATCGCGGACGCCGATTTTGCGCGCAGCCTGCGCGCGCGTCTGGTGGACGCCATGGAGCATGCCGGCCAGCAGATTGACAGCGCCGCCTACGCTGCGCGGCCCTGGCGCGCGCGCCTGCTCGACCGCCTGGCCTTTGCGCTGGTACGCAGTGCGCTGTGGCTCACCGGCAAGACCTACTAGCCAGCTTGCATCAATGCTATGTTGTTTGTAGCTGCTAGCGCTTGTCACATAAGCGCTAGCGGCCAAAAATACTTGAAATGCACGAACCTTGTGCCACTGTTACCATTCGTCCATGCTGCGCTCTGAACCCCTTGAGATCCGCCCCGAAGCCCCCGACGAAGGCGTTCCCGTCTCCGTCAAGATTCGCGAGCGCGTCGTTGCTGCCCGCAAGCGCTTTAACGCCAATGACAACATCGCCCAGTTCATCGAGCCCGGCGAGCTGGAGGCCTTGCTCGACGAGGTGGAGCTCAAAATGCAAGGGGTGCTCGACAGCATGGTGATCGACACCCAGGGCGACCACAACACCCACGCCACCGCGCGCCGCGTGGCCAAGATGTACCTGAGCGAAGTCTTCAAGGGCCGCTACGTGGCGCCCCCCGCGATCACCGAGTTCCCTAATGCCGAGCACCTGAACGAGCTGATGATCGTCGGGCCCCTGACGGTACGCAGCGCCTGCAGCCACCACCTGTGCCCGGTGATCGGCAAGATCTGGATTGGCGTCATGCCGAACGAGCACACCAACGTGATTGGCCTGTCGAAATACGCCCGGTTGGTCGATTGGGTCATGGGCCGGCCGCAAATCCAGGAGGAAGCCGTGGTGCAGCTGGCCGACCTGATCATGGAAAAGACCCAGCCCGACGGCCTGGCCATCGTCATGGAGGCAAGCCACTTCTGCATGTCTTGGCGCGGCGTGAAGGAGATGGACAGCAAGATGCTCAACTCGGTGATGCGCGGCGTGTTCCTCAAGGATGCGGCACTGCGCCGCGAATTCCTCTCGCTCATTCCAGGAAGGAACTGACATGTTGGTACGCCTGCTCTACGCCAGCCGCGCCGTCGACAACTCGCCCGAAGCCATCGACGCCATCCTCACCCAGTCGCGCGAACACAACCCCGGCTGCGGCATCACCGGCATCCTGTGTTACGGCGGCGGCGTGTTTTTGCAGGCCATTGAGGGTGGGCGCTCTGCGGTGAATGAACTCTACGGGCACATTCAGCGCGACGTGCGCCACAAGGACGTGGAGCTGTTGCATTACGAAGAGATCGCCGAGCGGCGCTTTGGCGGCTGGACCATGGGCAAGGTCAATCTCTCCAAGATCAACCATTCCATCTTGCTCAAATACTCTGAAAAACCTGAGCTGGATCCCTACAGCGTCTCTGGCACCGTGTCGTTTGCCCTGCTCGAGGAATTGATGGCGACGGCGTCCATCATCGGCAGAGCATGAGGTGAACACCCCCTTGAGTCGCGTTGCGCCTGCGTGCAGCCGCCAGAGGCGGCGCCTCTTCTGGGACGTCCAAGCCTGCGCAGGCAGGCCTGGAGCCACGCCCCTCAGCCCCCGCTCCCGCACCGCTGCGCGGTGCGGGCAGGAGGATGCCACCGTTGCCCCTGCAGTGGAATGCTGGCGGCCCTTGCACGGTAGCCGCTGGCTCGGGCTGTGCCGGTTTCATGCGCTGCGGGCGCCTCATAGCATTCTCGATCACTGACTCTTCGCGCCGCACACGGCCGCAGGTCCAAGGGCGCTGCGGCTGTTGGCATGGAAGCCTTTCGTTTCCCGCCCGTGACCCCTACCGCCTTTGCTCTCATCCTTCTGGCCGCTCTGATCCACGCTTCGTGGAACATTGCGGCCAAAAAGGCGGGAGGAGACTCGCGCTTTGCCTTCTTCACCTCATTTCTGATGATGCTGTTCTGGGCTCCGCTCGGATGGTGGGTCGGGCGGGGCGTGGTGCCCCTGTGGGGCGCGGCGGAGTGGGGCATCGTGGTGGGCAGTGGCTTGCTGCACGTGGCGTATTACGTGACGCTGCTGCGCGGCTACCGCAAGGCCGATCTCACGGTGGTGTACCCACTGGCGCGCGGCTCGGGGCCATTGCTTTCGTCTCTGGTGGCCATCACCCTGTTGGGCGAGCGCATTTCTGCACTGGGCGCTGTGGGCATCGTGGGCGTTGTGGGCGGCGTGTTCCTGATTGCCGGCGGCCCCGGCCTGCTGCGCGCAGCGCACGATGTGCAGGCACGAGCCCGGGTGCACAAGGGCATGGCCTACGGCTTGCTCACAGGCGCATTCATAGCCAGCTATACGGTGGTGGATGGCTACGCCGTCAAGCTGCTGCTGATGTCGCCGATTCTGGTGGACTACATGGGCAACTTTGTGCGGGTCGCCGTGCTGGCGCCGGTGGTACTGCGCGACTTGCCCGCTGCGGGCTCACTGTGGCGCACGCAGTGGCGCTTTGCGCTGCTGGTGGCGGTGATCAGCCCGGTGTCGTACGTGCTGGTGCTGTTTGCGCTGCGCGAAGCGCCGATCTCGCTGGTGGCGCCCGCGCGCGAGGTGTCGATGCTGTTTGCCGCTTTGCTGGGTGGGCACTTGCTCGGCGAGGGCGACCGTCTCGCCCGGCTGTTGGGCGCGGTATGTATCGCGGCCGGCGTGGCCTTGCTGGCGCTGGGTTGATGCCATGAGCAGCGCACCCACCGCAGCCACTGCGCGCCTCATCGGCGTCGATTTCTCCAGCCGCCCCAGCCGCCGCAAGCGCATCGTGCTGGCGCAAGGGGAGCGCCTTGGCGCAAGTGTGCGCTTGGTGTCGCTCCTGCATTTCGAGACGCTCGACGCCCTGGGCCACTGGCTGGCAGCGCCGGGGCGGTGGGTGGGTGGCTTTGACCTGCCGTTTGGGCTGCCGCGCGAACTGGTCGAGCACCTGGGCTGGCCGACGGACTGGCAGGCCTGCATGCAGTATTACGCGGGCCTGGGGCGAGACGAGATTCGTGCGCGGTTTGCGGCTTTTTGCGCGGCGCGCCCTGTGGGCGGCAAGTTCGCCCACCGTGGCACCGATGGTCCGGCAGGGTCGAGCCCGAGCATGAAATGGGTCAATCCGCCAGTGGCCTTCATGCTGCACGCCGGCGTGCCGCTGCTGCTGGAAGCGGGCGCGCACCTGCCGGGTCTGCATGCGGGCGACCCGGCGCGCGTGGCACTGGAGGCTTACCCTGGCCTGCTGGCGCGTGAACTCATTGGTCGGCGCAGCTACAAAAGCGACAGCCGCGCTGCGCAAACGCCCGAGCGGCTGATCGCGCGCAAAGACCTGCTGACCGCACTGGAGACGGGCCGCACGCGGCTGGGCCTGCGGCTGCAACTGCGTCCCGCACAGGCCGATGCTTTGGTGCAGGACGCCAGCGGCGACAGCCTGGACGCCGTGCTGTGCCTGCTGCAGGCTGCCTGGGGCGAGCGCTGCCATGCCGAAGGCGACGCGTTGTACGGCCTGCCGCCCGCCATAGACCGCCTGGAAGGCTGGATTGTTACGGCTTGAAACCTCGGCGCAGCAATGCCTTCATGCGCGCTGCGCACAATCGGCAGACTTTTTCGAGGTTCAGCATGAACTCCCTGCCAAAGAATCGTGGTGTCCAGTGCCTGGCGGCGCTGCTCCTGATCGCCATCGCCGGCTTCGGACCTGCAGCCCATGGTGGCCCGCTGCGTGATCGCTTGCAGCAGCGCGCGCTGCTGGAGCAACCCCTGGACGACGAGGCCGACAGCAGCCGCTCGCAGCCGGCGCCGGGTCTGCCTGCCGGCACCCGTGTGCTGCGCGACCTCGCCTATGGGCCGGACGGCTCGCAGCGCCTGGATGTGTACCTGCCGGCGCATGCCCAGGCGGCGCCCGTGCTGTTTCTGGTGCATGGGGGCGGCTGGCGGCGGGGCGACAAGACGCACGACCGGCTGATCGACCACAAGCTCGCGCACTGGCTGCCCCAAGGCGTTGCGGTGGTGTCCGTCAACTACCGGATGCTGCCGCAGGCCAGGCCCGACCTGCAGGCGCAGGACGTGGCGCAGGCGCTGGCCTGGGCGCAGCAGCAAGCTGCAGCCTGGGGAGCGGACGCCAGGAGGTTCGTGCTGATGGGCCATTCGGCTGGCGCGCATTTGGCGGCGCTGGTGGCAGGCGATCCGCAGTGGTTGCGTGCGGCTGGGGCGCGTGCGCCGCAGGCGCTCGTACTGCTTGACAGCGGCGCGCTGGACGTCCCCGAGATCATGAACGGGCGCCACGCGCGCCTGTTCGATCAGGCGTTTGGCAGCGACCCTGCGTATTGGCTGCGGGTCTCACCCCTGCAGCAGTTGCAAGCCGCCCTGCCTCCCACGCTGCTGGTGTGCTCGTCGCCGCGCCGCAGTTCGTGTACGCAAGCACAGGTCTATGCGCGCAAAAGCCAGGCGCATGGTGGGCAGGCCGAGGTGTTGCCGCAGCCACTTTCCCACGGTCAAATCAATGCGCAACTGGGCCAGGCCGGCGCTTATACGCAGGCGGTGGACGAATTTCTGAGCCGCTTTGCCGCCTGGACGCTGCGATGAAGCTCGCCGCGCGACTGGTGGTGATCTGCGCTTTGCTCCTGGCGCAGCTTGCCTGGGCTGCGCCCGCTCCCTGGTACTGGTGGCGCAGCAAGGTGGACGGCGTGCGCATTTGCGCCCAGATATCGCCTGGCCCAGGATGGGATCGCGATAGCGGGCCCTACCAGGGACCGCAGTGCCAACCCAAACCGCGCGTGTTCGTGATCCCGATTCGCTGACACAATGGCTTTTTGGTTTGCTGTCCCTGTCATGCCTTCTCTCGATACCCTGCTCGCCTTCTTTGGTGTTTCCCTGCTGCTGGGAATTACGCCCGGCCCAGACAATCTGTTTGTGTTGGTGCAATCGGCCCAGCGTGGCTGGCGCGCCGGCATGGCCGTGGTGGTGGGCCTGTGTGCGGGCCTGGTGGTGCACACGGCGGCTGTGGCACTGGGGCTCGCGGCGCTTTTTGCCGCTTCGGCCACGGCGTTTACGGTACTGAAATACCTGGGCGCGGCGTATCTGGCCTGGCTGGCCTGGCAGTCGCTGCGTCCCTACCCTGAGGTGGTGCAGGACGAGGTTCAAGCCGACACAGCACCCGGCATCTCCGAGCGGCCCGCTGGCGGCGCCTGGCGCATGGTGGGGCGCGGCATGGTGATGAACCTGACCAACCCCAAGGTGCTGATCTTTTTCCTCGCCTTTCTGCCCCAGTTTGCCAATCCGGCGCTGGGCAGTGTGGCGCCGCAGATCATGCTGCTGGGTGTTGTCTTCATGGTGGCCACGTTGCTGGTGTTTGGCGCCATTGCCGTGTTCTCGGGCGCCTTTGGCACGCTGCTGCTGCGCTCGCCACGCGCGCAGCGCTGGCTCAACCGGGCTGCAGGCGTGGTGTTTTTGGGCTTGGCCGTGCGCCTGGCAACGATCAGTCGCGCCGCGACTTGATGCTATCTTGTTGATAGCTTTTGGCGCTTATTGGATAAGCGAAAGAGGCTATTTTCATCAGTATTTTCTAGCCTGGTGGCTCGGGCCAGGGCCGCTGCACCCCACGCAACTGCTCGAAGGCGCGCGCCACGCGCAGCACACCCAGATCGTCAAAGCGGGCGCCGGCAATCTGCAGGCCAATCGGCAGGCCCTCCGTGTTGTAGCCGCAGTTGATGGACGCGGCCGGCTGCTCCGACATGTTGAAGGGCACGGTGAACGCAATGTGCTCCAGCGCGCGCAGCGGGTCGTCGGTCGGGCTGGCCAGCTCGGCGGCAAAGGCGGTGATCGGCGCGACGGGCGAGAGCACGTAGTCGAACGCGCTGCAGGCCGCCACGGTGGCGACGCGCGTGGCGTGGAACTGCTGGGCAGCGTGGAACACCTCGGTGCCCGAGAGGCCGGCCGCGCTGTCGGCCCAGGCCTGGATGAAGGGCAGCACGCGCGCCTTGCGCTCGGGCGGCAGGGCGGCCATGTCGAGGTGTGAGCGCATGCGCCAGAAATGGTCCATGCCGGCGAGCATTTCCCGGTGCAGAAAGGGCAGCATGCGGGTGACGGTGGCGCCAGCCGCCTCAAACAGGGTCGCCGCGTACGCCACGGCGTCGTGCACCTGCGGATCTACTGGCAGTCCGCAGCCGGCATCCAAGAGCAAACCGATGCGCAGGCCGCGCAAATGCTCGGGGCCTCGCTCGAAATCCTGCCAGGCAATCTCCTGCGGCGGCAGCTGCATGCTGTCGCGCGCGTCGGGCTGCGAGAGCACGGCCATCATCAGCGCGGCGTCTTCCACGCTGCGCGTCATGGGGCCGGCGGCGCGGCCGGTGTAGGGCGGGTCGATGGGAATGCGCCCCAGGCTGGGCTTGAGCGTGAAGATGCCGCACCAGGACGCCGGCAGGCGCAGCGACCCGCCAATGTCGGTGCCCACATGCAGCGGACCGTAGCCGGCCGCTGCAGCAGCGCCGGCGCCGGCGCTGGAGCCGCCCGGGCCTTTGCTGAGGTCCCAGGGGTTGCGGGCGAGCGCGTGAAAGCTCGACAGCCCCGACGACAGCATCCCGTAGTCGGGCATGGTGGTCTTGGACACCAGCACCGCGCCGGCCTCGCGCAGGCGAGCAGCCGGGGGCGCGTCGGCCAGCGCCGGGAACAGCGGCGCGGCGGCCGTGCCCAGCGGCGTCGGGTCGCCCAGCGTGGCGATGTTGTCCTTGAGCGTCATGGGCACGCCGTCCAGCGGCGAGAGCGGGGCGCCGCGCTGCCAGCGCGCTTCGCTCTCGCGCGCCTGCGCCAGCGCTAGCTCGGGGCGCAGCAGCCAGGTGGCATGCAGGTGCGGCTCCCAGCGCTCGATGCGGGCGAGCACGGCCTTGGCGACGTCGACTGGTGAAAACGCGCCAGAGGCGTAGCCCTTTGCGAGCGCGCCGGCAGACAATTCATGCAACTGGGTCACTTTGCTTCCTTCGATAAAAATGAGTGCGCTACGGTTGATCTTGGCGCGCACTTAAGCCAGCGACCGCCGCGCAAGGGCCGCCCGACATGCAAATGTCGTCTGCACTCCGGGCGCTGGCGTCGTCCCCCTTCCCAAATCGCGCAGCGAATTGAGAGAAGGGGCTGAGCGCCGCGGCTCCAAGCCTGCCTGCGCAGGCTTGGACGTGCGCGAAGAGCAGCCGCCTCTGGCGGCCGCACGGTGCTTTGCAGCCGCTCAGGGGGTTGTCGTTATTACGCCCAGGACAGGGTAGAAAGATCGTTAACAAAAATCGGCATGTCCTTCCACAAGCCGCGCACGCGTTTGTTCGCCACCGTCACCCACTGCGGCTGGTAGAGGAAGGCATGCACGCAGTCGGTGGCCAGCAGGCGCTGCGCCTCGCCCAGCAGGCGCGCGCGCTCGGCGGGCCTGGCGGTGTGCTGGATCTTTTCAAACAGTGTGTTGAATGCGTCCGAGTGGTACTGCCAGTAGTAGTCGGGCTTGGCGAAGTTGCCCAGGTCAAAAGGCTCGACGTGCGAAATGAGCGTCAGGTCGTAGTTCTTGTTGCCGTAGGTGCCCGAGAGCCACTGGGCCCATTCCACGTTCTGCAGCTTGGCGACGATGCCCACCTGCGCCAGTTGCGCCGCAATGATTTCGCCGCCCTGGCGCGCGTAGGGCGGCGGTGGCAGCGTCATGGTCAGTTCCAGCGGTGTGCGGATGCCGGCTTCTTCCAGCAGGCTTTTCGCCTTGGCCGGGTCGTAGGGATTGATGCCGGTGGTGTCCACGTAGCCAAAGGCACCCGGCACGTAGTGGCTGCCAATCGGCACGCCATAGCCCTCGGCGGCGCCCTGGATGACCGCCTTGCGGTCGATGGCGGCGGCAATGGCGCGGCGCACGCGCACGTCGGTGAGGGGCTTGCGCCCGTTGTTCATCGCCAGAATGGTCTTGGCGCGCGAGCCGCTCACCACCACCTGGTAGCGCGGCAGGCCCTTGAACTGCGCCACGCTGCGCGGCGTGACGCGGGCAAACACGTCCACGTCGCCCGCGAGCAGCGCAGCGACCTGCGCCGCCGGGTCGGAGATGAAGCGGAAGGTGGCGCGCGCAATCTGCAGCTTCTTGGCATCGCGGTGCCCAGGCCAGCGCTCCAGCGTGACCGAGGCGCCACGCCGCCACTGCGCCAGCTTGTACGGTCCTGTGCCCACGGGCTGGGTGGCGTTGCTGGCGGCGCTTTTGGGCTCGACCATGATGGCCGTGGCCTGGCCAAGCACGAAGAGAAAGTCGGGGTCGATGTCTTCGTTGATCAGCACGACGGTGTGCTCGTCTTCAATGTGCGTGCTGACCTTGGCGTAGCTGCGCTTGTCCTTGTTGGTGCTTTTGTCGCCACCGGCGCGGTCGAGCGAGAACTTCACGCTCTCGGCATTGAAGGGTTCGCCGTTGTGGAACTTGACGCCCTTGCGCAATCGCAATGTGGTCGTTTTCAGGTCGGGTGAGACTTCCCAGCTCTCGGCCAGCAGGGGCGAGATGCTGCCGTCCGAATTGATCTTGGTGAGCGACTCGAAGACGTTGTAGTGCACCACTTCGCCAATCGACGAAGCGGCGTTGGCCGTCGGGTCCAGCCCTGGGGGTTCGAGGGTGAGGGCGAGCACCATGCGGGCGCCATCGTCCTTGGCCCAGGCGGACAGCGGACTGGCGAGCGGTGCGGCAGCCAGTGAGGCGGCGAGAGCGGTGCGGCGGTTCATCATGGGGCGATCTCCGAGGGCGGCAAAAAAGGCTTTTGTACACCAGTTGGCGCAATCGGCATGGCAGCCACCAGAGCCTGGGTGTAAGCGTGCTGCGGTGACTGGAAAAGCCGGGCCGGCGGCCCCTGCTCGACGATGCGGCCTTGGTGCAGCACGGCCACCTCGTCGCACAAATGCTGCACCACTGCCAGGTCGTGGCTGATGAGCAGATAGGTAATGCCGAAGTCGCGCGCCAGTTGCTGCATCAGGTTGAGCACCTGCGCCTGCACCGAAACGTCGAGCGCACTCACCGGCTCGTCGGCCACGATGACGCGCGGCCGGGTGATGAGCGCGCGCGCAATCGCAATGCGCTGGCGCTGCCCGCCGGAGAATTCGTGCGGGTACTGCTCCAGCGCTTCGGCGGCGAGGCCCACCTGCTCCAGCACTTCGGCGGCGCGGCGGCGCTGCTCGGCGCGCGTGGTGTCGCCCTGCGCAGCCAGGGGTTCGGCGACGGTGCGGGCAATGCGCTGGCGCGGGTCCAGCGCGCCAAACGGGTCTTGAAACACCATCTGGAGATGGCGGCGAGCGCGGCGCAGTTCGGCCGCCCCCATCTGCTGCGGATTCTGGCCGGCCCACAGCACGCTGCCGCTGCTGGGCCTATCGAGCGCCATCACCAGCCGCGCCAGCGTGGACTTGCCCGAACCCGAGGCGCCAACGATGCCCAGGCTTTGCCCTGCGTGGAGCGTGAGGTTCACATCCCGCAGCGCCGTGACCTGCGGCCTCGGCCCCCACAGCCGCTTGCGCGGCAGGGCGTAGTGGTGCGCCAGGTTCTGCACCCGGAGCAGCGGCTCGCCGTCATTCTTATGCTCAAAATGGCCTCCAGCGCTTATTGGGTATGCACTGGAAGCTATGGATTCAGGAGTAATGGCATTCATGGCGCATGGCCCGCCATGGCTTCGGGCCGGATGCAGCGCACGCGGTGGCCGCCGCCCAGGTCCAGCGCGGGTGGCGGCGCGGCGTGGCAAGCGTCGATGGTGAAGGCGCAGCGCCCGGCAAACGGGCAGCCCGGTGGCAGCGACTGCAGCGAAGGAACGCTTCCGGCAATGGTGGGCAGGGGCGGGCGCAGCGCGGCGCGGGTGCTCGCATGGTTTCCCAGCACCGGGCGGGCCGCCAAGAGGCCGCGCGTGTAGGGGTGGGCCATGCGGGCGAAAACCTCTTGCGTAGCGCCAGACTCGACCACCGTGCCGCCGTACATCACCAGCATTTGCGCCGTGTGCTGCGCCACCACGGCCAGGTCGTGCGAGATCAGCAGCAGCGCCATGCTGCGCTCGGCCACCAGTTCCGCCAGCAGGGCGAGGATTTGCGCCTGCACCTCGGTGTCCAGCGCGGTGGTGGGCTCGTCGGCAATCAGCAGTTCGGGTCCGCAGGCAAGCGCCATGGCAATGCAGATGCGCTGGCGCTGTCCACCCGAAAATTCGTGCGGGTAGCCTCCCATGCGGCGCGCGGCGTCGGCAATGCCCACGCGTTCCAGCAGCGCTAACGCCTCTTTGCGCGCCTCGTTGCGCCGCAGGCCCCGGTGGATGCGCAGCGGCTCTGCCACCTGGTCGCCCACGCGGTGCAGCGGGTTGAGCGCGGCCATGGGTTCCTGGAACACCATGGCGATGCGGTTGCCGCGGAGCTGGCACAGGGCGCGCTCGTCCATGCCCACCAGGTCCTCATCGCCGAGGCGGATGCTGCCGCTCACCTGGCTGTTCTCGGGCAGCAGGCCCATCAGCGCCAGCGCGGTCAGCGACTTGCCGCAGCCCGACTCGCCAATCAGCCCCAGCGTGCCGCCGGCAGGCAGCGAGAAGTCGATACCGCGCACGGCCTCTACCGAGCCGTGGGGCGTGGCGAGGGCGATGCGCAGGTTGGTGACTGTTAGAAGCGGCATGGGGCGTCTCTCAGCGGGATCGGGCCAGACGCGGATCCAGCAGGTCGCGCAGCCCGTCGCCCAGCAGATTCAAGCCCAACACCGCGCAAGCAATCGCCGCGCCCGGCCATATGGCCAACAGTGGCGCCTGGTGCATCAATGTTTGCGCATCGGCCAGCATGCGGCCCCACGACGGCTGCGGCGGCTGTGTGCCCAGGCCCAGGTAGGAAAGCGCAGCCTCGGCAAGAATCGCCAGCGCAAACTGCACCGTGGCCTGCACGATGAGGGCCGAGGCAATGTTGGGCAGCACATGCTCCAGCGTGATGCGGAGTATCCCCTTGCCGCAGGCGCGCGCCGCCAGCACGTATTCGCGCGACCACACCGAGAGCGCCCCGGCGCGCGCCACGCGGGCAAACACCGGGATGTTGAAAATGCCGATGGCCACGATGGCATTGACCAGGCCCGCGCCCCAGGCGGCTGTGAACAAGATGGCCGAGAGCACGGCAGGAAAGGCAAAGCTGAAATCAGCCAGCCGCATGACGAGTTCCTCCACCCAGCCGCGCCGCGCGGCGGCCAGCAAGCCCAGCGCGGTGCCAATGACGAGGCCCATGCCCACGGCCACCACGCCGGCCATCAAACTGCTGCGCGCGCCCACCAGCAAAAGCGACGCCACGTCGCGGCCAAAGGCATCGGTGCCCAGCCAGTGGCGCGTGTTGGGCGGCGCCAGGCGCTGCGCCATGTCCATGGCGTAGGGCGACCACGGCGTCCACCACAGCGACAAGAGCGCTGCGCCCAGCACCAGAAGCGCCAGCAGGCCACCGGCCAGAAAACTGGGATGGCGCAGTGCGCGCCGCCAAGGGGTAGCCGTCTTACGCACTACGGTGTGCCAATCGCGGATCAATGAGGGCGGCGAGCACATCCACGGCAAAGTTCACGAGCACCACCATGCCGGCCAGCAGCAGCACGCAGTTGCGCACCACGATCACGTCGCGGTTGGCAATCGACTGAAACACCAGCCGCCCCAGGCCCGGCAGCGCAAACACGTTCTCGACCACGATGGTGCCGGCGAGCAGGCCGGCGAACTGCAGGCCCATGACGGTGAGTACCGGCACCAGGGCATTCCTCAGCACATGGCGCCACAGGGCGGTGCGGCGCGTCAATCCTTTGGCGCGCGCGGTGCGCACGAAATCCTCGCGCAGCACTTCGAGCAGCGCCGAGCGCGTGATGCGCGCCAGAATCGCCCCCTGCACCACGGCCAGCGCCACGGCGGGCAGCAGCAAGGCCTGCAGCGCCGGCCAGAAGCCACCGCCCTCGTCGGCGCTCCAGCCGGGGAAGCCGCCGGCCGGAACCCACTGCAGACGCACCGCAAACAGCAGAATCAAAAGAATGGCGAGCCAGAAGTTGGGCACCGCTATGCCCAGTTGCACCAGCGCCATCACGCCGGTGTCGCCCGCGCGGTTGTGGTGCGCGGCGGCCAACATGCCTGCACTGAGCGCCATGGCCACAGCCAGCGCCATCGCGATCAGCGCCAGCGGCACGGTGACCGCCAGGCGCTCGGCCACCAGCGCGCCCACCGGACTGCCGTAGGCGTAGCTCTCGCCCATGTCGCCCTGCAGCAGTCCCTGCACCCAGTCCGCGTAGCGCGTCCATGCGGGCCGATCGAGCCCGAGCTGGCGCGCCAGTTCGGCAACAGCCTCGGGCGCAGCGTCCGGCCCCATCATGGTCTGCGCGGCGTTGCCGGGCAACACGTCCAGCACGACAAACACCACGGCCGACGCAGCGGCCAGCGTGAGCAGCAGGGTGATGAAACGTCGCAGAAGAAACAGGCGCATGGGAGAGAACTGGGTGGGGTCAAAAACCTCCACGCCGGCCAGCTTAACGGCAAAGCCAGCACCTGCGGTAGTGCGTTGGCCTGCGCACGATAATTGATGCTTCCCGGGCGCCGAGATGCCCGGCATCACCCACGGAGTGCGCAATGGCCTTGAGGATCACCGACGAATGCATCAACTGTGACGTCTGCGAGCCCGAATGCCCGAACCAGGCGATCACCATGGGCGAGGAAATCTACGAAATCGACCCGCACAAGTGCACAGAGTGCGTGGGTCACTTCGACCAGCCCCAGTGTGTCGAGGTCTGTCCGGTGGCCTGCATTCCCGTGGACCCGCAGCATGTGGAGAACCGGGAAACGCTGTGGCAAAAATTTCAGCGTTTGCAGGAGGCTCAGACAGCCCCCTGAGCGGCTGCCATGCACTGTGCGGCCGCCAGAGGCGGCTGCTCTTCGCGCACGTCCAAGCCTGCGCAGGCAGGCTTGGAGCCGCGGCGCTCCGCCCCTTCTCTCGAATCGCTTGCCAGCAAGTCCCGAAACGATGGAAACGCGCGCGGCGCAGGCATTGGGGCGCAGTGCAACTGTCGGATCACGATTTCGCAAACCGAAACTCGTGCTCCGACCCCCATCCCGCAATACCAGGCGCGGCGTTGACCGGCACCGACCACCGCGCAGAAGTTTTGAAGAAAGTAGCCTCCGGCGCTTATTTCAAAAGCACTGGAAGCTATCAAAAACATAGTATCAGGCGGGCTCTACCGGCCGCGGCGGCTTGGGCCTGGGCGGTTTGGTGGTGTGAATCTGCTGCGCCGCCTTGTCCATGTCAGCGGCGAGCAAGGCGGGCCAGGCCTTGAGCGAGTGCGCAATGCTGTCTTCGATCAAGTTGCGTTGCTCCAGCGGCGGGCGTTTGAGCACCCAGTTCGCCACTTCGGCGCGATCGCCCGGGTGGCCAATGCCGATGCGCAGCCGCCAGTAGTCGCCGCTGCCCAACTGGGCATGGATGTCGCGCAGCCCGTTGTGGCCCGCATGGCCACCGCCGCGTTTGAGCTTGGCCTGGCCAGGCTGCAGGTCGAGTTCGTCGTGCACCACCAGGATTTCCTCGGGCGCAATCTTGAAGAAGCGCGCCAGCGCCGAAGCCGATTTGCCCGAGAGGTTCATGAAGGTCTGCGGCTGCAGCAGCCACACCGGTTGGCCCTGGACCGTGGCACGCGCTGCCAGGCCCCAGTAGCTGCGTTCGGGCAGCAACTGCACCTTGAGCTCCCGCGCCAGCGCGTCCACCCACCAGAAGCCCGCGTTGTGGCGCGTCGCCTCGTATTCCGGGCCGGGATTGCCCAGGCCCACCACCAGTTTGATCATGCGAAGATTATCCGTGGGGTCAGCAGGACAGCCGAAAACGAAAACGGCCCACGCGCAGGTGGGCCGGTGAGGGTTGCAGACCGAAGCCGGTCTGCAGGCGAAAAAGCGATTACTTCTTCTTGCCCTTGCCCTTGGCAGGAGCGGCGTCGGCCGCTGCAGCGTCGGCTGCGGGAGCTTCCACAATGACCAGCGGGGGGATGGCAGTGACCACTGCGGGGTTGTTGGCAGAGCCTTTGGTCACTGCGCTCACGCCCTTGGGCAGCTTGAGGTCCTTCAGGTGCAGCGAGCCGCCTTTCTTCAGGCCGAGCAGGTCCACGGTGACGAACTCGGGCAGATCGGACGGCATGCAGCTCACGTCCAGCTCGGTCATCACGTGGTTGACGGTGCACTTGTCTTCCTTCACGGCGGGCGATTCTTCGGCGTTGGTGAAGTGCAGTGGCACCTTCATGTGCAGACGCGTCTTGGCGTCCACGCGCTGGAAGTCCACGTGCAGCACGAGCTGTTTGAATGGGTGGTATTGGACGTCACGCAGCAGCACTTTGCTGGTGGTGCCGGCCACTTCCATCTCGAGCACGCTCGCGTGGAAGGCTTCCTTCTTGAGGGCGTGCCACAGGGCGTTGTGGTCCAGCTCGATGGCTTGTGGCTCGGCCGTGCCACCGTAGACGATGCCGGGCGTGCGGCCCGAATTGCGCAGACGGCGGCTCGCACCCGTACCTTGCTTGGCGCGCTCAAAAGCGACGAAGTTCATAGATATCCTTGACATGAGGCGCACCGCGACCAGCGCAGCCTCCGGTTGGCAAAAAAGGGCTGCCCGACGGGCTGCCCTGCTACTTGCCTCAGATCAGAAAAGATTTTGTAGAAATCTAAAAAAGATTTTCCTGGTCCGAGAACAAACTCATTACCGAGTCGCCGCGGGCAATGCGCTGAATCGTTTCGGCAATCAGCGGAGCCACGGAAACCTGGCGGATCTTGGCGCAGCCGCGGGCGGCTTCGCTCAAGGGAATGGTGTTGGTAACGACGACTTCGTCCAGCGACGCGCCCTGGGTGATGCGTTCGATGGCCGGGCCCGAAAAAATCGGGTGTGTGCAGTAGGCGTAGACCTTTTTGGCACCGCGCTCCTTGAGCACTTCGGCTGCCTTTACCAGGGTACCTGCGGTGTCGATCATGTCGTCCATGACCACGCAGTTGCGGCCTTCGATCTCACCGATCACATGCATCACCTCAGACACGTTGGCCTTGGGGCGACGTTTGTCGATGATGGCCAGATCGCAATTGAGCTGCTTGGCCAGTGCACGGGCACGCACCACGCCGCCCACGTCGGGCGAAACCACGATCAGGTCGTGATAGTCGCGCTGGCGCAGGTCGCCCAGCAGCACCGGGGAGGCGTAGATGTTGTCCACGGGAATGTCAAAAAATCCCTGGATCTGGTCGGCGTGCAAATCCATGGTGAGCACGCGGGCCACGCCCACAGCCTGCAGCATGTCGGCCACCACCTTGGCGCTGATCGGCACGCGCGTGGAACGCGGGCGGCGGTCTTGCCGTGCGTAGCCGAAATAGGGAATCACGGCGCTGATGCGCTCGGCCGAAGCGCGCTTGAGCGCGTCGACCATGATGAGCAACTCCATCAAGCTGTCGTTGGTCGGCGCGCAGGTGGACTGCACGACGAAGACATCGCGAGCACGTACGTTTTGCTTGATTTCCACGGTGACTTCACCGTCGGAGAATCGGCCTACATGGGCAGCGCCCAGGCCGATTCCGAGATGCTGTGCAATTTCAGCGGCAAGCTGCGGATTGGCATTGCCGGTGAAGACCATGAAGTCGGGGTGGTTGGCCTGCATGAGCGTCCCAGCGATTTGAAAGAAATGTCCCAGCGCAATCAGGACTTTGGCAGGGGAGAAAGGATTCGAACCTTTGCATGCTGGAATCAAAATCCAGTGCCTTAACCAGCTTGGCGACTCCCCTACACCGGTGCACAACCACAAGGATTGCACACCAAAAACTTATCCCGACGCCCAGCCTGCCAGAGGATGAACCATCAGGTTGTCGCAGACCTTGATCTGCCATGCGCCGGGGGGCGCGGGCAGCTCGACATCGTGCGGCAAAGCAGCAAACACAGCACTTCCAGAACCCGTCATTCTGCCACGCAATCCAAGCGATTCAAGCCACAACAGGGTCTTGGATATCTCAGGACACAGCACTTCGGCGATGCTCTGCAAGTCGTTTCGGCCAAAGCCAAAGTGATCTGCAGCAAAGCCTGAGATTGTAGCATTGCCGAAATAATCTGGCGCAGACAATCGAGAAAAAATTGCGGGTGTCGCCAAGCCAGCCGTTGGTTTGACCACCACAAAGCGCTGCTGCGGAATGCGTGCTGCACCGGTCAATGCAGTGAGTTGTTCACCAATACCCGCCACCCAGGCGTTCTCGCCGCCCAGAAAGAATGGCACGTCGGCACCCAGCGGCGCGGCCAGGGCCATCAGCTCCGAGCGGGTCAGCCCCAGCTGCCACAGGCGGTTAAGCGCAAGCAGTGTGGTGGCAGCGTCGGACGATCCGCCGCCCATACCAGCTTGTTCAGGTATGCGTTTGACCACGCCAATGTGTACGCCCAGCGGGCACCCGCTTGCCAACTGCAGGGCGTGGGCCGCGCGGATGATCAAGTCATCCTCGGGCAGCGTGCCCTCTAGGTCTTCGCGGCTGATCCGGCCATCGCTGCGCCGCTCAAAGTGAAGCGTGTCGCACCAGTCGATCAACATGAAAACCGACTGCAGCGCGTGGTAGTTGTCGGCACGCCGAGCCGTAACGTGAAGAAAAAGGTTCAGTTTGGCGGGCGCGGCCACGTCGTACAGGGCATGCATGCGGCGCTCAGCGTTCCAATGCAATGCGCAGCGTGGCGCGGGGCAGTGGGTTGGAGCGAACGGCCGTCAGTTGCCCGTCGCTCAGGCGGCTCAAGTCCGCTTGCCAACCTGCGGCTGCTGCCAATTCACCCTGTAGCCAGGCGAACAGGGCTTGCACGGGAATGGCGCTGCCCAGTGCCTCCTCCAGTAACGCATCGAGTGAGCTGGCCGTGCGCTCGCCTCGGGGCGAGCGGAGTACCGCGTGGCCAGGCATCCATTGCAGCTCAGCGAGCACGGTGCCGAGCGGGGTACTGAGCGTGAGGCTGCCCTGCTTGCTGCTGCCTTGTAGGGCAAAGACGGCGGCAAATGATTGCTTGGCATCGCCGTCCACCGAAAGCGCCATGCGGCCATCCCAATGGGCCGGGGCAGTCGGCGATGCAGGCGCGCGTAGCGGCTGTGTGCAACCTGCTAGCAGTGTCAGAAACAAGGCGAGCAGCAGCGTTCCCGCTCCATGTAGCACACGTGCATCACCGAGCGGCAACCAGATCCGCATCAGGGCTGTACACCGAGGCGTTTGAGGGTTTCACGCAAGGTTTCGTTGTCGGCATTGCTGCGCAGACCTTCGCGCCAGATCACCAGAGCGCGTTCGCGCTCGCCCGCAGTCCACAGCACTTCACCATAGTGCGCTGCAATGTCGGCATCCTTGCGAACGGCAAAGGCGCTTGCAAGCAGTTCGAGCGCGCGTGCAGAGTTGCCGGCGCGAAACTCCACCCAGCCGAGGCTGTCGGTGATGAACGGGTCGCCGGGTGCCAGGCGCAGGGCGGTTTCGATCAACTTGCGCGCTTCGTTCAGGTGAATCCCGCGATCGGCAAATGAGTAGCCGAGTGCGTTGTACGCGTGGTGGTAGTCGGGTTTGGCCGCTATGAGTTTGCGCAGCAGCCTTTCCATGGTGTCAAGATCACCGGTTTTCTCGGCCAGCATGGCCTGGTCATAGATCAGATCGGCATTGTCAGGCGATTGTTTGACGAGTTCTGACTGGAGGGCGAAAGCATCGACATAGTGGCCGGTCTCGCGCAGCAGCTGCACTTCTGCTGCCTGCTTGCGTTGCTCTGCTTCGGGCGTGGGCGCCGGCAGACTCTGAATCAGCGCCCTGGCATGGGCGAGGCGGCCCTGGCGTGCCAGCAAGGAGGCACGGCGCACCTGTACGTCAAAGCGGGTACTGGCGTCGTCAATGCGTTCCAGCCATTTCTGTGCTTCGTCCAGCTTGCCGCGCTTCTCAGCGATTTCCGACTGCAGCATGTAGGTCTGTGCGGTGCCTGCACGTTGATCGGGTGAATCTGGCGCGTCGGCAGAGGCTTTGGCGTAGCGGACCAAAGATGCTTCTGCGCCGTCGAGTTCACCGTTCTGTACTTGCAATGCAGCCCGTGCCAGCCAGGGCTGGGCAAGTTCGGGATGGGCCTGTGTCACCGCCTCCAGTTGCGCCAGCGCCAGGGAATAGCGCTGCAGCTCGAGCAGCACGCGTGCGTACGTCATCTGCAACTGTGGCGGCCGAGGGGTGGAAAACGCCTTTTGCACAAGATCATCGGCGCCGACCACCTTGGCTTCAAGCAGATCAAGCGCAAAAAGCGCTGCATCGTCTGCCGCAGGGTCCAGGGCAAAAGCCTGCTGTGCCGACGCCATGGCTGCAGCGTTGTCGCCTGAAAGAAGTTGCATGCGCCCGGTGGAGATTCGCGCTGCCGGTGCCAGCGCCGGATCGGTATAGTAAGTGCTCAGTGCCTCTGAGACGACCGAGCTAGCCAAGGCTTTGTCGCTGGCACGTCGGTACAAAAGTGGTAGCGACAGAATCAGTGTCTGGCGTGCCTGCGGATTGGCTGTATCGAGGTATTTCCTTAATGGCACAGCGGTTTCTGCAGTGCGATTGAGTGCCAGCAAAATCTGCAGCAAATACCGTTGGGCCTGATGCGATGCGGGCCAGGTGGCCTCCCAGGCGCGTACGGAACTCAGCGCCGCCTCGGCCGAGCGCGACTGCAGGGCAATGTCTGCTGCGCGCTGGAACAGCGCCTCGTCGCGACTGCGGCGTGCGGCTTCCAGCATAAGTGCGTATCCAGCACCGGGATCGCCAGCACGAACGCTGAGTTCGCCTAGAAAGATCTCGTAGAACAACTCGGCGTCAAGCTCTGCGCTGCGCTGCGGCTGCGGGCTCGCAGTGGCTTCTGGCGGGGATGCGACGGGGGCGACGCTCTGCGACTGTACGGCGCCAGCCGTCAGTGAGAGGGCCAGCAGCGGGGCCGCCAGGAGGCGTGGAGAAAAGAGCATCGGGCCATAATAATCCATGCAAAACCTTTGCTCACGCCAGCCCTTTCATGCCTGAGTTGCCCGAGGTTGAAGTCACTCGGCGCAGCTTTTCCGGGCGCATCTCCGGGGCTGCAGTGCTGGGCGCCGCGCTGGGGAAACCTCTGCGTTGGCCGCTGGGCTGCGAGCCTGGGAGCCTGGCAGGCCGCCGTGTGGTCGATGTGGAGCGCCGAGGCAAGTACCTGCTGCTTCATATGGATCAAGGGCTGTTGCTGCTGCATCTTGGCATGTCGGGCAGCCTTTCCTTCTCAACCGAGCTACCAGCCATGGGGCCGCACGATCACTTCGACCTGCATACCGATCGCGGTCATCTGCGCTTGCATGATCCACGTCGCTTCGGCGCGGTCGTCTGGGCGCCGGATCACGGCGCGCCGGTGCTTCACAAGCTGTTGGGGCACCTGGGCATGGAGCCGTTGTCTCCGGCGTTTTCGCTTGCACGCTTTGCCGCAGGGCTCAAGGCCAGCCGCTCGTCCATCAAGCAGTTGCTCTTGTCGGGGCGCCTGGTGGTGGGTGTGGGCAACATCTACGCATCCGAAGCGCTGTTCCGGGCAGGTATTCGTCCCACTGCGTTGGCGCACCGCATTGGCCCCGTGCGTGTCGCGCGCCTGCACGCAGCTATTGGCGCAGTGCTGGAGCAGGCAGTGAGCCTGGGTGGGAGCACATTGCGCGACTTTCAGTCGGCCGATGGGAGTGCCGGGCATTTTCAGCTCAGTGCAAACGTTTACGGACGCGCCGGCGCGCCCTGTCATACTTGCTCGGCACCAATCAAAATGCTGCGGCAAGGCCAGCGCAGCAGCTTCTATTGCCCTGTTTGCCAGCGCTCCTGACGTACGCACGCAACGTTCGAGTGAAGGGGTACGCGCAATCAGGACGATGCACTATATTTTGACGACGCATCCCGCGTTGCAATGACACTCGGAAAACCACAGTGGGACCCTCTTTCAACGAGCAATTCGAGCAGCACGATGCATGGCGGCGGGATTTTGCGCGCCGTTTGCGGCAATTGTCCGAGTGGTTGTCGTCGCACGAGCTGATGGACGAATCGGTACGCGAAAGACTGCAGCGGCTTGAGGAACAAGTGCGCACCGACAAGATCATGGTTGCGTTTGTGGCCGAATTCTCGCGTGGAAAATCCGAGTTGATCAATGCGATCTTTTTTGCCGGCTATGGGCGCCGCATCATGCCGGCAAGCGCCGGGCGAACCACGATGTGTCCCACCGAGTTGGGATATGACGCCGCGCTGGCGCCATCGCTACGCCTTTTGCCCATCGAAACCCGATTGCTTCCGAAAGGCCTTGCAGACTGGCGCGCGACGCCTGAGCGCTGGCTCGAAATTGCGCTCGACGCAAACGATGGCGAACAGATTGCTGCGGCCATCGGTAAGGTGGCCGAGACCGAGCGGGTGAGCGTGGACGAAGCGCGGGCATTGGGTTTTTGGCATGACGAGTTGCCAGAGGAAAACCCCCCGCAGACGGCGGAGGGGCTCGTGGAAGTGCCCAGGTGGCGCCACGCCATCATCAATCTTCCACACCCGCTGTTGCAGCATGGTTTGGTGATTCTCGACACCCCGGGGTTGAACGCCGTGGGTGCGGAGCCTGAACTCACGGTCAACCTGATTCCTCAGGCCCACGCGGTGGTCTTCATCCTCGCGGCCGATACGGGGGTCACGCGGTCTGATCTGGCCATCTGGCGTGAGCATCTCATTGATACGGCCGACAGTGCGGAAGCCCGCCTGGTGGTGCTCAACAAGATCGATACCTTGTGGGATACGCTCAGTTCGGCCCAAGAGGTGCAGGCCCAGCTGGAGCGCCAGCGCCAGACTTCTGCGGAAACGCTTGGCGTCTCACCCGAGCAGGTTCTGCTGGTATCCGCGCAGAAGGGTCTGGTGGCGAAGATTTCCTGCGACGACATCATGCTGGAAACCAGCGGTCTTCCCGAGCTGGAGGATGCCCTGGCTGAAGGCATCATGGGGCGGCGGCAAAGCATTCTTCGATCGGCCATCGGCGTCGCTCTTGCGGGGGTGAACGCGGAGACTTCGCGGGTGCTCAACATCCGCCGGCGCGATCTGGACGACCAGATGATCGAACTGGGGAGCCTGCGTGGAAAGAATATCGCGGTCATCTCGGCAATGCGCCAACGCATCGAGCAGGAGAGCGAAGAGTTTGGGCATTGCGCAGCCAAGATTCATGCCGTGCGTGCGGTGCATCTCAAGCTGCTGCGTGAGATTTTTGGACGCTTGGGCGCCAAGGCGCTCAAAGGGACGCTTGCCGGTTTGACGCAGGCGTTGCGGCAAAGGGGCCTGAAGATTGGCGTCAAAAAGCAGTATGCCGAGACCTTTGAGCAACTGCGCGGCGTGCTCGATCATGCACAGGCCAGCGCCACCGAGATTCATGCCATGCTGGCGGGGACCTTTCGCCAATTGAATGCGGAATTCGGTTTTTCCCTGCAAGTTCCGCCGGTGCTTCAACTCGATCAGTTCATGCTGGATCTGGTTCGCATTGAGCGCGGGCATGTGCAATACCTTGGCGTCGGCAATACCCTGAAGCTGGTGCAGCCTGAATTTGCCGAGCGACTCGCCCGCGCCTTGTCCACGCGTCTGCGTGCGGTGTTTGAATCGGCCGCAAATGATCTGGAACTGTGGAGCAACTCCGCCACGGCGCAATTGGACGCGCAGCTGCGTGAGCGCAAGCGCAGTTTCAGCCGGCGTATTGAGGCTGTTGATCGCATCCAGGCGGCGGCTTCAGGACTGGAGGAGCGCATTGCCGAGATCGAAGACGGAGAACGCTCGCTTGACAGTCTGGGTCTGCGCCTGCAAAGCCTCACCGAATCTCTGCTCACTTTCTCTGAACGCGCGCCTAATTTGGCCTTGCCTGAACCCGCATGACGCCTGAATGGAGCGTTGCCGACGCGGTGGTTCGCTGGCAGCGAAAGCACGGTCGCAGTGCCTTGCCTTGGCAAGACACGCGCGATCCTTACCGGGTCTGGCTCTCGGAAATCATGCTGCAACAGACCCAGGTGGCTACCGTGTTGGGCTACTACGCTCGATTCCTGGATCGTTTTCCCGATGTGCACGCTCTTGCGGCCGCATCCGAGGACGCGGTCCTGGCGCTTTGGAGTGGGCTTGGCTATTACAGTCGCGCCCGCAACCTGCACAAAGCGGCACGTACCGTTGCCGCGCAGCGCGGTGGAGTCTTTCCGAGCACGGCGGCCGGGCTTGCCCAGCTTCCCGGCGTGGGCCGCTCCACGGCGGCAGCGATTGCTGCCTTCTGCTATGGCGAGCGTGTGCCGATTCTGGATGCCAATGTCAGGCGCGTGTTGGCCCGCTTTTTTGCCTTCGAGCAAGACCTTGCCCGCGCTGCAAGCGAGCGTGCGCTATGGGAACGTGCCAGCGAATTGGTGCCCAAGAGCGCGCGCGACATGCCTGCCTATACGCAGGGGCTGATGGATTTGGGCGCCAGCCTGTGCACGCCGCGGCGCCCCTCGTGCCTGTTGTGTCCGCTCGAGTCGGCGTGTGCAGCGCGGCGCAGCGGTGAGGTGGAGCGTTTTCCCATACGCTCGCGCACGGTGCTGCGCAAGCAGGAAACCTGGTGGCTCTCCGTGCTGCGTGACGGAGCGGGGCGAACCTGGTTGCACCGCAGGCCAGCGCCGGGTATTTGGGCTGGTCTGTACTGCACGCCGGTCTTTGGCGACGAGGCCGCGCTTCTGGCGCATGCTACGCGCCTCGGTGCGTCCTCCTTTGAGGCGCTGGCGCCTGTGCGTCACGCACTGACCCATCGCGAACTGGTGCTGCGCCCGGTGCGAGCCCTGCTGCCTGAGGTTGTTCCCTTCAGTGAAACGCAAGGGGCATGGTTCCGGGCCAAAGAGCTGCCCGCGGTCGGGCTTCCTGCGCCGCTTCGAAGCTTGCTTCTGAGCGGCGTGTGAGGGGAGCGCTCTGGTGTGCTTGCCCTCGAAAGCAATCACCGCGCGTCAAGTTCCCTGTGGCGCGTGACGACGGGCCACCGACTGGCAAAGCGCTCGGTAAGTCGGTCTACCAAATAGACGGACCGGTGCTGGCCCCCTGTGCAGCCAATGGCGACGTTGACGTAGCTGCGGTGGTTTTGCACCAACGCGTCCAGCCAGTCCGTCAGGAATTTCGCAATATCGCTTTCCATGCGCGCTGCTTCCGGAGCGGCGCGCAGGAAGTCGATCACCGCTTTGTCTTTACCGGTTAATTCGCGCAATTCGCTTTCGTAGTGGGGATTGGGCAGCATGCGCACGTCGAACACGTAGTCGGCATCCAGAGGCACCCCGCGCTTGAAGGCGAACGACTGAAATACCAGCGAAAGAGAGTTCTGGGGCGCGCGCATCATGCTCTTGACATAGCCTTGAAGCTGGGCGGCGCGGATGGTGCTCGTGTCTATCACCTGCGCGCTCTCCCGCAGATCCGCCAGCAGTTCGCGCTCAAGTTCGATCACCTGTACCAGACTTAGCGGGCTCTCGCGCAGCACGCCATCGGTCAATGGATGTCTTCTGCGTGTTTCGGAAAATCGGCGTACCAAGGTGTCGGTGTCGGCGTCGAGAAACACCGAACGGACCGTGCACCCTTGCTCGCGCAGTTCTCGCAGTTTGTCGGGGACCGTGGGAAGTGACGTGCGGCTGCGTACGTCCATGGCAATCGCCAGACGATTGCCATGGTGGGCATGCTCCAGCGCGACAAAACTGAGCAGCAATTCGGGAGGCAGATTGTCCACGCAGTAATAGCCTGCGTCTTCGTAAGCGCGCAGTGCCACGGACTTGCCTGAACCCGACATCCCTGTGATGAGCACGATTTCGACGGCCATGTCTTACTCCCTTGCATTCTGACGCTGGCTTTGCCCGAGCATCTCGCGCGCGTGTGCCAGACCGGCGCGCGAGGGTTTCTCTCCGCCCAGCATGCGCGCCACTTCTGCGAGGCGCTCTGTGCCTTCGGCCAAGATCACCGTGCTGCTCGCCCCTTGGGGCGCGCGAATCTTGGACACCACCAAGTGATGGTCTGCGCATGCCGCTACCTGAGGCAAATGGGTCACGGCAAGCACTTGCCTGGCGCGCCCGAGCTGCTGCATGAGCAAGCCGACAGTCTCTGCCACGGCTCCACCCACGCCGGCATCCACTTCGTCAAAAATGAGGGTGCCCGCGCTGCCCATGGCACTGGTGGCGACCGCGATGGCCAGCGCAATGCGCGAGAGTTCTCCGCCCGAGGCGACTTTGCCGATGGGACGTGGCGTCTGGCCTGCATGTCCCGCCACAAGAAAATCAATATCGTCCATGCCCATGGCGCCGGGGTGCACAGATGCCGTGATATGCACAACAAACTGCCCGCCTTCCATTCCCAGTTCCTGAAGGGTGGAAGTCACCGCTTCTGACAGGCGGGGGGCGGCGGCCTTGCGCATCTGCGACAGCGTTTGTGCTGCAGACGCGTAAGCAGCGTGCGTTTGGCTCTCCCGTGAACTGAGCGCATCGATATCGCTGCCCGCATCCAATGCCGCCAGTTGCGCCTTCCATGCTGCGAGTACTTCCGGCAGGTCTTCAGGCGCCCGTTTGAAGCGGCGGGCCAGCCCCAGCCAGTGTGCCACCCGCTCGTCCAGACTTTGCAGTTGCTCTGCGTCGAGCGCATCGCGGCGCAGGTACGCATGCAGGCCGCGCAGGGCCTCGTCGGTCTGCGCCAGGCTTTCGGCCAGAAGCGCGCGGATCTCGCGAAAACTTGGCTCGAGGTGCTCAAGCGCAGTCAAGGCTTGCAATGCTTGCGTCAAGGCAGGTCGTGCGCTCGCCTCCTCAGCCTCCAGGTGGCTGGTAGCTGCTTGTGCAGCGTCCATCAAAGCCTGCGCGTGGCCCAGCCGGTTGTGTTCCTCGTTGAGCGGCGCCCATTCCCCCGCTTTGGGCGCCAGCTTGTCGAGCTCGGCAATCTGCCACTGCAGGCGTTCACGCTCCGCGCCAGCCGATGCCTGTGCTTCGCGCGCCACTTGCACCGCCTGCGCAGCTGCACGCCAAGCCGTCCAGTTTGTCTGCACAGCCTGGGTGTCAGCGCCAGCATAAGCGTCAAGCAATGCGCGTACTGCGCCACTTTGCATCAAGTTCTGCCAGGCATGTTGGCCATGAATGTCGAGCAGGGTCGTACCCAACTCGCGCAATTGGCTTGCAGTGGCCGGTATGCCATTGATCCAGCCACGGCTTTTGCCGGTGGTGTCAACGGTTCGGCGCAGCAGCAGTTCGCCACCCGCGTCGAATCCAGCTTCGGAAAGCCAGTTCTGCACGTCGGCAGGAGGGGAAAATTCGGCGCTGAGGTCGGCTCGCGCTGCACCCTCACGCACCAGACCGGCGTCTGCGCGTGCGCCCAAGATCATTTGCAAGGCATCGATCAGAATGGATTTGCCAGCGCCCGTCTCGCCTGTGAGCGCCGTAAAGCCCGACTCGAAATCGATCTCCAACGCTTCGACGATGACGAAGTTGCGCAGAGTCATGCGCTGCAGCGGCATGGTCAGGAGCCTCCTTCGTTCCAGCGCAGCTTTCGCCGCAGCGTATCAAAATAGTTCCAGCCGCGCGGATGCAAAAACCGGACGCAATAGTCCGAGCGTCGCACCAGGATGCGGTCCCCCCGTCTGAGCTTGGCAAGAGACTGCATATCAAAATTGGCGCTGGCATCGCGCCCGCTTACCAGCTCAATGGCGACCTCCGATGCATCGGACAGCACGATGGGTCGGTTGGAGAGCGTGTGCGGTGCAATCGGCACAAGTACCCACCCCGGAATCGATGGGTGCAGCATGGGGCCGCCCGACGATAGCGCGTAGGCGGTGGAGCCGGTAGGAGACGCGACGATCAAGCCGTCGGCCCGCTGGTTGGCAACGAAGTGACCATCCACTTCCACACGCAGCTCCACCATGCCAGAGGTGGTTCCGCGATTGACTACCACGTCGTTCATCGCCAGCGCATCGAAAACGCATTTGCCGCTGCGCAGTACCTGTCCCTGAATCAGTGGACGCCGGTCTTCTTCGAATGCGCCATGCAGCATGGGTGTCAAGGTAGTTTCGAAATTCTCCAGCGGAATGTCGGTGACGAAACCCAGACGCCCTTGATTGATGCCGATCAGCGGCGTGCCAAAACGGGCCAACTTGCGCCCGATGCTCAGCATGGTGCCATCGCCGCCCACCACAAGCCCCACATCGCAGGCTTCTCCAATTTCTTCCGGACGCAGTGCAGGGTAGCCGGAGATCCCGCTGTTGTGCGCCGTCTCTGACTCCAAGGAAACTTGACACCCTTGCGAGAGCAAAAAAGCGGCGATCCGTTCGAGCACGTCGCGAGAGCCTGGCGCCACCGTGCCGGACGCTGCGTGGTGGTACTTGCCGATCAACGCAACGTGGCGAAATTGAGGGGTCATTATGAAATTACATCACTAAAATGATTGCATGCTCGATGCCCGTGCCAAGTTGTTGCTCAAAGCGTTGGTCGAGCGCTATATAGAAGATGGCCAACCCGTGGGATCTCGCACCTTGTCCCGTGCGAGTGGGCTGGAGCTGTCTCCCGCGACCATACGCAATGTCATGGCGGATCTGGAAGATCTGGGACTGATTGCGAGCCCGCATACTTCGGCTGGGCGCATCCCCACCGCCAAGGGATACCGCTTGTTCGTGGACACCATGCTTACGGTGCAGCGAGAACACATCACACCGCACTCACTCGCTGCCGAGCAACCGCAGAGAGTGATTGCCAATGCCGCCCATTTGCTTTCCAGCCTCTCGCAATTCGTTGGTGTGGTCATGGCTCCGCGCCGGACTTCTGTGTTTCGACACATTGAATTTTTGCGCCTGTCTGAGCGGCGCGTGCTGGTCATCATCGTCTCTCCTGAAGGGGATGTGCAAAACCGCGTCATATTTGCTCAGAGTGATTTTTCGCAAGCGCAGCTCACTGAGACGGCCAACCACCTCAATAGCCACTACAGCGGCCTGGCGATGGAACAGGTGCGCGAGCGTGTGAAGAACGAAGTGGCTTCGTTGCAAGGTGAAATTGCGCAGCTCATGCAAGCCGCCGTCAACGTCGAGGGCGAAGCCTCGCAGGAAGACGAGGTGGTTATCTCGGGCGAACGCAATCTGCTGGCTGTGAGTGATTTTTCCAAGGACATGGGCAATCTGCGGCGTGCATTTGATCTGTTTGAACAAAAAACCCAGTTGCTGCGCTTGCTCGATGTATCTTCCCAGGCCGAAGGCGTGCGCATTTTCATCGGTGGCGAGAGCCAGGTGGTGCCGTTCGAAGAGCTTTCGGTAGTGAGCGCGCCGTACGAAGTGGACGGGCAGGTCGTGGGCACCCTGGGGGTCATCGGGCCGATGCGCATGCCGTACGACAAAATGATCCAGATTGTCGATATCACCTCCCGGCTCGTCACCAACGCCCTGAGCCACCGCACCTGAGCCCTACAATGGCGCCCGAACGAGTGGGTCCAGTCCCGCGTTTCGGGGGGCGTTAGCTCAGTTGGTCAGAGCAGAGGACTCATAATCCTTTGGTCGTTGGTTCAAGTCCAACACGCCCTACCACCTCGGTCTCCGGCCGGCTGCGCCGACTGCCAAGCACCCAGGTAAAATCTCCTGCAAAGACCGCTGTCCCGGCGGTCTTTTGCTTTCTGCCATCGGGACCATGTAGAGGACCACCATGTACAAAAACCTCGCTGCCGCGCTCGCGGCCGCTTGTTTTATTTCTCCTGTTTTTTCCCAACCCTCTGCGGCGACCAAGGCGCCCGGCGCTGAAGCTGTGAAGGTCGGGTTCGTCTATGTCTCGCCGATTACCGAGGCGGGCTGGACCAGGCAGCACGACGAGGGCCGCAAGGCCGTGGAGGCAGCGCTGGGCAAGCGTGTGAAAACCACCTATGTCGAAAATGTGCCTGAGGGCCCGGACGCCGAGCGCGTGATCCGCGATCTGGCGGCTACGGGCCACAAGATCATCTTTACGCCCAGTTTTGGCTACATGGAGCCCACGCTCAGGGTGGCGCAGGACTTTCCGGACGTGAAGTTCGAATCCATCACCGGCTACAAGCAGGCGCCCAACGTGGCCACGGCCAATGCCCGCTATTACGAGGGACGCTACCTTGCGGGCATCGCTGCGGGCCGAATGAGCAAGACGGGGGTGGCTGGCTATGTAGCGGGTTTTCCCATTCCCGAGGTGCTGCAGGGCATCAATGCCTTCACTTTGGGCATGCGTTCGGTCAATCCGAAAGCCTCTGTGAAAGTGGTCTGGCTCAACGTCTGGTTTGATCCACCCAAGGAACGCGAAGCAGCCATGGCGTTGTTCAACGAAGGCGTGGACGTCATAGCTTTTCACACCGGATCCACAGCGGTGATGGCGGCAGCGCAGGAGCGCGGCAAGCTGGCTGTGGCTTACCACTCCGACATGCGCCGTATCGGGCCCGACGCCCAGTTGGTCGCTGTGACGCACCAATGGGGAAATTACTACACGGCGCGTGTACGGGCTGTGTTGGACGGCAGCTGGAAGAGCGGCAACGTTTGGGGCGGCGTGCGCGAAGGAATGATCCGCGTGGGCGATTTCGGCAGCAAAGTCCCGCCGGCTGTGCAACAGGAAGTGCTGGCTCGCCAGAAAGACATTGCGGCGGGCTCGCTCCTGCCTTTTCGAGCCAACGGCGCCGCAGTGCACGACAACGAAGGCCACGAGGTCATTGCCCGCGGACAGAGCCTGAGCGATGCGCAGATTCTTGGCATGAACTGGCTGGTTGAGGGCGTTCAGGGCAAGCTGACGCGCTGACCCCACTGTCGTCAGGCCCAAAGGCCGGGCTGGTCAACGGGTGCCCGCGCGATTAGAATTTTCGGCTGCGCTACCGCGCAAGAGGGGCAGCGCTTCACAACCCGAATGTGCTGCTCCACCCGAAAACCATGGCGCGACACAATCGCGCACGGAGACCGTGGATGACACCGCACACAGCCCTCCGGCTGCATGTGCCGGAGCCTACTGGGCGACCCGGCTGCAAGACCGATTTTTCCTTTCTGAGCATCTCGCCCGCCGGCGCCGTGCGCAGGCCTCCCCCAGACACCCCCGCAGCTGACACGGCCGACCTGGCGACCAGTCTGGTGCGTGTGCTCAATGACGATGGCCAAGCGGTCGGCCCCTGGGCTATCCCCATCCATCCGGATCGATTGCGCCGGGGTCTGCGCGCGATGATGAAAACGCGCGCGTTTGACGCGCGTATGCTGATCGCACAGCGCCAGAAAAAGCTGTCGTTCTACATGCAGTGCCTGGGTGAGGAAGCCATTGCCGTTGGCCAATCCATGGTGCTGCAGGACGGCGACATGTGCTTTCCTACCTACCGCCAGCAGGGCCTGCTGCTCTCGCGCGACGACATTGCCATGTCCGAACTGATCTGCCAGTTGATGAGCAATGAGCGCGACCCTATCAAGGGCCGCCAGCTGCCGGTGATGTACTCGTACAAGCGCGCAGGCTTCTTCTCGATCTCGGGCAACCTGGCGACGCAAATGCCCCAGGCCGTGGGTTGGGCCATGGCCTCGGCCATCAAGGGCGATACAAAAATAGCCTCGGCCTGGATCGGCGATGGCTCCACCGCCGAGTCGGACTTTCACACCGCGCTCACCTTTGCCCATGTGTACCGTGCGCCGGTCATCATCAACGTGGTCAACAACCAGTGGGCCATCTCCACCTTCCAGTCGATTGCCGGAGGCGAGGGCACCACCTTTGCCCAGCGCGGTGTGGGCGTGGGCATTGCTTCATTGCGCGTCGATGGCAACGATTTTCTGGCAGTTTATGCCGCCTCGCAGTGGGCGGCCGAGCGTGCCCGCACCAACCATGGGCCGACGCTGATCGAGTGGGAAACCTACCGCGCGGGCCCGCACTCCACGTCTGACGATCCGTCCAAATACCGGCCAGCAGACGACTGGCAGCGGTTCCCGCTGGGGGACCCGATCGAGCGGCTCAAACAGCACCTGATCGCCATTGGCGAATGGACGCAAGAGCGTCATGCAGCAGTGCAAAAAGAATTGGAGGCCGAAGTGATTGCCGCGCAGAAAGAGGCGGAGAGCCACGGCACCTTGCTCGATGGCCGCGTCGCCAGCGCCGCCACCGTGTTTGACGATGTGTACAGCGACTTGCCCGAGCACCTGCGCCAGCAGCGCCAGCAAATGGGGATCTAAGCCATGACCACTGCTATCCAGGAACAGACCCAGACTGCCACGGCACAAGCTGTGCCCATGACCATGATCCAGGCGCTGCGCTCGGCCATGGATGTGATGATGGAACGCGACGACAACGTCATCGTTTATGGCGAGGACGTAGGCTATTTCGGCGGCGTGTTTCGCGCCACGGAGGGCCTGCAAGCCAAATACGGCACATCGCGCTGCTTTGATGCGCCGATTTCCGAGTCCGGCATCGTCGGCACCGGCATTGGCATGGCCGCCTATGGCCTGCGTCCCGTGGTCGAGATTCAGTTTGCCGACTATGTCTACCCGGCCACGGACCAGATCGTCTCCGAGCTGGCGCGCTTGCGCCATCGATCGGCTGGGGACTTCACCGCGCCGCTGACCATCCGCATGCCCTGCGGCGGCGGCATCTACGGCGGGCAGACCCACAGCCAGAGCCCCGAGGCCTTTTTCACCCATGTGTGCGGCTTGCGCACCGTGATGCCCAGCAACCCGTATGACGCCAAGGGCCTGCTGATTGCCTCCATCGAGAGCGACGACCCGGTCATTTTCCTGGAACCCAAGCGCCTGTACAACGGCCCGTTCGACGGCCAGCACGACAAACCCGTCGTGCCCTGGTCCAAACATGCCATGGGCCGCGTGCCCGAGGGCTACTACACGGTGCCGCTGACCAGCGCGGCCATCTTTCGCCCCGGCAAGGCCGTTACGGTGCTGACGTACGGCACCATGGTCTGGGTGAGCGAATGTGCTGCACGCGAGACGGGCATCGACGCCGAGATCATTGATTTGCGCTCCATCTGGCCGCTGGACCTGGAAACCATCGTGAACTCGGTCAAGAAGACGGGCCGCTGTGTTGTGGTGCACGAGGCCACGCGCACCAGCGGCTTTGGTGCCGAACTCACGGCGCTGGTGCAAGAGCATTGCTTCTACCAGTTGGAAGCCCCCATCGAACGTGTGACCGGCTGGGACACGCCGTACCCACACGCCCAGGAATGGGCGTATTTCCCAGGGCCTGCGCGCGTAGGCGCAGCCCTGCAACGTGCAGTGGAGGCATGACCATGGGAATTTACGCAATCCGCGTGCCCGACATTGGCGAGGGCATTGCCGAAGTGGAGCTGGTGACCTGGCACGTACAGCCGGGCGATGTGGTGGCTGAAGACCAGTCCATCGCCGATGTGATGACGGACAAGGCCACGGTGGAGATTCCCTCGCCCGTTTCGGGCAAGGTGCTGGCGCTTGGAAGCAGCGTGGGCGACACCATTGCCGTGGGCTCCGAGTTGGTTCGGCTGGAGGTGGAAGGTACGGGAAATTTAAAGGAAAATTCGGCTCCAGCGCCCGTCCATCAAACGCAAACAGCTCCTGTTTCAATAGCAAAAATCGAACCGCCTGCAGCCACCCCAGCGCGAGCTGCCCCTCCGGCGGAGCGTGCTCCTGCCCCTGCACCTGCACCCTTGCGCGCCTCCACAGCGCCACGCGGCAATGCCATCGTGGCGCGCGCTGCAGGTGAGCGCCCACTCGCTTCTCCCGCCGTGCGCCAGCGCGCGCTCGATATGGGGCTGGAGCTGCGCTACGTGCACGGCAGCGGCCCGGCCGGGCGCATCTCGCACGACGACCTGGACGCGCATGCGGCCGCTGGGGGCCAGGTGCAGTCGCAAGGCCCTGCGGGCTATGCCGAGCGCCATGGCGAAGAGGTCATTTCCGTCATCGGCCTGCGTCGCAAGATTGCGCAGAAGATGCAGGAGTCCAAGCGCCGCATTCCGCACTTCAGCTATGTCGAGGAAATCGACGTCACCGAGCTCGAAGCCCTGCGCGCCAGGCTCAACCAATTGCATGGCGCCACGCGCGGCAAGCTCACAGTGCTGCCCTTCCTGGCGCGTGCCATGGTCTTGGCGCTGCGTGATTTTCCGCAAATCAACGCCCGTTACGACGACGAGGCGGGTGTGGTCACGCGCTACGCCGGCGTGCACCTGGGCGTGGCCACGCAGACCGACGGTGGCCTCATGGTGCCGGTGCTGCGCCACGCCGAGGCGCTGGACCTGTGGGCCTGCGCTGCCGGTATCGCCAGCGTGGCCGAAGGCGCCCGCAGCGGCAAGGCGGCGCGTGACGCGCTGTCGGGTTCCACCATCACCCTCACCAGCCTGGGGGCACTGGGTGGCATTGCGAGCACGCCCGTCATCAACCACCCCGAGGTGGCCATCGTCGGCGTCAACCGCATCGTCGAACGCCCCGTGCTGCGGGGTGGGCAGGTGGTGGGCAGGCTGTTGATGAACCTCTCGTCCTCGTTCGACCACCGCGTGGTCGACGGCATGCACGCCGCGCAATTCATCCAGGCCATGCGCGCGCTGCTGGAAACCCCGGCCCTGTTGTTCGTGGAGTAACGCGATGAAGGACATTTCGACAAAGTTACTCGTCATCGGCGGCGGCCCCGGCGGTTATGTGGCTGCCATTCGTGCCGGGCAACTGGGCATTCCTACCGTGTTGGTTGAGGGCGAGCGCCTCGGCGGCACTTGCCTGACCATCGGCTGCATTCCGTCGAAGGCGCTGATTCACGCCGCGCACGAGTTCGAGCGCGCGCAGCACCAGGCCGGCGGCTCACCGCTGGGCATCCGGGTGCAGTCGCCGAGCCTCGACATCGCGCAGACGGTGCGCTGGAAGGAGGGCATCGTCCACCGGCTCTCCGGCGGCGTCGGCGCGCTGCTGCGCAAGGCCGGCGTGCAGGTCGTCAAAGGCTGGGCGCATATCGAAGACGGCAAGACGGTGCGCGTGGAGCCTGCTGACGGCGAAGCCGTGCGCGTGCGCTGTGAGCATTTGCTGCTCGCCACCGGCTCGGCGCCTGTCGAGCTGCCGATGCTGCCCTTTGGCGGGCCGGTGGTCTCATCCACCGGCGCGCTCTCACCTGAAACCCTGCCGCGCCGCCTGGTGGTCGTGGGCGCGGGCTACATCGGGCTCGAACTCGGCATGGCCTACCGCAAACTGGGCGCTGACGTGGCCGTGGTGGAGGCGGCCCAACGCATCCTGCCGGGCTACGACGAAGAGCTGACACAGCCCGTGCTCGATGCGCTGGAAAGAAGCGGCGTCGTACTGCACCTGGGCTGCAGCGTGCAGGGCTACGACGCGCAGCACGGCGTACGCGTGCGCAGCGCCCGCGCCGACGAATTCGCGCTGCCGGCGGACCGCGTGCTGGTCGCTGTGGGCCGCAAGCCCTGCACCACAGGGTTTGGCATGGAGTCGCTGCAACTCGACATGGCGGGGCGCTTTGTCGCGGTGGATGCGCAGTGCCGCACCTCCATGCGCAATGTCTGGGCCATTGGCGACTTGACGGGCGACCCCATGCTCGCCCACCGCGCCATGGCGCAGGGCGAGGTGGTGGCCGAAGTGATTGCGGGCAAGGCGCGCCGCTTTGAGCCCATGGCGATTCCAGCCGTCTGCTTCACCGACCCCGAAGTGGTGGTGGTAGGCCGTACGCCGGGCGAAGCGCGGGCCGCCGGGCTCGACTGTATCGACGCCGCCTTCCCCTTCGCCGCCAATGGCCGCGCGATGACGCTGGAAGCCACCAAGGGCTTTGTGCGTGTGGTGGCGCGGCGCGACAACCACCTCATCGTGGGCTGGCAGGCGGTGGGGCAGGGCGTTGCCGAACTGTCGGCAGCGTTCACCCTGAGCATCGAGATGGGTGCGCGGCTCGAAGACGTGGCCGGCACCATTCATGCGCACCCCACGCTGGGTGAGGCGGTGCAAGAGGCTGCGTTGCGGGCGCTCGGGCACGCCATACACATCTGAGTGCGGGCGGTATCCGCAAGGGCTTATGGCCCAAAACGAAGGGGGCGCTAAGCTCTCGCCCCATGCACATCTACCGCTCCGCGCTGCTGCGCTTTGACGCGCAGGGCGCGCCCCTGTATGACGAAGACGGCCTGCTGGCCATCGCCCCCGATGCCGAGGGCCGCCAGCGCGTGCAGGCGGCCGGCGCCTGGCAGGCTTTGCATGGGCAATTTGCTGGCCAGCCGGTGACGCAGCTGCCGGGCCGAATCATCGCGCCGGGTTTTGTGGATATGCACATCCACTTCCCGCAGACCGACATCATTGGCTCGCCGGCCGAGGGTCTGCTGCCCTGGCTGGAACAGTACACCTTCCCCGAAGAAAGCCGTTTTCACGCCGACACGCACGGCGCGCAGGTAGCCGAGTTTTTCATCGATGAGCTGCTCAGGAACGGCGTGACCACCGCGCTGGCCTTTGCCACCTCGCACCCGCAGTCGGTGGACGCGTTGATGCGTGAGGCACAGCGCCGCAGCCTGCGCCTGATCTGCGGCAAGGTGCTGCAAGACCGCCATTCGCCCGACGGCGTGCGCGATGCGACCGAGCAAAGCCTGCTCGATTCCGAAAGCCTGATTGCGCGCTGGCACGGCGTGGACCGGCTCGGCTACGCCATCACGCCGCGCTTTGCACCCACCAGCACGCCAGAGCAACTGCGCGGCGCGGGCGAACTGGCGGCGCGCCATCCGGACGTGTGGATCCAGTCGCATGTGGCCGAAAACCTGGACGAAGTGCGCTGGGTGCGCGAGCTGTTCCCGCGCTCGCGCAGCTACCTGGCGGTGTACGACGACTTCGGCCTGATGCGCGAGCGTGCGGTGTACGCGCACTGCATTCACCTGGACGAAGCAGACCGTGCGCTGATGCGTGAACGGCAAACGGCGGCGGCAGTCAGCCCCACAAGCAATTTGTTCCTCGGCAGTGGTTTTTTCGACTTTGCGCAGGCCGACACGGCGGGCTTTCGCTACGGCCTGGCCAGCGACGTGGGCGGTGGCACCAGCTTTTCTCCCTTCCAGACCATGATGGCGGCCTACTACGTCGGGCGGGAGGGGCAGAACAAAGAGGGCGTATCGCTGCCGCCGTCCACGCTTTGGTGGCGGCACACGGCGGGCGCGGCAGAGGCGCTGGGCCTGGCCGGCGTCATCGGCAATCTGCAGCCCGGCTGCGAGGGCGACTTTGTGGTGCTGAATCCGCAGGCGACGCCACTGCTCGCGCGCCGCACGGCGCAGGCGCGCAATCTGGAAGAATTGCTGTTTGCCATGATCGTGCTGGGCGACGACAGGCTGATTGAAAATACAGTGATTTCTCAGGCAAAATAGGGCTCTAGCGCTTGATGGACAAGCGCTGTCAGCTATCAAAACCGTAGTACTGGCGAGGGCCTACCTTATGAGCATCAAAAGCGACAGATGGATTCGCCGCATGGCGGAGCAGACCGGCATGATCGAGCCCTTCGAGCCCGGCCAGGTGCGCGAGGTCGATGGCAAGAAAATCATCAGCTACGGCACCAGCAGCTACGGCTACGACATCCGCTGCGCGCCCGAATTCAAGGTCTTCACCAACATCCACAGCACGGTGGTGGACCCGAAGAACTTTGATGAAAAGAGCTTTGTCGATTTCCATGGCGACAGCTGCATCATCCCGCCCAACAGCTTTGCGCTGGCGCGCACCATGGAGTACTTCCGCATCCCGCGCAATGTGCTGACCATCTGCCTGGGAAAAAGCACCTACGCACGCTGCGGCATCATCGTCAACGTCACGCCGTTCGAACCCGAATGGGAAGGCTATGTGACGCTGGAGTTCTCCAACACCACGCCACTGCCGGCACGCATTTATGCGGGCGAGGGTTGCGCACAGGTACTGTTCTTCGAGAGCGATCCGGACGACGTCTGCGAAGTGTCCTACAAGGACCGCGGCGGCAAATACCAGGGCCAGGTGGGCGTCACGCTGCCTAAGGCGTAGCGCCGCATTTTTGCCGAACTTTCCGTGGCCCCTTTGCATGGCGTATCGGCGCGCTGAGTGCATCGGCGGTAAGGGTTGAAGAACGCCGCACACTCACGGCGCTCTCGGCGCTATGGGGTCATGCACACGCGGTTGCGCCCTGCCTGTTTGGCCGCGTAAAGCGCCTCATCGCTGCGTTGCAGCAGGGCGGCGCGTGTGTCCTGGAGATTGCGCAGGCTGGCCACCCCGGCGCTGAGCGTGATCTGGCCCACGTCGGGGTCTGGCGCGGCTGCCACGGCATCAAGCAGTGTCTGCGCCACTTTCATCGCGCCTGCGGTATCGGTGTTTGGCAGCAGCGCCACAAACTCTTCGCCGCCCACCCGCGCAACGATGTCCGAGGCTCGCAGATGCTGGGGCAGTAGCCGGGCCAGGCGCTGTAGCACGGCATCTCCCACAGCGTGGCCCTGGCTGTCGTTGATGCGTTTGAAATGATCGATGTCGAAGGTGACCACGCTCATGGGCTGCAGGTTGCGGGCGGCCAGCGCCAGGGCGAAGCCGATCTGCGCCTCAAAGCCGCGGCGGTTGAGCAGGCCGGTGAGCGCGTCGGTGCGTGCCTGGCGGTCCAGTTCCTGGTTGGCGCGCTCGAGCTGCTGCGTGCGCAGGCGCACCTGTTCTTCCATGTCGTCGTTCGCTTGCAGCATGCGCTCAGTCATGTGCGCCATTGCGCTGGAGAGTTTGAAGACTTCGCGGCTGCTGCCCAGCAAGGGAATGATCGCTTCGTGCGCACCAGCGTTGACGTTGCTTGCGGCTCGGGCCAGTGTTTGCAGATCTTCGCTCAGGCGCCGGGCCAGCAGCCAGCTGAGCAGGGCTGCGACGCCGGCCGCAGCCAGACCGACGAGCAGGGCGACGGGAAGCACGCCAGCGCTGCGCGCGTAGGCCTGCGCAATGGGCTGGCGCGCCACCACCTGCCAGCCCAGATCGCTCACGCCGTCTCGTGCGGGGAGCTGCACACGGGCACTGAGCGCACGCTCGCCGTCCAGCCAGTCCACCACCTGGGCGCGTCCATTTGCGGGGTCCAGCGCCGCAGCGCGCTGCCCGGCCTGGGCGAGCGTCTGCATGCGCTCACGCGGTGCATAAATCAGGTCTCCCGCGCGGTCAAATACAAACACTTCCAGTCCGGCGCGCGCTGCATCGGACGCAACCAGACTTTCAATCACTTCGCCCGTCCATTCCCAGCTGCCGTGCATGCCCACAACGCCCACGAGCCGGCCGTCCACACGCACCGGAGCGGAAAAATCGACAAATCGGGCCGGTTCAGCACCGGGCGGACGCTCCAGAAGGCGCTCGAGCAGGAGTGCCTTGTGCACATCGCCGACGAATGGGCCTTCGAGGCCCTTCTGGAACCACGGCCTGGCGGCGACGCTCTGGCCCACCAGCAGACCCTTTGTCGCGGCCCGCACCTTGCCCTGGGTGTCTGCCATGCCGACCCAGGCGGTGTGCTGCTGGCCCGCCTGGACACGCATCAACATGCCCTGCACCTCGGGGCTTTCCAGACCCTTGCGCCACACGGGTTCCGCAGCGGCCAGAACGCGCGTCTGAACGGCACGTTCGTGCAGGCCATCGGCGAGGGTGCGGGCAGCATTGCTTGCGATCAGTTGCAGGGCGCGCCCGGCCTCGCGCTGGCTGTCGCGCTGAATCCATTCGCCAAACCCCAGAGCCACCAGCACTGCCGTGGCAGCGACCAGCGCACCAAACAACAGCGCAATCTGCGTGCGCAAGCTGTTTCTGGCGAATAGGGCGGCAAACATGGCGCTTCGAGGAAAGGATGTTCTGGGGCTTTCAACGCTTGTGCAGAGCACTGTGCGCAGCGTACGCCCAATCGGCGCAACCGGCTTACAAGCCTTTGCCTTTCTTGGCACTACCATCGGCGCAGCTGGGCGCTGGCCCGCACAGGAGAGCACGATGCGATGGGAAGGCAACAGAGAGTCGAGCAACGTCGAAGATCGCCGCAGCAGCAGCGGCCTGGGCGGGCGCAGCATTGGCATTGGCACCATCGTCGTGGCACTTATCGGCGGCTGGGCGCTGGGGATCAATCCGCTGACGCTCCTGGGTGTGTTGAGCGGCGGCAACCCGGCGCAGGTGCAGCAGGCGCCAGCGCAGCGGCCACCGGCCGAGGACAAGATGGCGCGCTTTGTCTCCACCGTGCTGGCCGATACCGAAGATGTATGGAAAGACGTCTTCCGCCAGCAAGGTGGCCGCTACCAGGAGCCGCATCTGGTGCTGTTTCGCGGTGCCACGCCCACGGCCTGCGGCACGGGCCAGGCGGCCATGGGGCCGTTTTACTGCCCTGGTGATCAAAAGGTCTACATTGACCTGGATTTCTATGAAACCCTGCGCCGCCAGCTTGGCGCGCCGGGCGATTTTGCCCAGGCCTACGTGATCGCGCACGAGGTGGGCCACCATGTACAGAATCTGCTGGGCATCACCGAGAAAGTCGACCAGCGGCGGGGGCGTGTGAGCCAGGCGCAATACAACCAGCTGTCGGTGCGACTGGAACTCCAGGCCGACTGCTTTGCCGGCGTCTGGGCCAACCACGCTCAGCAAGCGCGACAGATTCTGGAGCAGGGCGACGTGGAAGAAGCCATGAACGCTGCGGCCAAGATTGGCGACGACGCGCTGCAGCGCTCACGCGGGGGCGCGGTAGTGCCCGAGAGCTTCACCCACGGCACCAGTGCCCAGCGCCAGCGCTGGTTCGATGCGGGTTTGCAAAGTGGCAGCATGCAGCGTTGCGATACGTTTTCCGCACGAGCGCTGTGAGAGGCTGCTCGTTCTCCAAGGCCACATCAGGCAAATCCTGATACAGCGCCGCCGACACGGGCTCATCCCATGCCGAGTGCACTTTCTCGCCCGTTGCGCCGCCGCCGCTCAGGCCAGGGCCTGGTTCAAGTGCCGCCGCAGGGTGCCGCTCCGCCGCCCTCGGGCATGGCCGCTGCCTGGTCGGCTGCGGCCGTTACCGTGCCGCACGCCGTGGGGCTGGGGCTGCTGGCGTTTGCGCCCCTGGCGGGTGACTATTCTCTGGCTGCGCTGGCGCTGTGGTCGGCCGCACTCCCTGGTCTGTTGCTCACCCTGGCGGCGCCGCGTCCGGGCGTCGTGTATGCGCCCACCACCGTGGTTGCGCTGCTGTTTGCAGCTGTGCTGGCCACCGTGTATGGAGCGGCGCCCAGCCTGGGCCTGAGCGCGCGCCAGGTGCTCGCGGTCACCGGAGCCACGGTGGCGCTGGCCTTTGTTTTTCAGTGGCTGCTGGGCGTTCTGCGCATGGCGTCCGTGGCGCGTTTCCTTCCCATTTCGGTCACACACGGCTTTGCGGCCGGGGTGGGGCTGTCGATGGTGGCAGGCCAGGTGCGCAGCGGCTTTGGCAGTGGGTCGCTCGCCGACGTGCGCATGGGCTGGCATGCCCTGGCGGCGCTGGCCGTGGTGGGGCTGGCCTGGTGGCTGCGTGGACGCTGGCCCCGTGTGCCAGGCCTGCTGACGGCGGTGGCCGTGGTGGCGCTTGCTGTGGCACTGGCTACGTTGTGGGGCATGGGCTTGGGGGCGGTGTTCGTTCCGGCGGCACCCCCCAGTGCGTTTGCCGGGCCGCTGTGGCCCGACTGGAGCGGTATTCCCTGGCTGGCCGTGGTGCAGCAGCAAGGCCAGGCACTGCTGGTGCTTGCGCTGTTGATGGCGCTGGTCAACAGCCTGGAAATCCTCATCTTCAACCAGGAGCTGGAGCTGGAGCACGGCCTGCGCGGCAACGCCAATGCCGCTTTGCGACGCGAGAGCCTGCTGGGCATGGTGTGCGCGCTGGCCGGCATGATCCCTGCATCCACCAGTGCCTCGCGCTCACGCATCGTGCTGGCCGAGTCCGGGACAAAGGGCCACGGCCCGCAGCTGCACGCGGCCATCATGCTGGGTGTGGCGCTGACCGGCCCTTGGTGGCTGCACTGGGTGCCCATGGCCTGCCTGTCTGGCGGCTTGGTCCTGGCCGGCTTGATGCAGGTGCCGCGCCTCATGTGGTCGGCCCAATACGCCCGCAGCTCGCGCCCTACCTGGGCGCAAAGCTGGCTGGTGGGCCTGGTGTTTGCCGTGCTGGGTGGGGTCGGAGCGCTGGTGACCGGTTTGGTGGTAGCCACTTTTGTGCTGCTGCGCGATTCGGCCGCCAAGGTGCTGCGCCACGTGCGGCTCGACGGCGAACTGCGCTCGCGCCGCTTGCGTCGCGCCGCATCGGACGGCTGGGTGTCCCCGCGCATGAATCAGGTGGCGGTGTTCGAGTTGCAGGGGGTCATGTCGTTTGGCGTTGCTGCGCACATGTCTGAGCAAGTTCGCCTGCACCTGCTGCCGCGCCACCGCTGGGTGATTCTGGATGCAGGCCGGGTGCCCGCGTGGGACAGCACCGCCCTGGCGCAGTTGCGCGCCTTGCTCCGCGATCTCGAACAGCAGGGTGTCGCCGCCGCAGTGGCCACGCTCGACAGTTTGGCGGCGGCGCACGCCGGCGCCGGCGTGCGCGCCTTTGCCGATCTGGACCGTGCCCTGGAATGGGCCGAGGTGGCCATTCTTGCCCAGCGGCCGATGGGCCTGCGTCCACCGCGTGGTGGCAGCGATCCGTTGGGCGAGATCGGCGAGGGCATGCACGTCCAGGCCCGCCGCGCTCTGGAGGCCTTGCTGCTGCCTCTGGCGGTCCCCGTGCAGGGCGTGGTGTTCAATGCAGGTGACAGCGACCGCGATCTGCTGGTGGTCGTCTCGGGCCATATCACCCTGAGCACGCAGTGGCCACCCGAGCGCGGCCTGCGCCTGGCCACCGTGGGGCCGGGCATGGTGTTTGGCGAGATGGCCTTCCTCAATGGTGCCGAGCGAAGCGCCAGCGCCGGTGCCGAGCGGGGTACGGCGCAGTTGATGCGGCTGCCGCGCGAACATTTCGACGGTTGGGCGCGCCAGTACCCTGAAGCGGGCCTGCTCCTTATGGAAAACCTGGCCCAGATGGGGGCACGGCGCCTGGCCGCAACCACGCGGCAGTTGCGCTCCGTGCTGGAGCAATAGAAAACAAGGGCGGTTTGAGGGGCCAAAAATGCCCTTTATTCAGGAGCGGCACGGCGTCTGGATCCGCCGGCTGTGGGCAAAAAACCCCATTTCCGCCTTGCAGTGCGACAATAGAGGGCTTAGGCAACGCTGAACAGCCCCTCGCGCACGGCGCATCCCTGGCTCGGGACGGTCTGCGGCGTTGCAAATCCTCGCGATAGCTGCGGCTATCGCTGTGGTTTGCGCCTTGCAGCCCATCCCGATCCAGGGCGCGCCGCATCGCGCAGACATATTCAGCGTCGCCTTAATGACCAGTTCCTTTTCCAATCTTTCGCTGGCAGAACCGCTGGCACGCGCCGTAGCCGAAATGGGCTACGAATCCATGACCCCCATTCAGGAGCAGGCCATCCCGGTGGTGCTCACGGGCCAGGATGTGATGGGCGCGGCCCAGACCGGCACCGGCAAAACCGCCGCGTTTTCCCTGCCGCTTCTGCAGCGTCTGCTCAAGCATGAGAGCAGTTCCACCTCGCCAGCCCGCCACCCGGTGCGCGCCCTGGTGCTGCTGCCCACGCGCGAGCTGGCCGACCAGGTCGCGCAGCAGGTAGCGCTCTACGCCAAGTACACCAAGCTGCGCAGCACCGTGGTGTTTGGCGGCATGGACATGAAGCCGCAGACGCTGGAGCTGAAAAAAGGCGTGGAAATCCTGGTTGCCACGCCCGGTCGCCTGCTGGACCACATCGAAGCCAAGAACGCGGTGCTCAACCAAGTGGAGTACGTGGTGCTCGACGAAGCCGACCGCATGCTCGACATCGGCTTCCTGCCCGACCTGCAGCGCATCCTCTCCTACCTGCCCAAGCAGCGCACCACGCTCTTGTTCAGCGCCACCTTCTCGCCCGAGATCAAGCGCCTGGCGGGCAGCTACCTGCAAAACCCGGTCACCATCGAAGTGGCGCGGCCGAACGAAACGGCTTCCACTGTCGAGCAGCATTTCTACAGCGCGGGCGACGACGACAAGCGCCGCGCCATCCACCAGGTGCTTAAGAGCCGGGGCATCAAGCAGGCCTTCATCTTCGTCAACAGCAAGCTCGGCTGCGCCCGTCTGGCGCGCAGCCTGGAGCGCGAAGGCCTCAAGACCACGGCGCTGCATGGCGACAAAAGCCAGGACGAGCGTCTCAAGGCCCTGGAAGCCTTCAAGAGCGGCGAAGTCGATTTGCTGGTCTGCACCGACGTTGCCGCGCGAGGCCTGGACATCAAGGACGTGCCGGCGGTTTTCAACTTCGACGTGCCGTTCAACGCCGAAGACTATGTGCACCGCATTGGCCGCACCGGCCGCGCAGGGGCATCGGGGCTTGCTGTCACCCTGGTTTCGGGCAGCGATACGCGCCTGGTAGCCGACATCGAGAAGCTCCTCAAGACCAAGATCGAGATCGAGGCCATCGAATACGACAACGAGCGCCCGCAGGGCCGCTTCAACGACGGCCGGCGCGTCTGGCACGAGGCCGAAGAGGGCGCCAGTGCGCCGCGCGCCACCCACCCGGAGCGTGCAGGGCGTTCGCGTGGCGGTTTTCGACCCGCGCCGGTCTCGCGCGACCCCTTCTTCGACAAGCCCTACGAGGCCCCGGCAGAGAGCCAAGCGCCCGGCTGGGAGGCCCCGGCGCGCCCGGCGCGCAGCAGCAGTTCACCCAATATCAAGCAGCGCCGCATGGTGGCTGCGCTGTTCAAGTCGCCGCCTGCCCCTGAGCCAGTGAACGAGAGTTGATTTCAGATAAAAATGGCCTCTAGCGCTTATTCAGTAAGCGTTATATGCTCTCTTTTTAATAGTAATCAACCCGGTTGCTGTGCCTGCGGGCAAGGGACCTGCAGCCATTCGCGCTGTGCCAGATTCTCGCCAAAGCGCACCGCGCTCAGGCAACCGCCCCAGACACAGCCGGTATCGAGCCCCAGCAGATCGCTGCGGTCGAGCTTGCCCAATGTGGACCAATGCCCAAAGGCCACCAGCACCCCGGCGGTGCGCCGCCCCGGCACGTCAAACCAGGGCAGCAGGCCGGGCGGCGCGGTCTTTGCCGATTCGTTGCTGGAAAAATCCATGGCCCCATCGGGCGTGCAAAAGCGCAGCCGCGTCAAGCCGTTGACGATCACGCGCAGCCGTTCGCTGCCCTGCAATGCCTTGTCCCAGGCCGTGGGATGGTTGCCGTACATCTCGCGCAGGAACGGTACATGGCCAGGGCCACGCAGTTCCTGCTCTACCTCGGCGGCCAGGGCCAGTGTGTCTTCTTTGCTCCAGTCGGGCAGAACCCCGGCGTGGACCGCGAGCAGACGCGCGCCGCCGTGCCCATGGCTGCGCGCCAGCGGCTGCTCGCGCAGCCAACCCAGCAGCACTTGGCAATCAGGCGCTGCCAGCACTTCGGCCAGCGTGTCGCGCCGCGACGGCGCGCGCACACCGGCCGCCACAGCGAGCAGGTGCAGATCGTGGTTGCCCAGCAGGCTCAGCAAGGCGCCATCAGCGGCCTTGCAGCGGCGCAGCACCGCCAGCGAAGCCGGGCCGCGGTTCACCAGATCGCCCAGCAGCAGCGCGGTATCGCGGCTGGCCGAGAAATCAATCTGCTCAAGCAGGCGTTCCAGCGCCTGATCGCAGCCCTGCAGATCGCCTATACAGTAAAGTGCCATCGTGTCCTTGCCCCCTTCGGTTTCATGAATTTTCTGATCATTGCGCTGCTGACTCTGCTCAACGGCGCTTTTGCCATGTCCGAACTGGCGCTCGCATCGAGCCGAAAGTCCAAGCTCGCAGCTATGGCACAGGCCGGCGACAAGTCGGCCCAGGCGGCGCTGGCGCTCCTTGAGGACCCCACGCAGTTTCTCTCGTCGGTTCAGGTGGGTATCACGTCGATCGGCATGATCAACGGCATTCTGGGCGAAGCGGCCTTCAGCGATGCGCTGGCGCGCTCGCTGGTGCACTGGGGCCTTCCCGACAGTGCGGCCAGCATCACGGCCACGGCGGTGGTCGTCACCATCATCACCTTCATCACCATCGTGTTTGGCGAGCTGGTGCCCAAGCGCATTGGCCAGCTCTACCCCGAAGCCGTCTCCCGCTTGATGGCCCGCCCCATGACCTGGGTGGCGCGCGTGGCCCGGCCCTTCGTGCGCCTGCTTTCGCTCTCCACGCAGGGCGTTCTCAAGCTGCTGCGCGTGGACAACGACGCTGGCCGCCCCGTGACGGAAGAAGAAATCAGCGCCAGCCTGGCCGAGGGCCGCGACGCAGGCGTCATCGAGCACCACGAACACCAGATGGTGCAAAACGTCTTTCGCCTTGACGACCGCAACCTCACCTCGCTCATGGTGCCGCGCAGCGAGGTGCAGTGGCTCGATGCCAGCCATACCGTGGCTGAGGCTTTGCAGCACGCGAGCAGCGCAGGCGAAAAGGGGGCGCATTCCTGGTATCCGGTTTGCCGTGGTTCGCTCGACGACGTCGTGGGTATGGTCAGCATTGCGCGCCTGCTCGAGCTTGGATGGCAGGCGCCGGGTTTGATTGGCGAATATGTGGAGCCGGCAGCGTATTTGCCTGAAACGCTTACCGGAATGGAACTTCTGGAGCAATTTCGCGCTCGCCGGGCGCGCCTCATATTTGTGGTTGACGAATATGGCGTGGTGCAGGGAATCATGACGCCGCGCGATTTGCTTGAAGCGATTACCGGCGAATTGCAGCCCGATGCAGACATGGACGCCTGGGCCGTGGAGCAGGACGATGGCAGTTGGCTGCTGGAAGGCCAGATGCCGATTGAAGAATTGAAGGCGCGGCTGGATATATCCGAGTTGCCGGATGAAGATCGTGGGCGTTACAACACCTTGGCCGGATTATTGATGGCCGAATGGGGAAGTTTGCCTGAGGCAGGCGCCAGCATCGTCTGTGCAGGCTGGATATTCGAGGTGCTCGCGCTGGAGGGGCGGCGCATCGATCGCGTGCAAGCCCGGCGTCAGCCAGAGGGCAAATCGGATCTGGAGTCGGTATAGCGCTCTGTTGCCCCTTCTTTGTATGAAGCAGTGTTCTAGAGAAATCCAATGCACCATCTTGGTGCGGTTTATGAGTGTAAAAAAATTGGAAAATCAAGTACCGTGTTTACACACCTGCGGAAATCTGTTTCTATAATGGGCCTTCCCTCAACCCACCCATTTGAAAAACCATGCAAAGTTACAAAGAGCTCGTTAAGCAACGTGAAGCGCTGGACCAACAAATCAACCAGGCGCGACAACAAGAGCTGGCCGGTGCCGTTTCTCAGGTGCGTGCGCTGGTGACCGAATTTGGTTTGACGCCGCAAGATGTATTTCCCAGCGGCCGTGCGCGCAGTTCCAGCAGCGGCACCAAGGTGGCGCCAAAATACCGCAATCCAGCCACCGGACAGACCTGGACGGGCCGAGGCAAGGCACCGCGCTGGATTCAGGATCAAAATCGCGAGCAATTCGCCATCTGAATTGGATTTTCACGCCGTACGGCGTGCTGGCATAAGTCCGCTGCGGCGGACTTATGCATTTCTGACGCCGCATCGGCGCTTTGCGTGCCCCTGCATACCCCTGCAGTCAGCGGCCTGGAGCCAAAGCAGTTCACGCGGCTTTGCGCAGGCTGCCAGAATGCATGGGTCACCGCTTTACACAGGAGAGTCCCATGGCCAGCACCCCACGCCCCGCACGACATGCTTTCGCGTCCACGCTCAAGCGATTCAAGACCGCATCGGGCAAGGAAGGGCAGTTCTATTCGCTGCCTGCGTTGGCCCGGCAGTATCCGGGAATCAAGCGCCTTCCGGTCTCCATTCGCATCGTGCTCGAATCGGTGCTGCGCAATTGCGATGGCCGCAAGGTGGCCCCCGAACATGTCGCCGAACTTGCGCAATGGGCTCCACAGGCACCCCGTACAGAAGAAATACCCTTTGTCGTCTCGCGCGTGGTGCTGCAGGATTTCACCGGCGTGCCGCTGCTGGTGGATTTGGCCGCCATGCGCAGTGCCGCCATCCAGTGCGGCAAGAGCGCCCGCAAAATTCAGCCCCTGGTGCCAGTGGATCTGGTGGTGGACCACTCCATCATGGTCGACTACTACGGAAAGAAAAGCGCGCTTGACCTGAATATGAAACTGGAATTCCAGCGCAACCGCGAGCGCTACGAATTCATGAAATGGGGCATGCAGGCCTTTGACACGTTGGGCGTGGTGCCACCGGGCTTTGGCATCGTGCACCAGGTCAATCTGGAATATCTGGCGCGCGGTGTGCACAAGACCAAAGACAAGGTGTACTACCCCGACACGCTGGTGGGCACCGACAGCCACACCACCATGATCAACGGCATCGGTGTGGTCGGCTGGGGCGTGGGCGGTATTGAGGCCGAAGCCGCCATGCTGGGCCAGCCGCTCTACATGCTTACGCCCGACGTGGTCGGGGTGGAACTTACGGGGAAACTTCGCGAGGGCGTCACCGCCACCGATCTGGTGCTCACGGTGACCGAGCTGATGCGCAGCCACAAAGTGGTGGGCAAGTTCGTTGAATACTTCGGCGAAGGCACTCGTTCGCTCTCTGTTCCCGACCGCGCCACCCTCGGCAACATGTCGCCCGAATACGGCGCCACCATGGGATTTTTCCCGGTGGACGAGAAAACCGTTGAATACTTCCGTGGCACGGGACGCACCAAAGCCGAAATCGAGGCGTTTGAAGCCTACTTCCGTGCCCAGGGCTTGTTTGGCGTGCCGTCTGCCGGAGACATCGATTATTCAGAGGTGGTGCGGCTGGACCTCGGTAGCGTCACGCCCAGCGTGGCCGGCCCCAAGCGCCCACAAGACCGCATCGAGCTGGGCAATCTCAGTTCGCAGTTTGCCAATCTGTTCAGCGAGCCCAATGCCCAGACGGGCTTCAACCGGCCGGCCGAGCTGCTGCACACGCGCTTTCATATCCGCGCGGGCGAGCAAGTGGGCGGAGAGCCGACGCCGCTCGACAAACATGTTCCCGAGGGCTCGCCCCGCTTCCTGGAGGAAATGAAATCCAACAAACCCTTGCGCATGGCGGCGCATTCCGAGGGCCACAGCATCACGCCACGCGGCACCGATATTTCCATCGGCAACGGCGACGTGCTGATTGCCGCCATCACCAGTTGCACCAACACCTCCAACCCCAGCGTTTTGCTGGCTGCCGGCCTGCTGGCCAAGAAGGCGGTGGAGGCGGGGCTCAAGGTCAAGCCGCACATCAAGACCTCGCTGGCCCCCGGTTCGCGCATCGTGACCGAATACCTCACCGAAACCGGTCTGCTGCCCTACCTGCAGAAGTTGGGCTTCGACGTGGTCGGCTATGGCTGCACCACCTGTATCGGCAACTCGGGCGACCTCACCTCAGAGATCAACGAGGTGATTACACACAACGACCTGATCTGCTCTGCGGTGCTCTCGGGCAACCGCAATTTCGAGGCACGCATCCACCCCAACATCAAGGCCAACTTTTTGGCCAGCCCGCCGCTGGTGGTGGCCTACGCCATTGCCGGCACCGTGCTGACCGACCTGATGACCGAGCCCGTGGGCAAGGGCAAGGGAGGCAAGGATGTGTACCTGGGCGATATCTGGCCGACCAGCGAAGAGGTGCAGGCGCTGATGAAGTACGCCATGAAGGGCAAGGCCTTCCGCGAAAACTACGCGCGCATTGCCAGCGAGCCGGGCAAGCTCTGGGAGCGCATCAACGGCGGCACGGGCATGACCTACGAATGGCCCAAGAGCACCTACATTGCCGAACCCCCGTTTTTCTTTGATTTCATTGCAAAAAACGGAGCAAACAAGACAGGTGCAGCAAGCGCTAGCGGCCAAAATGAGCCAAAACTTCCCAACGTGCTGGGCGCACGCATCATGGCGCTGTTTGGCGACTCCATCACCACCGACCACATCTCGCCTGCCGGCTCCATCAAGGAAAGCTCGGCGGCCGGCCAATGGCTGCTGCAGCACGGTGTGATGAAGCAGGACTTCAACAGCTACGGCTCGCGACGCGGCAACCACGACGTGATGATGCGCGGCACCTTTGCCAACGTGCGCATCAAGAACCTGATGGTGCCGCCCACGGCCGATGGCTCGCGCGAGGAGGGCGGCATCACGCTCTACCAGAACGACGGCCCGCTGCAGGGCTCCAAGATGTTCATCTTCGACGCCGCCATGCAGTACATGGCCGAGGACACGCCCACCGTGGTCTTTGCCGGCGAGGAATACGGCACGGGTTCCAGCCGCGACTGGGCGGCCAAGGGCACGCAGTTGCTGGGCATCAAGGCCGTGGTGGCAAAGAGCTTCGAGCGCATCCACCGGTCCAATCTGGTGGGCATGGGGGTGTTGCCGCTGCAGTTCAAGGGCAAAGATACGTGGGAGTCGCTGGGGCTGCAGGGGAACGAGCGCATCGACGTGCTGCCCGATCCCGCGCTCACGCCGCGCAGCGACACGCGCCTGGTGATCCACCGGGCCGACGGTTCGCGCAAGGAGGTGCTGGTGACGCTGCGCATCGACACCCCCATTGAAATCGACTACTACCAGGCCGGCGGCATTTTGCCCTTCGTCCTCGGCCAGCTGCTTGAAGTTTGAGGCGGTGGCAGGCGCAGCAGCAGACCCGATGGCCCGAGTGCGCGAGCGCTGCGCATGAGTGAGCAGCTTCTCGTCGCAGGCGGCGGCATCGGTGGCCTGGCGGCTGCGCTGGCGGCTACCCATGCCGGCTGGGACGTGCGCCTGTATGAGCGCGCGCCGGTCTTCAGCGAAGTGGGCGCCGGCATTCAGCTTGGGCCCAACAGCGTGCGCTGTCTGCAGGCCTGGGGGTTGCAAAAACCGTTTCAGGCAGTGGCGGCGTTTCCTGAGCGGCTTCAGGTGCGCAGCGCACTCAGCGGGCAGCCGCTTGCCGAGCTGGAGCTGGGCGCCGCAGCCATTGCGCGCTACGGCGCTGCCTATGGCACGGTACACCGCGCCGACCTGCATGCGTTGCTGCTCGAAGCGCTGTCGAAACGACCGTCGCTGCAACTGCACACGGGCGTCGCCATCGACCGCTTCGCCGAGGCCGGCAACAGCGTGGTCCAGGTGCGCACCGCCAGGGGGCGAGAGATCGAAGGCGACGCGTTGCTCGGTGCCGACGGCTTGTGGAGCACGGTGCGCGCCCAGTTGCTGGCCGATGGGCGGCCGCGTTTTTCCGGCCACCTGGCCTACCGCGCACTGGTGCCGCAAGGGGGCTTGCCAAAGCGCATGCGCACATCACAGGTCACCGCCTGGCTGGGGCCGCGCCTGCATGCGGTGCAGTACCCGGTGCGCCGGGGAGAGATGCAGAACCTGGTGCTCATCGTGCACGGCGAAGCACCGGACGACCTGGAAAACTGGGACCACAGCGCCAATGCAACCGATGTGCAATCGGCCTTGGCCGGCACCTGCAGCGCGCTGCAGGACGCCATCGGCGCAGTGGCGCACAGCCGGGGCCAGTGGCGATTGTGGCCATTGTGCGACCGGCCACCGGTGGCAGGGCCGGCCGATATGGCACGCGGACTCGTCGCTCTGCTGGGCGACGCCGCCCACCCCATGCGCCCCTATCTGGCCCAGGGCGCCGGGATGGCGATTGAAGACGCGGCCGAGTTGCAGCGTGCGCTCGCCATGCACGACGTCGAGGTCTCTTTGCGCCTGCGCCGCTACGCCCTCAACCGCTGGCAGCGCAACGCCCGCGTGCAGGTGCGCTCGGCGCGCAATGGCCGCATCTTCCACGCCACCGGGGCGATGCGCTGGGGGCGCGACGCGGCGCTGCGCACGCTGGGGCCGCGCTTGCTGGATATGCCCTGGCTGTACGGCGACAGCAAGGGCTACTGATCCTGCGCCGCCAGCCAGCGCTCCAGGCGCTGCACGCCCAGCACCAGCCGGCCCCGGTCCTTCGAGGCAAAGCACCAGCGCAGCCAGCCCTCGGCCTCGGGGCCGAAGGCGATGCCGGGGGCCAGGCCGAGGCCCGCCTCGGCCACCAGGCGCTTGGCCAGTTGCAGCGAATCGCGGTGGCCGGCAATGCGCAAAAAGGCGTACATGCCACCCGGCGCCGCGCTCGTCTGCACGCCGGCGATAGCCTGCAGGAGCGGCACCAGCGTGTCGCGGCAGCCCTTGAGGTGGGCGACGATGCGCGGCGTGATGGATTCGGTCTGCTCCAGCGCGGTCAAGGCGGCGCGCTGCACGAAGACCGGCGCGCACGAGGTGTTGAACTCCAGCAGCTTGCCCATCTGCGGTGTCATTGCTGCGGGCATGGTCAGCCAGCCCAGGCGCCAGCCGGTCATCAGAAAGGCCTTGGAAAAGCTCTGCACCACCACCAGCCGGTCGTGTGCATCGGCAATGTCCAGAAACGACGGCGCCGCGCCCTGGGCCGTGTCCCCGGCGTAGTACAGGCGTTCGTACACCTCGTCCGACAGAATCCAGGTGCCGGTCTCGCGGCAGCGCGCCAGGATGGCCTGCTGCTCGGCGCGCGAGAGCGTCCAGCCGGTGGGGTTGTTGGGCGCGTTGACCACCAGCAGCCGAGTCTGGGGCGTGATGGCCGCCAGCAGCGCGGGCAGGTCGAGCGTCCAGGCGCCGTCCGCCTGGGGCTGCAATGCCACGCAGCGCAGGCGTGCACCCAGAATAATCGGCTGCGCCGTGAGGTTGGGCCACACCGGGGTGACGGCCACCACCTCGTCGCCCGCGTCGATCAGCGCCTGCATCGCCAGCATGAGCGCGTTGACGCCGCCCGAGGTGATGGCAATGCGCTCCACTGCCACCGGGCCGTGCAGCCGGCTGGCATAGTCGGCCACCGCCTGGCGCAGTTCGGGCAGCCCCAGGTTGTGTGAGTAAAAGGTCTCGCCCGCCTGCAGCGAGGCAATGGCCGCCGCGCGCACCACCTCGGGCGTGCCCTCGTCGCTTTCGCCGAACCAGAATGGCAGCACGTCGCCGCGCCCCATGCCGGCGTTGGCCACTTCGCGGATTTTGGATTCTTCGAGGTTCAGGATGGCTTGGCGCATGGGATCGGCGTGCGTGTGGGTGAAAAAACCAGAGGATCAGATCGTAGCCGGGCTGCGCCATCTGCCAGAGCGGCCCGGACCCGTCTCAGGCGCGCGTGCCTTCCGGCGCCGGAAGTCGCCAGAAGGCCACCGCGCCTCCCAGCAGCAGCGCCGCAAGCAGGCCGAACACCGCCCGGTACGGCTCCACACCGTGGTCTTGCGCCACTGCAGCGGCCACGCCGGTGAGCCACTGGGCCAGCGCAACGCCGAGGAACATGGCCATGGTGAATACGGCCATGGCCCGGCCAGTCAGCGCGGGCGGGTAGGCCGAGCGCACGTCCGCGTACTGCAGCACGATATAGCCCGACAGAACGCCCACCAGCAGCGCGCCGCCCACGTCCACCCAGCTGCTTTGCACCAGCGCCATCGCAGCGAAGATGGCTGCGACCAGCAGCGTGAACCCGATGATCCAGCGGCGCCTGCGTTGTGGACCGGGGTCGGCGCGTCCAAACAAGGCCGGACCTACCAGGGAAATCAAGGACACCAGCAGCGCCACGTTGCCGCTGGCCACGAGACTGAAGTGGTGGCGCTCGATCAGCACCGGGCCCAGCCACAGCCCGCGCAGCGTGAGGAAGCCCGCATAGGTCACCAGTGCCAGCAGCAAAATGCCCAGCGTGTGTGGCAGCAAAAAGAGCGCACCGTAGCTGCGCACGGCCACGGCCACCGATTCGCCTGGCGGTGCGCCGTGCCCTGCACCCTCGGGTTCGTGTACCAGCCAGGCAATCAGCAGCCAGGCCAGCAATGCCAGGCCCGCCAACACCATAAAACCCGCGCGCCAGGACCACTGTGCCACCAGCCAGGCGAGCGGCGTTCCGGTAAACAGCATGCCCATTCCGCCCAGGCCCATCGCCAGGCCTGAGACAAAAGCGAATTGCCGGGGTTCGAAATAGCGCGCAACAAACACCGTGCACACCAAAAATGCCGGCGCGCAGCCCAGGCCGATCAGTACCTGTCCCAGCAGCACGGCCCCATAGCCTGGTGCCAGGGCCGACAGCAGTGCGCCCACAATCGTCAGCGGAGACGCCACCAGCACCGTGCGCCGCACGCCATACAGGTCGATGCCAATGCCCATGAACATCTGCATGCCGCCAAAGGCAAACGCAAAAGCCCCGGCAAACAGCCCCAGGGCTTGCGGCGAGAGGCCAAATTCGCCCTGCAGCCCGGTAGCGATGATGGCGGTCACGGTGCGAAACGCCTGACTCAGCGAAAACCCCGCAATCAGCGCCAGCAGCATCACCCAGCGCCCAGCCAACGCAGGCGCCGGAGCAGGTGGGCAAGCGTCTTGCGGCGGCAAAGGGGGTGTCTGGGGAGTGGACATGCGGGTGCTGCCTTGGAGCCTACACGGTAGCTCTTGCCCGTGCTGTCGCGGCTGCATCACTCTTGTTTTGATAGCAATATACGCAGTGCAGATATGCGCTAGAGACCATTTTTATACTAATTTTGTGTCGGCTCCGCATTCTGCCGGTGCAGCAGAGGCGAGGCCGGCAGGAAGCGAAACGCGGTCGAGCCCAGCGCCAGCGCAGCGGCAATCGTGGCCATCACGGCGCGGTAGGGCTCGATTCCGTGGCCTTGCGCCCACCCGGCCACCCAGCCGGTGAGTGACTGCATCAGGCCCACGCCCAGAAACATCGCCATGGTGTAGAGCGAGAGCGCCCGTCCGGTCAGGTCGGGCGGGTAAGACGAGCGCACATCGGAATAGAGCAGGATGGAGTACCCCGACAGCACCGAAATCGCCAGCACCAGTGCAAGGTTGATCCAGGCGTGCGGCGCCAAGCCCACCCCGAGGTAGAGCGCCGAGATGCCGAGCGAGCAGTTGACCACCCAACGGCGCCTGCGCGTCGGACCGGGGTCGATGCGGCCAAACAGGGCCGGGCTGAAGAGCGAAATCAGCGACATCGCCACCGCCATGTTTCCCGCGCCCACCAGCGTAAAGCCGTAGCGCTCGATCAGCATGGGCCCGATCCACAGCCCGCGCAGCGCCAGAAACGAGGCGTAGGCCACCATGCCCAGCAGAACGATGCCCAGGGAATGCGGCAGCACAAACAGTGCGCCAAAGCGCCGCACGGCGGTGCCCCAGTGCTCGCGCTCGGGCGCGGGGCTAGGCAAAGCAGGCTCGTGCACACGGCGCCAGATCAGCAGCCAGGCCAGCGCGGACAACGCCGCCAGCAGCACAAAGCCGCTGCGCCAGCCCGCGCGCGCGACCAGCCAGGCCAGGGGTGTGCCGGTAAACAGCAGCCCCAGCCCACCCACGCCCATGGCAACGCCCGACACGAACGCAAAGCGCGCATGGGGGAAGTGCCGGGAGATAAACACGGTGCAGGCCAGAAACGCAGGTGCGCAGCCCATGCCAATCAGCAATTGCCCCAACATCAGCCACGGGTAACCCGGCGCCCAGGCCGAGAGCGCCGCGCCGACGATGGTCAGCGGAAACGCGCTCAGCACGGTGCGGCGCAGGCCGTACACATCCATGCCGATGCCCATGAAAAACTGGGTGACGCCAAACGACAGACCAAACAAGCCGGCAAACGCGCCCAGCGAGGCCGGGGTCAGGCCAAAGTCGTTCTGCAGTCCGGTGGCCATGATGGCGGTGACCGTCCGGTAGGCCTGGCTCAGCGCAAAGGCCGAGAGCAGTGCCAGCAGCATGAACCACAGCGTGGTGGCTGTGGGCGCTGCGGGCACGGCATCTTGTGGCTGTGGGCTTGGCGGTTGGGGCATGGAAGCAGCCTACACGCAGCCTGGCATGGCGGCTGTCGCGGGTGCGAGCGGCGCAGCCGCGCGGCAGCCTTCAAAGGTCCGTCCGCAGCGCCCAGATTTCCGGGAACAGCACCACGTCCAGCATCTTGCGCAAATAACTCACGCCCCCCGTGCCGCCGGTGCCGCGCTTGAAGCCGATGATGCGTTCCACCGTGGTCACATGGCGAAAGCGCCACAGGCGAAAAGCGTCTTCCAGGTCGGTCAGCTCTTCGCCCAACTGGTACAGGTCCCAGTGCTGCTCGGGCTGGCGGTACACCGTGAGCCAGGCCTGTTCGACGGCGGCATCGGACAAATACGGCTGCGTCCAGTCGCGCTCGACATGGCTGGCCGGCACGGAAATACCACGGCGTGCCAGCAGGCGCAGGCATTCGTCGTAGAGCGAGGGCGCCTGGTAGGCCGCCTGCACCTGCGCCAGGCGATCGGCGTGGTGCGCGTGTGGCTTGAGCATGGCGGCGTTCTTGTTGCCCAGAGCGAACTCAATGCAGCGGTACTGGTAGCTCTGAAAACCGCTCGACTGACCCAGATAAGGGCGAATGGCGGTGTACTCGGGCGGCGTCATGGTGGCCAGCACGTCCCAGGCGTGCACCAGCTGCTCCAGAATCTTGGACACGCGCGCCAGTTTTTTGAAGGCCGGCGGCAGTTCGTCCTGCGCGATATGGCCGATGGCGGCGCCCAGTTCGTGCAGCATCAGCTTCATCCAGAGCTCGCTCGTCTGGTGCTGCACGATGAACAGCATTTCGTCGTGCGCCGGCGAGAGCGGCTTTTGCGCGCCCAGAATCGCGTCGAGCTGCAAATAGTCGCCATAGCCCATGCGTCCCTGAAAATCGAGCTGGGCGCGCTCGGCGGCGACGATGGATTCCGGGGTGGCACCTGCGTCACCATCGGCTGGCGCGCCACCGGAGCTGCTGTCGGGGGAGAAGGGGCATGAAGTCATTTAGGTCACCGCGTTGATTTGCTTGAATTCCGGGCGCTGCCATTCGGCGCTTTCCAGCACCTGGCGCAGATGCTCCACCGCATGCCAGACGTCTTCAAAACCCAGGTACAGCGGCGTGAAGCCAAAGCGCAGGATGTCCGGGTGGCGCGCGCCGTCGCCTTTTCTGAAGTCGCCAATGACTCCGCGCGCAATCAGCGCCTGCACGATGGCGTAGGCACCCTCGTCCTTGGTCAGGCAGACCTGCGATCCGCGTGCGCCATGGGCGCGCGGCGTGGCCAGGCCCAGCCCGTGTCCGGCGCAGCGTTCCTCCACCAGCGCAATGAACAAGTCCGTCAGCGCCAGCGACTTGGCCCGCAGCGCCGCCATGCCGCCCAAGGCCTGCGCGGCGCCAAACACATCCAGCCCGCATTGCAGCGCCGAGAGGCTGAGGATGGGCTGCGTGCCGCACAAAAAGCGGCGAATGCCGGCAGCGGGCTGGTATTCGGGCGTGAAGGCAAACGGCGCTGCGTGACCAAACCAGCCCGAGAGCGGCTGCATGAACGGCAGATCGGTGCGGCCGGCATGGCGCGGGTGCACCCACACAAAGGCCGGTGCGCCGGGCCCGCCGTTCAGGTACTTGTAGCCGCAGCCCACGGCGAAATCGGCAGACTTCGACGCTCTCCATTCCACGAAATCGGCGCCGTCAGCGTGCAAATCCACGGGCACGGCGCCCGCGCTGTGTGCCAGGTCCCACACGCAGACAATGCCGCGCGCGTGCGCCGCCGCCGTGATCGCGGCCATGTCGTGCATCGCACCGGTGCGGTAGTTCACGTGCGTGAGCATCAGCACGGCCACGTCGTCCTGCAACGCGGCGGCGATGTCCTCGGGTTCCAGCAGAACCAGCTCCAGGCCACGTTCGTGGCACAGGCCTTCGGCAATGTAGAGGTCGGTGGGAAAGTTGCTGCGCTCGCTCAGCACTTTGGTGCGCGCTGGCGTATCGACGCCCGGCGCGTCAGCGCGCACGATGTTGAGTGCCGCGCTCAGCACCTTGTAGAGGTTGATGGACGTGGTGTCGGTGCACACCACTTCGCCCGGCCCGGCGCCAATCAGCGGCGCAAGCTGGTCACCCAGACGCTGAGGCAAATGGACCCAGCCGGCGTCGTTCCACGAGCGAATCAGGCCCTGCGTCCATTCCTGCTCCACCACCTCGGCCACACGGGCCGCAGCAGCTTTGGGTGCGACGCCCAGGGAATTGCCGTCCAGGTAAATCACGCCATCCGGCAGCGAAAAGTGCGCGCGCAAAGGGCGCAGCGGGTCTTGCGCATCCATCGCGCGGCAGTCTTGCAAGGTGGTCATATTTTAAAAATACTCTCGTTTTGATAGCTTCTTGCGCTTATGTATCAAGCGCTAGAGGCCAAAAACAGTCAAAAAAACTCAATCCAAGGCCCGCAACACCGCCCGCACTGGCGAAGCATCCGCATTCACCAGCCTCAGCGGCAGCGCAATCAACTCGTAGTCGCCCTCGGGCACCTCGTCCAGCACCAGGTTCTCCAGCACCCGCAGGCCCCGGCGGCGGATCACCTGGTGGCTCTCCAGGGTTTTGCTGTCGGCCGGGTCGATGCTGGCAGTGTCGATGCCCACCAGCTGCACGCCCAGGCCGGCCAGGCGCTCAATGGTGTCCGGCGCATAGGCGGCCAGCTGCGCGTCCCACTGCACGGGCGCCTTGGCGTAGGTGCGCACCAGTACGCGCGGCGGCAGGTCGGTCAGCGCATGCGCCAGGTGGCGCCATTCGATCAGCGGGCCGCAGCCGATGGCATGGATCACGCGGCAGCGGCCCAGAAATGGCTCCAGCGCCACGGCGCCAATGGCCGCGCCCGCTGCGTCGTAGTGCAGCGGCGCGTCGGCATGCGCGCCCACATGCGGCGAGAGCGTGATGGCGCTTACGTTCACCGGACAGCCCGGTGTGATCGTGGCGCTCCACTGCTGCTGGTAGGGCGTATCGCCCGGAAACACGGGCGAGTGCGCGCCAACAGGCGGGGAGATATCCCAGAGTTTTCTGTCGCAAGGGCTTGGCATGGCACGAAGTTAGCGCGCTGGCGCCGCCGTGGTGTCGGCTGGACGCAACAATTCACCAAATCTCTGCCCCGAACCGCGCGTACGGCGCTTGCGCCAGCGCAATAACTCCGCGATCGGCTGGCCAATCCATGGACAAATTCTGCCGCGTGTGGCCGGGAACTTTATAAAATGAGAACTATTCTTATTGTCTTTCCGGAAAATCCACCGTGACCCAGATGCCCCCCAACCATGCGGCGACCCGCGCCGCCGTTGAATGCAGCTTGGCAGACCTGTCGCTGCGCGCCGACGCCTGGGTGCACAGCCTGCACATGGACGCCGCACCGGAAGACCGCGAGCTCTTGCTGCGGCTGGTGGAAATCGGCTTCTTGCCGGGGCAACGCGTCAGCGTCGTGGCCCGCGCCACCGGCGGTGGCGATCCACTGGCGGTGCGCGTGGGGCGCAGCACCTTTGCCCTGCGCCGGCGCGAAGCTGCGCTGGTGCGCGTGGGTGCCATGCCGCCCGCACCCGCCGCGCAATGACGGGCTGCCGGTGAGTGCCTCGATGTCGACTTCCGCTGTCCCAACCGGCCTTGCGCCGGACCAGCTGGCCTTGCTGGGCCACCCCAACAGCGGCAAGACCGCGCTGTTCAATCTGCTTACCGGCAGCCGCCAGAAGGTGGCCAATTACGCCGGTGTGACGGTCGATCGCAAAGAAGGCGTGCTGGTCACCCCTTCTGGCAAGCGTTTGCGCGTGCTCGACCTGCCGGGCGCCTACAGCCTCAATGCGCTCAGCGCCGACGAAGCCGTCACGCGCGACGTCGTTACCGGCCAGCGCGCGGGCGAAGCCTCGCCGCACCTGCTGGTGTGCGTGGTCGACGCCACCAAGCTGCAACTGGGCCTGCGCATGGTGCTGGAGACGCGGGCCATGGGCCTGCCCATGGTGCTGGCGCTTAACATGAGCGACGCGGCGCGCCGCGCCGGGATTCACATCGACCGCGAAGCGCTGCAGGCCGAGCTGGGCATGCCGGTGGTGGAAACCGTGGGCATCCAGAAGGGCGGGGCGGCCGAGCTGCTGCGTTTTCTCGATGGCTGGAGCCCGGTCGCCGAACTCAGGCCCCTGCCCTGGCAGCCGCACGGCCTGGAGCAGGTGCTGCAGACGCAGGTCGAGGTGCAGCGCATCCTGCGCCTGGCGGTGCAGGAGCCCGAAGGCCTGCTGCGGCGCGACGACGCGATCGACCGCGTGGTCTTGCACCCGGTGTGGGGTATGGTGCTGCTGGCCGCCACCCTGTTTCTCATGTTCCAGGCGGTGTTCAGCTGGGCCCAGGTGCCCATGGACGCGATCAATGGCGCCGTCGATGGCATCGGCCAGTGGGTGTCGGCGCACATGGCCGAAGGGCCGCTGCGCAGCCTGCTGGTGGACGGCATCATTGCCGGCGTCGGCGGCGTGCTGGTGTTCTTGCCGCAAATCCTGATTCTGTTTTTCTTCATCCTGGCGCTTGAAGACTCCGGCTATCTGCCGCGCGCGGCTTTCCTGCTCGACCGGCTCATGGGCACCGTGGGCCTGTCGGGCCGCTCGTTCATTCCGCTGCTCTCGAGTTTTGCCTGCGCCGTGCCCGGCATCATGGCGACGCGTACCATCACGCACTGGCGCGAGCGCCTGGTCACCATCATGATTGCGCCGCTCATGACCTGCTCGGCGCGCCTGCCGGTGTACGCGCTGCTGATTGCCGCTTTCATCCCCTCAAAAACCGTGGCCGGGCTGTTCAATCTCCAGGGCCTGGTGATGTTTGCGCTGTATGTGGGCGGCATTGCCAGCGCCGTGGGCGTGGCCGCGGTGCTCAAGCTCTGGCGCGGCAAGGTGCGGCCCACGCCACTCATCATGGAACTGCCGGCCTACCGCTGGCCCAGCGCGCGCAGTCTGGCGGTGGGCCTGCTTGAACGCGCCAGGATCTTTCTGCGCCGCGTCGGCGGCATCATTCTTTCGCTCACCGTGCTGCTGTGGTTTCTCTCCACCTACCCCGCGGCGCCTGCAGGGGCGCAAGGGCCAGCCATTGCCTACAGCCTGGTGGGCCGCATGGGTTCGGTGCTGGAGGTGGTTTTTGCGCCCATCGGTTTCACCTGGCAGATTGCCGTGGCCCTGGTGCCCGGCATGGCGGCGCGCGAGGTGGTCGTCAGCTCGCTGGGCACGGTCTATGCGCTCTCGGCCCAGGGCGACGACAGCACCGCCCTGGGCGCGCTGATTGCGCAGCAGTGGTCGCTGGCCACCGCCCTCTCGCTCCTGGTGTGGTTCATTTTTGCGCCGCAGTGCCTCTCCACCCTGGCCACCGTGCGGCGTGAGACCGGTTCGTCGCGCCTGGCCCTGGTCATGATGGTGTATCTCTTTGCGCTGGCGTATGCGGCCAGTTTCCTTACTTATCGAGTCGCGCTTGCGATGGGAGGATAGGTACAGGTATGTGGCAGGAACTTGGCGTTGCAGCCGTCGTTCTGGTGGCTATGGGCTATGCCTTCTGGTACCTGATGCCGGGAGCGCTGCGGCGCCGCCTCGCGGCCATCCGGCCGGAACTGGGCAAGTCGCCATCCTGCGCTTCCTCGTGCAGCAGCTGCGGCGGTTGCGCGCCCAGGTCGGCGGCCGACGGCGACGCCGGCCAACCGATATCCATCGTGCGCCAGCGCTGAGCGCGGCCGGCGCGCTCAGGCGGCGTTGTTGCTGCTGCTGCGCAGCCGGCTGGGCGCCAGCGCGTTGTTCTGCTCCAGGATCGGGTAGGCCACAGAACACAGCAGCGAGTTGATGCGCTTGAAGTCGCTGATCAGGTCGATGTGCAGCGAGCTGGTTTCCATGCTGGCCACCGAGCGGTCTTGCAGGCGCACCAGGTGGGCAGCGGCGTAATCGCGCTCGAGTTCACGAAAGCGCGTTTTTTCTTCCATCAGCCTCTTGGCGTCGCGCACGTTGTCGTTCAGAAACACGCTCATGGCCAGGCGCAGGTTTTCGATCAGGCGTGCGTGCAGGTCGTTGATTTCTTCCATGCCGGCTTCAGAGAACTTCAGCCCGCGCTTGATCTTCTTGTCCTCGATGTCGATCAGGATGCGCTCAATGATGTCGCCCACCTGCTCCATGTTGATGGTGAAGCCGATGATGTCCGTCCAGCGCCGTCCTTCTTTTTCATCCAGCGCCTCGCGCGAAATCTTCGTCATGTAGTACTTGATGTCCGAGTACAGGCTGTCGACCGTGTCGTCGAGTTTGCGCAGGTCTTGCGACAGCTTCAGGTCGGCGGTGCGGATCACGGTATGGATGCCTTGCAGCATGGTCTCCACCACATCGGCCTGGTGCAACGCCTCGCGCGCGGCGCATGAGATCGCGAGCGAAGGTGTGGCCAGGGCCGAGTTGTCCAGGTGGCGCGGGCGTGTGTCGGTCGGGTTGGCTTGCTCGCGCGGCAAGAGCCGCTCGACCAGCGTCGCAATGGGTTTGGTAAACGCAATGCAGGCCATCGCCATCACCGCGTTGAAAGCCAGGTGGAACAACACCACCAGCGTGGCATCGTCAGGTACATAGGGGCGCACGTAGCGCAGCCACGGCCCCACCAGCGGCGCCATGATGATGACGCCCAATATCTTGAACAGCAGATTGCCCAGCGGCACCTGGCGCGTTTCCACACTCGAACGCATGGTGGTAATCACCGCCAGCAGGCCGCTGCCCAGGTTGGCTCCCACCACCAGACCCAGGCCCACGGCCGCAGGCACACCGCCCGAGCCCACCAGCGTCGCAGTGAGCAGCACCGTGGCCAGGCTGGAGTACGACACGATGGAAAGAATGGCGCCGGTCGTTATCTCCAGCATCAGGTCGCTGGTGAGCGCGCCCAGCAAGGTGCGAACCGCCTCGGATTGGGTCAGCTCGCGCGCGGCTTCGTTGATCAGGCGCAGCGCCAGCAGCATCAGCCCCAGGCCGATGAGCACCCGGCCGATGCGCCCGGCCGTAGTGTCCTGGCGCGAGACATACAGCACCACGCCCACAAAAATGAACAGCGGCGAGAGCCACGAAAGGTCCAGCGAGAACAGCACCGCCATGATGCTGGTGCCCAGGTCGGCCCCGAGCATCACCGCCAGCGCAGCCGACAGCCCCATCAAACCCTGGCCCACAAACGACGAAACAATCAACGCGGTGGCGGTGCTCGATTGCACCAGCGCCGTGACACCCATGCCCGACATGGCCGCGGTGAACGGCGTGCGCACACTGTGGGCAATCATTTGCCGCAGGCTGGCCCCAAACACGCGCAGGATGCCCGTGCGCACCAGTTGGGTGCCCCATACAAGCAAGGCCACGGCGGCCAAAAGGTTCAAAAGATGTTTCATCGGCGAACCGGACACTATACGCCGGAACGCAAAATTCATAGCAGGGGTTGCTGGCTAGGTGTACTTGTGGGGCTGCGATTTTTCTGGGAATTTGCCCAGGGGACGTTGCCCTCCGTGCCGGGATTGGGGTCGGAGCACGAGTTTCGCTTTGCGAAATCGTGATCCGACCCCAATCCCTGCGCACCGCTGAATCCGTCCCCAATGCCCCCCCGGACAGTTTCCCGTTTTGAGGCCGAGCGCAGCGATAGGCCCGTGTGGCTGTTGGGTTTTCCGTTGTCCAAAGCCCTTTTGGCCGTGCCGAGAAGCGCAGCGGCGGACGGATCAGGGCGCGCGTCTGTTTGAGCGCGCAGCGCGAGTTCAGCGAGACCCCGCCCGGCGCGAGCATCGCAGGTTGCCACGTGCGCAGCACGGGGTCACGGACAGCAGGGTCGCCTTTCTTTTGGCGTCTTTTCTTTGGCGACGCAAAGAAAAGATGCTCGCCCGCCGGGGCGAGACCCGGCTCCCGCCCTTTGCGATTGGGCCGGAATGGGTAAGCGATGGGGAGTCGGCGATCAGGGCCTGGGATCGGGGTCCGGATCGGGGGATTGAGATCCGGGATTGGGGTCGGAGCACGAGTTTCGCTTTGCGAAATCGTGATCCGACCCCAATGCCTGCGCCGCGCCGCAATGCCTGCGCCGCGCCCCAATGCCTGCGCCGCGCCCCAATGCCTGCGCCGCGCCCAATGCGCGCGCAGGCGCTTCTCCCTCACCGGCCAAACAAGCGCCGATACCACGGCTTGCTGGCGGACCTGGCCTTGCCGTTGACCAGGCCGGGCACTGCAGGCACTGCGCCGGGATCCAGGTTGTCGAGCACGGCCTGCGGGCGGCCCAGCACCATGCGGCGTGCTTCGTCCTTGCCCATGCACTCCACCAGCCGCGCCACGGCATCGTCCATGCGCGGGTTGCGGGCCTTGGTGTTGTGTGCGTCGCTGGCCACCACGGCCACCAGGCCATCGTCCAGGAAGCGGTCGCTCCAGTAGCGCGCGCGCTTGCCAAAGCGCCCGGTGATTGCGCCCGCCGTGATCTGCATCCACGCGCCGCGCTCGGCCAGGCGCACGAAGGTGTCGTAATGGTCTTCAATCCAGGTCAGGCGCTCGGGGTGGGTCACCAGCGGCACGAAGCCCGCCGCCATGATCTGAAACACCGACTCTTCAAAATGCGGCGGCGCGACGTGGTGCGAGGGCTCGAGCAGAAAGTAGCGCGAGTTGTGCAGCGTGGGCACGCGCCCGCTCTGCAGGCCTTCGAGCAATTCGGGCACCAGATGCGCGTCGGCCCCGCGTGTGAGCTTGAGCGCAATGCCATTGGCATCGAGCTCGGCCTGCAGCTTCACGATGTGCCCGGCAATGCCCGCGCTGTCGTTCATGTACAGGCCGGGGTAAATATGCGGCGTGCACGCCATGATGGTGGTGCCCGCGTCGACGGCCTGCCGCGCCATCTCCAGTGACATTTCCAGCGAGCGCGCGCCGTCGTCAATGCCGGGCAGAAGGTGGGAATGCAGGTCGATCATTGAACAGACTCGGCCGCGCGTTGGCGCAGCTCGAAGTCGTCAAAATACATCACTCCGGCCATTCCTGCTCGCGCCTCCCAATTGGCCATGGCTTCGAGTTGCAGGCGGGCCGCGCCTTCGCACGCGGCCGGCATGTCGAACTCCAGGTCAAACGACTGCCATTGCTTCTGCGTTTCCACCAGCGCTTCGGTCTGCGCAAAACGCTCCCCGCCGGCTGCGCAGCGCAGCGCCCACACCAGACCTTCGCGGGTACGCAGGCGGTCGCTCATGTAGCGCCCGGTGAAGCGGTAGTGGCTGCCCAGCAGCACCAGCGGCTGGCTCGCCACGGGCTGGGGCAGGGCGCCGCGGCCGGTCATTTCCACCTGCAGCATGCTGCCCGCACGGGGCGCTGCGGACACCTGTGCCAGCTGCACGCCCACCTTGCCGGCGCGCTGCTGCGGCCAGGACCAGTCAAAACCGCGTTGGCTGGCCCGGCGGTCAAAACCGGGGTTGTACAAACCGTCCTGCACCTGGCCCAGTACCGCCACCCACAGGGCATAGGCATCGAGCCAGTAGCCGGCCTTTTTAAGCCGCTCCACCTGGCCCAGGGCGGTAGGCAGGCGCACCACGCCCAGCTTCCAGCCCTCATTCACAAAAGGCTGGAGCAGCTCCACGGGCACCTGCGCGCCCAGCGAGGCCAGCGTCGGGTCAAGCCAGCGCGACTGCGCCGTCAGTTGCGCGCGCACCGCATCTTGCGTGCTGGGCTCCAGCATCAAGGCCACCAGGGGCGCACGCGCGCTGGTTTCGCCGCGCTCCACCAGCAACGTCAGCGCTTTGGCCGCAGCTTCGTAATTTTCTGCCTGCATGCTGGCATTGGCCTGCAGCGTCAGCGCACGGTTGTTGTGCGGAGCCAGTTGCTGCAGCCACGGCAGCAGCGGCGCCACAAGGCTGTCGTCCTGCGCGGCCAGGTTTTGCGTCAGCCCGAGGTAGGCAAAGCCGTCGCCAATGTTGCGCTCCAGGTGCTGCACCTGCTGCGTGGGCGTCGTGGTTTCCAGGTTGCCCGAGGCGTAGTCGCTGCAGCCTTGCTCAAACGGCCATTCGGCCAGCCAGCAGCCGCGCTCAATCTGCTTTGGCCAGGCCCAGACCCATAGGGCAACAAAAAGCGCCAGCCACAGCCCGATCCAGGCGGCACGCGCCAGGCCTTTGCCCGCAGTCATTCCTTTGTCTGCGGTCATTCGGTCTCTACCAGCTCCAGCCGCGACATGGCCGTGCCTTCGGGCATGCCAACAAAATTGGCTGCAAGGCGGTATCGCACGGTGGTGGTTGCTGCGGTTTGCGGGTTGCTGGCGGTCACCAGCACGGTGCCGCGCAGCTCCAGGGCGCTCGGGCGCGGCAGTTCAGACAGGGCCACCGAAGTCACTTTCAGACGCGGGTATTCGCGCCCCAGGCGCAAGCCCGGCGCGAGCAAATTGCCCTTCACGTCCATCTTGCGCAGCAGGTCTTGGGCCCGCTGGGCATCTTGCGGGCGCTCCAGGGTGGCCATCAGATCGCGCAGGTACTGGGTGGCGCCTGGAACGTCCACGCTCCATTGCGGCGCTTGCACTGCGGCGGGTGCAGTGGCTTGCCTTGCGGCTGGCTCCGCGTGCACTGGGGCCGGCGCAGGCGCAGGCGCTGGTGTCGGTGTTGGTGCAGGTGCGGGTGCAGGTGCGGGTGCAGGTGCAGGTGTTGGTGTTGGTGTCGGCGCAGGGACGGCTGCCGCCACGGGCAGGGGCGGGGCCGCTGCGGGCAGGGCGCGCGCTGGCACGGGCCAGGGCTCGGCAGAACCCGGCGCAGGCGCAGCCGTGCCCTGGCCTGCGCGGGCCGCCGCAGTCGCGGGCGCTGTTGAAGTGGCGGTGGTTGCCTTGGGCTGTGCCTGTGCCACCGTCACAAAGTCCGGCGCGGGGCTGGGCGAGAAGTTCGATGAGGGGCGGGATGGCGCTGCCATGGCCGGCTGGTCGTCCGCAACCGGGTCCGCCACGCTGCCGGCCAGACGGGTGCCTGCGTTGGCAGTGTCGGCTGTGTCGCGCTTGCGGGCGTTGGGGCGGGCCGCTTCGGTCGACACCTGCCGGGCAGCAGGCCAGGCGGTGGGTGTTTCGCGCGAGAGTTGCAGGGCGGCGCTGTCGTCGGCGTCCTGGCTTGCTGCCGCCAGGCTCTGTCGTGCGTTGCTTGTTGTCGCTGCGCCAAGCTGAGCAGGTCGGGTGCGTTCTGCGGCCTGCTGCGTGGCAGGGCGGGCCGTCTCTGGCTTGGCCGGCGCGCCCGAGGGGGTGCCCGAAGGCGCCCGCGCCACCACCAGCATGGCGCCGCCCGGCGTGTCGTTGGCCGCCCAGGCCAGCAGCGCCACCACCAACACGCCCACGCCCGCAGCCGTCAACAACAACCGCGCCTGTACAGGGTAGCGCGCCCACAGCGCGCTCCAGCCTTCGCGCACGCCAAGCCGCCCCTTGGGTGCCGCCCAGTGTGCCTCGGCTTTGCGCACAAGCGGCGCTCCTGCGGCTGCAGCCACCGGCGGCGCGGTGCGCCAGCGCGGCCAGGCGTCGTTTTCCAGCTCCTGGTCGTAGCGCTCGCGCAGCGCCGGGTCGGCCAGCACCTTCTGGGCGCGGTTCACCAGGCCGGCGGCGTTGGCGGGCAGGCCTTCCACCCCCATGTCGGGGTGGGTCAATCGAATCAGCGCGCGGTAGCGCGTGCGCAGCAGCTCGGCATCCACCGGGCCCTGCTGCAGGCCAAAAATCTGGTAATGGTTGTTCTCGGGCGCAAAGCAGGCGCGCTGGATAAACATCACCGCGGCGGCTTTGATCTGCTGCGCCTGCTCTTGCAGTTCTTCGGGCACGCGCCCCAGCGCCCACAGCGCCAGGGTGTCTATCTGCGCATGCAGCTCGGCGGGCTCGCGCAAACGCAGGGCGTAGCGCCCCGGCGTGCGGCCGAAGTCCAGCAGAACCCGTGCCAGTGCGTTTTTGGGCATGCGCGTCGCCTCAAGCCTTCGCCTGCATGGGCCTCACGTCGCCGTCAGCGAAGGCTCGGTGCGCGCGCCCGGGCCTGCGCCAGCCGCTGTGGGCCCGTCCTTGGGCGAATCCACGCCGTAACCGTAGTAGTTGTCGTAGGTGTAGTAGGCGGTGTTCTGCGCCGTGGTCTTGGTCAGCACCACGCCGCAAGGCACCACGCCCGCCATGCGCAGGCGCCGGAAGGCGTCCTTGATGTGGCTCTTGCGCGTCTGGCTGGCCTGCGCCACAAACAGCACCGAATGCACCTGGTTGCCCAGCACAATGGCGTCGGCCAGGCCCAGCACCGGCGGTCCGTCAAAAATGATGTACTGCGCGCCGCGCACTTCCAGCAAATCCATCAGCTCGCCCAGGCGCGCGCCGGTCAGCAAGTCCACCGGGCTGGGCGGAATCGGCCCGGCGGTAATCACCATCAGGTTGTCGATGGCGCTCATGCGCGTAATTTCGCCCGGCTTGCCGTGCCCCGAGAGGTAGTTCGACAAGCCCGCCGTGTTGGGCAGGTTCAAATACTTGTGCACCGTGGGGTTGCGCATGTCGGCGTCGATCAGCACCACCTTGGAGCCCATCTGCGCAAAGTTGATGGCCAGCGCCAGCGCCGTGGTCGACTTGCCCTCGCTCTTGGTGGTGCTGGTCAGCACCAGGCGGCGCGGCGCGCCGTCGGCGGTAGAGAACTGCAGCGCCGTGCGCACCGAGCGGTAGGCCTCGGCCATCTGCCCGCGCGGGTCTTCATGCACCAGCATCGCCAGGCTGCCCGAGCCCATTTTCTTGTCCCTGATCTTGGGAATCACGCCCAGCAGCGGCACCTGCAAGAACTTTTCTACCTCGTCGGCAAACTTGATCGAATCGTCCATCGACTCCATCAAGAACACAATGCCCAGCCCCAGCACAATGCCCGCCAGCAAGCCAATGGCGGCGTTCAGCGCCAGGCGCGGCTTGTAAGGGAACAGCGGCACTTCGGCCTTGTCCACCACTTGAATGTTGTTGGCCTCGACCCCGCCAGCCACGCCCACTTCCTTCACCTGCTGCAGCAAGCCGTTGTACAGCTCGCGGTTGGTGTCCACCTCGCGCTTGAGCAAGTTGAAGTCCACGCTGCGGTCTTGGGCCGACATGATTTCGGCGCGCGTCTGCTGCAGGCGGGTGCGAATCAGGTTCTCTTGCCTTTTGGCGGTTTGTGCCTGGTTGCGCACCGATGCCAGAATGCTCTGCACCTCGGCCTGGATCTTGCCCTGCAGCTCGTCCATTTGCGCGCGCAACTGCTTCATCCGGGGGAAATCTTCCTTGAAAACCTTGGCGGCCTCCTGGTAGGTTTGGTCCAGCTTGCTCAGCTGGTCCTTGTAGTTTTGAATGGTTACGCTCTCCAGCACCTGGCGCGCGGTGTTCGGCGCCGTCTTGATGGCCTCGTAGTCCGATTCGGTCTTGATCACCTCCTGCTCGGCCTTGGTGAGCGCCGTGGAATACTCGGTGAAGGTCTGGTTCAGCACGTTGGTCTTTTCGTCCAGCGTGAGAATGTTTTTGCTGCGCGCGTATTCGTTGAGCTTGCGCTCCGACTCTTCGAGCCGCGCCTTGGTCAGGCCCAGCTGCGTTTCCAAAAAGGTCTTGGCGTAGGACGACGAATCCATGCGCCGCTCCAGGTTCAGCGCAATGAAGGTGTCGGTCACGCTGTTGGCAATGCGCGCGGCCAGCTGCGGGCTGGCGTTTTCAACCTGAATGCGCAGCATGCGTGAATTGCGCACCTGCTCCACCTTCACCGTGCTTTGGAAAGCGTTGATCACGCCTTCGCGGTTCAGCCGCTCCACGCTGTTGGACGACGGCTCGCGAATCTTGCCGTAGCTGTCTTTGATGCGGTCCATCAGGTTGCCGGCCATCGCCTTCCAGCCGGTGGCCTCGGCGGCGTCTGCCTCGCCGTCGGCCAAAGCGGGCGCATCGCCTTCGGCTGCCGGCGCCGTGGGCATGGGCAGGCCCTGGCGGTCCAGCCGCAGTTCGTCGATCACCCGCTCGGCCAGCACCCGGCTCTTGAGCAGTTCCACCTGCGTGCCCAGCGCCGTGCGGTCGTCCATGTCTTGCGTGGCATCGGCGTCCTGCCCAAACTGCACCACGCGTGCGGCGCGCTTGTCCACCTGCACCGAGGTGGTGGCCAGGTACAGCGGCGTCTTGATAAAGCTCAGCAGCACGGCCACCAGCAGGCCGGCGATGGCGACAGACAGCAGCAGCCCCTTGTGCTTGACCACCATGCGCCAGAGGTCGCGCAAATCGAGCACGTCGTCGTCATCGTCCGGCGTGGCCGCCTGGGCGGGCATGGGCATGCCGAGCGCGTGGTTGCCGCGCAGCTGCAGCGCATGGGAAGGCGCGGGGCCGCGGTGGGCGGCGGGCAGGTGTTCAGGCTCTGGCGTGTTGGGGTCTTGGGTCATGGCGCGCAAAAAATAGCATCGGGGCGGCGTGCCACCCCAGGGCGCCCGCACAGCGGGCGAGCTTCATTGGGGGGTTGCGACGTTGCGGTAGCTCTGAGCAAACGGGTTGAGCGTATCGATGATGTCGCGGAACAAAGAGTCGCGCAGCGTCACCCGCGCATCGTTGCGGTTGACCACCACCACGTCGTCGTTCTGCAGCATGGGGTCGGGCGCTTCGCCCTTGCGGATCTTGAGCACGTCGTACTTTTGTGAAACGCTCTGGCCGTCGGGCGTTACGCGAAACAGCATCACGTTTTCCATGTCGGCCAGCTGGCCACCGCCGCCCGCCATGGCCAGCGCACGTAGCAAGGTGATCTGCCCGGTCAGCGGGTACACGCCCGGTTTGGTCAGCGCGCCGTCGAGCGTAATGCGCTGCGTGGTGAACTCTTTCACAAAAATGGACACCTGCGGATCCTGCAGAAAATTCTTGCTGCTGTACTGCAGTGCAATCAAGGCTTCGGCGTCGGATGGGGTCAGGCCCGCAACGCTCAGCGTGCCAATCAGCGGCATGGCAATTTGCCCGCTGGTGTTCACCCGCACCGTGCGCTTGAGCTCGCTGACACCAAACACCTCAATCTCCAACAAGTCGCTGGGCGTGATCTTGTAGTCAGAATCCAGCGCGCTCGGCACCGCGCCTGCCTCTTGCAGCTTGCGCGCCGGCGCATCCAGGCCGGGTACCACCTTGCCCGGCTGCGGTGCCGAGGTTTCGGTGCGCATGGCCACGCCTTCTTGCGCTGCTGCGGGCCAGGCCATCAGCGCCAAGGCCAGCGCAAGCGCCATGGGGAAGGTGACAAGCGAACGCGAAAGCAGAAGGAAATGGTGCATGTAGATCAAGTTCTCGTCATCAGGCGCGAAAAGGGCAGGGACGCAAGTATAAGTCCGCAGTACGATCGCAGGCTTACAAAATGACACGAAGCGGGCGGGGAATCGGGCAGCAAGGCGTTGTAAGTCTTGCCTCCTAGAATGCGCCACCGCTTGGTCGCGGGCAGCCAGCATCGCTGCGATGAATTGGGCCTTCTTTTTTTTCTTATATGAACCTTTCGCAAGCGAACATCGCCATCATTGGGTGGGGTACGTGGGGCTGCCACTGGCGGTTGAATTTGGTAAACGGCGCCCCGTGCTTGGCTTCGACATCAACACCACCCGCATTGCCGAACTGCAATCGGGCCGCGACATCACGCTGGAAGTGGAGGCGCAAGACCAGGCAACTGCCAGCCAACTGCGGTTCGGAAGTGTGCGTGTCAGCGTGGAGCGAGCGAACAGCTTCGAGTTCAATGGCGACTTCTTTGCGGGTCAACTCCGAACGCAGCGCCCATGGCGACAGGCAGCACCAATCCAATTATCAAACGTCAGGAAACGACCAAGGGCAGCACCGCGAAGCAACTGACGCCATCAACCATTTGTATACACAGATCGGTTGTCTAAGTAACACATCGCTTCTTTGCGAGATCTCCTCCCTCAATCTTTTATCAGGATCCGCCGCGTGTCACTCATCCAATGGACCCACTTCCCCCCTCTGGGTGACGACCGAGGCTCGCTGGTCGCCCTGGAAAGCGGAAAAACTGTGCCCTTTGCCATCCAGCGGGTTTACTACCTGTTTGGCACCAAGCTGGGCATAGGCCGCGGCTTTCACGCGCACCAAAAATTGCAGCAAGTAGCCGTATGCGTGACCGGCCGCTGCCGCATGGTGCTAGATGATGGCCACCAGCGCGAAGAAGTGTGGCTGGACTCCCCCACCGAAGGGCTGTTGATTGGCAATATGGTATGGCGAGAAATGCATGATTTTAGCCCCGATTGCGTGCTGCTGGTGCTGGCCAGCGAGCATTATGATGAAGCAGATTATATTCGAAATTACAATCAATTTTTGCAACTGGTGAATAAATGACAGTATTTATTCACCCATTGGCAGATGCAAAATCCATCAAAATTGGAGCCAATACCCGCATCTGGCAATACGCAGTGGTTTTTGTCGATGCCCGCATAGGTGAAAATTGCAATATTTGCGCCCATGCACTGATTGAATCTGACGTAATTATCGGAGATAACGTCACCGTAAAATCTGGTGTTTATATTTGGAATGGTACGCGCATTGAAGACAATGTCTTTTTAGGCCCCAATGCCACGCTCACCAATGACCCAATGCCGCGCTCCAGAAAATATCCAGAAAAATTTTCTGGCATCACCCTGAAAAATGGGTGCAGCATTGGTGCCGGCGCAACTATTCTCCCCGGCATCACTATCGGCGAAAATGCTATGGTTGGCGCAGGCGCAGTCGTTACCAAAGATGTTCCGGCCAATGCGGTAGTGGTTGGAAATCCGGCAAAAATCATTCGCTATATGAAATGACCCCCTTCCTCGACCTTAAATCCATCAACGCTCAATATCGCAGCGAGCTGATCGAAGCCTGCACACGCGTGATCGATTCCGGATGGTATATCGGCGGCAACGAACTCACCCAGTTTGAGCAAAAGTTTGCCGCTTACTGCGGCACAACGCATTGCATCGGCGTGGCCAATGGTCTGGATGCGCTCATCCTCACCCTGCGCGCCTGGCTGGAACTTGGCCGCTTGCAGCCAGGCGATGAAATCATCGTGCCCGCCAACACCTACATCGCCAGCATTCTTGCCATCAGCGCCAATGGCCTCACGCCGGTGCTAGCGGAGCCGGATGCGGCCAGTTTTAACCTCAGCCCCGCCAACGCCCGCGCCGCCATCACCGCTAGAACCCGCGCCATCCTGCCCGTGCACCTATATGGCCAGTTGGCCGACATGCCCGCCATCATGGCGCTGGCGCGTGAACATGGCCTGCTGGTGCTGGAAGACGCCGCCCAGGCCCACGGTGCATCCATAAGCGGCAAGCGCGCCGGCAGTTGGGGCGACGCCGCAGGCTTTAGCTTCTACCCCGGCAAAAACCTGGGCGCGCTGGGCGACGCTGGTGCCATCACCACGCACGACGACCAATTGGCGCAAACCCTCCGCGCCCTGCGCAACTACGGCAGCCACGAAAAGTACAAAAACCTGTTCAAAGGCATAAACAGCCGCCTGGACGAAATCCAGGCCGCCATGCTGTGCGTCAAACTATCAAAACTAGAGCTGGAGACGCAACACCGACGAGCGTTAGCGGCCATTTATCTGCAAAACATTCATCACCCTGGTGTGCAACTGCCTCAGGTGGCCAGCAGCGTGCAGCATGTGTGGCACCTGTTCGTCATCCGTACACAGCAGCGCGCCGCCCTGCAACAGCACCTGGCCACACAAGGCATCCAAACCCTCATCCACTACCCCATCCCGCCGCACCAGCAGCAGGCGTACCAGGAATGGAGCGGGCGTAGCTACCCGCTGACGGAGGCCATGCACCGAGAGGTGCTGAGTCTGCCCATGGGGCCCACGCTCAGCGAAGAGGCCGCGCTGCGGGCTGCTGCTGCTGTGAATGGATTTAATGCGTAAGAGGGCGTAAATACCGTGCTGACACTAATCAAAAAACACCTACCGCAGCCCATCAAACGAGCCCTTGCCCCTGCCTACCAACGCACCATCGCGCAGTGGCAAAAACGGCGTTTGTTTTTGCGCATGCAAAAAAAGCATCAAGCGCTGTTGGCACAAATCAAAGGCAAAGAGCGCATTCGGGTGGTTTTTCTCGTTATCCATAAAAGCGTGTGGAAGGTTGATCCGGTTTTTCAAAAAATGCTGGCCGACCCGTTTTTTGATCCCATTATTCTGGTCTGTCCCTATACCGCTTACGGCGATGAACGGATGCGACAGGACATGCAGGAATGCCTTGCGTATTTTAATGCAAAAGGGTACCCGACATATTCCGCCTACAACGACACCGAGAAACGCTGGATCAAGTTGGATGAGTTGACACCAGATATTGTGTTTTTTACAAACCCCCATGATTTGACGCTCGATGAATATTATAAAAATGCGCATTTTAATTATCTAGGTTGTTATGTGCCCTATGCGCATGATGTTTCAAGATATGAAAATTATGTCGGTCAATATAATCAAATATTTCACAATTCAATGTGGAAAATCTTTGCGCCTCACGATGAGGACTTAGAGATATATCGCATGTATTCGCAGAGCAAAGGGCGAAATGTCATAGTAACTGGATATCCAAGCTGCGAAGCATTTTTCGAAATCAAGAAGAAATCTTCTTGGAAATCACAAGAGAATAACAGAATAAAAGTAATATGGGCGCCTCATCATACAATCGATGATCCAGTGTTGCCATATTCTAATTTTCTGAAATTAGCAAATTTTTTTCAAATGTTGTCATTTGATCTGAAAGACAAAGTTCAGTTTGCCTTTAAGCCACATCCAATCCTAAAATCAAAATTGTTCATTCACCCTGATTGGGGTGTTGAAAAAACTATTCAGTATTATGAATATTGGGAAAAAACTGCAAATACGCAGTTGGAAGAAGGAGATTATGTCAATCTGTTTCAGTGGTCCGATTGCATGATTCATGATTCCGGTTCGTTTTTGGCGGAATATCACTATGTAAAGAAGCCGGTTTTTTTTATTGCCACTGAAAATGTAGAGAGTTATCTAAATCCATTTGGCATGGCTGCTCTAAGCAGTTGCGTTATTGGAAGTAGTGAAGAAGAGATACGTTGCTTTTTGGAAAAAATGATAAAAAATGAGGCTCGGCCAAACTTGAAGTTCTTCAATTCAAAATTAGCCCCTTATTTTATTGATGGTCAGCCATCTGACTTGATAGTTGCAGATATTAAAAAAAGTATCAATTAGGATCATTATGTGCGGGCTTATATTTCAAAAGAATAACGTCGAGAATATTGATAGAGTGGCATTTCAGGGTCACCTAGAAAAGATTAAATGGCGGGGACCCGATGTCCAGAAAGTAACCGTTTTTAATGGCGGAAAGGTCGCGCTCGGTCACTGTCGTCTATCAATATTGGATCTTCACTCAAGGTCAGATCAGCCGATGTCGTCTGAATGTGGCCAATTCCACATTTTACTAAATGGTGAAATATATAATCATAACTCTTTGAGAGACGAGCTGAATCTGACATGTAAAACTGAATCGGATACAGAGACGCTTTTGAATGGTTACATAAAGGTTGGCAATAAAATCTTCAGCATGCTTGACGGTATGTTCGCAGTTGTTATTTATGACTCGTTTAACGATAGCTGGATTGCTGCAAGAGATGCTTTTGGTATAAAACCACTATTTATATTTAAAGATGACGTGCAAGCTATTATCTCATCAGAAGCAGCTGCAATTGCGCGGATTGTAGATGCAGCACCTTCAAAAGAAGCAATCGCCGAATGGAGAATTATACGGCGACCTTTGCCTGGTTACTCTTTCTTTGAAGGAATTGAGGAGATTCTTCCAGGAACATTTTTGAGCTCTAATGGCGTGGTAGAAAGACATTGGCATTGGCTGCCGTGCACAGAGCAATTTGATCAAAATAAATTTGAATCTCTTTTGAAGGAGTCAATTGAAGCACACGAACTTAGTGATGTGAAAATTGTTTCGCTACTAAGTGGTGGATTGGATAGTGCGCTCATCGCAAAATTATCCAAAATAAATACTTGCTACACTATAGGATTGCCATCGAATAATGAATTTGAAGGGGCGGAGGAAACTGCCAGCAGCATTTCTAAAGAATTAAGGATAATTGAACTGACGGAAGCAGACCTCAGAGAGAATTGGCGTCAACTAATTAAGCTGCGTGGGGAGCCACTTTGTGTTCCTAATGAAGGACTAATCTATCATGTATGTAAAATGATGCTTTCTGACGAGAAAGTGGTTCTAACGGGTGAAGGAGCAGATGAATTACTGTTTGGGTACGACGAAATTTTCAGATGGTGTCTAAAGCAATCTGAAATTAATGAAATAGAATTTTTGCTAGAGTACGGTTATTCTAATGTGGTCAACTCTGAACGTCTGATAAACTTCGTGAGCGAACTGAAAAAAAATAAATCTCCCGTAGAGTTTCTAGAAGATTTTTTCTATCAAGTACACCTTCCTGGATTATTGCGAAGAATGGACCTTGCTTCGATGGCCGCTTCGAAGGAGGCAAGAGTACCTTTTATTAATAAGAAACTAATTGCTTATCTTTACAGGCAGCCGGCCGAGACGAAAATAAATAGTATCGAATCCAAAATTCCCATAAGAAGATTGGCCGAAAAGCTTGAATTGAAAGGCGCGCTTGGACGAACAAAAATAGGTTTTAGTGCAAAATTGAATATGAAACATTCAAGAAAACAAGACTATGAGGAATTCAGAAAAACCGTAATGGAGTCATTAGGATGGTGATTGGATATACTACAGGAGTTTTTGACTTGTTTCATGTTGGGCATATCAATCTTCTAAGAAACGCTAAATCAATGTGCGACAGATTAATCGTGAGTGTAACTGTCGACGAGCTGGTTGCGTATAAAAATAAGAAATCCGTAATTCCATTTGAGGAAAGAATAGAAATTGTGAGGTCTTGCCGGTATGTAGATCTTGCTGTGCCGCAAATGACGATGGACAAGCTAGATGCATTAGATCGTTATAAATTTGATGTGATGTTTGTCGGAGATGATTGGTATAAAACAGATAAATGGAAAGAATTCGATAAGGAATTTTTGGCTAGAGGAGTTCGAATTGTCTATTTCCCATATACAACATCCACATCTTCGACATTAATTAACGAGACGTTAAAAAGATTGCGCGAAGTTTAATCGATGGTCGTCAGGATAGAAAAGCAAGCCATATTTTGTGACTTTCATGCCCTTAAAGCACCAAGCCCTCCGCGCGTTCGGTTGGAGTCTGTCCGATAAACTCATCAACCAGTTGGGCTATCTGGCAGTAACAGTCTATCTTGCGCGCTTGATCGGACCGGACAGCTTTGGTTTTATCGGCATGCTTACCATTTTTATGCTGCTAGCCGATAGTGTGGTCAGCGGAGGCTTTTTAAGTGCATTGGTACAGCGTAGCGGGCAAGTAACCGAAGACGATGCCTGCACAGTTTTTTGGGTCAACTTCGGTTGGGGGGGGGCGATGTATGCCGTGCTATACGTTGCGGCACCCTGGATTGCCCAGTTTTATCGCCAACCTCAACTTACTGCTATTGCGCGGGTGCTGTTTTTGGTGGTCATAATTAACACCTTTACCGTGGTAGTGCGTGCCAAGCTGACGATCGCCTTGGATTTCAAGAGTCAGGCCATTGCCAACACCATTGCCACACTTCTCAGCAGTGCGCTAGCGGTCTTAATGGCCCAACGCGGCTACGGCTATTGGGCGCTGGTGTGGTTGATGGTCAGCAAGTCGCTGCTGGCGTCTGCTGGAATATGGTGGTTTTGCCGCTGGCTGCCGAAGTGGCGCTTTAGCCGCGCATCATTTGCTGCATTGTTTGGCTTTGGCTCCAAGCTCATGTTGGCCGGCTTTGTCGCTACCATCGTCAACAATCTTTATGTGGCGCTCATTGGCCGGTTCTACAACGCAACGCAAGTCGGCTTCTACACCCAGGCTACCAACTTGAGCAATTATCTGTACCAGTTCATCGCATCCAGCTTGCAGGGTGTGACGTACCCGATCATGACGTCAATAAAAGAAGATCGAGAGCGTTTGGTCAGCATCTACAAGCAGCTCATCTCTCTCACCATGCTGATCTGCCTCCCAATGCTGATCGGTTTTTCTGCTGTGGCAGCGGATTTTATCTCCATATTTTTAGGTACTGAATGGCAACCTGCCGTGCCAGTACTCGTCGCGCTGTGTGTAGCGCGTACCGTAACGCCTATCAGCGCGATCAACATGAACATTCTTAACGCGATGGGGCGATCTGACATTTTTCTCAAGATCGATCTTATGAAGCTTCCCGTCACTCTGAGCGCGCTGTACTTTGCGATACCCTACGGTATCGAAGGCATTGCATGGGCGTCCGTTGTGACTTCGTTTATTGCATTTTTCATTAACGCGTATTACCCGGGAAAAATGTTTGGTTTTGGCGGGCTTGAACAGATACGTATCGCAATACCCTACATTGTGGCGACAGTCATCATGTATAGCGTGTTAAGCCTCTTGCCGCAGATGCCAAGTATTGTGGCACTTGCAGGAAAGATTTTCGTTGGTGTCATGATCTACGGCGCGGTACTATGGATGTTAGGTGATGCGTGGTCGAAGAAGTTTGGAGCACTCCTTCGCGAAAGATTTGCTGGACTTTAAATATCGATGACCTTTGGGAGTACCGCATATTGGATCTAGTACTGAAATTCCGCGGCTTGCTGCCTCTGCGTCTGCTTCTAAACCCGATGTTGGCCATAGGATGTATTCGAGCCACCCGATAGACAGAAATGTCTTGATCTTTGACCGTACCAAGGCCAAACTTGGCGTGAGGCAGTGGGGCTGTTTTCCTGGTGAAGGTAGCGTTTCTACGGATATAAGTGTTCCCCATACAAACTCCATATTGCTGCGCGATAACACTTGAGCGTTGAAGCAAGGACGAGTACGGCAGAAATTACGTGCGATTCACGTGCGCGGCATACTTAGAATAAAAATGATGAAATGTAAAATTATTATGACTATTTTTATAGAGTTTTCGCTTCTTGATTTAGATCGATTGGCTGATAATTTCAATCAAACCTTCCTTACGAATTACCTGTCGACGGTATGCAAGCAAAAATTGAAATAATTGGAGTATTGTGTGATTGAATCCGATCTGCCTTTGGTTACATTTGTACTGCTTACGTACAACCAAGAGGACTATATACGCGAAGCAGTGCAAGCAGCTGTTTGCCAAGAATTTTCCTCCATCGAAATTATATTGTCTGACGATTGTTCTACTGATGGCACGTTTGACATAATGAGAGAGTTTGTAAAGTCCTATAACGGACCTCATAAAATTATACTTAATAGAACTAGAAAAAATTTAGGAATATGCGGACATCTAAATAGCATTTTAAAAATCGCTCAAGGTGAGATTATTATTAATGCTGCAGGGGATGACATCTCCCTCCCTAATAGAACAAAACTTTTGTATGAGCGATTCTTAGCTGATGGCGAAAAGACGGTAGCAGTTTTTTCGAATGCTGAAGTTGTTAACTTCCAAGGCGATAGGCAGCGCAGATTTTTCCGTGTACCTCCAAAATACTCTAAAAATATTGATGAGTTTATGGTAAATAGAAATTGTTGGGCCTTGGGATGTACATTCGCCTTTCGAAAAAATATATTCGATAAATATGGTGCATTAGATTCCTCTGTGTTTCAGGAGGACGGTCTTTTAGCATTCAGATCGCTGTTGGAGGGTGAATTAGGCTATGTAGATGAACTACTTGTTAAATACAGAATACATGATTCGAATGTTTCGAATATTGAGAACCCAAAAAAACTATTGATTTTACAAAGAAATGTACATCGGATGAATAAGATCTGGCTCGATGAAGCAATAAAGTTCAAAGGAGAAAATAGAAGACTAGTTAGTATTCTAAGACGTGAATACATTTATTCACGAATTAAGGGTGCTCTTTTCAGTATTCCCCTTATTGGGTATACATATAACTATGCGTTGCTTGGACTTGTGAAAGTTGTCAGAGTCGCTCGCAACCTCGCGTCCAATGAGTTATGAACGCGGTTACACGAATCGTAGTCTACTGGTATTTCGGTGTAATATTTCTCGCAATATGTGGGACTCATAATATACCATTCGAAAAACTGGCATATGGAATTGGTTTCTCGCTAATAATATTGATAGTGTACATTGCCGGTTCTTATGCGCCAAGTCGCAGAGTCGCTAGTTTAGACGAATTAAAAAAAATAATTAATTGGAGACTTTTTTATTCGCTTGCATTTCTATCGGTCTTTGGAAGCTATTACCTGACGTTTTTCTATACTGGGAAGGGCCTTGGTGCGATATTGCAAACCTTGAGATCATTTGAGTCAAATTACAATTCGTATCAATCCTACAATGCCGAGAGCGGATTGACATCCTTTTCTGTTAATCAGATTCCCGCATTTTCTTTGCTAATTTTTTGCAAATTTTGGCTTGTATATTCATTTTTGGAATTGATCGCCAAGGGTAGGAAGTTTAATTTTAATGCGGTAGCGGTCCTAGTGCTCTCTTCTTTCTCTAACGTCTACCAATCTATAGGTCGCGGCACGAGTATAGAAATATTTGAGGTTTGCTTCTTATTGTGGTTTAGCGTTGCCGCCAGGAATATTCGAGCACCACGCGCTAAACGAAAAAGTAATAAAGCGCTTATGGTCCTGTTGGGTCTGATTGGCCTAGCCGCTTTCGATTACAATATATCTGCGCGTTTTCAATTCTCTGGGGAACTAATTTGTCACACGAGGCAGATGTGTTTTAATGCAAACTCGGCAATTGGTGATGTGTCCGATTTTGCTGCAGCCTTTCTATACAGGCTTAATGGATACTTCACATTTGGAATATTTTTCGTATCTAATTTTTTTGAGCAATTTATAGATCCACAGAGCACCTTGAGTATCTTGGATTATATACTTCCAGTTAACTTTTTATTTCACAATGCCACGAAGTACAGTATATGCAATAATGTTATAGATTGCGGTGTAAATTGGATGCCGGACGCTATAACGTACATTGAGGTGTTGGGATTTCCATTGTTATTAGTTGTCGTCTTTGCAGTGGGGCGGTTAGTTGTACTATTTTCCATTCATTCGGCGAAAAATTATTCATTTGTCGAACTGGCAATTTGTTATTATTTAGTTATCTTGATGGCTTCCCTGCCAGTAGGAAATTTTGTATTTTCTTCTTACGCTAGCATGGCGTGCGTATTGATTTTAATGGCCCTATTATTTGCAAAATATGGACTACCTCGTTTTTCTTTTAGAAGGCGTAATAATTGAATCGCCCGTAGAAACCGAACTGGGAGCAGGGTTTGTCGATGAGTAATTCTCAGGAAGAAATTATGGTTAAACGCAAGCGGATTTTGATCATAAGTCATAATTCCCTTTCCCTTCATTCTAATAACGGGAAGACGCTAACCTCTATATTCGATAGTTGGGGCCCAAACGAGGTTGCCCAATTGTATTTTCAAGATGAGGTGCCAGAGTCGAGGCGGTTTAAGAATTTTTTCCGTGTGCGTGATTTAGATATTATCCAGACCATCTTGTTGTTTTCTCGATCGCGAGCATGCGGTCATGTTGTCGAATCACTGGAGAGCGTAAAAGATCATTACTCTGAGGCATCGACAGTGAAGATTGTCGTCGTAAATTTATTGCGACGAACTAATGCTGTTAAACTCTTGCTGAGAGATGTGATTTATAGAACGAAAATTTGGCGCTCAGATGCATTGCTTAAATGGATTCAGAGTTTCGCTCCTGACTCCATTTTCTTTGTTGGCGGTAATTCAATATTTTCCTTTGTGATTTCCAACGAGATCGCTAAGACGTTTCTAGTTCCGATGGATATTTACATTACTGATGACTACGTACTGAATGTTCGACCGCGAGGAATTCTTTCAAAATTTCTACATGCCCGATTACTGCGAATTTATCATTCTTCTTTTGCTCTGGCCCGCCATGTCTTTGTAATTGGGGAGGAAATGGGGGCCGAGTTCGGAAAAGTTTTTGGAAGGGAATTTGTTCCCATAATGAACTCTGTGCAATTTCCTTTCGATTTTCCTTTTCGTGATATTAGTATTCGTGGATGTGATCATCTTGATGTGGTTTACGCAGGCGGTTTGCATTTGGGACGCGATAGATCGCTACTCGAGTTTGGTGAGTTGCTGCTTAGCGTCTCAAAAATATCGGCTGTAAGAATTCGCCTGACGGTTTACTCTATGCAAGAACCTAGTAAAAGATTATTGCGCGAATTTGGAAAATTTGATATTGTCTTTGGCGGATCACTGAATTCTGATGAGCTCAAAATGCGCCTAATTAAGGCGGATTTTGCTCTTCACGTGGAAAGTTTTGAAAGGCGCTACGCTCAGCTGACGAAGCTTTCTATTTCTACAAAGCTGCCCGAGTATTTTGCGGCTGGTGTCTGTTTGATTGCATTTGGTCCTGCGGACCTCGCCTCTATTCGAATGGTAATAGATAACAATATTGGGGTAGCGTTAACGGAGGTTGATAGTTTTGAAAAGAAAATTGAAAAACTACGAGTCATTGTTGAATCACCCGAGATAAAAAGTCAGTTGGCACGTAGCGGGTTTGAATTCGCGAAGAATAAATTTGATGCTGAGGTTAACAGAGAGAAAATGGAAGTCTTATTAAACAATTGGGAATGAGAAGAAAATATGTTTGTGAAGCATAAATTATTAATCACGGGCGGCACCGGCTCCTTCGGCAACGCCGTCCTAAAACGCCTTTTAGAGTCCGACATAGCTGAGATCCGCATCTTCAGCCGCGACGAAAAGAAGCAGGACGACATGCGCAAGCGCTACAACAGCGCCAAGCTGAAGTTCTACATTGGTGATGTTCGAGATGCACGCAGCGTGCAGCAGGCCATGCGCGGCGTCGACTATGTGTTCCACGCAGCAGCCTTGAAGCAGGTGCCGTCCTGCGAATTCCACCCCATGCAGGCGGTGCGCACCAATGTTCTCGGTACAGAGAACGTGCTGGAGGCCGCCATTGCGGAGGGTGTGAAACGGGTGGTGTGCCTCAGCACCGACAAGGCCGTCTACCCCATCAACGCCATGGGCATCAGCAAGGCAATGATGGAAAAAGTGATGGTCGCGGCCAGCCGCAACCTGGAAGGCACGGGCACGGTAATTTGCGGCACCCGTTATGGCAATGTGATGGCGTCGCGTGGCTCGGTGATTCCGCTGTTTGTCGAGCAGGTGTTTGCTGGCAAGCCTATTACCGTAACCGACCCGGCCATGACGCGCTTCATGATGACGCTGGCCGATGCAGTGGACTTGGTTTTGTATGCCTTTGAACATGGCAATAACGGCGATATTTTTGTGCAGAAGGCACCCGCAGCTACGGTGGAGACACTTGCGAAGGCGGTGCTCAACGTCATGGGCAAGTCTGGCCATCCTGTGCAGGTAATGGGCACCCGCCATGGCGAAAAACTGTACGAAGCCTTGCTAAGCCGAGAAGAAATGGCTTGCGCCGAAGATATGGGCGACTATTTCCGTGTGCCACCCGATGGGCGGGATTTGAATTACGCGAAATTCGTTGATGAGGGCCAGGCCGCGCTTACGCGGAGTGCCCATGGGGAGGAATACAACTCGCACAACACCACCCGGCTCGATGTCGAAGGCATGAAGGCGTTGTTGCTCAAGCTCGACTTCATGCAGCGCATCGCCCGTGGCGAGCGTGTGGCGGCAGAGGATTGAGTGTATGACCCACACAGTGCTGATCACTGGGGCCGATGGCTTCGTTGGTAAAAACCTGCAATTGCATTTGGTCGAGCGCAAGGATGTGCAGGTGCGCAGCTTTACGCGCAGCCACTCAGTGGGGCAATTGCCTGAATTGCTGCAAGGGGTCGATTTTGTATTTCACCTTGCCGGCGTCAACCGCCCGCAAGACCCGCAAGAGTTTGCCGTGGGCAATGCAGAGCTTACGCATGCGCTGTGCCAAGCGGTAGCAGCGCTGGCGGCCGCTACTGGCAAGCGGATCCCGGTTGTGTATACCTCGTCTACCCAGGCTGCCCACGCCAACCCCTATGGGCAAAGCAAACGTGCGGCAGAAGATGCGCTGTTTTCCCTGGCCGCCAGCCACCAGGTGCCGGTGCATGTGTTTCGCCTGCCCAATGTGTTTGGCAAATGGTGCAAGCCCAACTACAACTCGGCCGTCGCCACGTTTTGCCACAACATGGCGCGTGGCCTGCCCGTTCAGGTAAACGACCCGGCGGCGCCGCTAACACTGGTGCACGTGGACGACGTGGTTGCGTGCTTCCTTCAATTGCTGGATGGTGCCGATGGCACTGTGGATGCAAACGGCTTTGCCACAGTGGCCCCGCAATACACCACCACCGTGGGCGCGGTGGCAGAGCAGATTCAGGCATTCCACGACAGCCGCGCCACACTGATGACCGAGCGGGTGGGCGCTGGGCTGGTGCGCGCGCTGTATTCCACCTATGTCAGCTACCTGCCGGTGGATCGCTTTGCCTACGTTGTGCCGCAGCATGCCGACCCGCGCGGCGTGTTTGTCGAAATGCTCAAGACGCCCGATTGCGGGCAGTTCAGTTACTTCACCGCGCACCCCGGCATTACGCGGGGCGGGCATTACCACCACAGCAAGACCGAGAAGTTCCTGGTTATCAAAGGCCAGGCGCGCTTCAAGTTCAGGCACATGCACACGGGTGAGACGCATGAGCTGCTGGCCAGCGGCGACAAGGCGGAGATTGTCGAGACGGTGCCGGGCTGGACACACGACATTACCAACATTGGCCAAGACGAAATGGTCGTCATGCTGTGGGCCAACGAGGTGTTTGACCGCGCCCAGCCCGATACCTTTGCTTGCCCGGTTTAGGCATTAAATTGGCCGCTAGCGCTTATCCATATTGCGTAACAAGCTATAAAAAGAAGAGTGAATCAATGAAGAAGCTCAAAGTCATGACCGTGGTCGGTACCAGGCCCGAAATCATTCGCCTCTCACGCGTGTTGGCGCGGTTGGATGAGCATTGCGAGCATGTGTTGGTGCACACCGGGCAAAACTACGATTACGAGCTGAACCAGATTTTTTTTGACGACCTGGGCATTCGCAAGCCCGGCCATTTCTTGAACGCAGCCGGTGGCAGCGCCGCGCAAACCATTGGCAACATCATCATCGCCGTCGATGCAGTGTTGGCCGATGTGGCGCCCGACGCACTGCTGGTGCTGGGCGACACCAACAGTTGCATGGCGGTTCTGCCGGCCAAGCGGCGCAAGGTGCCGGTGTTCCATATGGAGGCAGGCAACCGCTGTTTTGACCAGCGCGTGCCGGAGGAAATCAACCGCCGCATCGTCGACCACACGGCCGACATCAACCTCACCTACAGCAGCATTGCCCGCGAATACCTGCTGCGCGAGGGCCTGCCACCCGACATGGTGATCAAAACCGGCAGCCCGATGGCAGAAGTGCTGGCGCACTACCGCCCGCGCATTGATGCCTCTGACGTGCTGGGCCGCCTGGGGCTGGCTGAAGAGCAATTTTTTGTGGTCAGCGCGCACCGCGAGGAAAACATCGATTCAGACCAGAATTTTGGCAAGCTGGTGCAGGTGCTCAATATCGTGGCCGAGCAGTACGGCCTGACGGTCATCGTTTCTACCCATCCGCGCACGCAAAAGCGGGTGGATGCCTTGGGTGCCAAATTTCACGCCAAGGTGCAGTTGCTCAAGCCCCTGGGTTTTACGGACTACAACCGGCTGCAGCTGTCCGCGAAGGCCGTGCTTTCCGACAGCGGCACCATCAATGAAGAGTCGTCCATCCTCAACTTCCCCGCTCTGAATCTGCGCGAGGCACACGAGCGGCCTGAAGGCATGGAAGAGGCCGCCGTGATGATGGTGGGCTTGGAGGCAGAGCGCGTGCTGCAGGGGCTGGCAATTCTGGAAAGCCAGCCGCGCGGCGCTACCCGGCTGCTGCGCCAGGTGGGCGACTACAGCATGCCCAATGTGTCGGACAAGGTGCTTCGTATCATTCACAGCTATACCGACTACGTGAATCGCGTGGTGTGGAAGAAGTACTGAGGCGAATGCCTTCGCCACGCCCCATCCGGGTGCTGCTGCTGACGCAGTGGTTTGACCCGGAGCCCACCTTCAAAGGCATCGTGTTCGCGCGCGAGCTGGTGCGCCAGGGTTTTGAGGTCGAGGTGATCACGGGCTTTCCCAATTACCCTGGTGGCAAGCTGTACCCTGGCTACCGCATCAAGTGGCTGCAGCGCGAGGTGATCGATGGCGTGCAGGTTACGCGCCTGCCGCTGTACCCCAACCACGACCAATCGGCCATCAAGCGCGTGTTCAACTACGCCAGTTTTGCCGTATCGGCGCTGGTCTATGGCCTTTTCATGGCAAGGCGCGCTGATGTCATGTACGCCTACCATCCGCCGCTCACTGTGGGCATTGCAGCCAGCTTGGTTCGGTTGCTGCGCCGCATTCCGGTGGTGTATGACATTCAAGATATGTGGCCCGATACGTTGCGTGCGACGGGCATGCTCAGCAGCCCCAAGGCCTTGAACCTGGTAGCCGCAGTTTGCCGCTGGGTGTATCGGCGCGTCGATAGCATCGTGGTGCTCTCACCGGGCTTCAAGCGCCTACTGGTGGAACGCGGCGTACCTGCAGCCAAGGTAGACGTCATTTACAACTGGGCCGACGAGGCGACACTGGCGACGCCGACAGGACAACTGCCAGAGGCCTTCCCTGGGCCCGAGCGCTTTCGCATTCTGTTTGCCGGCAACATGGGCAAGGCGCAGGCGCTGGGCGCAGTGCTCGACGCCGCTGCATTGCTGCAAGTGGGAGATTCGCGTGTGTGCTTCGTCATGCTGGGCGGTGGCGTTGAGCTGAGCGCACTCAAACAACAGGCAGCGCAGCGCGGGCTGACAAACGTGGTCTTCCTGCCTGCCGTACCAATGGCGGAAGTCGGCACGTATCTGCAAGGGGCCGATGCACTGCTGGTGCACCTGCGCAAAGATCCGCTGTTTGAAATTACCATCCCCTCCAAAACCCAGGCCTACATGGCCGCAAGCAAGCCGCTCTTGATGGCAGTGGATGGCGACGCCGCCGATCTGCTGCGCCAGTCCGGTGGCGGTATCGTGGCCGAATCAGAAAACGCCGAAGCTTTGGCGGAAGCCGCCGCTGCCTTGGTCAATACTCCGCCGCAAGCGTTAATCGCCATGGGCCAGAAGGCGCAGCAGTTCTATGCTCAGCACCTTGCTTTGGCGGTGGGAGTGGGGCAGTTCGGGGAAATATTCAGTAGGTTGACAAAGCGCCAAAGAAGTGAGGCAGATGTACGAAATATTTAGTCATTTTTGCCGCTAGCGCTTATCCAGATTACGCAACATGCTATTGTTTTTAATTTCAAATGAAGCGCCTTTTTGACTTTGCTACCGCCTTGATGGCTCTGCTGCTGCTCTGCCTGCCGCTAACGGTATTGACCTTGCTGGTGCGCCGCAAGCTGGGCCGCCCGGCGTTCTTTCGCCAGGTGCGCCCCGGATTGCACAGCAAGCCGTTCGAGATGGTCAAGTTCCGCACCATGACGGAAGCGCGTGGCCCCGATGGCGCCTTGCTGCCCGACGCCGACCGGCTCACGCCCTTTGGCCGCTTTCTGCGCGCAACCAGCCTGGACGAGTTGCCCGGGCTGTGGAACGTGCTCAAGGGCGACATGAGCCTGGTGGGACCGCGCCCGCTCTTGATGGAGTATTTGCCGCTGTATTCCCCTGAGCAGGCGCGCCGGCATGAGGTGCGCCCCGGCATCACCGGTTGGGCCCAGGTCAATGGCCGCAATGCGCTGGGCTGGGACGACAAGTTCAAGCTCGACGTCTGGTACGTGGACCACCGCTCGCTGTGGCTCGACATCAAAATTCTGTGGCTTACGGTAAAAAAGGTGCTGGTGCGCGACGGCATCAGCGCGGCGGGCGAGGCGACGATGCCGCGGTTTACGGGGAGCAAGCCATAGGGGGCCAGGTCGCGCCTTGCCTCGCCGGCACCGGGCGGTGAAGATGGCAGAAATGGCCGCTCCAAATTTTGAAAAAATGGGCCTCTAGCGCTTATGCAGTAAGCGAAAGCAGCTATCAATACTGAAGTGACCAGCAAAGAAGGAACCCGCACCATGCAGCAGCAGGACTTGTACGCCGTCTATGGCGCCAGTGGTTGCGGCCGCGGCATCATGCCGCTGGCGCGCCAGCAACTGGCGCTGGCTGGGGTGCCTGCCAGCCGCTTGGTGTTTGTGGACGACGCGCCGGGGCCGGCCTTGGTCAACGGCCAGCGCCTCATGACCTATGCGCAGTTTCTCTCTGAGCCCGCCGCCGGTCGCTATGCCGTGCTCGCGATTGCCAGCGGCACGGTGCGTGAGGCGCTGGCCCAGCGCTGCGCAGCCGATGGCGTGCAGCCCTGGACGGTAACCGCCGGTAATGTGGTGCAAATGGACGATGTGCAGCTGGGTGCGGGTGCGGTGCTCAGCCCCTTCGTCACGCTCACCAGCAATGTGCGCATTGGCAAGCACTTTCACGCAAACCTTTACAGCTACGTTGAGCACGACTGCGTGGTGGGCGATTTCGTGACCTTTGCGCCGCGCGTGCATTGCAACGGCAATGTCGTGGTTGAAGACCATGCCTACATTGGCACGGGTGCCATCCTGAAGCAGGGGCAACCGGGCAAGCCGTTGGTGATTGGCCGGGGCGCCGTGGTGGGCATGGGCGCGGTAGTTACCAAGAGCGTGGCGCCGGGCGCGACCGTGGTGGGAAACCCTGCGCGGCTGATGGGTTGAACTGGAGACGCCGTCGTTTATACTCTGTTTAAACATTTTGCCCGTATTAGGAGTTTTTCCATGACCGACGCCACCGTCCTCACACTCAAACACTGGGGCAACAACCTTGGCGTGCGCTTGCCCGCTGCCATTGCTCGGGCGGCACGGCTGCAGGCGGACCAACAGGTCAAAGTGCGTGTGGACGAAGGCCGCGTGGTCATTGAGCCGCTGGCCGATGCACCTTTGACGCTGGCCCAGCGTCTGGCCCGTTTCGACCCCCAGGTGCATGGTGGCGAAGCCATGGCAGCAGGGCAACCCATTGGGGCGGAGGCTTGGTAACGCGATCGCGTGCGGCGGCCGCTGCACTGCCTTGGGTACCCGAGCGCCAACAAGTCATCTGGATCGATTGCAATCCGCAGGCTGGGCGCGAGATGCGTGACGTGCATCCCTTTCTGGTGCTGTCGCCCCGAGCGTTCAACGACCGTACTTCCCTGGTGATTGGCCTGCCGATGACGACGGCGCCGTACAACGCGGGCAATCCTTTCGCTGTACAGGTGGGCTCGGCCAGCGGGCGCAAGGCAGGCGCTGGCAGCTTCGTGCTGTGCCACCAACCCAAATCGTTCGACTGGCGCATGCGTGGCGGCAAGCCGCATGGCGGCATGCAGGTGTCGGACGACGCTTTTGCGCAAGTGCTGCTTGTCTTGGGCCAGATCATCCAACTGGGCTGATGCTTCTGGCAAAGTCCTTTCCTGTTTTATGCTGAACACTTCTTTTTCCCCCTGGCCTTCCTTTACCACCGAAGAGGCCGACGCTGTGCGCGACGTGCTGCTGTCCAACAAGGTCAATTACTGGACCGGCACCGAGTGCCGCACTTTTGAAGCGGAGTTTGCCGCCTGGGTAGGCGTGCAGCATGCTGTGGCGCTGGGCAACGGCACGCTGGCGCTCGATGTGGCGCTCAAGGCATTGGGGATTAGCCCCGGCGACGAGGTGGTGGTCACGCCGCGCACCTTTATGGCCAGCGTGTCGTGCGTGGTCAATGCGGGTGCCACGCCGGTGTTTGCCGATGTGGATGCCGACAGTGGCAACCTCACGGCCGCGACCATTGCCGCCGTGCTCACGCCCGCTACCCGCGCCGTCATCGTGGTGCACCTGGCCGGCTGGCCCTGCGATATGGATCCGATCATGGCGCTGGCCGAGCAGCATGGCTTCAAGGTGATTGAAGACTGCGCGCAGGCGCATGGCGCACGGTACAAGGGCCGCAGCGTGGGCAGCATCGGCCACGTGGGCGCCTGGAGCTTTTGTCAGGACAAAATCATGACCACGGCGGGCGAGGGCGGCATGGTCACCACGAACGACGAAGCCCTGTGGCGCGCCATGTGGGCCTACAAAGACCACGGCAAAAGTTACGCAGCGGTGTACGAGCGCGAGCATCCGCCGGGTTTTCGCTGGGTGATCGACAGCTTTGGCACCAATTGGCGCATGCTCGAAGTGCAGGCCGCCGTGGGCCGTATTCAGCTGCGCCGAATGTCAGAGTGGACGGCGCAGCGCACGGCGCATGCCCAAGCCATTTGGGCCGCCTGCCGTGGTTTTGCTGCGGTGCGCGTGCCCGACTTTGCTGCCACCATGCCTGGTAGCGTGCACGCACACTACAAGTGCTATGTGTATGTGCAGCCCGCGCATCTGGCGTCGGGCTGGAGCCGCGACCGCATCGTCGAGGCCATCAATGCCCAGGGCGTGCCCTGCTACCAGGGTTCGTGTTCCGAGGTGTATTTGGAGAAAGCCTTTGACGGCACCGGCTGGCGCCCGGCAGAGCGCCTGCCCGTGGCGCGTGCGCTGGGCGAAACGAGCCTGATGTTTCTGGTACACCCCACGTTGACGCCCGCCGAAATTGACCGCAGCTGCGAAGTGATTCGCCAGGTGCTGGCCCAAGCCGGGGGCGCGGCTGCATGACGCGGGCCTTGGTCATTGCGCGGGTTCTGTTTGGCATTGCGCTGCTTGTCACCCTGGTATGCCTGTTGGCGCCAGCGGACGCGGTGCTGGCCGCGAAGGTCTGGGCGGCTTCCTGGCTGCCCATGGCCGCCGCGCTGGACGCTGCGGACGCCACCGCGTGGTCGGACAAACTGGTGCACGCCAGCCTGTTTGCCCTGCTGGGCGGCCTGGCCGCGCGCAGTTGGCTGCAGCCCGGCCAGCGCTGGCGTGTGGCGGTGGCATTGCTGCTGCTGGGCGCGCTGACCGAGGCACTGCAATCCGTCATTCCCGGCCGCAGCGCCTCGCTGGGCGATTGGCTGGCCGATGCCGCCGGTTTGGCGCTTGGCTGGATGCTGTGGCAGCCTGCGCCGGCGCCGCTTCGCCCGCTGCGCCTGCAGTCATGAAGCTTGTTTGCATGCAATTCCTATAGAAACTTCGCCATGAAGTCAAACACGGTCTTTCGGTGGTTTTTGGCCTTGCCGCGCCCGGCCAAGCGCGTGTTGGCGGTGCTGCACGATGGTTTCTTCTGCGGTTTCACTGTTTGGCTGGCGGTGTGTCTGCGGCTTGAACACTGGGCCGCTTGGAGCCCGTCGTACACGCCGGCGGTGGTGGGGGCTGTGGGCTTGGCCTTGCCTTTGTTTGCCTATTTCGGGCTGTACAGGGCGGTGTTTCGCTATGCCGGCTGGCACGCCATGCTCAGCCTGATTCGCGCCATCGCGGTCTACAGCTTGGTGTACATGGTTATTTTTACGGTCATTGGCGTGCCGGGCGTGCCGCGCTCGGTAGGCATTGTTCAGCCCTTGCTGATGTTTTTGATGGTGGGCATCAGCCGGGTGGGGGTGCGCTTCTTTCTGGGCGACCTGTACCGCCGCATGCTTGGCAATGCCAGCCTGCCCGGCGTGCTGATCTACGGCGCGGGGTCGGCGGGGCGGCAGCTGGCATCGGCCCTGCGCAACGGGCGCGAGCAGCGCGTGGTGGGCTTCATCGACGACGACGCCCGCTTGCACGGCCACACGGTCGATGGCCTGCGCGTGCATGGGGTGGACCAGCTTTCCGCGCTGATTGCCAAGCAGCATGTGGGCCATGTGCTGCTGGCCATGCCCTCGCTCGGGCGCAAGGAGCGCAACGCCATCGTGCAGGGCATGCGGCCGTACCCGGTGCATGTGCGCACGCTGCCGGGGGTGTCCGAGCTGGCTTCGGGCAAGGTGTCGCTCAAGGATGTGCAGGAGCTGGACATTGCCGACATCCTGGGGCGCGAGCCGGTGCTGCCCAATGGCATTTTGCTCAACCGCAATGTGCGCGGCAAGGTGGTGCTGGTCACGGGCGCGGGCGGCTCCATTGGCAGCGAGCTGTGCCGCCAGGTGCTCAAGTGCGCGCCGGCCTGCCTGCTGCTGGTGGAGATGAACGAGTTTTCGCTGTACCAGATTCACCGCGAGCTGGAAGACGCGCTGGCGGCGCAGGACGGTCCATCGCCCGAGCTGGTGCCTCTGCTGGGGTCGGCGCAGAACGAAGTGCGGATCGGCGCCATCATGGCTGCCTGGCACCCGCATACCGTGTACCACGCAGCCGCTTACAAGCATGTGCCGCTGGTGGAATACAACCCCGGCGAGGGCCTGCGCAACAACGTGTGGGGCACGCTGGTGTGCGCGCGGGCGGCGGCGCGCCATGGGGTGCAGAGCTTTGTGCTCATCAGCACCGACAAGGCGGTGCGGCCCACCAACATCATGGGTTCCAGCAAGCGCATGGCCGAGCTGGTGGTGCAGGCGTTTGCCGCAGGGGCGCCGGTGGCAGGGCCTGCCGGGGCGGCCGCCACGTGTTTTTCCATCGTGCGCTTTGGCAATGTGCTGGGTTCGTCGGGCTCGGTGGTGCCGCTGTTTCGCCAGCAAATCGCCAAGGGCGGGCCCATTACGCTGACGCACGCCGAGGTCACGCGCTACTTCATGACGATTCCCGAGGCCGCCGAGCTGGTGGTGCAGGCCGGGGCCATGGCGAGCGGGGGCGAGGTGTTTGTGCTCGACATGGGCGAATCGGTGCGCATCATGGATCTGGCCTACCGCATGGTCGAGCTCTCGGGCATGCGCGTGCGCGACGCCAGCTGCCCCGAGGGGGAAATCGAAATCAAAATCACGGGCCTGCGCCCCGGCGAGAAGCTGTATGAAGAGCTGCTGATCGGCAACAACCCCCAGCCCACCACGCACCCGCGCGTGATGAAGGCCAGCGAAGCCTCACTGCCCTGGCCTGCGCTGGAGGGCGAATTGGCCGCGCTGGATGCCGCCCTGGCGGCGGGCGACATGGCCACGGTGGGCAACATGCTGCATCGGTTGGCGGGCTACACGCCCAGCGGCGAAGAAAAGGGCTCGCTGCTGGCCGAGCGCATGGCGCGCACCGAAGGCGAAGATTCGGTGTTTGGCCTGGCCGATGACAGCGTACGGGCGTGAGTGCCCAGAAAATTGGGGTCAGATTCCAATTTCCGGGCCTGAATTGCTTAATTTGGGGTCTGACCCCAATTCTTTTACTGCTGCACGCAGTAGAAACCTCCATCTTCGAACGGAAACCCCTCCACGCTGAGCGCGTGCGGGTGAAAACCGCTGGGCACAAAACGTTTGCCGCTGTGGTTGAGGGTGGCGCAGTATTCGCGGCCTCTGGCCAATTGGGTCGCAGGTACGGGGCCAAAGGCTTCGGGGCGGTCCCAGCGTTTGAGGCCGCCTTCGGTCATGACGAGTTGCGGCGGGGTCGGCGAAGGGCTGGCGCCCGGACCGGCGGCGCAGCCGGGCAGCAGGGCGGCGGCCAGCAGGGTGGCGCAGGCGGCCATCCATGGCGCTATGGCGCCCGGCGCAGTACGGCGGGGCGCATGCCCTGAAGTCTGCGCGCCGCTCATGCCTTGGCGCGCGGCGCATCCATCGGCCGCAGAAAGACACCCATCAAAAACGCTGCGGTCAGGGCCAGCGCCGGAATGTGCATATTGAATTCCACCGTGCTGTGCACCAGCAGGGCCAGCGCGCCCAGGCCGCAGTAGGCGCGCAGCGCCAGTTCGCCCGTCAGCCGGCGTTCTGCCCGGTAGGCGCGCAGCAGCCGCACCCACTGCGCAACCACCAGCGCAGCCACGGCCAGCGCCAGCAGCAGGCCGGGCAGGCCCAGTTCCATCAGCAGTTGGGCGTAGTCGTTGTGGGCGTACTCCACGTAATGCAGCGAATCGGCCGCCTGAAAGCGCGGAAACACCGATTCGTAGGTGCCCGCGCCGCTGCCCCAGGGCCAGAAGGCGCGGGCGCCCTCCAGGGTGGCGGCGGTGAAGTTGTTGCGGGTTTCGGCGTCAAGCTGCACAGTGGCTTTGTCCAGCCGCTGGCCCACGCGCTCGGCGCCCACGCCGGCAAGGGCCAGCAGAGCAAACACGGCAGCCGCTACCGCAAGCAGGATCTGCTGTTTGCGGCTGAGCTGGCTTTTGAGCTTGACGATGAGTAGCAGGGTGCATGCCATGAGCACCAACGCGGCCGACAGCAAGCCGCCGCGCGAGAGCGTGGCCAGGGTGACCACCAGCAGCGCAAAGCCAAAAAACAGCCACAGCGCACCGGCACCACCCAGGTGCGCACGGCGGTGGCGGGCGGCCGCGCGTGCGGCCCGTCCGCCCGTGCCTTCGGCCAGACGGTAAAACCACAGCGGCATCAGCATGACGAGAAAATCGGCCAGATGGTTGCGGTTGGCAAAGCTGCCGACAAAGCCGGTGGCGCTGTCGGCGCCAAAATACAGCGGCGAGCCCGCGCCCATCCAGAACTGCAGCACCGCCAGCAGCATTTCGAAAGCACCCAGCACCAGCAGGACCACCAGGCATTTTTCAATGAGCGGGCGCGGCAGGAACAGCGCGGCGAGCAAGGTGGCCAGCGCCGGAATGCCCGAGAGCAGGGCGGTGAGCGTGGCGTCGGGGTTGAGGCTGAGCGGCAGGCTTTGCGGCAGGTTGCCACCAGCCGCCGCCAGGGCGTCAAAGTACCAGCCGCGCCCCGCCAGGCTGGACCAACTCCCGGCCGGCAGCGGCGTGAGGTGCAGTAGGCCCAGCCACAAGGGGCTGCTGGCTACAAAAAACAGGGCGACGGCGCTCCAGAGCGGCATGCCGACGCGCTGCTTTCCGCGCCGCTCTGCAGCGCCGTCTGCCGCGCCGAACAGGCGGTCAAAACTGACCGAGCCCAGCAGCACCGCGAGCAGCAGGGCGCTGAGCAGGAGCAAGCCCACCAGCGCAATTTGCCGATTGCCGCCGCGCAAAACCGGCGCCAGCGCCAGCAGCGCGCAGGCCAAAAAAAACACCAACCAGTGACTAGCCTGGTTGGTGTTGGAGCGGGCGTGGCGTGTGGACGAGGCCAATCAGCTACCGCTGGCTTTGTCTTTGTTTTGGTCGGCGATGATGGCGCCAGTGAGGATGATGCCACCCCCAATGGCCGCCAGGGTCCCGGCGCCCAAGCCGGCAAGGCCGCCCGCACCAGCGCCAGCGCCGCCTGCAGCGCCGCCGCCAGTACCAGTGCCCAAAGGTGCCTGCGCGAGGCGCGTGGTAGCGGCTAGGCTCTTGACGGATGCAATCGACTGTTCGCAGGTGAGCTTGGAATTGACGGTGTAGTGCTGGCTGCCCATGAGCGAGACGGTGCAGCCATTGGCCAGTGCAACCGTTGCCATGCCTTTGCTGGATACCAGCACGGTGCTGCCTTCAACCAGCGGCATGCCGTTTTTGGCCTGGGCCACAAAGCCCTGGCCGCCAACGCTGACGTTGCCAACGACGTTGTCCAGCGTGCCAACGCTGGAAGCAGCTTGCGCGCCAAAGGCGCAGCAGGCGAGAACGGCAATTGCGAGTTTTTTCATATCTCTCTCCGGGGTGACGGTTTGGTAAAGGTTATATCACAACAAAAGAAGCGGTGGCGAGGGTGCGTTGCAAATAATCGGGCCGTATGGCGTGCAGCCAACAGCGCTTGCGCCCACCAGCGGCCTACCGCGACCCGCGCACCCGCAGCAATTCGTCCAGCACCAGGCACACAGCGCCCAGGGTGATGGCCGAATCGGCCACGTTGAAGGCCGGAAAGTGCGAGCCCGCCCAGTGGAAGTCCAGAAAATCCACCACGTAGCCGTGCAGCAGCCGGTCCACCACGTTGCCGACCGCTCCGCCGAGAATGCTGGAGAGCGAAAACGCAAACAGCCGCTGGCCTGGGTGGGCACGCAGTTGCCAGACGATGAACAGCGCTGCTGCCACGCCAAAGCCGGTAAACAGCCAGCGTTGCCAGCCGCCGGCCTGAGCCAGAAACGAGAACGCCGCGCCCGTGTTGTGCGCCCGCACGATGCTGAAGAAACTGGTGATGGGCGTGGCGTCGCCCAGCCGGTAGGCGCCCAGGATCAGCGTCTTGGTCAGTTGGTCGACGATGAGGATGAACAGCGCCCAGCCGATCCACGGCCAGAAGCTGCCGGCCGCGCGCGGAGCAAAGCTGCTGCGGGCCATCAGGCATGCGCCCGGGTTTCGCCCGCGCCAAAGAGGTTGCTGGTGCAGCGGCCGCAGAGCGTGGGGTGAGCGGCGTCGTGCCCCACATCGGCGCGGTAGTGCCAGCAGCGCTCACATTTGGGGTCAAAACTGGCTCCAGCGCTTATTTGGATTGCGTCTCCAGCTACCAACTCAATAGCAGAGGTGATGAACACGTATTTCAGATCGTCGCCCAGGCTCGCCAGCAGCGCGTGGTCCTCAGGCGCTACGGTGAGCTGCACGGTGGCCTGGAGCGACGCGCCTACGGTGCCGACGGCGCGCAGTTGCTCGATTTCCTTGTTCACCAGGTCGCGGATGTCGCGAATGCGCGCCCACTTGGCCAGCAGCCCCTCGGCCGGTTCGCCCAGCGCGGTGTACTGCTCCATGAAGATGGAGTCGCTGCTGCCGACAATCTTCCACGCCTCTTCGGCGGTGAACGAGAGGAACGGCGCCATCCAGCGCAGCATCGCCTGGCTGATCTGGTACAGAGCCGTTTGCGCGCTGCGCCGTGCCAGGCTGTGCGGCGCGGTGGTGTAGAGCCGGTCCTTCAGAATGTCGAGGTAGAAGCCCCCCAGGTCTTCCGAGCAGTAGAGCTGCAGCTTGGCGACCACGGGGTGAAACTCGTACACCTTGTAGTGCGCGAGGATGTCGGCTTGCAGCTCGGCGGCGCGGGCCAGGGCGTAGCGGTCGATCTCCAGCAGCTCGGCTTCCGACACTGCGTCGGTGGCCGGATTGAAGTCGCTGGTGTTGGCCAGCAAAAAGCGCAGCGTGTTGCGGATGCGGCGGTAGGCGTCCACCACGCGCGCGAGGATTTTCTCGTCGCCGGCAATGTCGCCCGAATAGTCGCTGGACGCCACCCACAGCCGGATGATTTCGGCACCCAGCTTCTTGTTGATGTCCTGCGGATCAATGCCGTTGCCCAGCGACTTGCTCATCTTGCGGCCCTGGGCGTCCACCGTGAAGCCGTGCGTCAGCAGACCGCGGTAGGGCGCGCGGCCTTCCAGGGCGCTGGCCAGCAGCAGCGAGCTGTGAAACCAGCCGCGGTGCTGGTCGTGGCCTTCAAGGTACAGGTCGGCCTCGGGGCCGCTGTCGTGGTGGGCGCCGGCGTGCGAGCCGCGCAGCACATGCTGGAAGGTCGAGCCCGAGTCGAACCACACTTCGAGGATGTCGGTGCTCTTGGTGTAGTGGGGCGCGTCGGTGGCGCCCAGGATGTCTTCGGTGGTGACGCGGCTCCAGGCCTCGATACCGCCTCTTTCCACGATGTCGGCGGCCTGGTCCAGGATCTCCATGGTGCGCGGGTGCAGCTCGCCCGAATCCTTGTGCAAAAAGAACGGGATCGGCACGCCCCAGCTGCGCTGGCGCGAAATGCACCAGTCGGGCCGGCCGGCAATCATGTCGTGCAGGCGCGCCTTGCCGTTCTCGGGGTAGAAGTGCGTTTGCTCGATGGCCTTGAGCGCGGTCTGGCGCAGGGTCTCAGGCGCTTTGTCTTTGGTGAATACGCCCTTGGTGGACGCAGTCTCTTCGTCCATGCGAATGAACCACTGCGCTGCCGCGCGGTAGATCACCGGCGTCTTGTGGCGCCAGCAGTGCGGGTAGCTGTGGCTGATGCCCTCGGTGCCCAGCAGGCGGCCGGCGGCTTGCAGGGTTTCGATGATGGCGGGGCAGGCCTTCCAGATGTTCTGGCCGCCAAACAGAGGCAGATCGGGCGCGTAGCTGCCGTTGCCCTGCACGGGGTTGAGGATGTCGTCCGTGGCCACGCCGTGCGCGATGCAGGAGTTGAAGTCTTCCACGCCGTAGGCGGGCGACGAATGCACGATGCCGGTGCCGTCGCTGGCGGTGGCGTAATCGGCCAGGTACACGGGCGAGAGGCGCCGGTAGCCAGGATCGACGTCGTAGAGCGGATGCTCGAACTCCAGGCCGGCCAGCGCCTTGCCCGGAGCCAGGGCCAGTACCAGGCCTTCGAGGCCCCAGCGGGTCAGGCAGCTCTCCACCAGCGACTCGGCCATGACGAACACGCCGCGCGCGGTGTCCACCAGGGCGTAGGTCAGGTCCGGGTTGAGGTTGAGCGCCTGGTTGGCCGGAATCGTCCAGGCGGTGGTGGTCCAGATGACGGCAAAGGCGTCTTTGGTCAGCGCGCCCAGGCCAAAAGCGGTGGCCAACCGGGCCGGGTCGTGCGCCTTGAAGGCGACGTCCAGCGTCTGGCTTTTCTTGTCCTGGTATTCGATTTCGAATTCGGCCAGCGACGATCCGCAGTCAAAGCACCAGTACACGGGTTTCAGGCCACGGTAGACAAAGCCGCGCTCGATCACACGCTTGAAGGTGCGGATCTCTTCGGCCTCGTTCTCCGGGTCCATGGTTTTGTAAGGGTGGTCCCACTCGCCCAGCACCCCCAGGCGCTGGAAGTCCACCATCTGCTGCGCGATTTGTTCGGTGGCATACGCGCGGCCTTTGGCCTGCATGTCGTCGCGCGAGAGCTTGCGGCCAAACTTCTTTTCAATGGCGTTTTCAATCGGCAGGCCGTGGCAGTCCCAGCCGGGGACGTAGAGGGCGTCAAAGCCTTCGAGCTGGCGCGCCTTGACGATCATGTCCTTCAAGATCTTGTTGACCGCGTGCCCCATGTGGATCTGCCCGTTGGCGTAGGGCGGGCCGTCGTGCAGGATGAACTTGGGAGCGCCGCAGCGGGCCGCACGCAGGCGCTTGTACAGGCCTTCGTCGTTCCATTCCTTGACCCAGCCTGGCTCGCGCTTGGGCAGATCGCCGCGCATCGGAAAGGGCGTGTCGGGCAGGTTCAGGGTTTTGCGGTAGTCCTGCGTGGGCGCAGCAGCGGTGGATGGGTTTGGATTGGCGTCGGACATCAGGGTTCTTGGAGGCTGTGGCGTGCGGAGCGCGGTTGCGAAACTGCCGGGGCGGCAGGGGCGGGGCTGGGTGCGCGCAGAGCGGCTGCGCGCGGGCTCCTCAAATTCGGTCGCGCGTGGTCTGGCGGCGGGTTTCTGCATGGGCAGCGAACCAGGCGCGGGCGTCGGCGCAATCGCGGGCGATGCCGGCCGTCAACGCCTCCAGGCTGTCGTACCGGAGTTCGTCGTGCAGTTTGTGCATCAGTTCCACGCGGATGATTTTACCGTAGGCCCCCTCGTCGCCCAGGTGCGCAGGCCATTCGAGGCAGTGGGTTTCGAGCAGCACGCGCCCGCCATTGGTGTCGCTGGGGTCGAGTGAGGGGCGGATCCCCAGGTTGGCCACACCCGGAAGGGCCTGCGCAGCAAGGCCGTGCACCCAGACCGCAAAAATACCGCTGGCGGCAGGCTTCCAGTGGGCAAAGCGCAGGTTCAGCGTGCGAAAGCCGTCGCCCGCGCCGCTGCTGGCCTCGCCCAGCGCCCGGCCCAGCTTGCGGCCATGGACCACATGGCCCGAAATGGCATAAGGGCGGCCCAGCAACTGGGCCGCGTCGTCCATGCGGCCGGCGGCGAGGGCGGCGCGCACTTCGGAGCTGGACACACGCACCGGCTGGGCGGAGTCGCTGCCGGCCTGGGGGTAGGTGATTTCGTAAGAATTCATGCGCGCCACGTCGAATCCCTGCGACTGGCCGGCGCTGCTCAGCAGGGCGTAGTCGCCCGCGCGCTGGCGGCCAAAGCGGAAATCGTCGCCCACCAGCACGTAGCGCACGCCCAGGCCGCGCACCAGCACCTCGTCGATAAAGGTTTGCGGGGATTGCGCGGCCAGTTGCGCGTCAAAGCGCAGCACCACCGTTTGCTGCACGCCGCAGCGCGCCAGCTCCGAAAGCTTGTCGCGCAGCGTGCCAACGCGCGCTGGCGCCAGTTCGGGCTTTTTGAGCGCGGCGGCAAAGTAGTCGCGCGGGTGCGGTTCAAAAGTCAGCACGCAACTGGGCACGCCGCGCTGCGCGGCCTCGGCGCCCAGCAGCGCCAGCATGGCCTGGTGGCCGCGGTGGACGCCGTCAAAATTTCCGATGGTCAATGCGCAGGCCGGGGCGATGGCCGGATGGTGAAAGCCACGAAGGACAAGCATGGTATGTTTTTAATAGCAGTTGGCGCACACAGGGCAAGCGCTGGCCCCGTTCTTGCGTGCTTGGCGTATATTGTGACGCAGTCGCACGGCCGCTTTTGCCTGGCCGATTTCCGGCGACCCGCACTTCCCGCGTTGATCAGAAGGAGGCTGCCTGTGAAAGTGTTGAAGCTCTCGGCCCAAGGCCTGCCCCAGTCGTGGGTATCGCTGGAACAGGCCGCTACCCACTACGCTGCTGGCGACGTGCGCTGGGAGGTGGGGGGCGAGGTGGCGCGCTTTCGCGGGGGCAACAACGCGGTGACGGGGCTGCAGTCGGTCATTGTCATCAACAGCATCATTGGTACACGGGGCGTGCCGCGCACCAACCCCTTTGGCAACCGCCCAGGTCTGACCAATACCAAGCTTTTTGCCCGCGACCGCAATGTATGCGCCTACTGCGGGGGCCTGTTTCACGAAGGCGATCTGACGCGCGAGCACATCGTGCCGTTTGCCAGCCACGGCGTGGACCATTGGATGAACGTGGTGACCGCCTGCCGCGCCTGCAACCACCGCAAAGGCCCGCGCACGCCCGAGCAGGCACACATGCCGCTGCTGTATGCGCCCTATGTGCCCAGCCTTTGGGAAGACTTCATCCTGCGCAACCGCCGCATCCTGGCGGACCAGATGGAGTTTTTGATGGCGCACGTGCCCAAGTCGTCGCGCTTGCTGGGTTGATTCGAAAAGCGCTCCAGGCATCCTGTGGCGTCGTGGGTCGGAAGTTCGTTTCAGAAAGCCGCCGAGAATCGCCGCCACGCCGCGTTGCACATCCTCGCGATAGCTCCGGCTATCGCTGTGGTGTGCGCCTTGCCTGACGACGATTTCGACAGCTTCTACTTTTCAACCAACTTCCAACTCACGACACTGGCACAGCGTCAGTACGACTTGGGAAGTCCGAGCCCCTTTTCGGCGATGTAGCACAGCGCCATTTCCTGCGTCACCGGGGCAACCAAGCCGAGCACGCTTTCCCGAAGGCCGCGTTCGACGTGGTATTCCTTGGCGAAACCAAAGCCGCCATGCGTGCGCACGGCGCGGGTGGAAGTTTCGAAGCTCGCCTCGGCCGCCAGGTATTTGGCGGCGGTGGCTTCGACGCCGCAAGGCAGGCCCGCGTCGTACAGCCGGGCGGCATTCCACATCATCAGTTCTGCGGCTTGAAGACGCATCCAGCATTCCGCCAGGGGGTGCTGGATGGCCTGGTTTTGCCCGATGGCGCGCCCGAACACCACGCGTTCCTTGGCGTAGCCCACCGCGCGCTCCAGGGCCGTTTCGCCGGCACCGATGGACGAGGCCGCGACCAGAATGCGCTCGGGATTGAGGCCATGCAGCAGGTACTTGAAGCCCTGGCCTTCCTCGCCGATGCGGTCCTCTGCGGGCACTTGCAGCCCGTCGATGAAGAGTTCGTTGGAGTCGACGGCCTTGCGCGCCATTTTTTCGATGGGGCGAATGCGCACCTTGGAGCGGTCCAGGTCGGTGTAGAACAGGGTGATGCCGTCTATCGGGCGAGCGCATTCTTCGATCGGCGTGGTGCGCGTGACCAGCAGGATCTTGTTGGCCTGCTGGGCCGTGGAGGTCCATACCTTTTGCCCATGGACCACATAACGATCGCCGTCGCGCCTGGCAAAGGTCTTGATGCGTGTGGTGTCGGATCCGACGTTGGGCTCCGTCACGCCGAAACAGGCGCGATCCTCGCCGCGAATCAGGGCGGGCAGCATGCGCTGCTTTTGCGCGTCGGTCCCGAACACCACGACAGGCTGGGGGCCAAAGAGATTCAGGTGGACGGACGACACCGCAGCCGAACCCAGGCGTCCGATGGTCTTCATCACCATGGCGGCAGCGGCGATGCCCTGGCCTGCACCGCCGTATTCGGTGGGCATCGTGATGCCAAACCAGCCGCCTGCGGCAATGGCATCGCAGAACGCGGTGGGCCACTCGCCGTCGGTGTCGCGCGCAAGCCAGTACTCCGCGTCGAAGTTCCTGCAGATGGCGGCGACGGCCTCCTGGATGGCCCGCTGGTCGTCCTGTTGAGCCACGTTCATCGGAACCTTCCCTTCATTCCTGGCGCGCCCGGCGTCCGAAGTCTCAGGCAAACACCCCAGCGGTGTCCTGCATGCGGCTGGACACTTCACCCAAATGGTGCAGCGTGTCGCCAAACGTCATTTCCATCTGCGTGAGCTTCTTGAAATAGTGGCTGCCGATGTATTCGTCGGTGACGCCAATGCCGCCGTGCAGCTGCACCATCTGCTGGCCCACATAGCGCATCGATTGGCCGAGCTGCACCTTGGCACGGGCCATGGCGGTGCGGCGTTCTGGCGCTGGTGCGGCGAGCTTGAGGCTGGCGTAGTAGCTCATGGAGCGGGCCAGTTCGAGCTGCATCTTCATGTCGGCCACGCGGTGGCGCAGCGCCTGGAAGCTGGCGATGGTTACGCCAAACTGCTTGCGTTGGTTCATGTAGTCCACCGTCAGCGCGACGGCCTGGTCCATGACGCCCACGGCTTCGGCGCACAGCGCCGCGATGCCGGTGTCCACGGCCAGCTCCAGTGCGGTCAGACCGTCTTTGCTGACGAGAATGGCAGGGGTATTGGCGAACTGCACTTCGGCGGCGCGGCTGCCATCCTGCGTGACGTAGCCTTGCGCGCTCACGCCGCTGGCCGAGCGCTCGACGAGGAAGAGGGCGATGTGGCCGTCCAACTGCGCGGGCACGAGGTAGGCATCCGCCTGGTCGCCTGCAGGTACTATGCTTTTAGTAGCTTTCAAGGCATACCCAGACTGCGCTGGAGCCGCTTTTGCTTCACATTTTTCGAGTGCGTAGCGGGCCTTGCGCTCTTGCTGCGCCAGCACCACCAGCGCCTGTCCGCTGGCAATGCGTGGCAGCCAGGCGCCCTGCAACTCGGCCGATGCGTACTGCGTGAGCACGCTGCTTGCAATGAAGGCATGCGCCAGGGGTTCGAGCACCATGCCGCGGCCGAGTTCTTCCATCACCACCATGGCGTCGATGGCGCCCTGGCCCAGGCCGTCGTGCGCTTCGGGCACGGTCAGTGCGGTCAAGCCCAGTTCAGCCAGTTCGCCATAGGCGGTGCGGTCAAAGCCGCCGGCTGCCACGATGCTGCGGCGGCGCTCAAAGGTATAGCCCTTGTCGACCCAGCGGCGCACCGCGTCGCGCAGGGATTGCTGGTCGTCAGAGAAATCAAAATCCATGTTCTATCTCCTTAGCCGAGAACGGTCTGGGCCACGATGTTGCGCTGCACTTCGTTGCTGCCACCGTAAATGGTGGTCTTGCGCAGGTTGAAGTAGGTCGATGCCAGCGGCGCATTGGCGGTCTCGCCGCCAGGGAAGTTCCCCTGCCAGCCGGCCTCCATGGCTTCTTCGATGAATGGCAGGGCAAAGGGCCCTGCGGCCAGCATCATCAATTCGCCGTAACGCTGCTGGATCTCGCTGCCCTTGATCTTGAGCAGGCCGGCAATGTCAAGCGAGTTCTTGCCGGATTTTTCGTTGGACAGCACGCGCAGCACCAGCATCTCCAGTGCCACGATGTCCACTTCCAGCAGGGCGATCTGGTCACGGAACCTCTGGTCGTCCCACACGCCTTCGCGCTTGGCGATGCGCTTCAAACGCTCCAGTTCGCGCTTGCTGCGGTTCACGTCGGCAATGTTGGTGCGCTCGTGGCTGAGCAGGTGTTTGGCGTAGGTCCAGCCCTTGTTCTCTTCGCCAATGAGGTTTTCCGCCGGCACTTCGACGTTGTCGAAGAACACCTCGTTGACTTCGCACTCACCGTCGAGCAGCTTGATCGGGCGCACCGTGACGCCGGGCGACTTCATGTCGAGCAGCAGGAAAGAGATGCCCGTCTGCGGCTTGCCCTCGGTGCTGGTGCGCACCAGGTTGAACATCCAGTCGCCGTACTGGCCGAGCGTGGTCCAGGTCTTCTGGCCGTTGACGATGTATTTGTCGCCCACGCGCTCGGCGCGGGTCTTGACGCTGGCCAGGTCCGAGCCCGAGCCGGGTTCGCTGTAGCCCTGGCTCCACCAGACCTCGCCGCTGGCGATGCCAGGCAAGAAGCGTTTTTGCTGCTCGGCATTGCCAAACGCCATGATGACGGGCGCCACCATCACCGGGCCAAAGGGGATGATGCGCGGGGCGCCAGCCAGTGCGCATTCTTCTTCAAACAGGTGCTTTTGCACGGCGGTCCAGCCTGGGCCGCCGAATTCCTTGGGCCAACCAAAGCCCAGCCAGCCTTTTTTGCCAAGAATCTTGGCCCAGTTCTGCATGTCGCCGCGCGTCAGGCGCAGGGCGTTGTGCACCTTGTGGGCGATGTCCTTGGGCAGGTTGGCCTGCACCCAGGTGCGGACTTCTTCGCGAAAGCTTTGCTCTTCGGGGGTAAATGCGAGATCCATGAGGCTTGTCTCCAGTGAAGCTTCTTTTGTAGCACGGTCGTTCGTTTTAAGCCTGTCCGGGCGGCGACATGGGCAGGCCCAGCTCGGTGCACAGTTGCTGCACGGTAGCCTGCAGTTGCGCGACCTGGGCTTCGAGCTGGGCGACACGTTCTCCCAAAGCGCCCGCTTGGGGCGCTGCAGCGGGTTGCGACAGGTCCACCGGGCCACACAGCAGGTGCATCCAGCGCGATTCGCGGGCGCCGGGAGCGCGCGGCAGCAGCACGGTCAGCGGCCCGCCTTTTTCTTCAGAGCGTTCCTGCAATTCGTCAAGGAAGGCCTCGACGGAGGAGATATCGGCAAAGCGATACCAGCGCTCGGCGTTGGTGCGCAGCTCGGCCGCCGTCTGTGGGCCGCGCAGCATCAAAAGACCCAGCAGCACGGCGGACTGCTCGGGCACGCCCATGCCGCGCTGGAAGTTGTGCTCGTAGCGCGTGGTGCGCGAGCCGCTGCTCTCGAAGACCAGGTTGTTGCCGCGCAGTTCCTCCAGCGCTTGCAGCACCGCGGCGTCGCTCAACTGCATGACCGGCTCGCGCGTGGTTTTCTGGTTGCAGCCCGCCACCAGGCTGGTGAGCGAGAGCGGATAGCTGTCGGGCACGGTGCGCGCCTTTTCCATCAAGGTGGCGAGCACGCGGGCTTCGATGTCGGTCAGTGGTTGGATATGGGCGTCAAAGGGCATGGCGGGATAATTGGAGGGGCGTGCAAGGGACTTTTACGGGCACGCGAAAGTACCTCACACGCTTATATGAAAAACATTGTCATTCTCATCTCTGGCGGCGGCTCCAACATGGCGGCCATCGTGCGCGCAGCCGAGCGGGAAGACTGGGAGCGCAAATTGGGCGTGCGCGTCGCTGCAGTGCTGAGCAACCGGGCCGATGCGGGTGGCCTGGCCTTTGCGCAGGCGCGCGGCATTGCGACGCAGGTGCTCGACCACAAAGGTTTTGATTCGCGTGAGGATTTTGACGCGGAGCTGGCGCGCCGCGTCGATGCCTATGCGCCCGATCTGGTGGTGCTCGCGGGGTTCATGCGCATCTTGAGCCCAGGTTTCGTAGACCATTACGCAGGGCGTTTGCTCAACATCCACCCGTCGCTGCTGCCGGCTTTCCCCGGTCTGCAGACGCACAGGCGCGCATTGGCAGCGGGATGCAAATTTGCCGGCGTCACAGTCCATCAAGTGACGAGCGAACTGGACGTAGGGCCCATAGTGGAGCAGGCGGTGGTGCCTGTCATGCCAGGCGATACCGCAGATACCTTGGCCGCACGGGTGCTGACCCAGGAACACGTGATTTACCCGCGCGCTGTGCGCGGGTTTTTCCAGCGGGCAGCAGTGTGTCAGGCGGTGCTGACCACTTCCGCCTGAACCTCTTCCAGGACCTGTTTGGCCTTGGCCGTTTGGGCACGGTTCACGGGGTGCACGACGACCGCCCAGCGATTTTCCCTGAGGGCGGTGCGCAGCCGGCTGATGAGCAAAATGTGGTCTGGCCGCAGGGCCAGCAAGCCTGCTGCAAGCAAGCCGAACGTAATCCCAAAACCCACGATGGCAACAAACGCCACCACCGGACTGCTGGCAACCAGCGGGTTGTCCGCACGCGAGAGCCAGAGAAACAGCGCGACGCCGAGCACTGCTCCGGCAAAACCACCCACAACGTGGGTTTGAACAAGCGTCCGTGCCACGCCCTCCGATTCAGGCTCCACGGCGCGGCCAAACAGTTCGCCGTGGGAGGTGTCAGCGTCTTCTGGCCGCAGCAGACGCACCTGAGAACCGTCCAGGCCCGCCCTGTTGCGCAATTGTTCCAGAGCGGATTCGGCCTGAGCGCGCAGGAGAAAGATGCCGGCCACCTTGGTCAGCGACCGCTCGCCAAACATGCCTTGTAGAAGATAGTCCATGGTGTTTCCTTTTTACTGCAGGGGCAAAGCCTTTCATCAGGCTAGGCGCGGGCAGCGAAACGAGCTGTAGGACGCTGCTTCGCAACCAGGTAGGCTGTCGTAGGTGCTGGTTTGCTTCGAATGGGACAATCGTGCAATGCACCCCAACGCCCTTATCGACGCCTGCGCGCAGCTCGTACGCCTCGCACTCACTTTTGAGCACCCTGCCGACGCGGTGGTCTCACGCTTTTTTCGCGACAACCGGGGCCTGGGCCAGCGCGAGCGCGCGGCTCTGGCCGAAACCGTCTACACCGTGCTGCGCAAGAAATTGCTCTTTGACCACATGGCGCCTTCGGGATCGGGCCCGCGCGAGCGGCGCCTGGCGATTCTGGGTTTTGCCCACTGGCAGGACGAAGAAGCGCGACGCAGCAACCCGCTGGCCAAACACGGTGCGCGCGACTTTCTGCGCGGCGCGCTCAGCGATCGGGAGCAGCAATGGCTGGCACAGTGTGACGCCGTGCAACAGAGCGATCTGCTGGAGCGCCACCGCCACAACCTGCCCGAATGGCTGGTGGCGCCGCTCAAAGAGCAGCTGGGAGACGCCTTCTGGCCCGAGGTCATGGCGATGTCGCAGGGCGCGCCGCTGGATCTGCGGGTCAACGCCTTGAAGGAAAAACGGCCTCAAGTCCAGGCTGAGATTGCCCAAGCAGCTATCAAATCAGAAGTAACTCCGTATTCACCCTGGGGCCTGCGCGTGGTGGGCAAGCCGCAACTGTCCAAGCTGCCCGCTTTTGTGCGCGGCGCCATTGAGGTACAGGACGAAGGCTCGCAGCTGTTGGCGCTTTTGGTGGACGCCAAGCGCGGCGAAATGGTGGTGGATTTTTGTGCTGGTGCGGGTGGCAAGACGCTGGCGCTCGGCGCGAGCATGCGCAGCACCGGGCGCTTGTATGCGTTTGACGTCTCCGCCCACCGGTTGGACGCGCTCAAGCCGCGCCTGGCGCGCAGCGGGCTCTCCAACGTGCACCCTGCGGCCATTGCGCATGAGCGCGACGAGCGCATCAAGCGCCTGGCCGGCAAGATCGATCGGGTGCTGGTGGATGCACCCTGCTCGGGCCTGGGTACGCTGCGGCGCAACCCGGATTTGAAGTGGCGCCAGAGCCCCGAGGCGCTGGACGAGCTGACGGCGAAGCAGGCAGCCATCCTGGAAAGCAGTGCGCGCCTGCTCAAGCCCGGCGGGCGCCTGGTCTACGCCACCTGCAGCGTGCTCCCGCAAGAGAACGAGGCGATTGCCGAGGCCTTCTCAAAGGCCCACCCCGAGTTTGTTCCGCTGGAGGCGGGCGAGGTGTTGGCGCAACTCAAGGTAGCCGATGCTGCCTCCTTGTGCAGCGGGGGAGACGCCGGCACGCGTTACCTGCGCCTGTGGCCGCATCGCCACCATACCGACGGGTTCTTTGCAGCGGTGTGGGAGCGCAAAGCCTGAGCGAGAGAGGACAAAAAAGCCGCCCGGCTTGCACCGGGCGGCTTTTGGCAGGGAAAACGCCCGCAAGGGCGGCTGAATTACTTCAGCTTCATTTCCTTGTACTCGACGTGCTTGCGTGCCTTGGGATCAAATTTCATGATCAGCATTTTCTCGGGCATCGTCTTCTTGTTCTTGGTGGTGGTGTAGAAATGACCGGTCCCCGCAGTGGATTCCAGCTTGATCTTGTCGCGTCCGCCTTTGCTTGCCATGGTGGTTCTCCTTAAGCCTGGCCACGTGCGCGCAGGTCTGCGAGCACAGAATCAATACCGTTCTTGTCGATCAGACGCAAACCGGCGTTGGAAATGCGCAGGCGCACCCAGCGGTTTTCAGTCTCGACCCAGAAACGGCGGTATTGCAGGTTCGGCAGAAACCGGCGCTTGGTTTTGTTGTTGGCGTGGGAAACATTGTTCCCGACCATGGGCTTCTTACCCGTGACTTCGCAGACGCGTGCCATGTGGACACTCCGATACTTTTCAACGGCCGTTTGCGGGCGCCTCCGGAGCATTCCGAGGGCTTGCAATGCGGCCTCACCTCGCCAGAAAGGGTGGCGGTAACCCGATTTGTCTTTGGTCTGCAAGACCGAAGGCTCCGTACGCAACGGGGCACAAATTTAACAAAGCCGCAAATTATAGCCCGCTTCGGGTTGTCTATTGCTGCTCAAGGTAGCGCTGCGCGTCCAGAGCCGCCATGCACCCCGTGCCGGCGCTGGTGATGGCCTGGCGGTAGACGTGGTCCTGTACGTCGCCCGCAGCAAACACGCCGGGCACCGAAGTTTGTGTGGCAAAGCTTTGCATGCCGCCCTGGGTGACGATGTAGCCGTTCTCCATTTTCAGTTGACCCTGGAAGATGTCGGTGTTGGGTGCGTGTCCGATGGCGATGAAGCAGCCCTGCAGCGTGAGATCTTCGGTGTGGCCGTCCTGCGTGCTTTTGATGCGCACGCCGGTGACGCCGGTGATGTCGCCCAGCACTTCGTCCAGCGTGAAGAAGGTCTTGAGCACGATCTTGCCGGCGGCGACCTTCTCCATCATCTTGTCTATCAGAATCGGTTCGGCCTTGAACTTGTCGCGCCGATGGACGAGCGTGACTTTGCTCGCGATGTTCGAGAGGTACAGGGCCTCTTCGACGGCGGTGTTGCCGCCTCCGATCACGCAGACCTCCTGCTCGCGGTAGAAAAAGCCGTCGCAGGTGGCGCAGCCCGAGACGCCCTTGCCCATGAAGGCCTCTTCCGACGGGAGGCCCAGGTATTTGGCCGAGGCGCCGGTGGCGATGATGAGCGCATCGCAGGTGTAGCCGCCGGTGTCTCCCGAGAGCACGAAGGGCCGTTGACTCAGGTCGACCTGTGTGATGTGGTCGTAAATGATCTGCGTCTTGAAGCGCTCGGCGTGCTCGAGAAACCGCTGCATCAGCTCGGGGCCCTGCACACCATGCACGTCGGCCGGCCAGTTGTCGACTTCGGTGGTAGTGGTGAGTTGACCGCCCTGGGCCATGCCGGTGATGAGTACGGGCTTGAGGTTGGCACGGGCCGCATAGATGGCGGCGGTGTAGCCGGCGGGGCCGGAGCCGAGGATGAGAACTTGGGCGTGCTGGGGAGTGGGCATGGTAAAAGATCGGGTTGGTTCGCCCCGCAAGCTAGGTGTCGGGACGCGACAAGACAAGCCCCAAGTATCGGACAAACGGCGCTAGCCCGGCCCCCGACGGGCCGACTCTGTGAGCTTTCTCAAGGAAGTATCTGCATGGCCATCGTGACCAATCTTGATCTGTTGCGGCGCGTACCGCTGTTTTCTCGTCTTACGGTGCACCAGGCCGAAGCGCTGGGCAGTGCGGTGAGCAAACGGCGCTTTAAGCGTGGCGAAGCGCTGGTGGTGCAGGGGCAAAAGTCCGATGCGCTGTATCTGCTGTTGACCGGGCGGGCGCGTGTCAGCGCGTCCGACACGCGCGGGCGCGAGGTCATTTTGGCCACGCTGATGCCGGGCGACTATCTGGGCGAGATGAGCATCATCGACAACGAACCGCATTCGGCATCGGTGCATGCCCTGGTGCAGACCGACGTACTGGAACTGGGCCGCGCCGAATTCACGCGCTGCCTGGCGGAAAACGTCAGCATGTCGCTGGTGGTGATGCGCGGCCTGGTCAAGCGCCTGCGCCACGCCGATCGCAAGATCGAGTCGCTGGCCCTGCTTGATGTGTATGGGCGTGTGGCGCACGCCTTGCTGGACTTGGCCGAGCCGGACGGCGAGGGCGGCGCGCGCATCCTTGAAAAAGTGTCGCGCCAGGACATGGCCAAGACGATTGGCGCCTCGCGCGAGATGGTCAGCCGGGTGATGAAGGACCTGGAAGTACGAGGGTTTATTGAAACCCTGCCCAGCGGGGTCACGCTGCTCAAAAGCCGGCTCCAAACCCTGGGTTGACGCAGGGGCTGCGGTAAGCTTCAGCGCTTCGCTTATGACGTACTCCCTCAATACTTTGAACGCTTCTTCGGCCGGCAAGGCCGGTCCGCGCAGCCCTGGCGCACGTTTTGGCCACGAAATCACCCTGGTGGCGGGCTTTGTGCTCTTGCTGGTGTGGATCCTGGCGCTATGGAGCTATGCGCCGCAGGATCCTGCTTGGTCCACTTCGGGCGCTGCTGCCAGGACGGCGGTGCACAACCGCATCGGGCTGGCCGGCGCCTGGCTGGCCGACGTGAGCTATTTCGCCTTCGGTTTTTCGGTCTGGTGGTGTCTGGCCGCCGGAGTGCGCGCCTGGATTTCCTCGCTGGCGCGCCTGCTGCGTGGCGGCGCACCGGCCCAAAGCGCGCCACCCCGGCATCCGGCGCTCCGGCGTGGGCTTTTTTGGGGCGGCCTGGCGCTTTTGATGACCGCCAGCTGCATGCTGGAATGGACCCGCCTGTACCGATTTGAGGCGCTGTTGCCCGGCGACGCTGGCGGCGTGTTGGGCCATGTGATGGGGCCCCTGGCAATGCGCTGGCTGGGTTTCACGGGTTCGGGCCTCTTGGGCATCGTGCTGGTGGTCTTGGGCGCGGCATGGGTGCTGCGCTTTTCCTGGGGGCCGTTGGCAGAAGGCCTGGGTGCGCGCATGGATGCGCTGCTGCAGTCGCGCCGCGCCCGGCGCGAGGTGGCAATCGATCTTGCGGAAGGCCGCCGCGCGGCGCGCGCACGTGAGGAAGTACTGACAGGCGAGCGCAGCGACATCGAGGCGCAGCACCCGGTTCCGGTCAAGATCATCGAGCCGGTGCTGGTCGACGTGCCGCAGAGCACGCGCGTGGTGAAAGAGCGGCAAAAGCCCTTGTTTATCGATCTGCCCGACAGCCGCCTGCCCCAAGTGGATCTGCTGGACGCTGCGCAGCAGCAGCGCGAAAGCGTCTCGCCCGAAACGCTGGAAATGACCAGCCGCATGATCGAGAAGAAGCTCAAGGACTTCGGTGTCGAGGTGCGTGTCGTGGCCGCCATGCCCGGCCCGGTGATTACGCGCTACGAAATCGAACCGGCCACAGGCGTCAAGGGCTCGCAGATTGTGGGACTGGCCAAGGATCTGGCGCGCTCGCTCAGCCTGGTGTCGATCCGCGTGGTTGAAACCATTCCGGGCAAGAATTTCATGGCGCTCGAATTGCCGAACGCCAAGCGCCAGACCATCAAACTCTCTGAAATTTTGGGCTCGCAGATTTACCACGAAGGCAAGTCCATGCTCACCATGGGCCTGGGCAAGGACATTGTCGGCAACCCGGTGGTGGCCGATCTGGCCAAGATGCCGCACGTGCTGGTGGCCGGCACCACGGGCTCGGGCAAGTCGGTGGGCATCAACGCCATGATTCTGAGCCTGCTCTACAAGGCCGAGGCGCGCGACGTGCGCCTGCTGATGATCGACCCCAAGATGCTGGAAATGTCGGTCTACGAAGGCATTCCGCACCTGCTCGCGCCCGTGGTGACGGACATGAAGCAGGCTGCCAACGGCCTGAACTGGTGTGTGGGCGAGATGGAGCGGCGCTACAAGCTCATGAGCAAGCTGGGCGTACGCAACTTGGCGGGCTACAACGTCAAGATCGACGAAGCCAAGGTGCGGGGCGAAACCCTTCCCAACCCCTTCAGCCTGACACCCGAAGAGCCCGAGCCCCTGGAGCGCTTGCCGCACATCGTCGTCGTCATCGACGAGCTGGCCGACCTGATGATGGTCGTCGGCAAGAAGATCGAGGAGCTGATTGCACGCCTGGCGCAAAAGGCGCGCGCCGCCGGCATCCACCTCATTCTGGCCACCCAGCGCCCCAGCGTCGACGTGATCACCGGTCTCATCAAGGCCAACATACCCACCCGCATTGCCTTCCAGGTGTCGAGCAAGATCGACAGCCGCACCATCCTGGACCAGATGGGCGCCGAAGCGCTGCTGGGCATGGGCGACATGTTGTACATGGCCAGCGGCACGGGCTTGCCGGTGCGCGTGCACGGCGCGTTTGTCAGCGACGAGGAGGTGCACCGCGTGGTCAGCTACTTGAAGAGCCAGGGCGAGCCCGATTACATCGAGGGCGTGCTTGAGGGCGGAACCGTGGATGGGGACGGCGATCTATCGCTCGATGGCGAGACTGGCGGCGAGAAGGACCCGATGTATGACCAGGCCGTCGAGATCGTGCTCAAGGACCGCAAGGCCAGCATCAGCTACGTGCAGCGCAAGCTGCGTATCGGCTACAACCGCTCGGCGCGCCTCTTGGAAGACATGGAAAAGGCGGGCTTGGTCAGCGGACTGACCACGAGCGGCCAGCGGGAAGTTCTTGTTCCTGCGAGAGAGTAATCGGCGCGTCCCCCTGAGCGGCTGCGCCGCTCGGTGCAACCGCCAGAGGCGGAAGCTCTTCGGGGACGTCCAAGCCGGCGTAGGCAGGCTTGGAGCCGCGCCCCTCAGCCCCTTCTCTTGCAGCGCTGTGCGCTGCGGAAGGGGACAAAGCCAGCGCGGGCGGGGCGGGGCGGCGCGGCCGGCCCAGGCCCTTGCGCGGCTTTCGCTGGTAAGTGGCGCGCCCTTCTTCCTACGTTGGTGGTTGCTCTTGCTGCGTTAGAACGGAAGTTGACTTCTAAGGTTACGTAAATGAAAAAGACAATCACTGCAATTTTCATAGCTGCCAGCGCTTGTGCAGCAAGCGCTGACGGGTTAAAAAGCCTTGAATCCTTTATGCAGAACACGCGCTCGGCGCAGGCCGAGTTCACGCAGGAAGTGACGGCGCCGGCGAAGAACGGCCAGGCTCCGCGCACCAAGACGTCGAGCGGAAGTTTTGCTTTTGAGCGACCGGGGCAGTTCCGCTTTGACTACAAGAAGCCGTTCGTGCAAACCATTGTTGCCGACGGCAAGACGCTGTGGCTGTACGACGCCGATCTGAACCAGGTGACCGAGCGCGCCCAATCCAAAGCGCTGGGCAGCACGCCGGCGGCGCTGCTGGCGTCCGCCCCGAACCTGCAGGCGCTGACGAAGGACTTTGTCCTGGAATCGGCCCCTGAGCAGGACGGCTTGCAGTGGGTGAACGCAACGCCCAAGGCCAAAGACGGTCAGCTGCAAGGCGTGCGGGTGGGCTTGCGTGGCGAGCAGTTGGCAGCGCTGGAAATTTTGGATAGCTTTGGCCAGCGCTCGGTGATCCGCTTTGAGAACGTGCAGGCCAACCCCGACTTGCCTTCGGCCACCTTTGATTTCAAGGTGCCGCATGGCGCGGACGTGCTCAAACAATAGGCCCTGTCGATGCGTTCTGGCCTGTCCTTCACGCGACGCGTGTTGCCAGGGTGGAGCAGGTGGTGCACCTGGCGGATATCATGCCAACGATGGCCATGAACCCATATGCCGAGCAGGCGGCACAGGGCACAAAGCCATGAAGGCGCACTCGGGCCGGCCGCTTTTACCTGCGTATCCGTGTATTCGATATCGAAAGATCAACCCGCCAGAAGGAGAACCTGATGCTCAAAACTCTCACAGCTACTTATGCCAGCAAGGCTACCGTTGCCAACGTTGTTGATGAGTTGGTGAATGGCGGCCTCCCGCGCGAGAAGATCTACAGCGACGACACGACGATGCAGGTCAAGGTCATGGTTCCCGAGGTGGAGGAGCCAGGGGTCAAGGAAATTCTGAATCGGCACCAGCCGACCAGCATTTCCTGAAGGGCGCAGCGATAGGTTGCGACCACGGTGTGCGAGATGCACACCCATCGCCCAGGGCAGCGCACGGCCGGTCGCAATCCAATGTGATGCCGTAGGCAAGCGGCCGATGGAGTTTTTGATGACCGACGTGCCTACCATCCATCCTTCCAATGTTTCGCAGGACCGCGCTGCCCGCGCGGCGCTTGCCCACCAGCCGCTGGCCGAGCGTCTGCGCCCCAAAACCCTGGGTGAGGTGATTGGGCAGACGCAGCTGCTCGGCCCCGGCATGCCGCTGCGCCTGGCGTTCGAGTCGGGCAGGCCGCATTCCTGCATCCTGTGGGGGCCGCCTGGCACCGGCAAGACGACGATCGCCCGCCTGATGGCCGATGCGTTTGATGCGCAGTTCATTGCGATCAGCGCGGTGCTCGGGGGCGTCAAGGACATTCGCGAAGCCGTCGAGCGGGCCACGGCTGCGCGGGACGGCCTGGAGCAGCGGCGCACCATCGTTTTTGTCGACGAAGTGCACCGCTTCAACAAGTCGCAGCAGGATGCGTTCTTGCCGCATGTCGAATCGGGCCTTTTCACCTTTGTCGGCGCCACCACCGAGAACCCGTCGTTCGAGGTAAATTCTGCACTGCTCTCGCGCGCCACGGTCTATGTGCTGGAGCCGCTCGGGCCTGGGGATTTAAAGCAAATTGTGGCTCTGGCGCAGGCGGAACAAGCGCTACCAGCTATTGAAAGCGTAGCGGTAGAGCGCTTGGTGGCTTACGCCGACGGCGACGCCCGGCGCCTGCTGAACACACTGGAAACCTTGGCCATGGCGGCTGAGCAAGAGAAAGTCGGTGAGATCACCGACGTCTGGCTGCTGCGCGTGCTGGGCGAGCGCATGCGCCGCTACGACAAAGGCGGCGAGCAGTTCTACGACACCATCAGCGCGCTGCACAAGGCCGTGCGCGGCTCGGACCCCGACGCCGCGCTCTACTGGCTGGTGCGCATGCTCGACGGCGGCGCCGACCCGCGCTACATGGCACGGCGCATGGTGCGCATGGCCAGCGAAGACATCGGCCTGGCCGACCCGCGCGCGCTGCGCCTGGCGCTCGATGCTACCGAGGTCTACGAGCGCCTGGGCAGCCCGGAAGGTGAGCTGGCGCTGGCCGAATGCGTGGTGTATCTGGCCGTGGCACCGAAATCGAACGCGGTCTACAAAGCCTACAACGCGGCGCGCGCCTTCATCAAGCAAGACGGGACACGGCCCGTTCCCATGCATTTGCGCAACGCGCCGACGAAGCTGATGAAGCAACTCGACTACGGCAAAGGCTACCGCTACGCACACGACGAGGCGGATGGCTTTGCCGCAGGGGAGACCTACCTGCCTGAGGGCATGCAAGCGCCAGGGTTCTACAAGCCAGTGCGGCGCGGCCTGGAGATTCGGATCGCCGAAAAGCTGGACGAGCTGCGCTCACGCAACCTGCGTGCTGGCGGCGGCGATGGCGCGCCGAAATAGGCCTTGATCAATTAGGCCATGCACCAGCAGTGTGCACGTAAATTAGCAAATCTTATGTTTTACGCATCCCTCTGATGCGCCGCAAACCCAAGGGAAAACCCCTCCAAACCCGCGTCCGTGGTGGGTTTGCATCTCGCTACAATTCCGCCTTCAAACCCGCGCGGCAGCTTTCCTGGCGGGTTTTTTGCTAGATGGCAGACGGGCCCACAAGGCCACACCCGCACAAGGTGCCTGCATTCCGAGCCCGTCACAAACGAAGGACCTCTTATGGAAATCTTGCTGCAACAGATCATCAACGGTCTGGTTCTCGGCAGCATGTACGCCTTGATAGCCTTGGGCTACACGATGGTGTACGGCATTATTCAACTGATCAATTTCGCACACGGAGAGGTGCTGATGATCGGTGCACTTACCAGTTGGAGTTGCATCGGCATGATGCAGTCGGCGATGCCTTGGGCACCGGGCTGGCTCGTTTTGCTGCTCGCCACCATCATTGCCTGCATTGTGGCTGCGGCGCTGAACTTCACGATTGAAAAGGTGGCCTATCGGCCGCTGCGCAATGCGTCGCGCCTGGCTCCGCTGATCACCGCTCTGGGCATGTCGATCCTGCTGCAGACGCTGGCCATGATCATCTGGAAGCCCAACTACAAGCCGTATCCCACCTTGTTGCCGGCTACGCCCTTTGAACTGGGTGGCGCGGTGATCACTTCCACGCAGATCCTGATTCTTGGCGTCACGGCGATATCGCTGGCGATCCTGTCCTGGCTGGTGGGTTACACCAACCTGGGTCGCGCCATGCGGGCCACGGCAGAGAACCCGCGGGTTGCGGCCTTGATGGGTGTCAAACCCGACATGGTGATTTCGGCCACCTTCATCATCGGCGCCATCCTGGCGGCCATCGCCGGCATCATGTACGCGTCGAACTACGGCACGGCGCAGCACACCATGGGCTTTTTGCCCGGCCTCAAGGCGTTCACGGCGGCGGTGTTTGGCGGCATTGGCAACCTGGCCGGTGCGGTGGTCGGCGGCATTTTGCTGGGCTTGATTGAAGCCATTGGTTCAGGCTACATCGGCACGCTCACGGGTGGCATTCTTGGCAGCAACTACGCCGACATCTTTGCGTTCATCGTGCTGATCATCATCCTGACGCTGCGGCCATCGGGCCTGTTTGGCGAACGTGTGGCCGACCGCGCCTGAGGACTTGACCATGAAACAGAAAAATCTTGCCAAATGGATCATCGGCGCCATCGCGCTGCTGGTGCTGCCCCTGATCCTGCAGTACTTCGGCAACGCCTGGGTGCGCATTGCCGACCTGGCGCTGCTGTACGTCATGCTGGCCCTGGGGCTGAACATCGTGGTGGGCTATGCCGGTTTGCTTGACTTGGGCTACGTCGCTTTCTACGCCGTGGGCGCCTACTTGTTCGCTCTGCTGGCCTCGCCCCATCTTGCAGACACCTTCGCCAGTTTTGCGGCGATGTTCCCCAATGGACTGCACTTTTCGATGTGGTTGGTCATTCCGCTGGCGCTGGTGCTTGCGGCGACCACGGGGGTGATTCTTGGGGTGCCGGTGCTCAAGCTGCGTGGCGACTACCTGGCCATCGTGACTCTGGGGTTCGGGGAGATCATCCGCATCTTCATGAACAACCTGGACCACCCGATCAACATCACCAACGGTCCCAAGGGCTTGGGGCAGATCGATTCGGTCCACATCTTTGGGTTCAATTTCGGAAAGAACCAGGAGCTTTTCGGCATTGCCATCAATTCGGTGTCGATGTATTACTACCTCTTCCTGGCTTTGGTGCTCGTCACGGTGCTGGTGTGCTACCGACTGCAGGACTCGCGCATTGGCCGCGCCTGGATGGCGATTCGCGAAGATGAAATCGCCGCCAAGGCCATGGGCATCAACACCCGCAACATGAAGCTTCTGGCGTTCGGCATGGGCGCCTCGTTTGGCGGCGTCTCGGGCGTGATGTTCGCCTCCTTCCAGGGTTTCGTCTCGCCTGAGTCGTTCAGCCTGATGGAGTCGGTCATGATCGTCGCCATGGTGGTGCTTGGTGGCATCGGCCACATTCCCGGCGTGATTCTGGGTGCCGTTCTCCTCTCGGCATTGCCCGAAGTGCTGCGCTATGTGGCGGGCCCGCTCCAGGCCATGACCGACGGGCGGCTGGATTCGGCCATCCTGCGCCAGTTGCTGATTGCGCTGGCCATGATCATCGTGATGCTGATACGTCCCCGCGGCCTGTGGCCCGCACCTGACCACGGCAAGAGCCTGGAGCAGAAGACCTGAACACCGCAGAAAGACACAACATGGCAGAGAATTCCAATGCGCCGGTGCTCAAGGTCACCGGTATTTCCAAGCGGTTTGGTGGCTTGCAGGCGCTCTCGGACGTCGGCATCACCATCAAGCGCGGTCAGGTCTATGGCCTGATCGGCCCCAACGGCGCCGGTAAAACCACCTTCTTCAACGTCATCACCGGGCTCTACACGCCCGACAGCGGCACCTTCGAGCTGGCGGGCAAGCCTTACGCACCCAAAGCGGTGCACCTGGTGGCCAAGGCGGGCATTGCCCGCACGTTCCAGAACATTCGGCTGTTTGCCGAGATGACGGCGCTTGAGAACGTCATGGTGGGGCGGCACATCCGGACCCACTCCGGGCTCTTTGGCGCGGTGTTTCGCACCAAGAGTTTCAAGCGGGAAGAGGCCCAGATCGCCAAGCGGGCGCAGGAGCTGCTCGACTATGTGGGGATTGGCAGCTACGCCGACTACAAGGCGCGCACGCTAAGCTACGGCGACCAGCGGCGCCTGGAAATTGCCCGCGCGCTGGCCACCGACCCGCAACTGATCGCGCTTGACGAGCCGGCTGCCGGCATGAACGCCACCGAAAAGGTGATGCTGCGCGAGTTGATCGATCGCATCCGCAAGGACAACCGCACGATTTTGTTGATCGAACACGACGTCAAGCTGGTGATGGGTCTGTGCGATCGCGTCACCGTGCTCGACTACGGCAAGCAGATTGCCGAAGGAACGCCCGCCGACGTGCAGAAGGACGAAAAAGTCATTGAGGCCTATCTGGGCACCGGAGGACACTGAGCATGGCCGAGCAGAACAACAACATCCTTTTGCAGGTCAGCAGCCTCAAAGTGGGCTATGGCGGCATTCAGGCTGTCAAGGGGATCGATTTTGAAGTGCGGACCGGCGAGCTGGTATCGCTGATTGGCTCCAACGGCGCTGGCAAGACCACCACCATGAAGGCCATCACGGGGTCGCTGACCTTTTCCGATGGCGATATCCGTTACCAGGGCGAGAGCATCCGAGGGCAGGGCGCCTGGGATCTGGTGAAAAAGGGCCTGGTGATGGTGCCCGAAGGGCGCGGCGTGTTCGCACGCATGACCATCGTCGAAAACCTGCAAATGGGCGCGTTCATTCGTCGCGACAAGGCAGGCATTCTGGCCGACATTGATCGCATGTTTGCGCTGTTTCCGCGCCTCAAGGAGCGCCGTGATCAGCTCGCTGGCACGATGTCGGGCGGTGAGCAGCAAATGCTGGCCATGGCGCGCGCGCTGATGAGCCAGCCCAAGCTGCTGCTTCTGGACGAGCCTTCCATGGGGCTGTCCCCCATCATGGTGGACAAGATTTTTGAAGTGGTGCGCGACGTGTACGCCCAGGGTGTCACGGTGCTGCTGGTCGAGCAGAACGCCAGCCGCGCATTGGCCATTGCCAACCGTGGCTACGTGATGGAGTCGGGCATCATCACCATGACCGGGCCGGGCAAAGAGTTGCTGAGCGACCCGAAGGTGCGTGCGGCCTATCTGGGCGAGTAAATGCCGGTGCTGGCCGTCTGCCAGCACTCACCATCCTTGCTGCCAAGCCAGGGGCGCCACTTCCTTCGCGGGAGCTGGCGCCGCTTTCGTTTGGCGCCTGACCTGTGGGCAAGTCGCTTGCCGTCAGTTTCCCTTCATCGGCAGAGGAATGCACGCGGTAAACTCGCGCCACTTTCTCGAAACCCGCTCCGTGGTTTCGTCACGCCTCTGACGTTTCTTTCCGTATTCCCCTGGAGTTCCACATGCTGTTTGGCAAGCTCTTGCCGCGCGAAGGCAACTTTTTCGAAATGTTCAACCAGCATGCGGAGCTCATCGTAGAAGCAGCCCATGCGTTCGAGCAGTTGGTAGCCCACTACAACGAACCCCACCTGCGCGAGAAATATGCGCACGACGTGGACAGCGCCGAGCGCGCAGCCGACCGCATCACCCACGAGGTGAACAAGGCGGTTCACAAGACCTTCATCACCCCGATCGACCGCGAGCAGATCCATACCCTCATCAACACCATGGACGACGTGGCGGACCTGATCCAGGATTCCGCCGAGACCATGAGCCTCTACGATATCCGCGAGATGACTGAGGAGATCACGCGCCTGACGCAGTTGAGTGTCAAGTCCGTGGAGCGCATGCGCGATGCCGTCAAGCTCTTGAACAAGCTGGCCGACAACGCGACGGCCGAAGCCGCGCTCAAGACCTGTGAGGAGATCGACAAGCTCGAGAGCGATGCCGACCGCGTGCTGCGCAGCGCCATGAGCAAGTTGTTTCGCGAGGAGCCCGACGTGCGCGAGCTGATCAAGCTCAAAGCCATCTACGAGCTGCTTGAGACGATTACGGACAAGTGCGAAGACGTCGCCAACCTGATCGAGGGCATCGTCCTCGAAAATTCCTGAGCCTGCGCTCCCGCCTGTAATGCAAACCGTACAGACTGCCCTGTGGGTCGTGGCGCTGCTGGTGGCCTTGGCCATCGTCTTTGACTTCATGAACGGCTTTCACGACGCCGCCAACTCGATTGCCACCGTGGTCTCCACAGGGGTACTCAAGCCGGGGCAGGCCGTGGTGTTTGCCGCCTTTTTCAACTTCATCGCGATTTTTGTCTTCCACCTCAGCGTGGCGGCCACCATTGGCAAGGGCATCGTCCAGCCGGGGGTGGTGGATACCCATGTGGTGTTTGGCGCGTTAATGGGCGCGATCACCTGGAACTTGATCACCTGGTACTACGGAATTCCCAGTAGTTCTTCGCATGCCTTGATCGGTGGCATTGTGGGGGCCGTGATGGCCAAGACCGGCGCTGGCGCGCTGGTGGCATCGGGCATTTTCAAGACCGTCGCCTTTATCTTTCTCTCGCCACTGCTCGGTTTTCTGTTCGGCTCGTTGATGATGGTGGCCGTGGCCTGGGTTTTTCGCCGCGCCCGGCCGAGCCGCATTGACAAATGGTTCCGCCGCCTGCAACTGGTCTCTGCGGGGGCCTACAGTCTCGGCCATGGCGGCAACGATGCGCAAAAGACCATAGGCATCATCTGGCTGCTGCTGATCGCCACCGGCTACGCAGCGCCGGGAGACGATGCGCCCCCGCTCTGGACCATCATCAGCTGCTACACAGCCATTGCCCTGGGCACCATGTTCGGGGGCTGGCGCATCGTCAAAACCATGGGCCAGAAGATCACCAAGCTCAAACCGGTGGGTGGTTTCTGCGCGGAAACTGGCGGCGCGATCACGCTGTTCACGGCGACGCTGCTGGGCATTCCAGTTTCCACCACCCACACCATCACTGGCGCCATCGTCGGCGTGGGTTCTGTGCAGCGGGCCAGTGCGGTGCGCTGGGGCGTGGCGGGCAACATCATCTGGGCCTGGATTCTGACGATCCCGGCCAGCGCTTTTGTGGCTGCCATTGCCTACTGGATCAGCCTGCAGCTGTATTGAACCTAGAACCGGCCGTCGAGACCGTTTGGGGCCTTGTTCCAGGGTGCATGGAATCGATGTTTGATGGTTTCCCTGACGTCCACCCGATGGGCGAGCGCGCTATGCCCCGCCAGCACCACCGCGTTCAGGGCGCCATGCGGCGTTGCGCCTTCTTGCGGGCAGGAGCCCGCCGCGTCGTCCGGCCTTGCCCGACACCCTGAACACGGCGCCGGCGAGCGCGTCCAACGGCCGTTTCCAGGTTGCATCATTGCGTTCCAGCGCAGTTTTGCTATTGAATAAATAGCTTGAACCACTAGAACCATAAGCGCTAGAGGCTATTTTTATTAAAAATGTCTGCTGTGATTTGTCTCAGCGTGAAATCTTGTGCGCCTCGTCGATCTGGTATTCAAAATAATGCTGAAAGCTGTAGGCCAGGCTGGCCATCAGCACAGTGGTTCCAATCAGCAGCGAGGTCGCCAGCGCAAACACCGTGCTCCAGCGCGTGCGGCCCGCCGGTGCATCGGATGCAGCGCCCGGGTTGAAGCGTGCGTTCCATTTCTCGGGCGATGAGAGGCCGTAGACGATGGCGGTGAGCGCGCAGCCCGCGATGGTGAAGCCCAGGAGCGGAATGAGAACCCAGCTGAGCGCATCGTCCTGGCCCAGGCTTTGCACGCGCTCAATTCCATACGCGCCCAGCGAGGTGGGAACGATCAGCAGCCACCCCAGCGGATCGCGCAGCCCGTGCAGGTAGAAGCGGTGCAGGCCGATGGGGCCGCCAAGAAAGGCCAGCCAGGCGGCAAGGGTCTTGTTTTTCATGGCGGCATTATTCGGGCGATTGGGCGTCGCCGCTGCCCAGGGGCCTTTGCATGAGCACGATGTCGCGCCAGGCGCCGTGCTTCCAGCCCACCGAGCGCATCAGGCCAATGTGCTCAAAGCCCAGGGACTGATGCAGCTTGATCGAGCCGGTATTGACCGAATCACCCACGACGGCCATCAACTGGCGCACGCCAGCGGCCTCGGCCTGCTCCATCAGTGCCAGGAGCAGGGCCCGGCCGATGCCGCTGCCCCGCGCCGCCTCGGCAACATAGACCGAATCCTCGGCAGAAAAGCGATAGGCGGGGCGCGGCTTGAACCAGTTGGCGTAAGCAAAACCCAAGACCTTGCCGTCTTGCTCCGCCACCAGCCAGGGCAGGTTGCGCGAGAGCACTTCGGTGCGCCGAGCCGCCATGTCGCTGCGACTGGGCGGATCAATTTCAAAGGTCCCGGTCCCGTGCAGCACGTGGTGGGCATAGATGGCGGTGATGGCGTCGAGATCACCATCGCGGCTGGGGCGAATAAGAGGCATGGAGAAAAATGAAAGAAAGATATAATTAGCGGCTTTGCAGCGTGTCGCTGGCCGGGTGGCCATGTCGCGTGTCTCTACGTTGCGAATCCAGGGGATTCGGTTGTTAACGGGTTGTTAACGCGCCGGCCCACCACCCGAAGGATAAATTATGGTCGTCATTCGACTCTCCCGCGGCGGCTCCAAGGGCCGTCCTTTCTTCAACATCGTCGTTGCCGACAAGCGCGTGCGCCGCGACGGCCGCTTCATCGAGCGCCTGGGTTTCTACAACCCCACGGCCAAGGAAAGCGAAGAAGGTCTGCGCATTGCACAAGATCGCCTGACCTACTGGAAGAGCGTCGGCGCCCAGTCCTCGCCCACCGTGGACCGCCTGATCAAGCAGGCCGCTAAAACGGCTGCCTGAACCCGGCTCCCCTGACAGGGCGGATTGCGTCGGTTTTGCTGACGCAATCCGCCTTTTTCAATTTCTGACACCCCATTCTCTATGACCGCTCCACTTGCGCTCGAACAAGCTGCCTTGCCCTCTGACGCCATTGAGATCGGCCGCATCTCCGACGCATGGGGTGTCAAGGGCTGGTTCAAGGTGCTGCCTTACAGCAGCGATGCAGGCGCACTGCTTGGCGCCAAACGCTGGTATCTGCAACCGACCGAACGCGGTGCGCGCAGTTTTGAGGGAACCGTGGTCTTGGACTTGCGCCAGACGCGCGAGCACTCGGGCGCGGTGGTGGCCTGGGCTCAGGGCATCGACGACCGCAATGCGGCCGAAGCCCTGCGCGGCTCGCGCATCTTCGTACCGCGCTCGGGTTTCCCCAAGGCAGGCGATGGCGAGTATTACTGGGTGGATTTGATCGGGCTGGCAGTGCAAAACCGCGAAGGCGTGGCGCTGGGCACGGTGCGCGAATTGCTCACCACTGGCCCCCAGACCGTGCTGGTGCTGGACGGCGAAGTGGTAGAGGGCAAACTGATGGAGCGCATGATTCCGTTTGTCGCTGCCTTTGTCGACGAAGTGGACTTGGCTGGACGGCGAATCTTGGTGGACTGGCAGCCCGACTACTGACTTTGTGCCTGCACCGCAGCAATCTTGGCAATCCTTGGCATGCGCTTCGATCTCATCACGCTGTTTCCTGAGCTGTTTGCGCCGTTTCTGAGCAGCGGTGTCACGCGCCGCGCCTACGCGTCGGGCCAGGTGGCGGTGCATTTGTGGAATCCGCGCGACTTTGCCGAGGGCAACTACCGGCGGGTGGACGACCGGCCCTTTGGCGGCGGCCCCGGCATGGTGATGATGGCGGCGCCGCTCGAACGCTGCCTGGAGGCGGTACGCGCCGCCCGGGGCGAGCCTGCGCAGGAGCTGGCGCCTTTGGTGCTGTTCTCTCCATTGGGCGCCCGGCTCGATCATGCGCGCGTGGAGCGCTGCGCACACGGCAAGGGTGCCGTGCTGCTGTGCGGCCGTTACGAAGGGATTGACCAGCGCTTCATCGACCGCCATGTCGACGTGCAGATCAGTCTCGGAGATTTCGTGCTCTCCGGCGGCGAGATCGCTGCCATGGCGCTGCTCGATGCAGTGGCGCGGCTGCAGCCAGGCGTGCTGCACGATGCGGGGAGCCATGCACAGGACAGCTTCAACCCGGCGCTCGATGGCTTGCTCGATTGCCCCCACTACACGCGCCCCGAAGTCTGGCAAGGGCAGGGCGTTCCCGCTGAACTGCTCTCTGGTCACCACGCGCACATCGAACAGTGGCGGCGCCAGCAGCGCGTCCTGCTCACCGCGCACCATCGCCCCGATTTGATCGAGCAGGCCCGCAGCGCCGGGCTCCTCGAACCGGCGGATGAGCTGCTGCTCAACCCAGCAGCGGGGCACACGCTATAATGGCAGGCTTTTCGATCCTCTGCCCGGCCGGCGCGCCCATTTGTTTGGCGCTGCCACCCCGTCAATCCCGACACTGCCATTCATGGCGCGGACACGATCGCAGGATGCATTCATGAATCTGATCCAGACCCTCGAGGCGGAAGAAATCGCCCGCCTCGGCAAGACCATTCCCGTATTCGCACCGGGCGACACCGTCGTCGTCAGCGTGAACGTGGTTGAAGGTACCCGCAAGCGCATGCAGGCCTACGAAGGCGTGGTCATTGCCAAGCGCAACCGCGGCATCAACAGCAACTTCATCGTACGCAAGATCTCCAGCGGTGAAGGCGTCGAGCGTACCTTCCAGACCTACAGCCCGCTGATCGCCAAGATCGAAGTGAAGCGCCGCGGTGATGTCCGCCGTGCCAAGCTGTACTACCTGCGCGAGCGCAGCGGCAAGTCGGCGCGCATCAAGGAAAAGCTGCCTTCGCGCCGCAAGGCGCCAGCGGCGGCGGTGGCAGCCGCCGAATAAGGCGCCTGCGCCCACGCGCAAAAGCCGCTGCAGCGCTCCGCTGTTGCGGCTTTTTTTGCTTTTATGCCCTCTGGCTCTCCACCCATCGCACCGTTCACGCTGCCGCAGTTCGATCCGCGCACGGTTCCGGTGCTTGCCACCGACACCGATCTGCCCGCCATTGCAGCAGATCGCACCACACCGGAGGCGCTGCGTGCGCGTTTTGCGTCGCCCCCCGTCTGGCGCCCCGAGATCGCTGCGGAGCTGAGCTTCAGTGGGCGCGCACCGGCCCGCGCGGCTGTTCTGATCGCCCTGGTGCAGCGGCCCGAGCCCACCGTGCTGCTGACCGAGCGCACGCTGCATCTGTCCACCCATTCGGGCCAGGTTGCGTTTCCTGGAGGCCAGGCCGATGAGGGCGATGCCAATCCGGCGGCCACTGCGCTGCGCGAGGCGCACGAGGAAGTCGGGTTGGAGCCGTGCTGGGCCGAAGTGCTGGGAGAGCTGCCGGTGTACGTGACCGGATCGTCCTTCATCGTTTCGCCGGTGGTGGCCTTGGTGGCGCCCGACTGCGCGCTGCGCCCCAACCCCTATGAGGTGGCCCGCGTCTTTGAGGTGCCGCTGGCTTTTCTGCTCAACCCGGCGCACCACCGCCGCCATGCTTTTGAGTTTCGCGGTGCCCGGCGCGAGTGGTATTCCATGCCGTACCGGGACGCCGCCGGCTACGAGCACTTCATCTGGGGTGCCACGGCCGGCATGCTGCGCAATTTTTACTGCTTTCTGGCGGCTTGAAGGTGGGTGGCTGCCGGGCATGGCGGTAGCGCCTGCGGCAGGCCGCTATCATTCCTGCCATGAGTTTCCTTGCCATCTTGCTGGCCTTGCTGATCGAGCAGGCGCGCCCGCTCTCGCGCCGCAACCCGGTGCACGCCGGCCTGCGCGCCTGGTCGTTGTCCGTCAGCCGCAATTTTGACGCCGGTAAGCCCCACCATGCCTGGGTGGCCTGGGCTTTGGCGGTGGCCTTGCCTGCCTGCCTGGTGGCGGGCGTCCATGTGCTGCTGGTGGTCACGGTCGGCTGGCCGCTGGCGGTGGTGTGGAACATTGCGGTGCTCTACATCACGCTCGGCTTTCGCCAGTTCAGCCACCATTTCACGCGCATTCGCGACGCGCTGGACCTGGGCGACGAGCGCGGTGCGCGCGAGGCCCTGGCGCACTGGCAGCAAGTCGATGTGGGCGAGCTGCCACGCAGCGAACTGGTGCGCCATGTGCTGGAGTATTCGGTGCTTGCGGCGCACCGCCACGTGTTTGGCGTACTGGCCTGGTATTCGGTGCTGGCGGCTCTGGGCCTGGGGCCGGCGGGCGCTGTGCTCTACCGAATGGGTGAATTTGCCGCGCGCTACTGGAGCCGGCCGGGCCCCGACGCAGCGCCCCGCGCCAGTGAGGCCTTGCAACACGCTTCGGCCGCGGCCTGGACGGTGCTTGACTGGCTGCCGGTGCGTCTGACTGCGCTGTGCTTTGCTGTCGTCGGCAGTTTTGAAGAGGCCATCGACGGCTGGCGCTTTCATGCGCAGCGCTTTCCCAATGACAACGACGGTGTGCTGCTGGCCGCCACTTCGGGCGCCATCAATGTGCGGTTGGGCGGTGAGGCGCTGAAATCGCGCCCCGGCGCGCAGGCGGGAGATGGCCTGGAGGTGGACGCCGAGCTGGGCGACAGCGACAGCACGCCCGGCCGGGAGCCGGAGCTGGCGCACTTGCGCAGCGTGGTGGGTCTGGTCTGGCGCTCGGTGGTGGTGTGGATGCTGCTGCTGGCGCTGCTGACGCTGGCACGCTTTCTCGGCTGAATAGTTCCTCGGAGCCTGGATTCCCCGTAGCCGCTCAGTAGCGCGTCTGGCCCAGCTTTTTGAATAGATCGCTATAAATAGAATAGCGAATAGCGCTTATCCCATCTGCGCTAGGGCCCATTTTTAGTGCAGAAATCACTCCGCAACCGGGCTCGTGCAGGTGCGTGCAGTTGTAGAACTTGCAATGCGAGGCGTGCGCTGCGATGTCGGGCATGCAGCGCGCGAGATCCATGGGCGTGATGTGGTGCAGGCCAAATTCCTGGAAACCGGGCGAGTCGATCACGGCCGTATCGCGCTGCCCATCCAGCCAATACAGCGCGGTGCTGGTGGTGGTGTGGCGGCCCGAGTTGAGGGCCTGGGAAATTTCGGCCGTGAGCACCGCCGCGCCCGGCACCAGCAGGTTCACCAAGGTACTTTTTCCGACGCCCGATGGGCCGAGCACCAACGTGGTTTTGCCCGCCAGCAGCGGGATCAGGGCGCTCCGGGCGTCTTCGGGCGCTTGCGCGAGCGACAGCGGCAGCACCGGGTAGTGCCTGCCTTCGCCGATGTCCCGGTAGGGCTGCAGGCGCTGCCAGGCGCGCTCGAACGGTTCGGGCAAATCGCTTTTGTTGAGGGCAATCAGCGGCGCAATTCCGGCGGCTTGCGCAGCGATCAGCGCGCGGGCCAGCTGCATTTCCGAGAAGACCGGCTCGGCAGCCAGCAGGATCAGGATCTGGTCGAGGTTGGCAGCAAACGATTTGGTGCGGATTTCGTCCTGGCGGTAGAAGAGGTTGCGCCTCTCTTCTACCTTCTCGATGGTGCCCTCGTTGCCCTGACCGGCGGCCGCTGGCAGCCACGCTACCCTGTCGCCCACCACAGACTGGCTGCGTTTGCCCCGAGGGTGGCAGATGCGGCGCTCGCCGTCCTGCGTTTCCACGACACAGTGCCGCCCGTGGCTGGCAACCACCAGGCCTTGGCGCAAGGCTTCAGCCATGGCGTGGGTGCCAGTTCATGTGAGCAGAGCGTCGAAGCGGCTGGCGCAGTCAAAGTCGGTGCTGGATATGCCACCCACGTCGTGCGTGTTGAGCCGCACGACACAGCGGTCGTAGTGCACCGAGAGGTCGGGGTGGTGGTCCTGCGCGTGGGCCACGAAGGCCAGCGCATTCACGAAGGCCATGGTCTGGTAGTAGTTGGCAAAGCGGTAGGTCTTCTCGATGGCCACTTCGGCGCCGTCGCCTTGCAATCGCCAGCCCTCCCGTTGGGCCAATGCAGCTACTATTTCTGTAGCTGACAGCGCACGCCGTGTCTGCGTGGACCAGTCTTTTTGCTTCAAATCTTGTGTCATGCGGCTGCTCCTGCGTGCATGCGCGCCAAGCGCTCTACGGCCGGCGGATGCGAGTAATAGAACTTCACGTACACCGGATCGGGCGTGAGCGTGGATGCATTGTCTTCGTAGAGCTTGAGCAAGGCAGAGGCCAGGGAGCCGCTTCCGGTCTGCGCCACGGCATAGGCGTCGGCCTGAAACTCGTGGGCGCGCGACATCTGCGCAAACAGCGGCGAGAGGAACACGGTGAAGACCGGGACGGCCAGCAGGAACAGCAGCAGGGCCAGCGCATCATTGGGCGGTGCGGCGGCGCCGGGGACCAGGCCCACAAGGCCCGGTTGTACGCCCAGGCCGGTGTAGAACCACACTTGCGTGGAGAGCCAGCCCAGCAGGGCGAAGCCGGCAAGACTGAGGGCAAACATGGCGGCCATGCGCTTGGTGATGTGTCGGTGGTGAAAATGCCCCAGCTCGTGCGCCAGCACGGCTTCCACTTCTTCGGGTGAGAGCTGGCGCAGCAGGGTGTCGAAAAACACCACGCGTTTGGCGCTGCCGAAGCCGGTGAAATAGGCGTTGGCGTGGGCGCTTCGGCGGCTGCCATCCATCACGAAAAGGCCTTTGGCTGCAAATCCGCAGCGCTGCATCAGCGCCTGCACCCGCGCCGCCAGCGCTTCGTCTTGCAGCGGCACGAACTTGTTGAAAAACGGGGCAATGAAGGTGGGATACACCCACATCAACAGCAGATTGAACCCTGTCCACAGCGCCCAGGCCCAGAGCCACCACAGCTGGCCAGCCGACGCCATCAACGCCAGGATGGCTGCTGCCAGCGGCAAGCCGATAAGCGCGCCGAGCAGCGTGGATTTCAACAGATCACCGAGCCACAAGCGCGGCGTGGTCTGGTTGAAGCCAAAGCGCTGCTCGAGCACAAAGGTCTGGTACAGCGTGCCCGGCAAGTCGATGAGCCCGCTGATGAGGGCAAAAGCGGCGAGCAGCGCCAGCTGCTGCCCCATGCCAGCGCCCAGCGCCCAGAGCAGCGCCTGATTCAGCGCGTCCAGGCCACCCAGCAAGGTCCAACCCAGCAAGACCACAGCGCCCAGAGCCGCTTCCAGCATGCCAAAGCGCAGCTTGGCGCGCGTGTAGTCGGCGGCCTTTTGGTGCGCGGGCAGCGCAATGTGATCGGCAAAGGCGGTCGGGACGGCCGCTCGCCCCAGGGCGACCTGGCGCAGCTGGCGCCCGGCCAGCCACAGCTTGAGCACGAACCCGGCGGTCAGTGCCAGGGCGAAAGCCAGCGTCAGCAGCAGCGACGGGGTGAAAGCGAAGGAAGCGGTATCGGGCATGTCGGCGAAGTTTAGGGTAAGCGCGGGCGCTGCGAGTGGAGGTGCCTTGCGCGACAATTCACGCATGTCCGAAACCCCTGAATCTACGCCCGCTCAGCTGGCCCGTTCCGATCAAAACCTTGTCTGGCTCGACTGCGAGATGACTGGCCTGGATCCCGAGAAAGAACGCATTATTGAAATTGCCGTCATCGTCACCGGGCCGCAGCTCACGCCGCGCATCGAAGGGCCGGTGCTGGTGGTCCACCAGAGCGACGAGTTGCTGGGCGCCATGGACGCCTGGAACAAGGGCACACACGGGCGCAGCGGTTTGATTGAAAAAGTCCGCGCTTCCACGCTGACCGAGGCACAGGCCGAAGCGCAGGTGCTGGAATTTGTCAAGCGCTACGCCCCCAAGGGAGCGGTGCCCTTGTGCGGCAACAGCATTGGGCAGGACCGGCGCTTTCTGGCCCGCTACATGCCCAAGCTGGAAGCATTTTTGCACTATCGGAATGTGGACGTCAGTACGCTGAAGGAACTGGCAAAGCGCTGGAAGCCCGCCGCATACAGCAGCTTCAAGAAAGCGCAGAAGCACACGGCGCTGGCCGATGTGAACGAGTCGATCGATGAGTTGGCGCACTACCGCGCACAACTCTTCGCTGCGGATGCGCTTGCGGGAAAACCCGAATCCGTGACATAATCGCAGGCTTGCACCGCACCAGCGCTGCAAGTTTGTGCATCTCCCTTCACACACCGGGTCCGCAACGGGTCTGGCCAATTTGGTCCAGACAGTCCTTGCGATGAATACCCAGCCGCAGCAGCGCGACGCCGCTGCAGGTTTCGTTTGATGGTTGATGTTTTTTAACCGTCAATGAGACCGCCCGGAGCTCCCGCTTCCGGTCGCTTTCGTGAGAGAAAACTATGACCGACACTTTTGAAGTGCAGGGCGACTTTGCGCCTGCCGAATCCTTTTCCACGCCCGTCGCACACGCTGACGAAGTTGTGAACAACGTTGAGGCCGCTGCCGAAACCACCTCCGAGCCGAACGGCTTTGTTGAGCTGGGCTTGGCTCCTGAGCTTGTGCAAGCCGTTGCCGATCTGGGCTACACCCAGCCCACCGCTGTGCAACTCAAGTGCATTCCGCTGGCCATGGGCGCGAACGCGCAGGGGGGGCGCTACATTGACCTGATGGTCTCCAGCCAGACGGGCAGCGGCAAGACGGCGGCGTTCCTGCTTCCGGTGCTCAACACCTTGCTGCGCCAGCAGGCCGAGGCGGCCGAACAGGCGCGCGCCGAGTACGAGCGCGCCGCTGCCGAGGCGATTGCGCGCGGTGAGGCGCCCCCGAAGCGTGCCAAGCGCAAGGACCCGACCAACAACCGCAATTTCAAGCCAGCCGTGCCAGGCGCGCTCATCGTCTGCCCGACGCGCGAGCTCGCCCAGCAGGTGGCGCACGACGCCATCGACCTCGTCAAGCATGCCCGAGGCCTGCGCGTGGCCAACGTGGTCGGCGGCATGCCCTACCAGTTGCAGATTGCCAAACTGCAGAATGCCGATCTCGTGGTGGCCACGCCCGGCCGCCTGCTTGACTTGCAGCGCTCCATGCAGATCAAGCTCGACCAGGTGCAGTTTCTGGTGGTGGACGAAGCCGACCGCATGCTCGACCTGGGCTTCTCGGACGATCTCGCCGAGATCAACCAGCTCACCAGCCAGCGCAAGCAGACCATGATGTTCAGCGCCACCTTTGCGCCGCGTATTCAGCAGCTTGCCCTGCGCGTGATGCACGACAGCGGCTCTTCGGTGCAGAAAATCCAGATCGATTCGCCCCAGGAAAAGCATTCGAACATCAAGCAGATCCTGTACTGGGCAGACAACCTGCAGCACAAGCGCAAGATGCTCGACCACTGGCTGCGCGACACCACGATCAACCAGGCGATTGTGTTTGCCAGCACCCAAATCGAGTGCGACGGCCTGGCTGCCGACCTGCAGCAAGAAGGTTTCAGCGCTGTGGCACTGCATGGAGCGCTCAGCCAGGGCCTGCGCAACCGGCGTCTCATGGCGCTGCGCCAGGGCCAGGTGCAGATTTTGGTGGCCACCGACGTTGCAGCGCGTGGTATTGACGTGCCCACCGTCACCCACGTCTTCAACTTCGGTCTTCCCATGAAGGCAGAGGACTACACCCACCGCATTGGCCGTACCGGCCGTGCCGGGCGCGACGGTCTGGCCATTACCTTTGCCGAATTCCGCGATCGCCGAAAAATCTTCGATATTGAAGGCTATACGCGCCAGCAGCTCAAGGCGGAAGTGATTCCTGGCCTCGAACCCACGCAGCGCTTTCCGTCGACCCGTCCTGCGCAAGGCAATTTCAGCGACCGTGGTGGCCGTGAGCAGCCGTCGCGTGATCGCGGCTATGCCGGCGCATCGCGCAGCGACGGCCGTGGCGGTTTCAATGACCGCCAGCGGGTACAGGGTGCGCCCGATGGACGTTCCTTCGCGCCGCGCCGCGACGCCGATGGCTTTGGCCGCAAGCCAGGTTTTGGTGATGCCGGGCGCGGCGGTTATGCCGGAGCGCGCGGCGATGGCGCTGCGCCACGTGGCGATTTCGCCCCCCGCAAACCGGCGTTTGCCAAGCCCGGTGCGCCGGGCGGCAAGTCGTTCACCCCGCACGACGCGCGCAAGCGACCCGCGCGTCCCGCACGCTGATCGCGTCACGCATCGAAGCTGAAGGCCGGCTCCGCAAGGAGTCGGCCTTTTGTCGCTGTAACGGGGCAAAGCGCGCTTGAACCCGTCAATAATGCGCAGAAGAGGAGCTTTTATGGTGCAGTCTGCCCCCACTTCCGACACCGATTTCGAGCACATGTTCGAGCTGGCACCGGTGTCACTCTGGCTGGAAGATTTCAGTGCGTTGAAACAACTTTTCGATACTTGGCGTGCCGAAGGCGTAACCGACCTGCGCGCCCATTTGGAGGCCGACGCTGACCGGGTGCGCCAATGCACGGCCAGCCTCAAAGTGCTGCGCGCCAACCAGCGCACGCTGACATTGTTTGCTGCCACCAGCTCCGACGAGCTGTTCTCGCAGCTCGATCGCGTTTTCCGCGATGACATGCACACCCGCGTGGCCGACGAGTTAGACCAACTGTGGGCCGGTGCGCTCGGTTTTGACAACCAGACGGTGAACTACGCCCTTGATGGCCGGCGCCTTGATGTGTTGGTGCACGCCCGCATCCTGCCCGGGCACGAGCACACCTGGAGCCGGGTCTTGGTGTCCTTGGAAGACGTGACGGCGCAAACTCAATCCACGCGGCACCTGCAGCGCAGCGAGCGCTACGCCCGCGATCTGTTCGATCATTCGCCCGTTTCCCTTTGGGTTGAAGATTTCAGCGCCGTCAAGCGCTTGCTCGATGACGTGCGTGCCCAGGGCATACGCGATTTCAAAACCTTTCTCAAAGTCCACGCGGAGTTCGTTTCGCGCTGCATGCAGGAAATACGCGTCATCGACGTCAACCAACAGACCTTGCAGATGTTTGGCGCTGCGAGCAAAGAAGTCTTGCTGAACAACATTCCCCGCATCTTCCGGGGTGAGATGGAGGAGTCCTTTGCCGAGCAATTGCAGGACTTGTGGGACGGCAAATTGGTTCAGCAGCGCGAAGTGGTGAACTACGCGCTGTCCGGAGACGCTGTCCATATCCACATGCAGTTTTCGGTGCTTGACGGCCACCGCGACGACTGGGGCTTGGTCCTGCTGTCGCTGGTGGACATCACGGCGCGCAAGAAGGCCGAGGCCTACCTTGAGTACCTGGGCAAGCACGACGTGCTGACGCAACTGCGCAACCGTGCGTTCTTTGTTGAAGAACTCAACCGCATCACGCGCAAGGGTCCGTGGCCGCTCAGCGTGGTGACCATCGATCTCAATGGCCTCAAGAGCGTCAACGACGATGAGGGCCATGCAGCAGGCGACGCCCTGCTGCGCCGTGTGGGTGAGGTGCTGGCCAAAGCAGTCGACGCCTCGGCCTGCGCTGCGCGCATCGGGGGCGATGAATTCACCATTTTGCTTCCGGGAACGGACGAGCGTGGCGCAATGGCGCTGACCGAGCGCATTCTTTCACTGGTGGAGTTGAACAACCAGTTCTATTCCGGCCAGTCGCTTAGTCTGGCCATTGGCGTGGCCAGTTGCAGTAGCGGAGACCAGGTGGAGGCGGCGCTGCACCGCGCCGACCAGGCCATGTATGCGGAAAAGGCGCGCTACTACGAAGAGCGTCCCGCCGACCGGCGCCGCCGCTGAAGGTTCAGGCCAGTATGGCGCTGCGGCCGATTTCGGGCCAGCGGTGGTGCAGGTAGATCCATGCGGCCAGGCCGACGCTCAGCATCAGCAGCGAAGACAAAGCCATCAAGGCGGTCGAATGCATCACCAGCGGCACCAGCAGGCCCGCCACCGTGCCATTGGCCACCGAGCCGATAAATGCCTGCAGTGACGACGCCATGCCGCGTCGCGCCGGGTACAAATCGAGCACCAGCAGCGTCACCACGGGCACCATCAGCGCCCAGCCAAAGGCGAACACCGCAATGGGTACCAGCGCCCAGGACACATGCGCGGGAAACAGCAGGTTGGCCAGCAGGTTCAGCAGCGAGGTCGTCAGCATGATCACAAAACCGTGCCGGATCTGGCGCTTGGGCGCAATCTTGCCGGCCAGTCGACCACTGAGCCATGCGCCGGACATGATGCCGGAAATGGTCAGTATGAAAAACCAGAAAAACTCCTGCGGCCCCAGTCCGAGGTGGTCACCCAGAAAAGCGGGTGCGCCGAGGATGTACAGGAACATGCCGTTGAATGGCACGCCACTGGCCAGAGCCAGCAAAAGAAAGCGTGGGCTCGATCCCAGTTGCCAATAGCCACGCATCAGGTGGCGCACTTCGAACGGCTGGCGATGGTCTGCGTGCAGCGTCTCGGGCAACAGGCGGTAGTTGGCCAGCCAAAGCGCCACGCCCACCAAGGTCAGGAACCAGAAAATGCTGTGCCAACCCGTGTGTACCAGCAGCCATCCGCCGACGATCGGCGCTATGGCGGGTGCTGCGCCGAAATAAATGGTGACCTGGCTCATCACCTTTTGCGCTTGCGCCGGCGGAAACATGTCGCGAATGACGGCGCGTGAGACGACGATGCCAGCGCCCGTCGACAAGCCCTGCAGAGCGCGAAAGAAAACCAGTTGCCCAATGCTTTGCGACAGTGCGCAACCCGCCGACGCCAGCGTGAAGACGGCAATGCCCCACAGCACGACGGGGCGGCGGCCGAAGCTGTCCGCCAGCGCCCCATGGAACAGATTCATGAACGCAAAGCCAAACAGATAGGCCGAGAGCGTCTGCTGCATTTCCACCGGTGTCGCGCCCAGGGCGGTGGCGATGCCCGAAAAGGCGGGCAGGTAGGTATCGATCGAGAACGGCCCCAGCATGCCCAGCAGCGCCAGCAAGACGGCCAGGGCCCAGCGCGGACCGCGCCACAATTCGTTGGCTTGCGGATTCATGGAAAAGCAGTTCTTTGAGAAAAATGGGCGCTGGCGTGCCGAGCGGGATGCCGTGCAATTATCGAGCGGCCGGCGAAAGCGTGCTTGATATCCTGCGCCAGGCGCCCGGAACAACAAAAGAAAAAGGGAACGGGCGCAATGGCCAGTTCCCTTTGTAAGTGGTGGGTCCTGAGTGGCTCGAACACTCGACCTACGGATTAAGAGTCCGCTGCTCTACCAACTGAGCTAAGAACCCACTTAAAAACGTTTCTGCAGTGCAGCAGAGAGCGAAATTATATCCAGAAAATCGACCCCATCGGGCCCGCACCGGCTCGATTACTGCATCGCATTGCGGCTGGCGAGTTCGACAAACAGGCCGCTGTGGTCGAGTTCGCCCAGGCCGTGCTCGATGCTTTGGGCATACAGCCCTTCGAGCAGCGCAGTGACCGGTGCATCAAAGCCGATCTCCTGCGCTGTGGCGAGGACGTTGCGCAGATCCTTGAGCTGCACGTTCATGCTGCCGCGCGGGGCGAAGTCGCGTTCCACCATGCGCTGGCCATGCAGTTGCAGAATGCGGCTGTCGGCAAAGCCCCCGCCGATGGCTTCGCGCACCTTGGCCATGTCGGCGCCGCCCTTGGCAGCAAAAAGCAGCGCTTCGGCCACAGCGCCGATGGTGACGCCGACGATCATCTGGTTGGCCAGTTTGGCCAACTGACCTGCACCGTGCGGTCCAACCAGCGTCGAGCGTCCCAGTACCTGAAAGACTTCCTGCGCGCGTTGGAAGTCCACGGATCTGCCGCCGACCATGATGGCCAGCGTCCCGGCTTCGGCGCCGACGGTACCGCCCGAAACGGGGGCGTCGAGGTGGTCCACACCCATTTCGCTCAGGCGCGCAGCGTGATCGCGCGCCTCGCGTGGCTGGGTCGAGGCCATGTCGATAAACAGCGTTCCGGGCGCCATCGTTTTGGCGGCGCCCTGGTCAAACAGGACCTGGCCGACGACTGTCCCGTTTTCAAGAAAGCTGATGGTGATGTCGGCCTGGGCCGTGGCTTCGCCGGGACTCATGCAGCCAATGGCACCGTCGTCGGCCAGCAGCTGGGTTTTGGCGGATGAGCGGTTCCAGGCATAGACCGGGAAGCCGGCCTGCAGAAGGCGCCGTCCGGCGCGCAATCCCATCAGGCCAACCCCGAGCAGGGCAATGCGGGGGTGTGAGAGGTCGGGCATGGACATGTTCCAGAAGGGGTTGAATCACCATCATGGTGCGCTTGGTGCTCGGCTGGCTGTCATCTGGCTTGCAGCCGCGCCGCACCCAGGTTCAAGGTGTTTTGCAGTAAACCGCACCAGATGGCGCTCTGCAGATCGCACTGAGGAGTGTCTGCAACCGTCAAAGGATAGCCGCCTGTAGCATGATGGATCCCTGTCCAAGCGCAAGAAATGGAATCTATGAGCATCGCCTTGCATGACGCCGCCTGGTACGAGAGCATGTACAACAACCGTGCGCTCGTTCCGGATTGCGGTGAATACCTTCAGCGCTGGGCCGACGATTCAGCGGTGGTTCGGCGTGGCCAGGCCGGTGTGCTGGACCTTGCCTATGGCCCTGCTGCAAGCGAAACCCTGGATATCTTTCCTGCGCGAGGGCCGCAAAGCAACGCGGGCGCGCCGGTGCTGGTGTTTGTCCATGGCGGCTACTGGAGTGCGCTGGACAAGTCAGACCATTCCTTTGTGGCGCCGGCCTTTTGCCAGCAAGGCTGTTGTGTGGTGGTGGTCAACTACGCGCTGTGCCCTGGCACCGCCTCGCAGCCGGTGTCGATTCCAATGATCCTGGAGCAAATGGAGCGTGCTCTCGCCTGGGTCGGCGAGAACATTGCGCGCCATGGCGGAGACCCGGCGCGCATCACGGTGGCAGGGCACTCTGCGGGCGGTCAGATCGCCGCCATGCTGTTGTGCACCGCGGGGCGCGATGAAAGTTCCCAGAGTCCGGTGCCCCGGCTTCGCAATGCACTGTCGATTTCGGGCGTGCACGATCTGGAGCCGCTGATGCACACGCCGCGCTACCAGTCGGTGCTGCGGCTCACGCCAGGGCAAATCCAGCAGGCCAGCCCTGCGCGCCAGCCTGTACCAGCCCAGGGCGAGCTGTGGTGTGCCGCGGGCGGTGACGAGAGTGCGGAATTCTTGCGGCAGAACCAGCTCATGCAAGCTGCCTGGGGCACCGCCATCGTTCCCCAGACGGCAGCGCTGCCGGGGCTCCATCATTTCAGCATTCTCGACACGCTGGCGACGCCGGGGCAGGCGCTGCACGACATGGCCTTGGGCCTGCTGCGTGCGCCAAGGGTCACATCAGCAGATGCTCGCCCGCATTGTCTCCGCCAAGGATCACGTAGTTGACCTTGCGAATGTCCATCAGCCGGGTGCCCCCGAGTAGCTGATGGAGCTTTGCACGTCCTGCTCCATCTCGATCAGGGTGTCGGCCAGCTTGCCTTTGATGGGTTCGAGGATCCGCTTGCCTTCAACGTGCCGGTACTCGCCCTTGTTGAAGTCGCTCGCCGAGCCGTAGTACTCCTTGAACAGCTCGCCATTGACTTCCACGGTCCGACCGGGGGATTCCTCGTGCCCTGCAAAGAGCGAACCAATCATCACCATGCTGGCGCCAAAGCGCACACTCTTGGCAATGTCGCCATGGCTGCGAATCCCGCCGTCGGCAATGATGGGCTTGGTGGCCACGCGCGCGCACCACTTGAGCGCCGAGAGCTGCCAGCCGCCGGTGCCAAAACCGGTCTTGAGCTTGGTGATGCAGACCTTGCCCGGGCCGACGCCAACCTTGGTGGCATCGGCGCCCCAGGTTTCCAGGTCGATCACCGCCTCGGGCGTGGCCACGTTGCCCGCGATGATGAAGGCGCGCGGGAGCTTTTCCTTCAGGTGCGTGATCATTGCGTGCACGGTCTCGGCATGGCCATGGGCGATGTCGATGGTGATGTAGTCGGGTGAGAGCCCCTCGGCGATCAGTTGGGCCACGGTGTCGTAATCGGGCTGCTTGACGCCCAGCGAGATCGACGAATACACGCCGCGCTCGGTCATGTCGCGCACGAACTTCAAGTTGTCAAAGTCGAAGCGGTGCATCACGTAAAAGTAGCCGCTCCTGGCCATCCATTCGCAGATGGACTCGTTCACCACCGTTTTCATGTTCGAGGGCACGACCGGAAGGCGAAAGCGTCGTCCACCGAGTTCCACGCCCGCGTCGCACTCGGCGCGGCTTTGCACACGGCACTTGCGCGGCAGCAGCAGCACGTTGTCGTAGTCGAAGATTTCCATAAAGATTCCAAGCTCCGTAGAAGGCCGCAGAGGCAAACACTGCCCTGCGGTGGGCGCTTGGCTTGGCCCCGGCTCTTGCGGGGCGCCTGCAGTGAGGCCACCCGATCCCTGCTTGCGCAGGCACAAAAAAACCGGGCGCCAAGAAACTTGGGCCCGGTGGTTGATTGTACCGGTCTGGCGCGCAATGCGCTGGCGCAGGCGTTATTGCCTGGCTGCAGCGCACTGGGCGCGCGTGGTGGCGACGACTTGGCCATTGGGGTCCTCCATCCAGCCAATCAGCGCCAGGCGGTTCGGGTCGGTGCTGGGTGTCAGCTGCATGGAGCGGCGTTCTATCCATCGGGTATCGCGAGGCAGGTTGCGCAGCTCACTTTTTAATAGCTGGTCGCGCACGTTCCACTTGCGCTGGAACAGGTTTCGAACCAAATTCCTGCTCACGGGCGTGCCTTCCACTCCTTCTGGAATCTGCTCGACGAGCGCGACCGACAGCGTCCATTCACCCGCTGCGTCGTGCGGCAAGGCTCCAAGGTAGCTGATGGTGGTGCCTACGTAGCCGCCGACGGCCGGACCAAAGGACACGCGCAAGCGGCCGGGCAGGCGCTGCGCCACGGCCGCGACGTGGACGTCGGTGGCGGCAGGCGGCAGGCGGCCCATGGCTTGCAGCCGGCTGAGTGCCTCGGTGCTTGCGGCAGCAGACAGGGGTGCATCGTCGCCTGCGCGTCCCGGCACGATCCAGTCGAGCACTGCGGCACTTGTGCCGGGTGCAAAGCTGGCGCTGCTCCAGCAGTCGGCGCAATCCGCGCTTAAAAAACGCTCGTAGAGGGCGTGCGGGGCAGGCGCCCCGTCACTGCTGCAAGCGTTTTGCGCGATCGCGAGCGGCAGATGCAGCGCCATCAACAAGGGCAGCAGCAGTGGCACCGTGGCGGGGGAAAATTTCATAGGGCCTCGCTTTCTACAATCGGCGCATGTTCCCACAAGACCCGGTTTCGCGCGCGCCGCAGGGCGACGCCTTCCCTCCGCAAGGCGCTGCGCCGTCGCCAACCCCTTCGCCGCTGCTGGCGAACCTCAACCCCGAGCAGCTTGCCGCCGTGACGCTGCCGTCGGGCCACGCGCTCATCCTTGCCGGGGCCGGTTCCGGCAAAACCCGCGTGCTCACTACGCGCATCGCCTGGCTGCTGCAAAACGGCTTGGCCACGCCGGGCGGCATTTTGGCGGTCACCTTTACCAACAAGGCCGCCAAGGAAATGGTGGCGCGGCTCTCGGCCATGCTGCCGGTGAACGTGCGCGGCATGTGGATTGGCACTTTCCACGGCCTGTGCAACCGGCTGCTGCGCGCGCACCACAAGGCAGCTGGTCTGCCGCAGGCGTTCCAGATTCTGGACACGCAAGACCAGCTCTCGGCCATCAAACGCCTGTGCAAGCAATACAACGTCGACACCGAACGCTTCGTGCCCAAGCAGCTGCAGTATTTCATTGCCGGCTGCAAGGAAGAGGGCATGCGCCCCGGCGACGTGCCCACGCACGACAGTGACGCGCGCAAGAAGGTCGAGATCTACCAGCTGTATGAAGAGCAGTGCCAGCGCGAAGGCGTGGTCGATTTCGGCGAGCTGATGCTGCGCAGCTTCGAGCTGCTGCGGGACAACGACCCGATTCGGGCGCACTACCAGCGCCGCTTTGCGCACATCCTGGTGGATGAGTTTCAGGACACCAACAAGCTGCAGTACGCATGGCTCAAGCAGCTCGCCGGCGACGAAGTGGCCGGCCATTTCGAGCCGCAGGGCAGCGTGATGGCGGTGGGCGACGACGACCAGAGCATCTATGCTTTTCGCGGCGCGCGCGTGGGCAACATGCAGGATTTCGTGCGCGAGTTCGACGTCGAGCGGCAGATCAAGCTGGAGCAAAACTACCGCAGCTACAGCAACATCCTGGACAGCGCGAACGCGCTTATCTCGCACAACAGCAAGCGCCTGGGCAAGAACCTGCGGACGGAGCAAGGCCCCGGCGAACCGGTGCGCGTGTACGAGGCGGCGAGCGACTTGCAGGAAGCGCAGTGGATGGTGGACGAAATCCGCCAACTGGTGCGCAGCGACGGCGTGGCGCGGCAGGAAGTCGCCATCCTGTACCGCAGCAACGCGCAAAGCCGGGTCATTGAAACAGCGCTGTTCAACGCCGCAGTGCCCTACCGGGTGTATGGCGGCCTTAGGTTTTTCGAACGCGCCGAAATCAAGCACGCGCTGGCCTATCTGCGCCTGCTGGAGAACCCGCAGGACGACACCAGCTTCCTGCGCGTGGTGAACTTTCCGCCGCGCGGCATTGGCGCACGCAGCCTGGAGCTGCTGCAGGACGCCGCCAATGGCGCCGGCTGCTCGCTGCACGACGCGGTCAGCACCATCAGCGGCAAGGCCGGCAGCAACCTGACCGCCTTTGTCGCGCAAATCGACGTGCTGCGCGAGCAGACACAGGGCCAGACGCTGCGCGCCATCATCGAGCAGATGCTGGAAGCCAGTGGCCTGCTGGAACACTACCGCGCCGAGCGCGACGGCCAGGACCGGGTCGAAAACCTGGAAGAGCTCGTCAACGCCGCTGAGAGCTTTGTCATGCTGGAGGGCTTTGGCCGCGACGCCGTGGCGCTGCCTCTCGATGAGCATGGAGAGCCGCTGACCCAAAGCCCGGCCAGCCAAGGGCTGGACCTCAACGCGCCGCTGCTGGATGCGCCCCTTTCCGGCCCGCCGGGGGTTGACCAGGACACCGGCGAAACCCTCTCGCCCCTCGGCGCCTTCCTGACCCACGCCGCGCTCGAAGCCGGCGACAACCAGGCCCAGGCCGGGCAGGACGCCGTGCAGCTGATGACGGTGCACGCCAGCAAGGGTCTGGAGTTCGATGTGGTCTTCATTGGCGGCCTGGAAGAGGGCCTGTGCCCGCACGAAAACGCCCTGAGTGAACAGGGTGGTATCGAGGAAGAGCGCCGCCTGATGTACGTGGCGATCACGCGCGCCAGAAAGCGCCTGTACCTGAGCCACTCGCAAACGCGCATGCTGCACGGTCAGACGCGCTACGCCATGAAGAGCCGCTTCTTCGACGAACTGCCCGAATCGGCGCTCAAATGGATTACGCCCAAACAATCCGCGTTTGGCCGGACTGCTCCGTTTTCAGAAGCTGCTAGCGCTTATGGGACGAGCGCTAGAGGCCAATTTGGCTTGAATTCCGAGCGCTTTGCCAGCCCGCCGGTGCCGCCGCAAAAGCTGCCTGCGGCGCACGGGCTGTCTGCAGGCAAGAAGGTGTTCCACACCAAGTTTGGCGAAGGCAAGGTGCTGGCCATTGAAGGCACGGGCGACGATGCGCGGGCGCAGGTGAGTTTTGCGCGCCATGGCACCAAGTGGCTGGCGCTGGCGGTGGCGAAGTTGACGCTGGTGGATTGAAGCGAGCGCGCAAGATGTTCGTGCTGCCTGCCCTGATTTTTCCGTTTGTTTTTGGTCTGGCGCTGTTTCGGCTGGTCGAGATTCCCCGCAAACTCTGGGCCGGTATGTTGCGGCTTCCAGGTCGGCATCGCCGTCTTTGGTTGGCCGCAACCGCAGGCGCCTACCTGGCGTTGTTGTGTTACACCGCCGCGCTTGCTGCCGTGCTGGCGAGGGCGATCTTTCTCGCAGAAAATCAGGTCTTCGCCTACCTGTCTTTGCTCATTTATGTCGCATCCTATCCGGTGGTGTATTTCGTGGCGGCATGGGTTTTTTACTACGGGCTAGAGCCCAAAAAGCACCAGGAAGCACGATGAACAAGGTTGCGGTCCGTCAAGCTGCCCTGTCCGACCTCGACGCACTCGCTGCGCTGTTCGACCGTTACCGCCAGTTCTATGGTCGCGGGAGCGACGTCGACGCGGCGAAGGCGTTTCTGCTTGCACGGTTCAATCATGGCGAGTCGGTGTTGTTTCTCGCGTTCGACGGCGACATGCCGGTTGGGTTTGCGCAGCTCTACCCCAGCTTTTCCTCGGTGTCGCTCGCCAGAATCTTTGTGCTGAACGATCTTTTCGTGGATACCTCAGCCCGCAAACAAGGTGTTGCCGGCAAACTGATTGCTGCTGCTGTCGCGTTCGCAAAAACCGTGGGGGCCGTTCGGCTGTCCCTGTCTACGGAGGTGGGGAACAAAAGCGCCCAAGCCCTTTATGAAGCAAATGGCTGGAAGCGGGACGAGGCGTTCCTTTCTTATGAGTTTTCGGTGCCGCTGTGAGTCGACGCTCCAGCGTTTCCGCAGTCGCGGGCCTCCATTTCGAGCCGACGCGATTAGTTTGATCCATTTGCCACCTGCCCAATGAATTCTCCTGTCACACGCACCATCTCTGTCGATCAATTGTGCATCGGCCTGTATGTGCATCTCGACATGAATTGGCTGGATCATGCATTTGCGCGCAATAGTTTCGTCTTGAAAAATACTGCACAGATTGATGCCATCAAGCGGCTCGGTATTCGGCATATTCGAGTGGACCCGAGCCGTTCGTCAACCCGTCCTTTGCCTTTGGCCACCAAGGCGCCGGAGCAAGTAGAAGTGGTTGTGCCTAGCGCAGAAGAAGACGCGCTGATGAGCGAGAAAAAAGCGCGTATCGAAAGAATTATTGCTGAGCGGGCTGCCATTGCCGAATGCGAGAAAAAATTTGCCAAGGCGGGCAGCACCTTGAAAAATATCGAGCGCAGCGTTTTTTCGAGGCCGCAAGATGCCTATGCCGAAGCGGACCAATTGGTGCAGCATATGCTTGATGATCTGCTGGCCGACAGGAGCATCGCAATCCACCTCATGAACGACAAAATCGCCGGTGAGGATGTGTATTTTCATTCGCTCAATGTGTCGGTGCTGGCAATGATGCTGGCCAAAGAGATGGCGCTGCCAGCGGACGACATCAAAGCTGTAGGCATCGGTTGCCTCTTCCATGATATTGGCAAGGTGGAAATCCCCACGCGGATTGTGAATTCAACGCTCCCTCTTAACCGCGCAGAAAAAAACCTGCTGCAATTGCATTGCCAGTATGGCCTGAATGTGGTGGCCAAACTTGGCTTGCCGAAGGGTGCATTGGATATCATCGGTCAGCACCATGAATACATGGACGGCAGTGGATACCCAGAACGTTTGCGCGGCGAGCAAATCACTTTACTGGCTCGAATTGTCAGCGTTGTCAATACCTATGACAATCACTGCAACCGCGCCAATCCGGTCGATTCGCTGACGCCGTTTGAGGCTTTGTCGCTGATGTTCAAACAACAGCGGCACTTGTTGGATCCGGCGGCGCTGACCATGTTTATCCGCTGCATGGGCGTTTATCCACCCGGCACGCTGGTGAAATTATCGGACGAAGCGCTGGGCATGGTCATTTCGATCAATCCTGGAAAGCCATTGCGCCCCAGCGTGTTGATTCATGATCCCAGTGTGCCGAAAAGCGAAGCGATTATTCTGGATTTAAGCCAGGAAACCGATATCGAGATCAGCGCCAGCTTAAAACCCAGCCAGCTCAGTCCCGAAGCCTACGACTACCTGAGTCCCCGCAAGCGCATGAGTTATTTTCTGGATGTCCCCAAGGTGGGGCCGAAAAAGCCCTGAAAAACAGTCGGTGCAACTGTGCCATTGGCCGACCATGCCGTTTCTCACTGGCTTGAAAGAAATATGTCATCGACGACGCGAGGGACGTCCATGCAAGGATATCCCTGGCGGGGGCCCGGCACGCTTTCAGTTGATATTTCCATAGCCAGGGCCAGGGGTTGTCTGGGAACCTTTTTCGTATTGGTGACCGCTTCCGTCCCTGCTTCCCTTTACGCCGGTGATTTGCCAGGCTGTGCGCTGGCGCACCAGGGCGGCGAGCATCTCCATCTCTTCGTCGGTGTGGTTGATGGCGCGGGCCGGGAACAGGCTTTGCCCATTGCGTGGGCTCGCCTCCGCCCAGAAGGACTGGTGGTAGGTGGATTCGCTGACAGTCCGGTCCGCACCTGCAGCAATGTCCACGGTGCCGTAGCAGTTGCAGAAATAGCTGCGATAGTCCTGCTCGGCATGCACCTCGGCGTACACGCCGGTGCCTCGGATGCCCGCTACCAGGGTGGGCGTGACCAAGCGGCGGTCGGTGCCGCGGCTCCAGACGCTGGCCACGGCCCCATGCAGCAGGCGCAGTACGCGCACAGCAACGGGGCTCTCGCCTTCCAGTGCCAAATGGGTGTTTTCGCGGACCAGAAATGCGCTGTCGCCCACGGTCAGCACCACGCGGGAGCCGGGGCCGGTCTCCAGGCGATCGCCTGCGGCAATGGCGTCTTGCAGGCCGATGCGGGTGCCATTGCGCAGCACGTCGCCGCGCAGTTCGACGACACGGCTTGGCAAACTCTCTGTTGCCTGTGCCCACGCGGCCTGCCAGCCACCGGTGGCCGCCCACAGGCTTGCGGCCTGCAACAGCTGGCGCCGCTGCAGCAGCGCACGGTCAGTCGGCGGCGGGTGGCGAGGGTTCCGGGGCGGGGAGCGCATCGCTGGCATTTTGCGCGTCTGGCTGCTGCGGCGGCTCAAAGCAATCCCGAAAGGTAAACACAATCGAGGTAAAGCACATGGCTGCCAGCATCAGTGCCAGCGCCACCATGGCGCCGCCCATCACGGTGGCGCCGCTGCCCAGGCCCATGGCCGCCAGCAAGGCGGTGATCAGGCTCATGACCACGCCGCCCATGGCAAACACTGCCAGCCAGCCCAGGCCGTACACCGTGAATGCGCCCAGGTTGCGCACGCAGGCGATGAAGCTGAAGAACAGGCTTTTGACGGGCGGGACGCCGTGCCAGTGCACCAGCCCCGGCGCATGCCAGAACAAGAGCGACAGCGGCAGGTACAGCACCATGGCCACCCACATGGCGAGCTGGAAGTCGCTGCTTTGCGCCACTTCCTGCGTCAGGGGCTCGCCGCCCAGATAGACCTGGGCAAACTGCCCGCCGTCAAAGAGGGCTGAGATTGCA